>DASWYO010000001.1:0-2717 GCA_036404915.1 Lysobacteraceae bacterium
GGACGAAAAAAAGCCGGCCCCGCGGGGCCGGCTTTTTTGTGCCGATCGTTCAGCGCAGCGGCGGCAGCTGGCTGGCGCGCACCGCGGCCTTGATCGCGGCGCTGTTGTTCGGTTCGGCTTCCACCCATTCCTTCGCCACCGCCTGCAGGCGGCCCCAGTCACCATCGTTCTCGTGCTGGATGGCGCGCAGGAAGTAGGGCTTGTCCTCGTCCGCGGCGGCCCAGAAGGGCGGCGTGGCGTCACGGATCGGCAGTTCGGCCACCGTGCTGCCGCTGTGCACCCATTCCACCGGCACCGCGAAGTGACGCTTCATGCCCGGAATGAAGAAGGTGAGCACGCCGACCAGACGACCATCGGTGTCGAACAGCGCGCCGCCGGATGCGCCCTGCTGGAAGGAGGCGTCGGTTTCGATCACCAGCGCGCCATCCATCTCGTGCAGCGCGGTTACCTGGCCGTCGCTCATCGACAGCGCCTTGCCGCCGGAGAAGCCGACCGCATGCACCGTGTCGCCGACCTTCAACGTGCGCGAGGTGGCCATGTCCACCGGCCGGCCCATTGCGTGCGGCGTGGTCATCACGCACAGGTCGTGGCGCGGGTCGACCGAACTGGCCTGCGCCGGTACGCCGCTGCTGCCGCGGGCCACGATCACGTTGGTCGCGATGCCGACCACGTGACAGTTGGTGATCACGTGGGTGTCGTCGATCTGCACGCCGGTGCCGGTGTTGATGCGTCCGTCGGCGTTCGCGGCAAGTACCTTAACCACGTGCATCGACAACTGGATGTATCGCTCGGCACTGGCATGTGAAGCCTGAGCGACGGTGAGCAAGAGCAGCAATCCAAGGGCACGCATGACGATCTCCTTGCCGGCTTACGGGCCTTGGCAGGGCCCGGTGGCGATGAGTGACTAACGGAACATGGCTGTGTATCTGAGTGGTTGTAGGTGTGTCAGCTGACGAGCGGTACCAGCGAGAAGCGTGCCAGTCACTCGGCGGAACGGCGTTTCATGCGTCGCCAGGCGAGCAGGTGACGGTCATGCTGCGGGCAGGACGGGGCGCAAACCCGCATCGGGAAAGCTTCCCGATGCTGCGATGCAACAAAAGACTGTGGCCCCTATGCGGGTGATCGTCGCGGGTCGGGCGTACGGCGACGCGACGTCCGTATGGCCGGAATGTGGAAGGTCGTGACCGAAAATGAAGCACCGCTGCGACATGCATCGCACTGGAGTGGTGCGATGCATCTGTTGCAGATCGTGATCAGGCCTCGATCAGGCCGTTGCGAAGTGCAATCAGCGTCAGTTCGGCCTGGTTGGACGCGCCGAGTTTCTGCTTGACGTTGTAAAGATGGGTACCGACGGTGGAGGTCGACAGATGCAGCGTTTCGGCAATCTGGTTCACCGACTGCCCGCGCGCGAGGTGGATGAACACCTCGAACTCACGCTCCGACAGCGCCTCGACCGGGTTCTGCGTGCCGGTCACGTCCTGCATCGCCAGCTTCTGCGCGATTTCGGCGTCCAGATACATGCGGCCGGCGGCCACCGTGCGCACCGCATCGATCAGCGCTTCCGGTGCGCCGCGCTTCGACAGGTAACCGGTGGCACCCGCCTTCAGCACCCGCTTCGGATGCGCAGTGTCCTCGTGTGCCGACAGTGCCAGGATGCGCACGCCCTTGTCGCGTGCGGTCAGTCGCCGCACGGCCTCGATGCCGCCCATGCCGGGCATCGACAGGTCCATCACGATCACGTCCGGCTTCAGTTCGGTGTAGCGCTGGTAGGCCACTTCGCCGCTGTCGGCCTCGCCGATCACCTCGATGTCCTCGCAGGCTGCGAGCAGCAGCTTGAATCCCATGCGGACGACCGCGTGGTCGTCCACCAGCATGACCTTGATCGGTCCCATTGTTGTTCTCCCCCTCAATCCATCGGCAGTCGCGCGAACACCCGGGTACCCCCACCGTCGCGCGGCTGCAGTTCAAGTTCGCCGCCGAGTGCCTGCGCGCGCTCGCGCATGCCGCGTACGCCGTGGTGTCCGCGCTTCTGTGCCCAGCCCTGTTCCAGACCGGCGCCATCGTCCTCGACCGACAGCTCCAGCGACCGTTCCGACCCGTGCAGCGAAATCATGATTTTCCGGGCGTGCGCGTGCTTGAGCGCATTGGTCACCGCCTCCTGCACGATGCGGTAGGCGGCCAGTTTGAAGGAGTCGCCCGGCGCCTCCGGCAGGTCGTGCATCTGCAGTTCGAACTGCATGTCAGGATGGTGACGCCGCCACTCCGACACGAGATCTTCGAGCGCATCTTCCAGCCCGAGATTGTCCAGCGCCAGCGGGCGCAGCTTCGGAATGATGCTGTGCATGACGTCGTACAGATGATTGGCTGTCTCGACGATCAGGTTGGCGGCCTCGGCACTGCGCGGATCGGACTGTGCGTCGCGCCGCGCGATCGACAGACCCATGCTCTTGATCGCGGTGACCGCCTGGCCCATTTCGTCGTGCAGCTCGCGCGCGATGTCGCGCCGCTCCTCCTCGATGCGACTCTGGATGAACTGCGTCAGTTCGCGGTTCTCTTCCAGATTGCTGCGCGCCTCGAGCGCTTCCTGCCGGGCGTTCATGTTGTCCTCGATCGCCTGCGCCATCCGGTTGAAGGCCAGGGCCATCGATCGGGCTTCCTTGCCGGGCAGGGGTGGCAGCCGCGTGTGATAGTCGCCGGCACGCATGTGTTCGAGCCCG
>DASWYO010000002.1:0-1754 GCA_036404915.1 Lysobacteraceae bacterium
TGCGCGCCGTCGTCGTCGTTCGCGGCCTCGGGCTGGCCGTTGTCCTGCTGCGCCTTCGCCTTCGGCGGCGTCAGCGTCACGAACACGTCCTGGCGCACCAGCAGATCGGTCAGCTCGCGCGCGTCGTCGGGGTCGATGCTCACGCTGGCGGTGAAGGTCAGCGCTGCGCTGCCGCCCTCCAATGCCTTCGCGCTGATCTTCTTGATCTCGACGTCGGTGAAGAACGCCGGCTGCTCCTCGCCATCCTCGGACAGCTCCAGCTCGTAGCCCGGGAACTTGTGCGACAGGGAGATCGGATCGAGGTGGGGGAACTTCACCGCGGTCAGCATCCCGGGGTCGATCAAGTCCTGCTGCTCGCCGCTCCCCGGCTTGCGGAACAGGGACTCGTGCAGGCCCGGCTCCAGGTCGTTGAGCACGACGCCGGCGACGTTCATGGACAGCTTCAGGTCCGCGGCAAGCTGGAGTTCGTCGCCGTGCTTCTCGGTGCGGATGTTGAGGTTGGACAGCGTGGCGGGATGGATTTCGAGGGTGAGCATGTGGACTCCGGTCAGGTGTTGGAGGCAAGCAGCGCCAGCAGTCCGCAGACCGCGAGCATGGTGAAGAGGCAGATGTGCACGACGCGGCGGGCCTGGCGCGCCTCGCGCATGCGCACGGACGGCTTCTGCTCGCGGCTGCGCGTCGGATCGCAGCGGTCGAAGGCGTCCCAGAGGAACGGCACGATGGCTGGCGCAGGCTGGCGGCACAGGCGGGCGCGGAGTCGGGCGTTCATGCGACACCCGACCAGTTGCCAGCCACGATGAACGCGAAGACGCTCCAGCCCAGCGCGATGGCCAACGACTCGATGCGCGTGTCCGGCGACTTCCGGTTCACCCGGTGCAGCCACCAGCCCAGCAGGAACACGATGGCGACGGCGATGACGTAGCCGATCCAGTCGGTGGCGGTCATGGTGTTGCGCCTCCCGGGTTGCGCGCTTCCGCGAATCTGCTGCGCAGGAGTGGCAATGCACTCGGGCCGATGAATGCTTCGAGGTGGGCGATCCAGCTATCCAGCCGCTCACGCTCCGCGATCAGGGCGGCTACGTCGGCGCGGGCTTGGCGGCCGGCATCAGCCTCAGATTCCTGCCCCTCCTGATCGGCAATCCAGACGAGCGCATCAATCGCGCCCAGCACATCCACCTGCGCGCTCATGCGGCCTCCAGGTGTTCAACGATGTCGGCAGCCTCGGACACGCGCGCCACGGCGCGGATCAACTGCGGTTCGTTGTCGCGGTTCGCGAGCTTGCGGATTTCAGCCATCAGCTCGTCCATGACGTCGAGCAGGTGCTTCTTCTCGTGGGCGATCATGGCTATGCAGCCTCCGGCGGCGTCGGCTCGGACGGGGAGAACCCATGCCGCTGCTGGAACCGGCGCTCGCTGGCCTCACGCTCGCGGCGGATGCGCGCCTCGCGCAGGTCGGTCACGTTCGACTGCTCGCCGAACTCGCGGCGCATGTCGCGCTGCAGGCGGTCGAAGATCGAGCAGATGGTTGCGCTCATGCCGCCACCCCCAGCGCCGCTTCGATGGCCGACTCATTGCCGGCAGCCATGCCCGTGGCGAACCCCTGCGCATCGAACGACGCAGGCTGCACCGCGAACGGGTTGGGCAGGTTGCGGATGCGCTCGATCAGCTCGGCGCGGGCGGCAGACCGGCGGGCCATGTCCGCATCGCGGCCTGCGATCAGGTCGTAGGTGGTCGGGCGCTCACCGGTTTCCGGCGG
>DASWYO010000003.1:0-14385 GCA_036404915.1 Lysobacteraceae bacterium
CCGCTTCGGTCATCCGTCCGGCACCTTGCGCGTGGGCGCATCGGTCGAGCAGATCGACGGCCAGTGGACGGTGACGCGCGCGGTAATGAGCCGCAGCGCACGCGTACTGATGGAAGGCCGGGTGCGAGTCCCCCAGGACTGATCGCACTGCAAGGGGGAGCGCCAGCGGGCTTCCCCCTGTAGCGAAATCAAGGAGGAGGCAGCGGGCGCGAGCCCGATGCCGGAGGACATTCGCGTAAGGGGGAAGCCCGCTGGCGCAAGCGACGCAAGCCGCGTTCGCTTGCCACTTAACTACGGCCTCACGCCTCGAAGTGGAATCCACCCTTGCGCAGCTCGTGGCGCGCCTGATCGAAGCCCGTCTCCGGCACCAACGCATCGCCGCGATCCGCCAGCGCCTGCCACTGCGCCAAGATGGCTTCCGCCGTCGCCGCTTCGCCCAGGGCAATCCCCTGCGTCATCGTCAGCTGCACCAGCTCGAAGCTCCCCGCCCCGGCGCTGAGGATGGCGCGATTGGGCGCATCCTCGGACACCAATACCAGCACCGCCGGGCTGACCAGCTCCGGCTTGAACTTCGACAGCTGCTCCGGCGGCAGGATGCCTTCCATCATCCGGGTCGCGCCGGTCGGCGCGAGGCAGTTGACGCGGATGTCGTGCTTCGCGCCCTCGATGCCCAGCGTCTGCATCATCCCGACCAGCGCCATCTTCGCCGCCGCATAGTTGGCCTGGCCGAAGTTGCCGAACAGGCCGCTGCACGAGGTGGTCCTGACGATGCGGCCGTAGCCCTGCGCGCGCATCGTCTCCCATACGACCCTGGTGCAGTGGGCGGCGCCCATCACGTGAACGTCCAGCACCAGCCGGAAATCGGCCAGGTCCATCTTGGCGAAGCTCTTGTCGCGCAGGATGCCGGCGTTGTTGACGAGGATGTCGATGCGGCCCCACTCGGCCAGCGTCGCCTCCGCCATCGCCTGCACCGCCTCGGCATCGGTGATCGAACACTTCGCCGCGCGCGCCTGCCCGCCGGCGGTGCGGATCTCCTCGACCACCGCGTCGGCGCCGTCGCCGAGATCGTTCACCACCACCTTCGCCCCGCGCTGCGCGAGCAGCAACGCATGCGCGCGTCCCAGCCCGCCGCCGGCGCCAGTGACGATGGCCGTCCTTCCCGTCAGATCGATCATCCGTTTCCCCTTGTCGTGAGTGCCGTCGGCCGCGTTCATCGCGCCGCCCCGGACGCGATCGCATCCAGCTCCCGCACCGCCTGCGGCAGCTCGGCGATGGCGGCGACCGCGCGCATCCGCTCGCCGCCGTGGCGCAGCTGCGCCTCCGCCTCGTGCGCCCAGGTGGTGTGGTACGGCACGTGCACGCCCCAGCCGCCGAGCTCCAGCAACGGCGCGACATCCGAGCGCAGCGAATTGCCCACCATCAGGAAGCGCGAGGCCGGCACGCCGAATTCCTCCAGCAGCCGCGCATAGGTGGGCGGGTCCTTCTCGCTGACGATCTCGATGCGGCGGAACAGGTCGGCCAGCCCGCTGTCGCGCACCTTCTGCTCCTGGTGGAACAGGTCGCCCTTGGTGATCAGCACCACCGGCCAGTCCGCGGCCACCGCTTCCACCGCCTCGCGCACGCCGTCGAGGACTTCGACCGGATGCCGCAGCAGCTCCTTGGCGATGCCGACGATGCGGTGGATGTCGCCGGCGCTGATGCGCGCGCCGGTGATCTCCACCGCCGCCTCCACCATCGACAGCGCCATGCCCTTCACGCCGTAGCCGAATACGGCGATGTTGCGCGACTCGTATTCGTACAGGCGCCTGCCGACGTCGGCCAGGTCCACGTAGGCGGAGACGATGCGCTCGAACTGCGCCTGCGCCTCGTCGAAGTAGTCCTGGCTGCGCCAGAGGGTGTCGTCGGCGTCGAAGCCGACCATCGCGATGCCATCGCGCGTGCTTGCGGGTTCCATCCGCCCATTCTACGAACGCGCGGCGCCCGTGCGCGCCGCGCCCGCATTCGTTCGCCGCCGGAATCCGCCGTTCGTCTCGCTCAGGCCGCCTCGGCGGCCGGATACAGCTCGACGCTCTCGCGCTGCAGCCGCTCGAACAGCGCGCGCAGCACGACGTTCGCATCGCGGCGGAAGCCGTCCGGATCGGCCATCAGTCGCGACGGCACCCGCCAGCGCGCGACGAAGCCGGCGAACGCGCGGGCGATGCCCTGCATCTCCTCCTGGTAACGCCCGCTCATCGCCGCCACCTGCGCATCGCCGGAACGCGCCAGCGCGGGATACAGCACCCGGTCCTCGGCTGCCAGGTGGAACTTGATGTGGCTGGCCGTGCCGGTGATCAGTTCGCTGATGCGCACCGCGTTCTCGCGCACGCCGGCGCGCGACAGTTCGCGCAGTGCGTTGATCTGCCGGAAGATCGCCGCGTGGTCGTGGTAGTACCTCTGGATGTCCATCGTGTGCCGCCTCGTTTAATCAGAACCTTTTCGGTACGGATTATCCGACGCGACGCACGGACGCGGGCGACGAAAGCCGCCGCGGCTGATCCAGGTCAATCCGGGCAAGCCGGCTCAGGCCTTCTTCACGAACTCCGACTTCAGGCCCATCTGGCCGATGCCGTCGATCTTGCAGTCGATGTCGTGGTCGCCGTCGACCAGGCGGATGTTGCGCACCTTGGTGCCCACCTTCACCACCAGCGACGACCCCTTCACCTTCAGGTCCTTGATGACGGTGACGGTGTCGCCGTCCTGCAGCACGTTGCCTACCGCGTCCTTCACCACCTTCGCCTCGTCCTCGGCCGCCGCTTCGCCGGCCGCCGACCACTCGTGCGCGCACTCGGGGCAGACCAGCAGCGCGCCGTCCTCGTAGGTGTATTCGCAGTTGCACTTCGGGCAGGGCGGGAGCGTGGTCATCGTGCGTGGCGTCTATCGCGGAAAGACGCGCGATTTTACGATGCGCGGCGCGCGGATCGGCCCGATGCGGCATGCATTGCGCATGATGATGGCTGGCGCATCAGCGCATCGATGCACGATGCATCACGCGCGCCATTCCCGCGCAAAACGAAGGGCGGCTTGCGCCGCCCTTCGTGCCACAACGCGTCCTGCTCGACGCATCCTTGCGTGCCGTTGTTGTCTCGTGGGGGAGATATCAGCAGGCCGTGCCGTCGTCCGGATTACTTCTTCGGGACGTCCTTGCTTCCGCTGCCGTTGTTGGCCAGCCACGCCTTGTACTCATCCTGGGTCAGCTCGCCGTTGCCGTCGGCGTCGGCCTGCGGGAACACCTTGGCCAGGCTGTCCAGCGCGCCGGCTTCGCTGATGCTCAGGCTGCCGTTGCCGTCGGCGTCCAGCTCGCCCCAGCTCTTCTTGGCCGGTTCGCCGGTCTGCGCGGGCGGCGGCGTCTGGGTGGTGTCCTGCGGCGGCGGCGTCTGCTGCTGCGCGCCGGCGTCCTGGGCGAAGGCACCGGATGCGGCGAAGGCCGCTGCCAGCGCAGTGGACAGGATCAGGGGGGTGCGAATCTTGCTCATGGTGGTTTCCTCGTTCTGCGGGGGATCAAAACGGATCGGTTGCCGCTGCGCACTACGCAACCGGCAACCCGCACCTTACGGGCGCGGTCTGAACGTGCACCGCCGCCGAAACTGAACATCGACGCGGGCTTAACCACAGGATTTGCGAACCGCGCTAATCGCGCGTCGCATTCACGCGATGGCCGCATCCGCAGTCTCAAGGCACGGCGTCGCGCGCTTCTTCCGAAGTAAAGTTGCCTCCCGACGCAAGGGCGAGGAGTGGAGATGAAGCAGGTCGATCTGCGCAGCGACACGGTGACGCAACCGACCGCGGCGATGCGGGCGGCGATGCTCGACGCGGCGGTCGGCGACGACGTCTACGGCGAAGACCCCACCGTCAACGCACTGCAGCGGCGGCTAGCCGACGAACTGGGTTTCGAGGCCGGCCTGTTCGTGCCCAGCGGCACCCAGTCCAACCTGCTCGCGCTGCTGGCGCACTGCGAACGCGGCGACGAATACATCGTCGGCATGGACGCGCACACCTACAAGTTCGAGGGCGGCGGCGCGGCGGTGCTGGGCTCGATCCAGCCGCAGCCCATCGTGCAGGCCGAGGACGGCTCGCTGCCGCTGGAGCGCGTCGCCGCGGCGATCAAGCCGGTCGATCCGCACTTCGCGCGCACCCGGCTACTGGCGCTGGAGAACACTTGGCACGGCCGCACGCTGCAGCTGGACTACCTGCGCAGCGCGAGCGAATTCGCGCGTGCGCACGAGCTCGGCTTCCATCTCGACGGCGCGCGCCTGTTCAACGCGGCGGTAGCCTGCGGCGTGCCGGCGCGGGAGATCGCGCGGCATTTCGACACCGTCTCGGTCTGCCTGTCGAAGGGCCTCGGCGCGCCGGTCGGCTCGGTGCTGGTCGGCCCGCAGGCGCTGATCGACAAGGCGCGGCGCTGGCGCAAGGTCTGCGGCGGCGGCTGGCGCCAGGCCGGCATGCTGGCGGCGGCCTGCCTGCACGCGCTCGACCACCACGTCGAACGGCTGGCCGACGACCACGCGCGCGCGGCCCGGCTCGCCGAAGGGCTGGGCGCCATCGACGGCATCGCCCTGCTCGGCCGGCACACCAACATGGTCTTCATCGACGTGCCGACCGAACGCCTGCGCGCGCTCGACGCGCATCTGCGCGAGGCCGGCATCCGCATCAGCATCGGCTACCTGCCGACGCTGCGGCTGGTGACGCACCTGGACGTGGACGACGACGGCATCGACCGCACGATCGCCGCGTTCGCGCGGTTCTTCGCCGCGAACTGAATCCCGTCGAGCGGCGATGCGTCCGTCGCGGCGCTCGCCGCCGTCCTTCACGCAGCGAATGCCCGCACGCCGCCATCCTCCGGCTTCCCCCAACGCCGGATACCACGATGACGCACGCCCCCACCACCGTTCCCCACGTCGACCTGCAGCGCTACCTCGGCACGTGGTACGAGATCGCGCGCAAGCCGATGCGCCACGAGGACAAGACCGCGCGCGACATCACCGCCACCTATTCGCTGGATGATTCCGGCGCGGTGCGCGTGGTCAACGCCTGCATCAACGAAGAAGGCAAGGTGGAAATCGCCGAGGGCCAGGCCAAGCCGACCGACGACACCCATGGCAAGCTGGAAGTGACCTTCCTGCCGGAAGGCCTGCGCTGGATTCCGTTCACCAAAGGCGACTACTGGATCCTGCGCCTGGACGCCGACTACCAGACCGCGCTGGTCGGCGATCCGGACCGGAAGTACCTGTGGCTGCTGCATCGCCAGCCGCAGATGGACGCCACCGTCAAGGCGATGTGGCTGGAGGCCGCCCGCGCGCAGGGCTACGAACTCGACGACCTGATCCATCCGCAGCAGAGCGGGCAGGTGCATCGGGAGAGCGAACAGCGCGGCTGATCTGACAGAGAGGCGCGGTTAGTCGCCGTGCCCTATCCACTTGCACGCGCCGCCCATGGGCGGCGCGTGCACCTTCCAGCGCTGCGGCATCGCGCTCGCCTGCATCCGCGATTTTCGCAGCCTGTGCGGTGGTCGATCCCCGACAAAGCAGGCGGACGCCCGATGTCGCTCGCATCGCAGCCCGCCTTCCGGCGGGCGCATGCGCATCGCGTGACGCTTACTTCGCCTCTTGCTTGCCGGCCTGCAGCACCCGCGCCGCTTCCACGTACTTCGCGGCCTTCGGATTGGCGGCGTTCCAGCGCGGCGCCTGCGGGTCGTTGGCGATGGTCAGGATCGCCAGCGCCACGGTGCGGTCGATCGCCGCCATGTTGTCGTAGTCGATCTTGTCCCAGGTGTCGGCGGGGCCGTGGTAGTCCGGGAACTCGTAGGCCACGCTGATGGTGTGCGCGGGTACGCCCAAGTCGGCCAGCGCCTGGTTGTCGCTGGCGCCGAAATAGCGGTCGCTGTTCACCGGATGCCTGGTGATGCGGATGCCGGTCGACTCGCCGGCCTTGCGCAGCACGTCGCCCACTTCCGAATAATCGGCGCCGGTGATGGCGGCGGCGCGCACCTGCGGCCCCTCGCTGTCATCGGTGCGGCCGATCTGCTCCAGGTTGATGTCGGCCACGGTATCGGCCACCGGCACCAGCGGATGCTTGCCGTAGTAGCGCGATCCCACCAGGCCGTGCTCCTCGCCGAACACCGTCATGAACACGATGCTGCGCTTCGGCCGCACCTTCTGCGCCGCGAACGCGCGGGCCAGTTCGATCACCGACACCGTGCCGCTGCCGTCGTCGTTGGCGCCGTTGTAGATCGGATCGTCGCCCTTGCCCTCGCGGATGCCGACGTGGTCGTAGTGCGCGGTGACCAGCACGTAGGTCTTGGCGAGTTCCGGATCGGAGCCGCGCAGCAGGCCCACCACGTTGCGCACCAGCAGCGGCGCCGGCGCATCGGCGTACTTGGCGATTTCGCGCTTGGGCGCGATTTTCCGCCAGTCCGCGGTCTGGAAGTAGCCGTCGTCGCCCAGCGGCTCCAGCCCCGCGGCGCAGAACTGCGAGGCGATGTATTCGGCGGCGATGTCCAGCCCGCGCGACGGCGTGCCGCGCCCTTCCAGCGCATCCGATGCCAGGAAGGACAGGTGCCCGCGCATCGCGTCGGCGGAAATGCTGGAAAGCAGCTGCGACTGCTCGGGCGGCAGGCTCGGCTCGCCGGCATGCGCGGCTGCCGCCGCGAGCAGGGTGGCCGCCATCGCGACACGCAGGGTTCGGAACGCCGACATGGAGTCTTCTCGCTGAGGGAATCAGCCCCGGAGTCTACCGTCTGGATGGCGGAGCCATGCGTCTCCGGCAAGACGATGGCGACCCATGCAAAAAGGAAGGCGGAGCGCGCCGGCTCCGCCTTCCCGAACGCATCGCGCGAACGCGGATGCCCGGCTTATTCCGTGTCCACGTTGACGGTCACGCCCTGCACCGTGTTTTCCACCACGGTCACCGCGAAGTCGCGCTCGCCGTCCTTCTTCTTCACCAGCACGTCTTCGCCGTCATCGACCTCCACGCTGTAATGGCCGCTGGCCGCCATCTGCAGCGCCGTGCTGACGTTGCGGGCCACGTCGTTCTCCGCGGTGCCGGCGGGGATCTGCGCGGTCGCGCGGATCGGTTCGCCCTTCTCCGGCGACACCTGCACCACGATCTGGCCGGCGGTCTTGGCGTTGCCGCTGACTTCCAGCCGCCACTTGTTTTCCAGGCCATCGGCTTGGGCCGCAAACGCGCACAGCGCAAGACCGGCCGCGAGAATCCATTGACGCATGGCATTGCTCCTTGGGGGGATGGAGGGCCACGGATACCGGCGCCGTCGTGATCGACCGGTGAAACGCGCATGCCGCAGATACGAAGCGTTCAGGCTGGCGCCGCGAATCGCGCCCGATGCTCACGCCGGTTCCACATCGCCTGCCGGAACGTGGCGCTACCCGTTCCACGGAACCCGCCCATGGATCACAGTGCTTTCATCGACGACTCGCAGGTGGACGCCGAACTCGCGGCGCTGGAATCGGACATGCCGGCGCTGCAAGCGCGCGCCGGCGATGTCTTCGCGCTGGCCACCGCCTGGGCCGAGCGCCACGACGCCATCCTGGCGGTCACGCCGACGGCGTCGCTGGGCAGCGTGGAAGCGCGCCTGCGCCGCATGGGCATCCGCTGGGGCATGATGCCGGGCGCGCGGATCACCGGCCAATTTCCTGCGCTGCCTGCCGTGGATGAAGAAACTGTCGACCAAGCGCAAGTCTGAATTTATTCGCGCGCCGAACCTGCTGCGCCCGTGCCTTCATCGGAGCGATGGAGCAACGCTTCCTGGAGCAGGAACTCGTACAAATGCAGCCGCCTGCGGAACTCGGCTGCTGCCCAGCCGATCAGCCACAGAATTGCGGCGAAGATGCCCAATAGCGCCAGCCAGCCCGGCAGCGCCAACAGGTCTTGCCAGTTCCGCAGCAGCACGAACAGCGACAGGAGCAGTGGCAGCAGCCCAAGCCGCTCGACCCCGCCCAGCAGCATCACCAGCCGCGATGCGAGGCGCTCCTGACCGATGGCCGCACAGCGACGCTGGCGCTCCAGCGTGGCGCGCGGATATACAGTTAGCCTTCGGGCCAGAGCGCATAGCCCCGCCATATCGAAGTCGAACTGTGCGATCAGTTCGCGCCTGTGGTGTCGGAACTGGTGCACCAACACCCAGAGATTTCTCGCCATTCCAGGCACGAACCCTAAGATCACCAAGGCCAACCCGATGCGCGCGCAGGCAAGCATCCACATCGCAGGCGGCCACCACTGCAACAGCAGCGAAGGCAGCAAAGCCAACACGACGCCCGCCACGCCTAGTACCGCGAAATGACGTAGCCAAAGCGGCATGTCTAGCGCGGCCGCCGGCCCTTCCGGCAAGGCTTCGATCTGCGCATCCAGCCATGCGAAGGTCAGCGCCGGCTGCTCCTCGTCTCCCGACATCGATGTCCCCCCAAGGCGAACAAACTCCCGCAGGAGAGTAAGCGGCTTTTGCACGATGGACACGCCTGCCAAGCCCGGCACCTCGCATACCGCCCAAGTTCAAGGCTGAACGGGATACACGCGGACGGCTGCTGAACGCAGAATCCGAATCGGTTACTTCGCGCCGCCGATTGTCCCCGGCATCGTCCTGGTCGATCATCGACGACTGATCCGCGCGGACCATCGACCCCATGATCGATCGCGACACTCTCCATCGCGACGGCTATGCCCTGCTCCGCCAGGCCATTCCGGTCGATTGGCTGGAAGCGCTGCGCATCGCCTTCGACACTGGCGTTCTGCCTTCCGACCGATGGCCCACGCCACGCGGGCCGGACTGGCGGCATTCGCTGCTCGACCTCGACCCGACCGTACAGGCGGTATGCCGCCTACCCACGTTGCTGGCCGTGGTCGGCGCGCTGATCGGCGAACGCTACTTCCTCGCGCAGGTCGAAGGCCGCGAGCCGCTGCCGGGCGGCGGCCATCAAGGCTTGCATCGCGACTTCTCGGCGGAGCGCCCCGGCGACACGGTGAACGCGCTGGTCTTCCTCGACGACTACGGCCCCGGCAACGGCGCCACCCGGTTCGTCCCCGGCACACATCGCCCGGTTGCCGGCTCGACGCCGCCTTCCGATCCCGTCGACGAATCCCGCGCGCTGCAACCCGAAGGCCGGGCCGGCGACATCCTGGTCTTCGACGCCGATCTCCTGCACGCCGCCAGCCGCAACGTCAGCGGCGCACGCCGCCGTTCGCTTTTGATCGGCTATCGCGCCGAACCTTTGTACGCCGTGCACCTCGGGAGCGCAGGATTGCGCGGCGTGCGGATGGACACGAGCGGGCGATTCGATCCTTGAGGGGCGGCGACCGAGCGGAGCGCATCGCTTCGACCGGCCGAATGCTCGACACATGACGAAGCGGACATGCCCGCTCCATCGAGAAAAACCCACTCGCCCGCTGCTCCCGCTTTCCGTTCCTGAACGGATCGGCCCACCAGCGCCGCCTCGTCGGGCAAGTTGCTGTATCGTGTCGGCACTGTTCAAGGCGGGATCACGGTACATCGTGACTCCGGTGCTGTAGGTCAACCGGCTATCGGGTCCATCGCGACCCTCCGACGATCCGCCTCATCGCTTCGCGTTACCCCTTGCTCGATACAGTCCCGATGGCGCGCTGCGCGTCCGGGTTTCCCCAACTGTTCCAAGGAGTAACACCATGTCTGATCGTCAAAGCGGCACCGTGAAGTGGTTCAACGACGCCAAGGGCTTCGGCTTCATCACCCCGGAAAGCGGCGCCGACCTGTTCGTGCACTTCCGCTCCATCCAGGGCAGCGGCTTCAAGTCCCTGCAGGAAGGCCAGCGCGTCTCGTTCAAGGTCGCGCAGGGCCAGAAGGGCCTGCAGGCCGAGGAAGTGCAGGCCGAGTAAGCCTCGCCCGACGCGGCCGACGCCGCATCGGTGCAACCAGACCCCGTGCGGCAACGCGCGGGGTTTTTTGTGCTCCCGAAAAACACGAAAGGCGCGTTGCCGCGCCTTTCGGGAACATCGATGCCGAGCCGTGCCTTCAGGACTCAGGCCCCCAGCAGTTCGACCTCGAACTTCAGCGTCGCATTGGGCGGAATAACGCCGCCGGCGCCGCGCGCGCCGTAGCCCAGGCTGGCCGGGATGATCAGCGTGCGCGTGCCGCCTTCCTTCATGCCCTGCACGCCCTCGTCCCAGCCCTTGATGACCATGCCGGCGCCGAGCGGAAAGATAAAGGGCTCGCCGCGATCCTTGCTGGAATCGAACTTGGCGCCCTGCTCGCCGTTCTCGTACAGCCAGCCGGTGTAGTGCACGGTGACGTTGCGGCCTGGCTTGGCTTCGGCGCCGGTGCCGACGGTGGTGTCTTCGAATTGCAGGCCGGAGGGCGTGGTGGTCAGAGTCACGGATGTTCCTTTGTGGGAAGCAGGATCGGGTTCGCAGTGTAGCGGCGCCTCTGCTCACATCGTTACAGAAAGCCGACTCTGATCCCTGTTTTCTCGGACCCCTGTTTTCTCGGCCGGCATAGCGCGTGCAGCTTCATTGTTTCAGGCATTTCGTGTTCAAGCGATGGCGTCGCCGCAGCATCACGGACAAAAGCCCAACGGCGGAACCTGCCCGTTACGTCGAGAAAGTCGACTCTGACCCGGGTTTCGCTTACTTCAGCTCCGGTGGCTGGAACTTGCCGTCGTACACAATTCCGACAACGGTTTCGAGAAACGCATTGGTCGGGATCCGCTCGCCGTTCGTCGAGTAGGCAATCGCGGTGCCGTCCTGCGGGTTGTAGATCACCCGGGAGTGCGCGCCGATCACATCACCCGCATGCCCCAGAAACCCATGCTCCCCATAGGGAAATTCGGCCAACCCCATCCCCCAGCCCTTGCCCTGCACCGGCGTCATCAAAGCCAACGTCTCCTTCCGCACGATCTCGCCATTGAACAGGGCAACGATCAGCCGGTTGAGGTCGCGGGTGGTGCTCGCGATATCGCCGACGCCGACGACATTGGTGTAGTCCACATCCTTGATCTCGCCCCACTTGCCATCGGCGAACGCATAGGATTCGAAGGTATCGGCGTGATTGCCTTTCACCGACGCGAAATGCGCAAGATGCAGCGGCCCGGCGATCTCCTGCTCGACGATTTCGTGGTACTCGCGCCCGTACTTTTCCTCAAGGATCGTCCTCAGCAGGAAGTAGGCGGAATTGGAATACGCCACGCGCTCACCCGGTGCAAAGGCAACGCCCTGCCGCTTGATCTCCGCCAGGATCGCCGACGGCTCCAGCGCATCCACGATCCAGACTGCGCCATCCTTGATCGCGAAATTGCCCAGGCCGCTCGAATGCGAAAGCAGATGCCGAATGGTGATCTCGCGCGCCGACGGCATGTCTGGATAGAAGTCGGCCAGCGTGTCGTCCAGACCCAACCGCCCCTGTTCAATCAACCGGAATGCAAGCATGGCCGTCACCATCTTGGTGACCGAGGCAATCTGATGGCGGGTGTTCTCGTCGGCCTTCACATCGGGCAGGTACTTCTGCCCGAAGCTCCGGTGGTAGACCTCGCGTCCGTCGCGGAAGACGGAAAGGCTGCCAATCCCGCCGTTGCCTCCCTCGACTTGATCGAGGTAGTCGTCCAATACAGCTGCGTGCACTCCCCGCGGCGACGGCTCCGCCGAACGCCCCGTCGACGGCAATATGAAAACAGGAAGGAGCAACAACAGAACCACCCACTTCTTCATAGCGCCCGCCATGCCTTCAAGGGAGGCGGAAGTCTAGAGCAAGTGATCACCCCACGCGGGCCATGCAGCAAACCCAATCAGCCAGCGACTGCACAAGACTCGGCGGATAGCCCCTGGCCCGGACAGGTGCAGCGAGAAATGTCCCTGACGCCTTTTCTGCGCGTTTCCTATTTCTCCGGCCCCTATTTTTCCCTGTTTTGAGCTGTTTGCGGGCTTAATCTCCTTCGCACCCTTTTCTCAGCGCAATGTACCGATCAAGCTCCTTCCACAACTTTCGGAACGAACGACAGCGATCAAGCGCTTGCTGCAAGTTCATTCTCGCAGCAAATGCTGGCTGATCCGTAGTTTCACCGTATCCGCCATCCATCCTCTTTCCCAGCCAACCCTTGGCGTCACGTGGCACTTCAGCATCAATAGCCAAGTCTTCTTCATCTAATCTGAAGCCGCGAAATCCATTCAGAGATTCTGCCGCCCCGATATACCAAGCTTCAAATTCTCGGTTTGCAATAACTACGGAAACGGAGTGGTTCGGCAGCACCTCTTTCGCCCGTGCTAAGAGTTCTGAGCCCAAAGTGGCTGGACAAGCATCATCCGCATCCAGTAGGACTAGAATCCAACCATCGTTGCCACTCTTGCTGCCAGCCAAGAGGAGATGCCTACTGAATTCTTCGGGTCGATTTATAAATCGATCTCGACTGACTCTAATCGGCTGAGGAACATCGATGTATGCATCCGGATCGCTCAATTCTGCCATCCGGCGCAGCAACAATGGCAATGCAGAAACTTCTCCATGCCCCTCAACGATGCAAGCAACGCGAGTCACTCGTGAATCCCATCAAACAATTTCATTTGCTTCATTTGCAACGCCAAAGACTGTTCATCCGGCAGAAGCTGACCAAGCTTCAGCAGCTCACCGGCTGAAAACAATCCTTTTCGAATCGCCTCACGTGACGCAGCGTCAACCGGACCCAGTTTTGTTTCGCCCGCGTCCGAAATCACCGCAATAATTTGCGTATCTTCGACAGACCCATCGTCCAACAGATCGGGGCTATGGCTAGTCACGATGACTTGCGTTTGCTTTGAGGCTCGTTGCAAAGCCTCACGGAGTGCAGCACTCGCACCAGGATGCAAGGCCGTCTCTGGCTCCTCAATGCCGATTAGCGTTGGTGCAAAGTCGCGATTGCTCTGGAAGAGGGCAGTCAGCACGCCAAGGGCGCGCAATGTGCCGTCTGACATATTCTGGGCTGTGAACCGCCAAGGATCTTTTACGCCCGGAACGTCTTGACGGAATTGTAGGGTCTCCATGGGGCCAATCTGGAGTCGATTCACGGCATGGACGGTCGGTACGACCGTCCGAAGATATTCTTCAATTGTGACGACAGCAGTCGGATCAACTCGCTCAAGATGTCCGATTACGCTAGCGATATTTTCACCAACTGACTTCAGCAAACGTCCTTCCTGCGGTTTCTGCAGGTCGCGCATTAGCTTTGGATTAAGGTTATAAAAACCCATTGCCGTAATGGCATCAAAAACAGGCCTAAATGAATTTAAACCTGACATTGCAACCAAAGCCAGTCTGTCGCTTGTAAGCGAAGGAACGGTACCTTCGCTACATGCCTTTACTTCGCCGCGCTCAACGCGATAGTAAGGGCCTTTGCCCTGCCCCCCCAGGCTTAGCTCTTCAGTTTGAACCTCAAAGCCTCGATTCTTAAGAGCTCCCACATTGAAAGCATAGTGGCCAGCTTGACCTTCAATATTTAGATCAAGGCGTATGCTGAAGTGCGTAGGGTGACCGGCTGAGCGTCGTCGCACTTCTGCCAAACCACCTCGCAGGTTGAGCGCTTGATCCAGTGAAGCCGTAAGAGCATCCGTAACCAAATGTAGGGCGTCTATGAAGTTGCTTTTCCCCGCTCCATTAGCCCCAACCAGATAGGTCAGAGGCCCAAGCGGGACGTCGCACTGCCCGATACTACGGTAATTGCGCAACATCACACGGGTAATAAATGGCACCGCGCTCATTTAGCCAATCCCAAAGACTCTTCGTGAATATTAGCAGTTAAAATATAGTACTCGACACCAACGGGAAAGGGCCCGCACTTGTGCGAGCCCTTTCACTTCAATCTGCGGCTTTCTAGCCCTCCTCACCCGCACTTGCTATACCCACAATTCAAGCAAGTCGCACAACCGTCCATCAAAACGAGCGCCTTGGTCGAACACTTGTGGCACATCGTCGCGGACGGCGGAAAACTCGCCCCATCACCCGTGACGGCGATGTCTTCCGGATGCTCCTCCGCGCTACTCAGCTCGACCGAACCGGCGTCAGCGTTTTTTTTTGAGCGTTCCTCAAACGCACGGCGCTTCTCGGCGATCAGCGCGCGCTGGGCGTCGCTCATCTCGGGGTCGTGCAGCATGCCGATGGACTTCAGGTGGTCTTCAACGATGCTGCCGAGTTCGGCGACCAGCGAGGGCATGTACACGCCGCCCACCTTGAAGTAGCCGCCCTTGGGGTCGAACACCGCCTTCATCTCGTCCACCAGGAAGGTGACGTCGCCGCCCTTGCGGAACACCGCCGAGAGGATGCGGGTGAGCGCCACGATCCATTGGAAATGCTCCATCGACTTGGAGTTGATGAAGATCTCGAACGGGCGGCGGTGTTCGTGCTCG
>DASWYO010000004.1:0-28911 GCA_036404915.1 Lysobacteraceae bacterium
TCCCACAAACGCTGGTCATTCCTGTGGGAGCGACGCAAGTCGCGACCACCCTCTCTCAGACCCCGAACACCAACGCCACCAGCACACCCGCTTCCACCAGTTCCGCCAGCGCGCCGGCGGTGTCGCCGGTGAAGCCGCCGAGGCGGCGCAGGCAGGCGCGGCGCCAGAGCGCGAACACGATGATCGCGGCACCGAGCGCCAGCGCGCCGCGCACGCCGAAGGCGAGACATGCAGCGACGGCACCCAGCAACGAGAACACGCAGGCGACACGCGGCGCATCCTTCAGCGCGCTGCCGAGGCCGCCGCTGCGCACGTAGGGCGTGGCCACGAACGCGGCGGTCAGCGCGGTGCGCGCCAGCAGTGGCGACAGCCAGAGCAGCCAGGCGTTTTCGACCGACAGGCTCGCCAGCGCCGCGAACTTGAGCAACAGCAGCAAGACGATCGCAGTCACGCCGGCCGGGCCACTGCGCGGATCCTTCATGATCTCCAGCGTGCGCGCGCGATCGCCAAAACCGCCGACCCAGGCATCCGCGCTGTCGGCCAGACCATCCAGATGCAGGCCGCCAGTCAGTGCGACCCAGGCGAGCAGCGTCAACGCAGCGGACAGCAGCGCGTGTTCTCGCGGCAAGACGAGGAACAGCACAGTCACGAGTGCACCGACGATGACGCCGACCATCGGATACCACGCCAGCGATGTGCGCTGCGCGCGCGCGTCGTCGAACACGCGCGCGGGCACCGGGATGCGGGTGAGGAAGCCGAGCGCGACCAGCAGTCCGCGCATCAGGTCGACGCCACCACGCGCACGGACACCGGCCACGGCAAGCGGTGCAGGGAAGCATGCGCGACATCGATGCCGGCCATGTCGCCGAAAGGACGCTGCTCGGCGACGCAGCGCAGCAGGCGGATCGCACCGCCGTGGGTCACGACCAGCACGCGCTTGCCGGGCCACATCGTCGCGATGTCGTCGAGCGCAGCGGACAGTCGCGCGCGGAAGGCATCGAAGGTCTCGCCGCCCGGCGGCGGATGCGCGACAGGGTCTTGCCAGAAGCGGCCGAGCGCATCGCCGTCGGTCTCGGCCAATGTCTCCATCGGCACGCCCTGCCAGCGCCCGAAGTGATATTCGACAAGACGTGCGTCTTCGTGCAGCGGCAGTCCGCGCTGCGCTGCGAGTTCGCGCGCGAAAGAAGCGCAACGCTGCAGCGTCGATGCGACCACGATATCCCAGGCGCCGCCTTCGACAGAAGCACGCAGCTGTGACCAGCCGCTATCGGTGAGCGCATCGTCGAGCTGGCCGCGATAGCTGCGCTGCCCGGTGTCGCCGTGGCGCAGGAGGTCGATGACAGCGGTCACGACACCGATTCCGGACTCGCTTCGACAGGCGATGCGGTTTTCTCGGACACGCCAGCCTGCGCGAACGTCGCCATGCCGGCATGCAGCGCGCAGGCCGTGCGCAACAGCGGCACCGCGACGGCGGCGCCACTGCCTTCGCCGAGGCGCATGCCGAGATCGAGCAGAGGCTCGGCGCCGAGCGCATCGAGCAGGCGCGCATGTCCGCGTTCGCGCGAGCGGTGCGAGAACAGCAGCCAGTCGCGTACCGAGGGATTCATGCGCACGGCAGCCAACGCAGCGGCAGTGACGATGAAACCGTCGACCAGCACCGGCAGGCGCGCCTGCGCGGCGGCGATGCATGCGCCGGCCAGCGCGGCGATCTCGAAACCACCGAGGCAGCACAGGCGCTCGACCGGGTCGGCCGCGCCGGCATGCAGTTGCAGCGCGCGTTCGATCACCGCGATCTTGCGCGCGATGCCCGCATCGTCCAGACCCGTGCCCGCACCCGTGAGATCCATCGGCGACTCCCCGAGCAGCGCGCAGGCCAGTGCGGTCGCGGCGGTGGTGTTGGCGATGCCCATCTCGCCGCCGATGAACAGGCCGGCGCCGGCCTCACGCGCACGCGCGACGCGCTCGGCGCCGATGCGCAATGCGGCCTCGCACTGTTCGCGGGTCATCGCCGACGCATGGATGAAGTTGGCGGTGGACGGCGCGATGATCGCGCGCAGCACGCCGTCGATCTCGCCCGGGTCGTTGACCGTTCCGAGATTGACCACGTCGAGCGTCGCGCCCAGCGTGCGCGCGAGTACGCTGATCGCCGCACCGCCGCCGGCGAAATTGCGCACCATTTCGCCGGTGACCACCTGCGGGAAGGCAGACACGCCTTCCTCGGCGACGCCGTGGTCGGCGGCGAACACGCTGATCCAGACGGTATCGACCTTCGGGCACGTCACGCCCTGGCAGGCGGCAAGATGCTCGGCCAGCGATTCGAGCCGGCCGAGCGAACCGGGTGGCTTGGTCAGCGTCTGCTGCCGCGCATGCGCGGCGGCGGCGGCGTGGCGATCCAGTGTCGCGGCGGGACTTGCCCACCAGGCCATGGTCATGGCGAAACCTCCTCGAGTGCGCCCTTGAGAGCGATGGGCAATCCAGCGGTGACGAACAGCACGCGCTCGCATTGCGTCGCGATGGTCTGGTGCAGACGCCCGGCTTCGTCGACGAAACGACGGCTGAGCGCCCCCATCGGCACGATGCCGAGACCGACTTCGTTGCTCACCAGCAGCAGTTCGCCGGGCAACGCAGGCAGGCCGTCGAGCAGCGCGTCGCGCTCGCGCTCGAAGCGCGCCGGCTGCGGATCGATCAGCAGGTTGCTCAGCCACAGCGTCAGGCAGTCGACCAGCAGGCAGCAGTCCTCGCGCGCATGCAGGCGCAGGGTGTCGGCGAGCGCCAGCGGTTCCTCGATGCTGCGCCAGTGCCCGGGACGACGTGCGCGATGGTGCGCGATGCGGTCGTGCATTTCATCGTCGTGCGCCTGCGCGGTGGCGACATAGATCACCTCGCGACCGCTGTCGGCGGCAAGCCGCTCGGCCAGTGCGCTCTTGCCCGAGCGGGCGCCGCCGAGGATCAGGGTGCGCATGCGGTCTCCAGTCCGAACCAGCGTTCGAGCAGGTCGTGACGCAGGTGGTTGTCGACGGCATCGGCGAGGCGCTCGATGGAGGCTTCGCGCAGGGCATGCACATCGATGGCTTCGGCATCGCGCAGGCCGGCCCAGCGCAGCAGCGCGGCCTGCGCCTGCGGGGTGTCGAACACGCCGTGCAGATAGGTGGCGAGGATCTGCCCATCGTCCGAGAGCGCACCGTCGATGCGCCCGCCGTCGATGCGACTGGACGGCGAATCCAGCGCAGGCCCGCAGCTGACCCCGCAGTGGATCTCGTAGCCACGCACGAATGCGCCGCCCAGCGCGTCGGCCAGCCGACCTTCGACGTTGCGCAACTGCTTGCGCGGCGCGAGCGTGGTCTCGAAGTCGAGCCAGCCGAAACCCGCGCTCGATCCTGACGGGCCTTCGATGCCATCCGGATCGTGCACGGCGCGCCCGAGCATCTGCAGGCCGCCGCAGATGCCGATGATCCTGCCGCCATAGCGCAGGTGGCGGGCGAGCGCGTCTTCCCAGCCGTTCGTGCGCAGCCAGGCCAGGTCCGCGCGCGTGGACTTGCTGCCGGGCAGCACGATGAGGTCGCAGGGCGGCGGAACTTCGCCGGGCCCGACGTAGGTGCACTCGACCTGTGGATGCTGGCGCAGTGCGTCGAAATCGGTGTGGTTGCTGATGCGCGGCAGCGCCGGCACCGCCACGCGCAGTCGTGCGCCGGACTTGGCATTGCTGTCGCGCGGCAAGGCGTCTTCGGCTTCCAGGCACAGGCCGTGCAGGTAGGGCAGCACGCCCAGCACCGGCTTGCCGGTCCGCGCTTCCAGCCAGTCCAGGCCCGGTTGCAGCAGCGCGATGTCGCCACGGAAGCGATTGACGATGAAGCCCTGCACGCGCGCCTGCTCGCTCTCCGACAGCAGCGCGAGCGTGCCGACGAGATGCGCGAACGAGCCGCCGCGATCGATGTCGACGACGAGGATCACCGGGCAATCCACCGCCTCGGCATAACCCATGTTCGCGATGTCGTTGGCACGCAGGTTGATCTCGGCCGGGCTGCCTGCGCCTTCCACCACCACCACGTCGTATTGCGCGCAGAGTCGTGCGTGCGACGCCAGCACCGCGTCCATCGCGATGCGCTTGTAGTCGTGGTAGGCGGTGGCGTCGAGCTGGGCGACGGCATGCCCGTGCACGATCACCTGCGCGCCGACGTCGCTGCTGGGCTTGAGCAGGATCGGGTTGAAATCCGTGTGCGGCGGCAAGCCGCAGGCCTGCGCCTGCACCGCCTGCGCGCGCCCGATCTCGCCGCCGTCGATGGTCACCGCCGAGTTCAAGGCCATGTTCTGCGGCTTGAACGGCGCCACGCGGACACCGCGTCGCCGCAGCCAGCGGCACAGCGCGGCGACCACCGTGCTCTTGCCCGCGTCGGAGGTGCAGCCCTGCACCATCAGCACGTGCGTGTTCATCGCATCACCTCCGCAAGCGCGGCATCGAGCCGCGCGAAACCATCGTCATCGGGTGGCAGGCCGAAACGCAGGCTCACCGGATCGTCGAAGCGACGCGTGAGGATGCCGCGCGTCGCCAGCGCCTCGTGCAGTGCGTGCGCATCGGGATGTCGCCACCACCGGAAGAACGCGCACCCGGCGGTCGGCACGATGCCGCGTGCGACCAGCAGGCCATGCAGTTGCGTGCCGGCTGCGCGCAACTGGTTTCGCGCCTTCGCCTGCCAGTCGACATCGGCCAGCGCGGCGCGCAGGACATGGCGTGTCGGGCCGGTCAACGTCCACGGCCCCAATCGTTCGCGCAGCGTTTCAAGCAGTTGGGGCGCGGCACACACGAAACCCGCCCGTGCACCAGCCAAACCGAAGAACTTGCCGACCGAACGCAGCACGACCAGGCCCTCTCGATCGGCATGCGCGCACAGACTGCGCGCCGGCTCGATGTCGATGAAGGCTTCGTCCACGACCAGCCAGCCACCGCGTGACGCCAGGACGGCATGCAATTCGAGCAGAACGGCGGGATCGAAGCGTTCACCGCCGGGGTTGTTCGGATGGATCAGCACCACGACATCGAACTGCTCCACCGTGGCCAGCAGGAGATCCGCCGGCAAGGTTACGACCGCATGTCCTTCACGCCGCCACGCATGCGCATGCTCGGCGTAGCCCGGCGCGATCACGCCGACGCGCGAACGCGGGCGCAACTGCGGCAAGGACTGGATCGCTATCTGGGTGCCGGCGACGGGCAACAGGTACGGTGCACCGTAGTAATCGCGCGCCACGTCGATCAGGCCATCGTCGTCTTCCGGCAGGCGATGCCAGGCCGAGACGGGAATCGTCGGTACCGGCCACGCGAACGGACTGACGCCGGTCGACAGATCGAGCCAGTCCGCTGCGGGAATGCCGTATTGCCGCGCTGCGCGCAGCAGGCGTCCGCCGTGCTCAAGCATGCAAGCTTCCTCCGATTCGCCACACCGCAGACGCCGTGATCGCGGCGACGCACAGCCAGAGCCACACGCCATGACGCACCAGCCGCAGTGCGGCGGCGATCGAGTCCGCATCCGCCGCATCGCCTTCGCCCAACCGCGGACGGGCTTCCCAGATACCGTGATATGGCGCGGAGCCGCCCAGCTGCACGCGAATCGCGCCCGCACCGGCGGCCATCACCGGGCCGGCATTCGGGCTGTCCCACAGTGGCGCCTGCGCGCGCCAGCAGCGCAGCGCGCGGCGTGCGTCACCGAGCACGGCATAGGTCATCGCGGTCAGCCGCGCTGGAATGTAATTGAGGATGTCGTCGATGCGTGCGGCGGCCCAGCCGAAGCGTTCGTAGCGCGCGGTGCGATAGCCCCACATCGCATCCAGCGTGTTGGCCAGTCGGTACAGCACCACGCCCGGCGCACCCAGCACAGCGAACCAGAACAGCGCGCCGAATACCGCGTCGGCACCGTTTTCGAGGACGGATTCCGTCGCCGCCGCCGCGACCTGCGACGCATCCAGCGCGTGCGTGTCGCGGCTGACCATGCGCCCGACCATCGTGCGTGCGGTATCGAGATCGCCGGCACGCAGCGGCGCTTCGACAGCGCGCGCATGTTCGCCGAGGCTGCGATGACCGACGGCCAGGTACAGCATCGCCGCGGAGAAAGCGGTCGCACCCCACGGCGACCACGTCGCGAGCAGATGCACGATGCCTGCGACAACGGCGACCGCAGGCAGCACCGCCACACACCACGCCACGAGGCCGCGCGCATGCGCATCGCGATGCAGTCGTCGCTCGATCGCCTGCGCCATGCCGCCGAAACCGACCAGCGGATGCGCGCGACGCGGCTCGCCCAGCAGCGCGTCGAGGCCCATGCCCGCAAGCATGGCGGCGGCGATGCTCATGCCCTAGCGCTCACGATGCAATCGTCACGGCAGGAACAGCCGTACCGCCGCGTCCGGCGCGGACGGAAAATAGAAGTGCACGAAGCTCGCGGTCATGCGCTGGTCTCGGTACACCGCTTCGGCGCTGCGCCCGCTGTTCGGATTGCGCGCAGTGGCCAGCGGCTCGGCATCCACGGTGGCCTGGCCGTAGTGGAAGGTGTGGCCGCGCAGCGTGCCTTCGGGCAGATCGACCTCCTGCAGACCCAGTGCGGCCAGTCGCGTCTGCATCGCCGCGTCGCCGCGCAGCAGGCCGGCCATCGGCGCACGCGCGCCGTCACGATCCGCCAGCGAATCCAGTGAGAACAGCAGGCCGCCGCACTCGGCGAGCAAGGGCTTGCCGGCGTCGCGATGCGCGCGCAGCGCGGCGTGCAGATCGTGCCGCCGCGACAGTGCGTCGAGATGCAATTCCGGATAACCGCCGGGCAGCCACACCGCATCGCAGTCGGGCAAGGCGTCGCCGGCCAGCGGCGAGAAGAAGACCAGTTCCGCGCCCGATTCACGCAGCAGGCCGAGATTCGCGGGATAGAGAAAGCAGAACGCGGCATCGCGCGCGATCGCGATGCGCCGTCCCTGCAGCAGCACCGGCACGGGCAGGCGTTCCGCCGGGGCAAACGCCACCGGCGGCGGCAACGCGGTCGAGGCATGGGCAGCCCAGGCATCGGCCAGCGCGTCCAGGCGTGCATCGAGATCGGACAATTCGGCGGCGGCGACCAGACCGAGGTGACGTTCGGGCAAGCTCAGCTGCGCATCGCGCGGCAATGCACCTAGCCAGTGCAGATCGCTCGATACGCTGTCGCGCAGCAGCGTGGCGTGATGCGCGCTGCCGATGCGGTTCGCGGCGACGCCGTGCACCGCAAGACCCTCGCGATGCCGCGCCAGGCCGGTCGCCAGCGCGCCGAAGGTCTGCGCCATCGCCGAGCCGTCGATCACCGCGAGCACCGGCACGCCCAGCGCCTGCGCGAGATCGGCGCTCGACGGCGCGCCATCGAACAGGCCCATCACGCCTTCGATCAGGATCAGGTCGGCTTCGCCCGCCGCGTCGTACAGCCGCGCGCGGACATCGGCCTCGCCGGTCATCCACAGGTCGAGCTGGAAGACCGGTGCGCCACTGGCGCGTTCGAGGATCATCGGATCGAGGAAATCCGGTCCGGTCTTGAAGACGCGCACGCGCCGCCCCTGTCGCGCATGCCAGCGCGCGAGCGCGGCGGTGACGCTGGTCTTGCCCTGCCCCGACGCCGGCGCGGACACCAGCAGCGCCGGGCAATGGCGAATTCCCGTCTTCACAGTTCGATCCCCTTCTGCGCCTTGATGCCGGCCTTGAACGCGTGCTTGACCAGGCGCATCTCGGTCACGGTATCGGCAGCCTCGACCAGCGCATCCGGCGCGCCGCGCCCGGTGATGACCACATGCTGGCGTTCCGGCCGCGAAGCGAGCGTCACGACCACGGCACCGACGTCTACATAGTCCTTGTTCAGCGCGATGTTGAGCTCGTCCAGCAGTACGAAGTCGTAGCCGGGATCGGACAACATGCGCGCCGCGACATCCCACGCGGCCGACGCCGCTGCGATGTCGCGTGCGCGGTCCTGCGTTTCCCAGGTGAAGCCCTCGCCCATCACGTGATAGTCGAGCACCGCATCGTCGCCCTCGGCGAAGCGGCGGAAGAACGCTTCCTCGCCAGTCGAGAAACTGCCCTTGATGAACTGCACGACGCCGCAGCGGAAGCCGTGGCCGAGCGAGCGTGCGAGCATGCCGAAGCCGGACGAACTCTTGCCCTTGCCGTTGCCGGTGTTCACCACCACCACGCCGCGATCGATCGTGGCGCGTTCGATGCGCCGATCCACCAGTTCCTTCTTGCGCTGCGCGCGCTCGCGGTAGTGCTCGTCCTCGGTGAGGCCAAGGCGTTCGGACCCGCGGCTCATGCGCGCGCCTCCCCGCTCATGGTGAGGCGTGACGCCAGCGTGCGGCACAGCACCCGCACCATCATCGCGATGCCGACATAGCCGGCCAGCGTGCCGATGGCCGGCGGGTAGTAACGCGGGATGCGCGCGACGAAATTCGCGACGGTCGGATCGGGATGGCGACCGGAGAAGAAATGGAAGCCGCCCTTCGACACGAGGTAGGCCACGCTGGCGGTGACCAGCAGCACCAGCGCGAGGCGAGGCACCGCGCGCCAGTCTTCGCGATGCATGCCTGCGTAGGTGCGGCCGCCGAACCACAGCACGGTGTAGGCCACCGCCAGCGCCCAGTAGGCAGGCGAGAGGCACCAGTCGCTGATCGTGCCGCTGGCGAGGCTGAGCAGGTCGAGCGATGTCGACAGTGCGAAGAACAGCGGCAACGCCCACACCGGCCGCAGCAGCGCCCCGACGAGGAAGAACACCGTCCACGAGGCGCTGGGCAAGGCGTCGACGCTGGCGAAGTGCTGGCCGCGCGTGCAGATCATCAGTGCCGCGAGCGCGACGGCGATGGCGGCCTGCGCGCGCGGCGATGGCGATGCGAACGCATCGGCGGGATGAGTCGAGGAGAGGGTCATGCGATGTGCTCCGGTGCCCATCAGCGCGCGGCCGATTGCGCGACACGCGCGCCGAGGGTGCGCGCGGCCACGGCATGCAGGGCCATGGCGACGACGATGTAGAGCATGGTCGTGCGCACGAACAGCGGCCCCCACTGCCACGCGCGGGCGAGGTACTCGGCGACGTGCGGATTCTCGTAGCGGCCGCCGAACCAGTAGAACGCGCCGTTGGAGATCGCGAACGACAGCGATGCGCTGACCAGCGCAGCGGCGATGGTCAGCAGCATCGCCTTCGGCTCGACCGCATGGCGCGGCGCGACCAGGCGCCCGCCGTACCACAGCACAGCATAGGCCGGCAGCAGTGCGGCGTACGAAGGCGTGACGCAGTGATCGCTCACGCCGGCGAAGCCGACCGAGACCACGTCGATGACCACGGCCAGCGCCATGAACATCGCGAAACGCAGGTGATCGGCACGGGTCCGCTCGCTCAGGGCACGCTCGCTCAAGAACAGGCCACCGAGGAAGAACAGCGCCATCGACGCGTCCGGCAGGTGCAGGACATCGCCGAAGTGGTGGTAGCGCGTCGCGACCATGAACGCGGCGAAGACGGCGAACAGCATATGGCGCGCGGGGCGTGGCAGGACGTTCATCGATGACCTCGTGTCTTGAGTTCGTGTCTTGCGGAAGGGAGGCGCCCGCTCAGCGGGCACCGGGCTGATAGCGCAGCGAGAGCAGCCATTGGCGACCCGGCTGGTTGTAGAACTCGGCGGTTTCGTAACGACGGTCGAAGACGTTGCTCGCGGTGAACTGTACGGACCAGTCCGACGCGAACGCATAAGCCACGCGCAGATCGACCAGACCGTAGCCATGCAGGCGACGGGTGTTGGCCAGGTTCTCGTAGCGCGCGTTGGCGCCAGTCACGCTCAGGCCGGCGCTGAAGTCGCCGAAACGGCGATCCACGTCGACGCGGCCACTGCGCGTGGCGCGGCGCGGCAGGACATTGCCGTGGCTCGGGTTATCGCCATCGTTGAGCGGGTCGAGCCAGGTGGCGCTGGCGCGCAGATCCCAGTCGGCGAGACGCACGTGACCGGTCGCCTCGAAGCCGCGAATGCGTGCCCGGTCGATGTTGTTCGGGCCAGGGAGCGGGCGCAGGTCCGCATCGTAGGCGATCAGGTCATCGATACGTGTTTCGTAGGCGCTGAGCGACCAGCCACCCGTGCCATGATCGCCGCGCAGGCCCAGTTCCAGGCTGTGCGACCGCTCGGGCTGCAGGTCCGGATTGCCGTAGCCCGGGAAATACAGTTCGTTGTACGTCGGCGCCTTGTATGCGGTGCCGTAGCTCGCGGCCAGGCGCAAGGTATCGCCGATGTTCCAGCCCCATAGCGCGCTGCCCGTGGTCACGCCACCGAACTGGCTGTCCTCGTCGCGGCGCAGGCTGGCCTGCAGCGACTGCGTGCCGAAGTCCTGCTGCCACTGCGCGAACAGGCCACGATTGCGGCGGCTGTCCTGCGCATAGCGCGTGCTGCCGTAGACGTGGTCCGCCTGCCAGTCGAAGCCCAGCGTGACCAGGCCTTCGCCTGCGCCGATATCGGCCTGCAAGCCGGCCATCCTGCGACGGGTATTGAACGTCGACGAATAGCGGCCGTTGAGATAGTTGTCGCTGAGGTCGGCGCTGCTGCCGAGGTTCAACGTGAATTTCAGCGCATCACTTGGCGCGTAGCGCACGCGTCCACCGACCACCTGCTGCACGCTGTCGGACTCGTTGTTGACGGTGCCGTCGTATTCGTTCTCGCCTTCGGCGCGGAACACGCGCGCTTCGGCGTCCCAGCGCTCGTTGAAGCGATAACCGCCCTGCAGCACCAGCGAATCGTTGTGGTAACCGTCGCGGTCGGGGTTGAAACCGCGCGGACCACGGAAGGCATTGATGCCGTCGGTGCTGCCGTGCGCGGCGTTCACCGAATACCAGCCGCCCTGCGTCGCATCGCGGGAACGGCCGCCGATGCCGACCGATGCGCGACGCGTGCCTTCGCTGCCGATCGACACGGATGCGTTCGGCGCGAACGTGCCCTGCGGGCGACGCGTGAAGATCTGGATCACGCCGCCGAGCGCTTCCGACCCGTACAGGCTGGAAAACGGGCCGCGCACGATCTCGATGCGCTCGATCTGCTCGGTCGGGATGTCCTGCAGTGCGGCGCTGCCGCTGGTGGCGGAACCGAGCTTGATACCGTCGACCAGTACCAGCGTGTGGTCGGATTCCGTGCCGCGCAGAAACAGCGAGGTCGCCTTGCCGGGGCCGCCGTTGTTGGCCAGTGACACGCCGGCGCGGCCGGCGAGCAGGTCGGGCAGCGACTGCGGCTGCAGGCGCTCGATCTCGGTGCGATCGATCACGGTGATCGCGGCCAGGGTCTCGTCCTGGCTGCGCGCGGTGCGCGAGGCGGTGACGACGACGCGATCGAGCGCCTCGTCGTCCTCCAGGGAATCGTCGGATGCCGAAGCGCATGCAAGGGGGACGACGAAGACGAACGACGACAGCAGAAACGCCGCCAAGGCATGGCGGTATTCGGGGATGGGGACACGCACTGGATGGCTCCTTGACCGCGCCTACCCGCGCGGACCCGTGGAAATCAACACACGGGCAGGCACTGCTCTGGCCATCGCGCACGCGGCACCCGCGCAGCACGATCACCATGACATCGCCCGCCGCATGTCACGTCGCACCAAGGCCGGTCTCCGGGCTTGCGAGCGAAGCGCAGTGCGTGCGCTTCAGGTTCCGCGCCTTCCCATGCTCAAGGCACAGTGGCTGTTGCGGAACCTCTTCTCGCCTACCGTTGCGGGGGCAGCTCCGGAATTGCAGGTCATGCAGGCATGACGCGGCGCACCGGATTCCCGTTTCAACCACCGGCCAGGCCGGCGGTCACCTCAGGCGGGGCTAGTGTAACAGGATGTTGCGATGCGATTGCCGGCCATGCCGGACAACGGGCCTGGCACCGGCATACGCATGAGGATGGATGTCGACGATGAACGTCGACAAGCGAGATCAATTGCGCAGGTTGCGGGTCTGTCCCGTGCCGTGGACCACGAAGCGTTCGATCGTCAGCGACTCCGCCCCCATCGGCCCGTAGGCATGCAGGCGCGTGGTGGAGATGCCGATCTCGGCACCGAGGCCGAGTTCGCCACCGTCGGAGAACCGCGAGGACGCATTCACCATGACCACCGCGCTGCGCAGCGCGTGCACGAAACGCGCGGCGGCAAGCTCGTCGCGCGTGGCGATGACTTCGGTGTGGTCCGAACCATGGCGACGGATGTGCGCGATGGCATCGTCGAGCGAATCGACCACGCGCACCGCGAGGATCAGATCGAGGAATTCCGCATCCCAATCGTCGTCCGTCGCAGGGGTCGCGCCGGGCATGCAGGCCTGTGCGCGTTCGTCGGCGCGCAGTTGCACGCCGCGCGACGACAGCATCTGCGCGGCCCTCGACAGGAATGCCCCGGCGACATCGGTATGCACCAGCAGCGTTTCCAGCGCATTGCACACACCCGGGCGCGAAACCTTGCCGTCGAGCAGCAGGTCGAGCGCGAGGTCGAGGTCGGCGGCGGCATCGACGTAGAGATGGCAGACGCCCTTGTAATGCTTGATCACCGGCACGCGTGCGTGTTCGGCGACGAAGCGGATCAGCCCTTCCCCACCGCGCGGGATCGCCAGGTCGACGATGTCGTTGAGCCGCAGCAGTTCGATCATGGTCTCGCGACGCAGATCGTCGACCAGGGTCAATGCCGCATCCGGAATCCCGTGCTCGCACAGGGTCCGCTTCAAGGCACCGGCGATCGCCACGTTGGAGCGCACCGCCTCCGACCCGCCGCGCAGGATCACGCCGTTGCCGGCCTTCAGGCACAGCGCGGCGGCATCAGCGGTCACGTTCGGTCGCGCTTCGTAGATCATCGCCACCACGCCCAACGGCACGCGCACGCGCGCGATCTCGATGCCGTTCGGACGTGTGTCGCGCCGCGTGACCATGCCGACCGGATCGGGCAGATCGGCCACCTCGCGCAATGCATTCGCGATGGCGGCGAGGCGCGACGGATCGAGTTTCAGGCGATCGAGCATCGCGCCAGCGGTGCCCTTCGCTTCCGCAGCGCGCAGGTCTTCGGCATTCGCGGCGAGGATGACGTCGGCATCGGCCTCCAGCGCATCGCCCATCGCGCGCAGCAATGCGTTCTTGGCATCGGTCGACAGCGCGGCGATGGCCTGCGCGGCTTCGCGGCAGGCCAGCGCCTGGCTGCGGATGCCGGAGGACGATTCGGTGGCGGACTCAGACATCGGTGCTTTCCTGCGCGGGTGCGTCGAGCAGCGACAGATCGTCGCGGTGGAGGATGGTGTCGCCGTAGTTGTAGCCGAGCACGGCATCGATCTCGTGCGAGCGCTTGCGCGCAAGGCGGCGGATGTCGGCGGAGGAATACTGGGTCACGCCGCGCGCCACCGCGCGTGCGGCACCCAGGACGCGCACTTCGACCAGATCGCCGCGCCGGAACTCGCCTTCCGCGCCGACCACGCCGATCGGCAGCAGCGACGCGCCCTTGTCGCGCAGCGCGGTCGCAGCCCCGGCATCGACGAGGATCGCGCCCGGCTGCGCGGGCGCATGGCGCAGCCAGTGCTTGCGCGCGGCGATGCGGCTGCGGCCTGCGACGAGCCGCGTGCCGAGCAGGCGGTCCTCGCCCAGCGCATGCGCGACGTGCGCGCGCGTGCCGTTGAACAGCACGGTGTCGATGCCGGCCGCGCCGGCACGCTGCGCCGCGAGGATCTTGGTGCGCATGCCGCCGGTGCCGACGCTGGAGCCGGCACCGCCGGCCATCGCGAGGATGTCGTCGCCCGGGTCGACGACGAGCGGCATGGGCTTCGCATCGGGATTGCCGCGAGGATCGCGGTCGTACAGGCCGTCGATGTCGGTGGCGAGGAACAGCACGTCGGCATCGATCAGCGCGGCGACGATCGCGCCGAGGGTATCGTTGTCACCGAGCTTGAGTTCGTCGACCGAGACCGTGTCGTTCTCGTTGACGATCGGCAGCGCGCCGCAGCGCAGCAGTTCGTCGAGCGTGGCGCGTGCGTTGAGATAACGGCGACGATCCCGCACATCGTCGTGGGTAAGCAGCACCTGCGCCACCGGCCTTGCGAACAGGCCCTGCCAGAAGCCCATCAGTTTCGCCTGACCCAGCGCAGCGAGCGCCTGGCGCTCGGCCATCGCCGCACCGGGATGCGGCTTGGCGTGCAGCACCCCGCGCCCGGCAGCGACCGCGCCGGACGATACGATCACCACCTCGCGCCCCTGCGCATGACAGGCGTGCACGAACGCGGCCAGATGGACGGCATGATGCGGCGAGAGTCCGCCCGCACCCGAGAGCAGGCTGCTGCCGACCTTGAGCACGGCCCGCTTCCAGCCGGGCAGGATCTGTTCCTCGAACATGGCGCGCGTGCTCATGGCGTGCTCACTCCGTTCGCAGTCGCGCGCGCAGCGCGTCGAGTCGCAGTTCAGCGGCGGCGCCGGGCGAGACGCGCGCCTGCAGGCTGGCCTCGGGATCGCCCTCGGCCCAGCGCGCGGGATCGGCGGCCTGCCTGTAGGCCTCGCGGAACGGCAGACCCTCGCGCGCCAGATCGACGGCGAGATCGGTGGCGTACATCGACGGATCGAGCGCGGCGCGCATCGCGTCGGGCTTCCATTCGAGGTTGCGCAGCAGATCCGGCAGCAGCTCGAGCGCGCCGAGCCCGCGTCCGAAGGCGTGGAAGATCGCGCCCTTGCTGAACTGCAGGTCGCGGTGATAGCCCGAGGGCAGCGAGAGCAGCTGCTCAATCTCGGTGCGCGCGGCGGCGGCGCTGGCGTAGGTCGCGCGCATCAGTTCGATCACGTCAGGATTGCGCTTGTTCGGCATGATCGAACTGCCGGTGGTGTACTGCGACGGCAGCGCGACGAATCCATACTCGGCGCTGGTGAACAGGCTCAGGTCCCAGGCGAGACGACGCAGGTCGAGCAGCGCCGAGGACAGCGCCTCGATCGCGGCCATCTCGAACTTGCCGCGCGACAGCTGTGCGTAGGTCGCCGACACCTGCAGCCGGCCGAAGCCGAGCGCCTGCGTGGTGTGATCGCGATCCAGCGGCAGGTTCACGCCGTAGCCGGCGGCGCTGCCGAGCGGGTTGGCGTCGACCCAGGCCAGGGTGTCGCGCGCGCGCTGCGCGTCATCGATGAAGCCTTCGGCCCAGGCCGCCCACCACATGCCCAGTGAGGACACCACGGCGCGCTGCAGGTGCGTGTAGCCCGGCAGCGGCACGCCGGCCTCGGCTTCGGCGCGCGCCAGCGCGACCTCGGCGGCCTCGGTGCACAGCGACTGCAGGCGCGCGAGGCGATCCTTCAGCCACAGCCGGGTCGCAACCAGGATCTGGTCGTTGCGGCTGCGACCGGTGTGGATCCTGCGCCCGGCATCACCGAGGCGTTCGACCAGGCGCGCTTCGATCGCGGAATGGCAGTCTTCGTAGCGCTCGTCGAGGACGAAGTCACCGCTGCGCCAATCCTCGGCCAGCGCATCGAGTTCGACGCGGATGCCCGCGAGCTCGTCGGCTCCGAGAATCCCGATGCGCAGCAGGCCCTCGGCGTGCGCGAGGCTGGCCTGGATGTCGAACAGGAAGAATTCGTGATCGAGGATCACGTCCTCGCCGGCGAGGAAATGCTGGATCCGCGCGTCGACCTTGACGCCGGGCTTCTGCCAGAGGAGTTCGGACATGGGAATTCCTTGCGTCAGAGGGCGTCGACGGACGGAATCCCCGTCGTCTCGGCGAGGCCGAAGGCCAGGTTGAGGTTCTGCAGCGCCTGCGTCGCCGCGCCCTTCAGGAGATTGTCCTCGGTCGACACCACGACCAGGCGCCGGCCGTCGTCCGACAGCGCGAAGCCGCCGATCTCGACGTGATGGCGACCGGCGATGCGGCTGACCCAGGGCGCGTCGTCGAGCACGCGCACCAGCGGCTCGTCGCGATAGGCGTCGCGATAGATCGCAAGGACCTGCTCGCGCGTCACCGGCGCGGACAGATGCAGGTTCGCGGTGATGGTGAGGCCGCGGAAATGCGGTGCGACATGCGGCATGAATTCGACCGCATGGCCGAGATGGCGCGTGACCTCGCGCTCGTGGATGTGGCCGGTGAGCGCGTAGGGCATCAGGTTGTCGCGCAGCTTGTCCGGATCGTTCTTGTCGGACGGCGTGGTGCCCGCGCCCGAGTAGCCGGACACGCCGAAGCACTGCACGGCGGCGCCGAGCTGCGCCAGCATCGGCGCCACGGCCAGTTGCATCGCCGTGGCATAGCAGCCCGGATTGCTGATGCGGCGCTGGCCGGCGTAACGGCTGCGCGTCAGCTCGGGCAAGCCGTAGTACCAGTCGTCGTCGAAACGGTAGTCGGCGGACAGGTCGATGATGACCGGGTCCGCATCAACCGCATCGAACGCGGCCACGCAATCGGCGGCCTTGCCATTGGGCAGGGCCAGCACCACGGCGTCGGCACCGAGCGACGGCAGCTCGGCATTGGCCGGCGAGGTGTAGCGCAACTCGCCGACATGGGCATCGCTGTGGTCGGCGACGCGCTGGCCTGCGAGTTCGCGCGAACCGACATAGGCCAGCTCGAAGCGCGGATGCGCCGCGATCAGGCGGATCAGCTCGGCGCCGACATGGCCGCGCGCGCCGACGATGCCGATGCGGATTGGGGTGGAAGTGCGTTCAGGCATGGGTGTGACTCTCGAGTTTGCGGCGCAGGGCATCCGCCAGCGCCGGCCATTCGTGCCGCAGGATCGAAAAGGCATGGGTGTCGCGCAGGGTGCCATCGCGATGCCGGCGATGCGCGCGCAGCACGCCGTCGTGCCGCGCGCCAAGACGCAGGATGGCGGTCTGCGAACGGATGTTCTCGTGGCTGGTCTCGAAGGCGACGGCCTCGCAGTTCCAGACATCGAACGCATGGTCGATCAGCAGCAGCTTGGCCTCGGTGTTCAGGCCCGTGCGCTGCGTGCGCGCCGCGTACCAGGTGTAGCCGATGCTCACGCGCGGGATACCGCGATCGATGTCGTAGAAACGCGTGCTGCCGACGATGTCCCCCGTGGCATCGCGCACCACGAAGGGAGAGGACTGACCGGCGTCGCGCTGCGCCAAGGCGTCGGCGATGTAGGTTTCCGCCTCGCCGGGCTCCGGGCCCGGCACGCAGGTGTAGCGCAGCGTCCACAGTTCGCCATCGGCGGCGGCCGCGCGCAGGCCATCGGCATGCGTCGCGTCCAGCGGGCACAGCGAGACGTGCCGCCCTTCCAGCATCGGCGTGGACCAGGGGGCCATGTTCGGACCGGTCACGCTCAGCCTTCCAGCGTCGCCGGGCGCTGCCGGCAATGTTCGAGACAGCTGCGGATGAGGTCGCTGCCCGTACCGTCCAGATCGCCCAGGCCGTACCAGTACGCGCGCCACGTGGTCTGGCGGACGCTGCCGTCGGCTTCGCCGTCGTAGAAACTGTTGATCGGGTTGCCCAGGCGCGAGCGCCAGAACAGCTGCGGCTGTGCATCGCGCATCAACTGCCACACCGCGCGGCCGAGGCCTTCGCCTTGCGCTTCGTCGAGCACGGCGAACTTGTCGAGGTAGGGCACGCCGCCCTCCTCGGTCAGGATCACCGCTGCGCGATAGTTCTCGCTGACATAGGCGCGATGCAGCCGCGTGCGTTCGAAGTAATCGCCGACCAGCCTGCGGCCGAACGCCGATTCGATCAGGTCGCGCAGGCGCTCGCGGTCGAGTTCGTCCCAGGACGATGCCTGCAGCACGCGTTCGCCGCGCCGCACCAGCGTGCCCGACCCCTTGTGCGTGAACAGCTCCTTCGCGAGTTCGTCCGGACGCGTGATCGACACCGACGAGGCCAGCGGCAGCGCGTCCAGCAGCGATTTGATCTGCTCGATCTTCACACGCATGCCGCCGTTGATCCACGGCTGGTCCATGAGCGTGTCGTATTCCGTCGACAGGTTGATCGAATCGATCACCTTGCCGTCGCCGTCGAGCAGGCCGCCGGTGCCGGTGAGGAACACGATCTTGTACGGCTGCAGCATCTGCACCAGTTCGTTCGCGGCGAAATCGGCGTTGACGTTGAGGATCTGGCCGCCGACGGTTTCGCCGAGGCTGGCGATGACCGGGATGGACCCGGCCTGCAGGCTGGCATGGATCGGCGCGAAGTCGACGCGCTTGACTTCGCCGACGAGGCCGTAGGTGTCGCGATCGAGGTAATCGGCCTCGAACACACCGGACACGATGGACGTCGCGCGCGCATCCTGCGCCTGCAGCGCTTCGACCAGTTTCAGGTTCTGCGCGTGGAACACCCGGCGCACGATGGCGAGGGCTTCCGGCGTGGTCACGCGCAGGCCGTTGACGGTCTGCTTGAGGATGCCGGCCGCCGACAGTTCTTCGTCGAGCTGCGGACCCGCGCCATGGATGACGATCGGCGTCAGGCCGACGTCCTGCAGGAAGGCCAGCGACGAGGTCAGCGCGGCCAGGTCGTCGCGCAATACCGCGCCGCCGACCTTGACCACGGCGAAGCGTGCGGCATCGAGCTGCGAGAAGCGCTTGAGGTACTGCGAGATTTCCTTCGCGCCGGCCATGCTCGACAGCAGGCGGACGATGGTCTGCCGCGTCTGGGGATCGTGGACCTTGTGGTCGAGTCCACTGCTTTTAAGGATCGGGGTCATTGCGCAGCGGTTCCGTCGAGGATGCGGACGATCGACGCGGTGTAGCGTTCGAGCTGGTCGAGCGCCACCCATTCGTCGGCGGTATGCGCCTGGGCGATGTCGCCCGGGCCGTAGACGAAGGCGGTGAGGCCGGCGGCCGAGAACAGCGAGGCTTCGGTCCAGAAATCCACGGCGTTGCCGATCGCCAGACCGAGTTCATCGGCGAGATCGCGCGCGAGCAGGCGGCGCGATTCGGCATCGGCGACATCGCCGCCGGGCAGCGACGGACCACGGAAGGTTTCCTGGTACGTTTCGAGCGTGCCGGCTGCCGCGCAGCCGCCGAAGCGCACATGCAGCTCGTCGATCGAATGCGAGGGCAGCGGCCGGAAACCGAAGCGCACCTCCGCGCTCGGCGCGATGACATTGGCCTTGATGCCGCCTTCGACCTTGCCGATGTTGAAACGCAGGCCGGTCAGGCCGCCGAAGCGGCGATGCGATTCGCCTTCGACCAGTTCCAGCGCCTTCGCGCCCCAGCGCATCGCGTGGTGCAGTGCATTGCTCTGCAGCGCGTTCGCGCCGGAGGCATGCCCGGCGGCGCCGCGGAACTTCATCAGGACCGAGCTGATGCCGCGATGGGCCAGCACGGCTTCGCACTGCGTCGGCTCGGCGATGATCGCCTCGGTGAAGCCATGGTCGCTCGCCAGGAACGCGGCGATGCAGCGCGGGTCGTTCGCTTCCTCGTCGGTCGAGAACAGGAACGCGGCATCGCCCGTGGTGCGACGGGCAGCGACGATCAGCCCCGCCGCAGCGCCCTTGATGTCGCAGGCGCCCAGGCCGATCGCCTTGCCGTCGGCGACGCGCAGCGTCAGCGGATCGGCGGTCCAGGTCTCGGACGAGGGCACGGTGTCGAGGTGGACGTTGAAAACGCGCGTCGGTTTGCCGCGCACGGCGAGCAGCGATACCGCGCCGGCGCCATGGTCGACGACGGTGCAGTCGAAACCGGGGAGTTCGGCGCGCAGGTAATCGAAGATGCCGCCCGCCGGCGATATCTCGCGCGGCGGATTGCGGGTGTCGAATGACACCAGGGCTTCGAGGTGCTTGAGGATGTCGTCGAGCATGTCGGTCGCCACGGCCTTACTTGCCACTGTCGACGCCTCCATGGGCGCCTCCATTGATTTCGGCCCAGAGCGTGCTGCTCATGCCGAACAGCTTGATGAAGCCCTCGGCCTCCTCGACGCCCCAGTCCGCCGACTGCGCATAGGTCGCGCCCTTGGCATTGAGGATGTGCGGCGAGCGCACCGCGACCGCGTCGACACGCGCGCCGCGCGTTTCCAGCACGACTTCGCCGTTGACGGTCGACTGCGACGAAGCAAGAAAGGCTTCGAGATCGGTCTTCAGCGGATCGTGCCAGAAGCCCTCGTACACGATTTCCACCCACTTGCGCGCGACGTCGGGCTTGAAGCGGTTCTGCTGCTTGCTCAGCACCGCTTCCTCCAGTGCGCGATGCGCGGCGAGCAAGGCGACCAGACCCGGCGCCTCGTATACGATGCGGCCCTTGAGACCGATCGTAGTGTCGCCGGTGTACATGCCGCGACCGACGCCATAGGGCGCGAACAGCGCGTTGAGTTTCGCGAGGATCTGCGCGCCCGGCAGCTCGACGCCATCGATCGCCACCGCTTCGCCCTCAACGAAACGCACGGCGACCTGCAGCGCCTGCGCCGGCCACTCGGCGCGCGGCGCGCACCAGCCGCGCGCGCCCTCGCCGGGTGCTTCCCACTTGTCGATCTCGCCACCGGACAGGGTCACGCCGAGCAGGTTCTCGTTGATGGTGTAGGCCTTCTGCTTGGCGCGCACGCCGAAACCGCGTTCTTCCAGATAGGCCTGTTCGTAGGCTCGCGTCTGGGTGTGTTCCTTCTGGATTTCGCGGATCGGCGCGACGATGCGGTAATCGCCGCTCGCCTTCACCGCGAGATCGAAACGCACCTGGTCGTTGCCCATGCCGGTGCAGCCGTGCGCGATGGCGTTCGTGCCGAGCGCCTTCGCGCGCGCCAGCGTGGCATCCACGATCAGGTAGCGGTCCGAGACCAGCAGCGGATACTGGCCCTGGTAGGCCTCGCCCGCGCGGACGAAGGGCTTGACGAAGCCATCCCACAGCGCCGGGCCGCCGTCGATGGTCAGGTGCGAGGCGACCCCCAGCTCCTGCGCGCGCGCTTCGATGTAGGCGCGCTCCTCGGCATCGACGCCGCCGGTGTCGGCGAACACGGTGTGCACGTTCCAGCCGCGTTCCTTCAGGTAAGGCACGCAGAAGCTGGTGTCGAGGCCGCCGGAAAAGGCGAGGACGATGTCTTGGGACTGGTTCATGGAAGGCGTTCCGTGGGGAGAGGAATTCATTGGTTCGCGAGCGCGGCCATCACGGCCTTCTGCACGTGCAGGCGGTTCTCGGCCTCGTTCACGGCGATGCAGTACGGGGCGTCCATCACCGCGTCCGTGGCCTTCACGTTGCGGCGCAGCGGCAGGCAGTGCGAGAACACGCCATTGTTGGTCAGCGCCATCTTCCGCTCGTCGACGATGAAGTGCTTGAACTGGTCACGGATGGGTTTTTCGGGTTCCCAGTTGCCGAAGAACGGCAGCGCGCCCCAGCTCTTCGCATAGACGATGTCGGCACCGGCGTAGGCGCTGTCGATGTCATGGCTCACGGTGAGCGAACCGCCGTTCTCGGCGACGTTCTGCTCGGCCCACCCCATGTAGCGCTCGTCGAGGATGTAGTCCGGCGTCGGGCACAGCAGGGTCACGTCCATGCCCATGCGCGTGGCGATCGTCAGCGCGGAGTTCGCGACCGCCGTGTTCAACGCCTTCGGGTGGTAGGTCCAGGTCAACACGTACTTCCTGCCGCGCAGATCCGATGTGCCGAAGTGTTCCTGCAGCGCCAGCGCGTGCGCCAGCTCCTGGCAGGGGTGGGTGATCGTCTCCATGTTGATCACCGGTACGGTCGCGTACTTCGCGAACGCGGCCAGCACCTTGTCCTGGCGGTCGTTGGCCCAGTCGACGAACTTCGGGAACGCGCGCACGCCGATCAGGTCGACGTAGCGGCTCAGCACCTTCGCGACTTCGGCGATGTGCTCCTCGGTCTCGCCATCCATGACCGTGCCCAGCTCGAACTCGATCGGCCACGCGTCCTTGCCCGGGGCCAGCACCACGGCATGGCCGCCGAGATGGAACGCGCCGAGTTCGAAGCTGGTGCGGGTACGCATGGACGGATTGAAGAAGACCAGCGCGATCGATTTCCCCTTGAGATGGTCGCCCAGCTTCTCGCGCTTGAAACGCGCGGCCTCCACGAGTACGGCGTCGAGTTCGGCGCGGCTCCAGTCCTGGGTGTTCAAGAAGTGCTTCATGGGGGGTCTCGGTGGGCGCGATCTGCGCGAGGATGACGGGTAAGGGTTTCGGGAAGAAGAAAGGCGCAAAAGAAAAGGCCCGGCGGTGAGCCGGGCCTGATCGGTGGATTCTTGTGTGTCGTTGCGGCAACGACGAAGCTCCGGATCACCCAGCTGGCGTGTGGGGTTCCGGTCGGCGCGCGCGCGAGGTCATGCCGGAGGCCATCCGGGCACTGGTCGTCGAGAGCGGCTGGGCGCCGAAGAAAGGGCAAGCGTTCATAGGGCGCGCATGCTCGCACGGGTGGTCCTGCATCGCAAGCGCCGGGCGACGGGCGTGCATCCCGGGCCGTCCTCGGCGGTTTTTTGCGGAACCCATCGCATTCGCGGGCAGGAGGACCGCATCGGGTCGCACGTCGCCCCGCAGGCATGCCTGGCCACACGACTCATGACGATCGCTCATGACGCCATGCCGCAGGGATCAGCGACGCTCGCCGGGCGGGATGTCGGGTGTGACGGTGATCCGCACCCGCAGGCGCTTGCCGGGGTCGACGGGCAGGCGCGAACGATAGGTCACGCCGCGATGGATGTAGTCCACGTCGTAGGCCACCGGACGCTGGAACTCCTTCCTCACCCGCACCGGGCGGCACAGGCGGGCCGCAGCGCCCACTTCCGACGTCGGCTCGCAGCGCTCCTCGATCGCCTGGGCGCGCAGGGTCTGGTAGACCGGCTCCACGCGCAGGACCTGCGCGTACTCGGTGCGGACGTTGGACGGCTGCTGGCCGGTCTTGTCGTCTGCATGCGCGACGGACAGCGCGATCAGCGACGACAGACAGGCACAGCGGACGAGGGCAGCGGAAATCGGATGCATGAGCAGGCCAGTGTAGAGCTTCGGGCCGACCGATGTCGCCATCACGCTGAATGCCCGCTGTCGTGCGGGGAAGGCAACCGCTAGAATCAGGGCCACCCCCTCGCACGCGTTCACGATGAGCCTGCATCTGTACAACAGCCTGACCCGCAAGGTCGAGGCCTTCGAACCCCTCGATCCTGCCGCCGGCCCCACGCTGTATGTCTGCGGACCCACCGTCTACAACTACGTGCACATCGGCAACGCGCGCGGCCCGGTGGTCTTCGGCGTCCTCGCCGCCCTGCTCCGCCGTCGCTACGGCAAGCTGCGCTACGCGCGCAACATCACCGACGTTGACGACAAGATCAATGCAGCGGCGCTGGAACAGGGCGTGCCGATCTCGACGATCACCGACAAGTTCGCAGCGGCCTATCGCGACGACATGGCGATGCTCGGCGTCAGCGGCGACTTCGCCCCGGACATCGAGCCGGCCGCGACCGCGCATATCCCGCACATGATCGCGATGATCCAGCGCCTGATCGACCAGGGCCACGCCTACGCCGCCGAGGGCCACGTGCTGTTCGCGGTGGACAGTTTCCCGAACTACGGCAAGCTCTCGCGCCGCGATCCCGAGGAAATGCTCGCCGGCGCGCGCGTCGAAGTGGCGCCGTACAAGCGCAACCCGGGGGACTTCGTGCTGTGGAAGCCCTCGACCGAAGGCCTGCCGGGCTGGGAGTCGCCGTGGAGCGTGGGCCGCCCGGGCTGGCACATCGAATGCTCGGCGATGGCCGAGGCCCACCTGGGCGAGACCATCGACATCCATGCCGGCGGCGTCGACCTGCAGTTCCCGCACCACGAGAACGAAGTCGCGCAGAGCGAATGCACGCACAAGCACGCCGACGGCAGCCACAAGACCTTCGCGCGCTGGTGGATGCACAACGGCATGCTGAACTTCGGCGGCGCCAAGATGGCGAAGTCGGTCGGCAACATCCAGCGCGTGCACGATCTGGTGCGCGAACAGCCGCCGGAAGCCCTGCGCTACGCCCTGCTCTCCGCTCACTACCGCCAGCCACTGGAGTGGTCGGACGCGCTGATCGAACAGTCGATCCGTACGCTGGATCGTCTCTACGGCACGCTGCGTGATCTGGCCGATGTCGACGCGACGCCTGCGATTCCCGCCAGCATCGAAGAAACGCTGGGCGACGACCTCAACACGCCGCAGGCACTGGCCGAACTCGCCCGTATCGCCGGCGAGGCGCGCAAGGCCACCGATGCCGACGAGCGCCGTCGCCTGAAGTCTGAACTCCTCGGCGCCGGCCTCGCTCTTGCCCTGCTGCAGCAATCGCACGAAGCCTGGTTCGCGCGCGGCGCCTCCGGCGACGACGACACCCGCATCCAGGCGCTGGTCGACGAACGCAACGAAGCGAAGAAGAATCGCGATTTCGCCCGCTCCGACGCCATTCGCAAGCAACTCGCCGACGAAGGCGTGCTGCTGGAAGACACGCCGCAGGGCGTGCGCTGGAAGCGCGCCTGATCGGCGCGCCATGGACGGCCGCCCTCCGCCCGCACTGCGGACGGAACGCTCTCATGCATCCACGCCATGAGTCGCGGCTCGCGCCGCTCCTACAATAAGCGACCGATGACCACCTTCCCCCTCGAACCCACCGCCATCGCCGCCCAGGACGCCATCCGCGAGGAATTCGCGTTTTTCGGCGACTGGTCCGAGCGCTACCAGTACCTGATCGACCTCGGCCGCAAACTGCCGCCGATGGACGAGGCGCTGAAGGTCGAGGAATACCGCCTGCACGGCTGCCAGTCGATGGTGTGGATCGTCGCGTCCGGCGATGCGGCGAAGCTGGATTTCACCGCCGCCAGCGATTCGGCGATCGTCTCCGGCCTGGTCTACCTCGCCCTGCGGGTCTACTCGGGCCGCAGCGCGGACGAGATCCTCGCGACCGAAACCACCTACATCGCCGAGATCGGCCTGGCCAAGCACCTCTCGCCCACGCGCAGCAACGGCCTGACTTCACTCCTGGCCTTCATCAAGGCCCGCGCGGGCGACGCTGCCCGCACGCGCGTGGCGCACTGAGCGCTCGCGCGCATGCACGCGAGCGACACCGACGCCCCTCCCTCCTCGACGCCGTTGCGCCACCCCGCCGTCGTGCGGCTGATGGCCTACCGCCTGCTGACGGTGGTGTCGTACCAGATCGTCGCGGTCACCGTGGGCTGGCACGTCTACACCCTGACCGGCGACCCGTGGAAGCTCGGCCTGCTCGGCCTCGCCGAAGTACTTCCGTTCTTCTGCGTGGCGCCGTTCGCCGGCTATCTCGTCGACCACCTGCCGAAACGACGGCTGGGCACGATCGCCTGCCTCGGCCTGGCGATCACGCCGCTGCTGCTGATCCCGGTCGCCGCCGGCTGGCTCTTCGGCGAGGCTGACGACAGCGGGCCGCGACTGGTGCTGATCTATGGCGCGATCGTGTTCACCGGCATGGTCCGCGCCTTTCTCGGCCCGGTCTACAACACGCTGTTCGCCTGCGTGCTGCCGCGCGACCAGTTCGCGCGCGCCTCCAGCATCGGCGCGGTGGTCTTCCAGGGCGCGCTGGTGCTGGGCCCGGTGATCGGCACCGGCGCGATCTGGCTGGCGAAGCACGCCGGTGGCTACGGCGAAGGTTCGGCAGGCCCGAATGCCTGGTCCTACGCGCTCGGCGCGATCGCGGCGCTGGCCGCAGCGGTGGCGCTGGCGACGCTGCGCACCACCGAACCGGCGCTGTCGCACGAACGCACGCCGATCTTCGCCAGCATCGGCGAGGGCCTGCGCTTCGTGTTCCGCACCCCGGTGATGCTGGGCGCGATGGCGCTGGACATGTTCGCCGTGCTGTTCGGCGGCGCGGTCTCGCTGGCACCGGCCTTCAGCAAGGACATCCTGCATGCCGGCGAGATGGGCCTGGGCCTGCTGCGCAGCGCCCCCGCCGCCGGCGCGGTGCTGGTCGGCCTGTGGCTGGCACGCAAGCCGATCCAGCGCCACGCCGGGCGCTTCCTGCTCGGCTCGGTCGCGGGCTTCGGCCTGTGCATCATCGGCTTCGGCCTGTCGAAGACGCTCTGGCTCTCGGTATTGCTGATGCTGCTGTCGGGCATCTTCGACGGCGTGTCGGTGGTGCTGCGCTCGACGATCATGCAACTCGCCACGCCCGACCACATGCGTGGCCGGGTGTCGTCGATCAACAGCATCTTCATCAGTTCGTCCAACGAACTCGGTGCGTTCTACGCCGGCTCGATGGCGCGCCTGCTCGGCCTCGCCCATGCCGTGGTGCTGGGCGGTTGCGTCACCCTGGGCGTGGTCGTGTTCACCGCCTTGAAGGCACCGACGCTGAGACGGCTGGATCTGAAGGATCTGCATTGAAGCAATGAAAAACCCCGCGTTTCCGCGGGGTTTTTTGCCTAGCTTCGCGAACCGGGCCGATTGCCGGATCGATTGCCGTATCAATCGCCCTGCTGCTTCTGCAGGTGCTCCCAGCGTTCCTGTTCGTCGATGGTGCGCTCCGCGGTGAGGCGGGCTTCCAGACGGTGCAGGCCGATTTCCTCGCCGGAGTCGACGCTGTAGCCGTACTCGCCGGAGTCGACGCGCTTGAGCGTGCTGTCGATCTTGCCGATCAGCTTGCGGTAGCGGTCGCGGGTGCGCAGTTCCAGCGAGTTCTCGGTTTCGCGGGTGGCGCGCTCGGCGTCGTCGCCGACATCGCGCACTTCATCCTTGAGGTTCTCGATGGTCTGCTTCGACTCCTCGATGAGCTCGGCGCGCCACTGCAGCAGCCGCTGGCGGAAGTACTCCAGCTGAAGCGGGCTCATGTATTCCTCGTCCGCGCCGGGCTTGTAGCCCTGGGGGACGATGGGACGGCCGGTCGCTTCGTCGGTCTTGTAGGGCACGACCTTGTACTCGGTCTTCGGGGTCGGCGAGACCGGACGCGTGGCCACGGCCACCGCGACCTTGCCGGCGGCCGGACGGGGCGTCACGGCGGGAACGGCGGTCTGGGTCGGCTTGCTCGGTGCCGAGGCCTTGACCGCAGCCTTCGGCGCCTCGGCCTTGGCGGGCGCGGCCGGCTTGGCGGCAGCAGGCTTGGCGGCGGTTGCTTCGGCCTTTGGCGCCGCAGGCTTGGCTTCGACCTTGCTCGGCGGCTTCGGCGCGGGCGACTTCATCGCCGGGGCCTTGGCGGGCGTCGGTGCCGGGGCTTTCGCCGGGACCTTGGCCTTGGCCTCGACCTTGGCGGGCGCCTTCGCGGCCGGCGCGGGCTTCGCCGCCGGCTTCGGCGCCGGGGCCGGCTTGGTGGCGGGCTTCGCTGCGGGCTTGGCGACGACCTTCTTCGCGGCCGGTTTCGCCACGGCCTTCGCGGCGGGCTTGGCAGCAGGCTTCGCTGCCGGCTTGGCCGGGGCCTTCTTCACCGCGGGCTTCGCGGCGGGTTTGGCCGCCTTGGCGGGCGCCTTCGCCGCCGGCTTGGCCACAGTCTTCTTCGTGGCCGCCTTGGCGGGTTGCTTGGTGGCCTTCGCGGCCTTCTTCACGGGTTTTTTCACTGCCACGTCGGAGAATCCTTCGTATCTTCCCTTGAGGCGGGAAAGCGGGCTGTTATACCCTGCCAAGACTGCAGCGGCAACCTCGTTTTCACGCGAGGATGACGCATGGGCATCCACGTGCTGTCCCACTGGCAGTCCCGCTTGCTTCCCGTTGGATCAAATCCTTGATCGACCGTCTGCTGATCGCCGCACTCCGCTTCTACAAACGCTGGGTGAGTCCCATGCTGGGCCAGCGCTGCCGCTTCGTACCGACCTGCTCAGAGTACTCGATGACCGCCATCGAACGCTTCGGTGCGGTTCACGGAAGCTGGCTGACGGTACGGCGCCTGTCCCGCTGCCACCCCCTCTGCCCCGGCGGCCACGACCCCGTTCCGGAGAAATCCGCTCCCGGGGAGTCCGCTCCCGGGAAACCCACTCCCGAGTGACCTGCACCCGGAACGCCCGCAGCCGCTCCGCCCCCCGCCGCCCCTTCGAGCCCGCCATGACCACCCACGCCCCCACCCTGATCGTCAATGCCCGCCTCGTCAACGAGGGTCGCGAGTTCGATGGCGACCTGCGCTTCGCCGACGGCCGCATCCAGGCCATCGGCAGCGGTCTGTCCGCCCGTCCCGGCGAGACCGTGGTCGACGCCGCCGGCCGCCGGCTGCTGCCGGGCATGATCGACGACCAGGTGCACTTCCGCGAACCCGGCCTCGAATACAAGGCCGACATCGCGACCGAAGCCGCCGCCGCCGTGGCCGGCGGGCTGACCAGTTTCATGGAGATGCCCAACACCAGCCCGCCGACGCTCGACGCCGAGGCACTGGAGGACAAGTACCGCCGGGCCGCCGGCCGCGCCCGCGCCAACTACGCCTTCTACATGGGCACCAGCACCGGCAACATCGACGCCATCCGCGCGCTCGACCCGAAGGCCGCGCCGGGCGTGAAGGTGTTCATGGGTGCGTCGACCGGCAACATGCTGGTGGACGATCCGGTGGTGCTGGACGCGGTGTTCCGCGATGCGCCGACACCGATCATCACGCACTGCGAAGACACGCCCATGATCGACGCGGAGATGGCGAAGTACCGCGCGAAGTACGGCGACGACGTGCCGGTCGAGTTCCACGGCGAGATCCGCAACCGCGCGGCCTGCATCAAGTCGACGCAGCTGGCGATCTCGCTCGCGCGCAAACACGGGTCGCGCCTGCACGTGCTGCACATCTCCACCGCCGACGAACTGGCGCTGTTCGAGAAGGGCCCGCTGGTGCGTGCCGATGGCAGCCGCAAGCAGATCACCGCCGAGACCTGCATCCATTTCCTGCGCTTCGACCGTGCCGACTACGCCGCGCTGGGCAACCTGATCAAGTGCAATCCCGCCATCAAGGATGCCGGCGATCGCGAAGCGCTGATCAAGGCGCTGGTGGACGACGTGATCGATGTGCTCGCGACCGACCATGCGCCGCATACGCTGGAAGAGAAGGAAAAGCCTTACGTGCAGGCGCCGTCCGGTCTGCCTCTGGTGCAGTACGCACTGGTCGCGGCACT
>DASWYO010000005.1:0-88884 GCA_036404915.1 Lysobacteraceae bacterium
CGTACGACCTCGAGAAGCGGATGCTGCAGATCGAGCTGATCAAGCTGCAGAGCTGGGTCAAGGACACCGGGCAGCGCATCGTGCTCGTGTTCGAGGGGCGTGACGCGGCCGGCAAGGGCGGAACGATCAAGGCTCTTACCGAGCGCGTAAGTCCGCGCGTGTTCCGCGTCGTTGCGCTGCCGGCCCCGTCGGACCGGGACAAGACGCAGATGTACATCCAACGCTTTGTCGAGCATTTCCCAGCCGGCGGGGAAATCGTGATCTTCGACCGCAGCTGGTACAACCGCGCCGGCGTCGAACGCGTGATGGGCTTCTGCTCGCCCGAGGACTACCTCGAATTCCTGCGCGAAGCCCCGGAATTCGAACGCATGCTCGTCCGCAGCGGCATCCGCCTGTTCAAGTTCTGGTTCTCGGTCAGCCGCGAGGAACAGCTGCGCCGCTTCAAGTCGCGACGCAGCGATCCGCTGAAGCACTGGAAGCTCTCACCGATCGACCTGCAGTCGCTGGACAAGTGGCAGGAGTACACCGAAGCGAAATCGGCGATGTTCTTCCACACCGACACCGCCGACGCGCCGTGGACCGTCGTGAAATCCGACGACAAGAAGCGCGCCCGGCTCAACGCCATGCGCCACCTGCTCGGCAGCCTGCCCTATCCGGGCAAGGACACGCGCATCGCGCGCGCCGCCGACCCGCTGATCGTCGGCGGACCCCGGACCCATGGCGGCAACGGCGACGGGCACTGACCGGGGACATCGGTGACATCGCACGGGTGTTGCGCGTGGTCAGCACCCCGCGAATGCTGGCCGCCATCGCCACTTCACGAGACACGACATGGCCGTCCGCTCGTCCGCGCTGCGCTGGCTGCTGGCCGTTCCCCTCGCGCTGCTCCTGCTCTACACCCTGCTGTGCATGGGGTTCTATGTCGCCGGCGCACGGCATCTGCCTGACAGGCTTGAACCTGCCCGCTGGCAGGCAACACCGGAGGTTCGCGCGCAACTGCTGCAGGTGGAAGCCGGCATGGCACCAGGGGACACGGTGCCGCGACTGGATCCGCTGACCTTCATCCCTCGTCTCATGTACCACGCCGATCCCGACGCACGCGACGATGCCTTCCTGCAACGCTGGAGGCTGCTGTCCAGCGCGGCACGGCAACGTTACCCTCGGCACCTGCACATACGGAACGTCAGCCGGCATGGCGTGGAAATCGCACTGGCCATCCGCCTCAGCCGCGAATGGACGACGGCGCAGATCGCCGACACCCTGCTCGCGGAAAGCCACTACGGGCGCTGCAGCGTCGGCATCGACCAAGCAGCCTACGCCTACTTCGGTCGTCCGCTGGCGCAACTGCGGCCGCAGGAAACGCTGGCGCTCATCGCGCTGCTCAAAAGCCCGAGCTGGTACAGCCTCGACCGTAATCCCGAACGCTTCCGGCAACGTTATGACGCTGTGGCGGAGAGGCTCGGGCATCGCGGCCCGGACTGGTCGGCCGATGCCGCACTCGCACGCCTGATGCCTCCGGCATGCACCGGCACGCACGCTCGATCAGCCGGTGGCCGCGGACGTCTCGCGACGACGGGACGTGTCCGGTGATGTCCCGTCGCCGCTTTTTTCACGGCGTTTTCGGCACGCGCGACACGCTTTCCCGGCATGCATCGGGGGAAATGCGCCAACGAACGCATCGAAAAGCCGAAAATCCCTGAAAAAAGCCGTCATGGGGGCTTGGCGACGCCGCAACCATGGCCTACAGTTCACGGGCCGGGGCGGTAAGCCGGCCCAGACACAGATCAATCATCCGACGAGGAAAATACACTCTCATGGCAACCAAGAAAAAAGCTGCGAAGAAGGTCGCCGGCAAAGCCAAGGCCCCCGCCAAGGCTGCCGCGCCGAAGCCGATCAAGGACGTGATGAGCAAGTCCGCTCTGGTCGCCCACATCGCCGGCGCGACCGAAGTCGCCGCCAAGGACGTGCGCGCCGTCATGGCCGCGCTCGAGGGCGCCATCCACGCCTCCATCGGCAAGAAGGGCGCAGGCCAGTTCGTGCTGCCGGGCGTGCTGAAGATCACCTCGGTGAGCGTTGCCGCCAAGCCGAAGCGCAAGGGCATCAACCCGTTCACCGGCCAGGAAACCACCTTCGCCGCCAAGCCGGCCACCGTGAAGGTCAAGGTGCGCCCGATGAAGAAGCTCAAGGACGCCGCGACGGCCTGAGGTTCGACATCCCCATCGCGGCGCTCGTCGCCGCGATGACCGCAAAGGCCGGATTTCCCAGTGGAATCCGGCCTTTTCGTTTCCGCTGTCCGAGTCTCCCGTCATGGCCAAGGCGACCCGTGCCGCCGATGTGCGGCGCTTCCGCGACATCCCGAACGTCGGCCCGGCAACCGAAGGCGATCTGCGCCTGCTCGGCATCGACACGCCTGCCGCCCTTGCAGGACAGGACGCCTACGCGCTCTACGACCGACTGTGCGCGATCACCGGCGTCCGCCACGACCCCTGCGTGATCGACGTCTTCCTCGCCATCGTCGATTTCATGGAGGGCGCGCCGCCACGCCCCTGGTGGGACTACACCGAAGCCCGCAAGCAGGCCACGGGCGGCTGACACCACCGGCAAGGCCATCTGATCATCCGCGATTCACCCCTCGCCGCCCATCGTCGCAAGGACTTCCGGAGAACCCCCATGATCGACCGTCGTCGCTTCCTCATCCGTACAGCGATTCTGGCCACCGTGACCGCCACCGCAGCGCTTGCGGGCTGCGGCACGCTGCAGACCGCGCAGGCGCTGCTGGGCAACCAGGTCTCCTTCACCGCGCCGCAACTGCAGGCCTACCTCGACAAGCAATACCCGCGCGACTACAAGCAACTCGGCGGGCTGGTCACGCTCACAGTACTGAATCCACGCGTCACGATCCCGCCGGACAGCACGCGGCTGCATCTGGATTTCGATATCGGCATGGAAGGGCTGGGCATGCGCTCCGACCGACCTGCCGGCCATTTCGCCGTCACCAGCGGTCTTCGCTACGACACCCGCGCCAATGCGCTGTACATGGAAGAGCCGGAGCTGGAGTCGGCCGATCTCGCGCTGCTGGGCGGCCGGATGAACGGCACGGGACGCGATCTCATCAACGGCTGGCTGCGCGACTATGCGCGCGCCGAGCCGGTCTACAAGCTCGATCCCGACATGCAGAAGAAACTCGGCGAACGTCGCATCGCCGGCACGCTGATCCGCAACGAGCGGGTGGTGATCGAGCTGGATCGCTGATGCAGCCAGCGATCCAGGAAGCGATATCGGCGATCAGATCTCGAACCGATACGACAGCTTCACCAGCAGTTGCTCGCTGTCGCGCAGGTCGAAGGCACCACTGAACTCGTCGCCGACAGAATACGGTCCCAGACCGCGCTGGAACATCGAGCCACCGCGCACGTAGGCCACATAGAGGTACGACAGCGGCGCGAATTCGTAACGGTAGCGCACCTGGAAGCCCAGGTTGCGCAGCGCGAAATCGTCGATCGTTTCGGCGCTGCGCACCGGCGTACCGTCGGCAGCGACACGCCAGGCCTGCTTGGCCTCGGCGTCCAGGCCCAGCGCTTCCAGGCGAACGCGCAGCTCCTGCTTCGAATCGATCAGCCAGACCGATCCGAGATTGAGGAAAACCTGTTCGGAGCCGAACGTGCCCAGCAGGTTGTCGCCGCGCCACAGCAGCCAGTCCGGGTTGCGCTGCAGTTCGAGGCCGAGCGAGAACGTCAGGTCATCGTTGACCGCATAGCCGGGCTCGACCGTGACCGACCATGCGCCACGATCGATGCCGCCCAGGCCCTCCGCGTTGTAGCGGAGATTGGTGTAGAGCGACCAGTGCTTCTTCTTGGGGAAGAAGCGCTCGGCGAAGCCGAACAGGCGACCCGGGTGCTTCACCGGGCCATTGCCGCGCGTGATCAGGTCGTCGTGGCCCGACGTCCAGCCCGCGATCTCGAAGAACTGGTTGCCGCCATCGCGACGCTCGCTGCCGCGGTTGATCGCAAACGCATCGGCGATGTGCACGCCGTCGTCGTTGGTGCGACGCGACACTGCGTAACGCCACTGGTGCGAGGCGTAGGGCGAGTCTTCCGGCAGATCGGTGATTCGGCGCGAGATTTCGTAGCGGCCGTAGTTGAAATTGTTGCGGTCGAGGAAGCCGAAATCGTTGAGCTGCAAGTCGCCACCGGTGTGCAGCAGGTAGAGCTGCTGGCGCCAGGCATCGTTGATCTGGTGATCGATGCGCATCTGTCCGCCGGTATCGCGCAGGCGGTCGCCGCTCTGCTCGACGCTGGAACCGACGACATTACTGCGCACGGTCCAGCGCGCGTTCGGGCTCCAGCGGTGATCGAGCGAGAAGACCGTGGCCTCGCGATCTAGGAACGGGCGATTGACCCGCGTCAGCATCGCGCCCAGCCCTTGACCCGCGAAATCGCGAGTGGCGCGCAGCGCATAGAAGTCTCGACCGGCGTCGTCGTTCTCGGTGGCGGCGAACACGCCATAGCCGAAGCCGCCGACGCTGCCGTTGATCTTCACCGCTGCGGCCACATCGCCTGCGCCGCTGCCGTCGTCGGCGGGCGCGCCGATGCGGCGGGTGTAGATCAGCTGCTGCGCGTTGCCCAGCGAACCGAACGGCACTTCGAAATAGCCTTGGTTCTCGGTGAAGAACGGGCGCTTGTCGCCGAAGAAGGTTTCGACGGCGCCGAAGTTGACGACGATGCCGTCGCTTTCGACCTGGCCGAAGTCCGGGTTGATCGTGCCACTGAGCTGGAACTGGCCGTTCGGCTTCCAGAAGATGTCCGCGCCCGCGTCGAAGTCGGCCTTGCCGCTGACGTTGTCGTACAGGCCGACCACGTAGGGCGTGATCGCCAGCAGCGACTGGCTGTACTGCGGGATCTCGACCTTGCGCAGTTCGCTGAGGTAGCGCTGCTCGTTGAAGCTGATCGCCGGCCAGGCCATGCGTTCGTTGCTGTCGCCGACCACGCGGTCGAAGGCCAGGCCGATCGTGCGGGACGTGCCGTCGCCCTGGCGCATCGGCGCGATATGCCAAGGAATCAGCATCTCGGCCGACCAGCCGTCGGCGTCTTCGGACACCGCGTGCGCCCAGTTGCCGTCCCAGTCGCCGTTGAACTGGTTCTCGTTGCTGATCGTGCTGTCGGCGATGTCGTCCGACAGCGCGACCATGAAGTTGTAGCCGCTGCGGCCATCGCCGTCGAAGTCGACATAGACGTTCACGCGGTCCACGTTGCCGTTGCGGTCGCGCTGGAAGCGCTGCTTCGTGCGGGGAATGGCCGCAGGCTGGCGATTGCGGAAGGCGATGGCCAGACCCTGTTCGGTGGCCTTGTACCAGGCTTCGGTGGCATGACGGGTCGGCTCGCGGGTCAGCGGCTGAGTCATGCGGAAATCGTCGACGCGCTGCGCATCGGCCCATTCCGTGGGATCGATCCTGCCGTCCACCTCGATGGCGAGGACAGGCAGGGGCAACGAGAAGACCAAGGCAGACATCAATGCGCGCATGGCACATCCCGAATGAAAACGTGCGCACATGCTGGCGCCGCGCCGGAACTGCGACGACTGTCTTAAGTCATGGGAACTTTCCGCCCGTCGCATCCGCCGTCACTGCGGCCTTTGCCGAAACGGGCGGCAACACGGGACGACGGCCGCCGCATCACCACATCAGCGTTTTGCTTCAGGCTCAGCGTTTGGGCTGGAGCATCGTCCCGGTGCACTTCTTCGAACCGCAGCGGCACTCCCAGAGCTTCTTGAGCTTCGCGGTGTAACGCTCCTCGAGCACGATGCCGTAGTTGTAGGTCAGCTCTTCGCCCGGCTTGATGTCGCGGATCGCCTCGATGAAGACCTTGTCCTTGTGCGCCTTGCCCTTGTCGTTCTCTTCGGTGACCGACTCGCAGTTCGGATCGCAGCTGTGGTTGATCCAGCGCGCCACGTTGCCGCCCTCGTTCGCGTCGATCACGTACTCGTCGTTGAGGGTGAAGAGGAAGGTGTGCCCGTTCTCGTCCTGTTCGCCGTAGAGCCGGTCCACTTCCTTGTGCGTGCGCAGCGTACCCTTGTAGCGGACGATGCGATCGCCCTTGCGGATCTGCTCGTCGGCGAACACGCCGTTGCCGTGGATGCTGGACAGGCGGGCGACGATCTTCTTCTTGGGCATGGGCTTGCGTGATCCAGCGGGACGGAGGCCTCGGATTATGGCCTATTTGAGCCTGTTCCAGCGCTCAGGCCCACATCCGCCACATGCCGGTCCAGTACACCATCATGGCCAGGCCGAACAGGGTCCAGAAGATCGACTTCAGGCCGCGCAGCGCCTTCCAGGCCAGGAAGACCGCACCGATGGCGAGCAGCCAGCGCAGCACCTGCGGGCCCTTGCCCTCGGTCGATACCGTGGTCGCGCGCTCGACCAGCTGGCCGGCGACGGTGTGCAGCGCGCTTCCGAAAGGCATGTTCTCGAAGACGGTGCGGGTCTGGGCCTGGGTGTTCATGGCGGACTCCTGATGTCCGTGGCGGGATGGACGTCATTCTCCCGATGGCGAACACCGGGACCATTGCCCATCGTCAGCCATCGGACCTGACATTCGTCACCCGCATACCGTCCGTGGGATCATCCGGCGCGGGAGATCCGCAGGGGCGCGGCGCGAGGCCATGATCGGACGATGATCAGATTCGGGATGTGGAGCACCCTGCTGCTGCTCGGCAGCCTGCACGGCCTGGCCGTGGCGGCGCTGCTGCTGTCCGCCCGGCGCAACCGCATCGCGAACCGCTGCCTGGCTGCCCTGCTCGTCGCCATGGTCGCAATGATCACGCCCTACACCCTGGGGTATGCCGGCGCGTACGACGCCTGGCCATGGCTGACCTTCGCGCCGTTCTACTGGCACCTGGCCTTCGGCCCGCTGCTGTATTTCCACGTGAGGGCCCTCGGCGAGCATGCCTTGCCGCGCCGCTGGTGGCTGCACCTGATCCCGGGCGCGCTGCAGGGCGCCTACTACCTCACGCTGTTCGCGCTGCCGCTGCAGGACAAGTGGGACTGGAACGAGCACTGGCACGAGCCGCTTGCGATGCCGCTGCAGAACATCGCCGCGCTCGTGTCCCTCGCGCTGTACTGGGTGCTGGCGCGCCGCCGCTACCGCGCCTACCAGCGCTGGCTGGAAGCGAACAGCGCGCGGCACGAGGACCTGCGCCTGGGCTGGGTCCGCGGGTTCCTGTGGGCGGTTGCCGTGGTGGTCGCGTTGAACACGGGCTTCCAGATCGTCGACGCGCTGATCTCGCCGCTCGACTACTTCGACTACTTCCCGTTCTATCTCGCGCTCGGGCTGCTGGTCTACTACCTGGGCATCGAAGGCTGGCGTCACGCGAACCTGCCGCTGCCGTCGATGACCGAGCCCGCCACGCAACCGCCCCCCGTGCAGCGCACGACACCCGACCGCGACTGGCGCGCACAGGGCGAAGCCTGGGCCGCGCGCGTGGCCGAGGCGGGCTGGTGGCGCGAACCGGACCTGAGCCTGACCGAGCTGGCGCGACGGCTGGGCACCAATACCCATTATCTGTCCCGCGCGCTCAACGAAGGCCTGGGCACCAGCTTCAGCCAGTTCGTGAACCGGTTGCGGGTGGAAGAAGCCAGACGCCGGCTCCTTGGCGACGGCGATGTGCTGTCGATCGCGCTCGATGTCGGCTTCGGTTCCAAGGCCAGCTTCAATCGTGCGTTCCGCGCCGAGACCGGCACCACGCCCAGCGCCTGGCGCGAGTCGCGACGTCTCGATTCCTGAATTTCCGCGTGCGATGGGCGATTCCGCGTCGCAGGCCTGCCGGGATCGCGACAATCTCGGCGCTTCCCCGCCACCGGTATCCGCCCGCATGCGCCTGACCTTTCCACGCCACTTCGTCCTCGCCGCGCTCCTGCTGTTCTCCGCCCATCCTGCGTTCGCGGCCGCGCCGCCAGCCGAGCTGCTGCGCGCCGCCGACCTGCAGGCCGACGTGGCCGTGCTGGAGCAGGCCTACACGCAGCTCCACCCCGGGCTGCATCGCTACAACACCCCGAAGCGGATGGCGCAACACTTCCGCGACCTGCGTCGCGAGCTCGACCACGACCAGCCGCTGGCCGAAGCTTACCTGGCGTTCTCGCGGTTCGCCGCCAAGGTCCGCTGCGGCCACACCTACGCCAACTTCCACAACCAGCCCGAGCGCATCGCCGCCGCGCTGTTCCGGTCGGACAACCGCGTGCCGTTCCGCTTCCGCTGGCTCGGCCGGCGCATGGTGATCACGAAGAACCTGTCGACCGATCCGTCGCTGGTCCCGGGCACCGAGATCCTCGCGATCGAAGGCGTGCCGGTCGGCCGTATCCTCGACCGGCTGATGACCGTGGCGCGTGCCGACGGCCACAACGATGCCAAGCGTCGCGCCGACCTCGAGATCACCGGTGCCGACCGGCTCGCCGCGTTCGACATCTACCTGCCGCTGTTCTTCCCGCAGGTCGACACACGCCACACCCTGCGCGTGCGTTCGCCCGGCAACCGCACCGCGCGCACCGTCGATGTTCCCGCGCTGACCCACGCGCAGCGCCTGGCGGACCTGGATCTGCCCGCCGGAGCGGACGCCCCGGTCTTCGCCGTACGCGATGTGGGCAACGACGCGGTGCTGCTCGACATGCCGACCTGGGCGCTCTACGACAGCCGCTGGGACTGGCGCGGCTTCCTGCGCGACACCTTCCGCGACCTGCTGGCGCGCGGCACGCAGACGCTGGTGATCGACCTGCGTCGCAACGAAGGCGGCCTGGGCGTCGGCGACGTCATCCTGGCCCATCTCGTCGATCGACCGATCGCGATGCCCGGTTACCGCCGCCTCCTGCGCTATCGCGAAACCCCGCAATCGCTGCGGCCCTACCTCGACACCTGGGACCGTTCGTTCCACGACTGGGGCGCAGCGGCCCGCGACATCGACGATTCGGCCTTCCTCCAGCTCGTGCGCGAGGGCGAAGCGGCCGACGGCGACATCGTCGTGCCGGAAGCTCCCCGCTTCACCGGCCGCGTCTATGCGCTGGTGGGCGCGACCAACAGCTCCGCCACGTTCGAGTTCGCCCGCGCGCTGCACGACAGCGGCCTCGGCACACTCGTCGGACAGACCACCGGCGGCAACCGGCGCGGCATCAACGGCGGCGCCTTCTTCTTCCTGCGACTGCCGCGTTCGGGCATCGAACTGGATCTGCCGCTGGTCGGACAATTCCCGTCGACGCCCCAGCCCGATGCCGGCATCGACCCGGACCTGCGCACGTCGCCGACGCCCGCAGACATCGCCGCCGGTCGCGACGTGGAACTGGAGGCCGCACTGGCGGATGCCCGCCGGCGACGCGCACCGACCTGAAGCCACACTGCGTTCCGGCGCCCGCGATTTGAGCCAGCGGCAGCGAAAGCGTACAATTTCGGTCCTCTTTTCTCCCCGCGCCGGCCGGACACATGCTCCGCGTCACCAAGCTCACCGATTACGCCACCGTGGTGCTGACCGTCCTGGCCAGCGCCCCCGATGCCGTGCTCAGCGCCAGCGGCCTGGCCGAACGCGCCGGGCTGGAGGCGCCGACCGTGGCCAAGGTGCTCAAGCCGCTGGCCCAGGCCGGCCTGGTGCAGGCCTTCCGCGGCGCATCCGGCGGCTATCGCCTCGCCCGCCCGGCCGCCGAGATCTCGCTGGTCGAGATCCTCGAAGCGATGGAAGGCCCGCTGGCGATGACCGAGTGCAGCGTGCACGAGGGCCAGTGCGGCATCGAACAGTCCTGCGGCGCCCGTGCCAACTGGCGCCGGATCAACGATGTGGTCGCCGAGGCCCTGCGCGGGATCTCGCTGGCCGACATGGCCCTGCCGCCCGGCGCGCCGCTGACGCGCAAGGCCATTCCCGTCGCGCTCACCGCGCGCTGAGGCAACGACATGAACCGACCCGCCCCGCAAGCCTCGACCCCCGAACCCGTGCAGAACGCCGAGATCCTCGAACAGCTCGGCCGCCGCTACGACGCCGGCTTCGTCACCGACATCGAGACCGACACCCTGCCGCCGGGCCTGGACGAGGACGTGATCCGCTTCCTGTCCGCGAAGAAGGAAGAGCCCCAGTGGATGACCGACTGGCGCCTCGCCGCCTACCGGCACTGGCTGACGATGTCGCCGCCGCACTGGGCGAAGCTGCAGATCGCCGAGATCGATTTCCAGGCGATCAGCTACTACGCCGCGCCCAAGGGTCCGAAGTACGCATCGATCGACGACGTACCGAAGGAACTGCTCGACACCTACGACAAGCTCGGCGTGCCGCTGCACGAACGCGCGAAGCTGGCCGGCGTCGCGGTCGACGCCGTGTTCGACTCGGTCAGCGTCGGCACCACCTTCCGCAAGGAACTGGCCGAGAAGGGCATCATCTTCTGCTCGATGTCCGAGGCCATCAAGGAACATCCCGAGCTGGTGAAGCAATACCTCGGCAGCGTGGTGCCGGTCGCCGACAACTACTTCGCCGCGCTCAACTCCGCCGTGTTTTCCGACGGCAGCTTCGTGTTCATCCCGCGTGGCGTGCGCTGCCCGATGGAGCTGAGCACCTACTTCCGCATCAACGCGATGAACACCGGGCAGTTCGAGCGCACGCTGATCGTGTGCGAGGACAAGTCCTACGTCAGCTACCTCGAAGGCTGCACGGCGCCGATGCGCGACGAGAACCAGCTGCACGCGGCGGTGGTCGAGCTGGTCGCGCTGGAAGACGCGGAGATCAAGTACTCGACGGTGCAGAACTGGTATCCCGGCGACGAAAACGGCAAGGGCGGCATCTACAACTTCGTCACCAAACGCGGCGAATGCCGTGGCGCGCGCAGCAAGATCAGCTGGACCCAGGTCGAGACCGGTTCCGCGATCACCTGGAAATACCCGTCCTGCGTGCTGCTCGGCGACGATTCGGTCGGCGAGTTCCACTCGGTGGCGCTCACCCACCATCGCCAGCAGGCCGACACCGGCACCAAGATGATCCACGTCGGCAAGCGCACCAAGTCGAAGATCGTCAGCAAGGGCATCAGCGCCGGTCGCGGCCAGAACACCTATCGCGGCCTCGTGAAGATCGAGCGCGGCGCCGACGGCGCGCGCAACCATACCCAGTGCGACAGCCTGCTGATCGGCAAGCAATGCGGCGCGCACACCTTCCCGTACGTGGAAGTGAAGAATCCGACCGCGACCGTCGAGCACGAGGCCACGACGTCCAAGATCAGCGACGACCAGATGTTCTACTGCCGCAGCCGCGGCATCAGCGAAGAAGACGCGGTGTCGATGATCGTCGACGGCTTCTGCAAGTCGGTGTTCCGCGAACTGCCGATGGAGTTCGCGGTGGAAGCCAAGAAGCTGCTCGAAGTGTCGCTGGAAGGTTCGGTGGGATGAGCGCGAGCGTCGGCGAAACCGATCTGCAACGACTGCTGGCCGGGCTGTCGCCCGCGCTGGCGTCGCGCCCGCGCGCGATCCGTACCCAGGCACACGATGCACCGGTGCCGGCGCACGCGATCATGCTGTTCCGCGAGGACGAAGGCGCGACCGTGGTGGTCGAGGCTGACGACGACAATGCCGCGCATGCCGACGAGCCGCGCTGGGCGCAGATCACCCTGCGCATCCACTCCAGCCTCGACGCCGTCGGCATGATGGCCGCGATCGCCACCGCGCTGGCCGATCGCGAGATTCCCTGCAATGCGGTGTCGGCGTATTTCCACGACCACCTGTTCGTGCCCTGGGCGCGACGCGACGATGCCGTGGACGCGCTGCGCGCGCTGGCAGCCGGCGAAAGCGCCATCCGCGTGCGCGCAGCGGTCGCGGCGGACATTCCCGCGATGCACGCGATCCGCATGGACGTGCGCGAAAACACCTTGAGCGACCCGTCCTGGCTCACGCCCGAGGTCTATCGCGCCCACCTGGGCGGCGCCGGCGCCTCGAACAGCTGGGTCTGCGAGCACGACGGCCGCATCCTCGGCTTTTCGGTCGCGCGACAGGCACAGGCCGACATCTGGGCGCTGTTCGTCGATCCCGCATACGAGGGCCGCGGCGTCGGTCGCCGCCTGGTCGCCGCCGCCACCGAGTGGCTGTTCGCGCAGGGCGTCGACATCGTGTCGCTCAGCACCACGCCGGACACGCGCGCCGATGCCTTCTATCGCGCCAACGGCTGGCAGCGCGGCGAACTCACCGACAAGGGCGAGGTGATGTTCCGCCTCCCGCGCCCCTCATCACATTCCTTGCGTCATTCCGGACATCCGACATGCTGACCATCTCCAACCTCCACGCCCGCGTCGCCGGCAAGGACATCCTCAAGGGCCTGTCGCTCGACGTGAAGCCCGGCGAAGTCCACGCGATCATGGGTCCGAACGGCGCCGGCAAGTCCACGCTGGGCAACATTCTGTCCGGGCGCGACGGCTACGACGTCGGCGAAGGCACGGTAATGTTCGAAGGCCGCGACCTGCTGGCGCTGGAACCGGAAGAACGCGCCGCCGCTGGCGTGTTCCTCGCCTTCCAGTACCCGGTCGAGATCCCGGGCGTGAACAACACCTACTTCCTGCGCAGCGCGCTCAACGCCCAGCGCAGGGCGCGCGGCGAAAGCGAACTGGACTCGATGCAGTTCCTCAAGCTGGTGCGCGAGAAGCTGGCCGTGCTGCACCTGAAGGACGAACTGCTGCATCGCGGCGTCAACGAAGGCTTCAGCGGCGGCGAGAAGAAGCGCAACGAGATCTTCCAGCTCGCCGTGCTCGAACCGAAGCTGGCGATCCTCGACGAAACCGATTCCGGCCTCGACATCGATGCGCTGAAGGCGGTCGCCGATGGCGTCAATGCGCTGCGCAGCCCGGACCGCGCCTTCATCGTCATCACCCACTACCAGCGCCTGCTCGACTACATCAGGCCGGACGTGGTGCACGTGCTGGCCGATGGCCGCATCGTCGAGACCGGCGGGCCCGAACTCGCCCTGGAACTCGAAGCGCACGGCTACGCCTGGATCAAGGATCGCGTGGCCCCGGCCCAAGGAACGACGGCACGATGAGCGCACTGCTCGATTCGTTCGCGCAGGCGTTCGACGGCCTCGCGCAGCGCGAGGCCGCCGGCCTCGGCGACAGCCGCCGCGCCGCGCGCGATGCATTGCTGCGCGACGGCCTGCCGGCCGCCCGCAGCGAAGCCTGGAAGTACACGCCGCTGCGCGCGCTGGAACGCCGCGCGTTCGTGACCGCCGGCAGCACCGGCAGCGACACGGCCGCGCTCGATGCCCGCCTCGCCACCATTCCGCTGCCGCGCATGGTCTTCGTCGATGGTCGTTTCGATGCATCGCGCAGCGACGTGTCGATGCTGCCGGCCGGCGTCGAGGCGCAAGCGCTGTCGCAGGTGCTGCGCGAAGGCGAGCCGCGTGACGCGAATTTCCTGCAGCGCCGTTACGCGGGCGCCGACGAAGTGTTCGCCGTCGCCAACGCCGCGCTGGCCGAAGAAGGCGCAGTGATCCGCGTCGACCACGGCATCCGCGCCGATGCGCCGCTGCACGTGGTCTTCGTCGCCAGCGGCGCGCAGCCCGAAGCCGCCGTGCACCTGCGTCATGTCATCGACCTGCGCAACGATGCCGCGCTGTCGCTGGTCGAGCACCACATCGCGCTCGGCGAGGATCGCGGCCTGCGCAACCACGTGCTGCATGCCCACCTCGGCCAGCACGCGCGCCTCGTCCATGCCCGCGTCCAGGAGGATTCCGAAGGTGCGTCGTGCTTCGCGCGCACCGACGCCGTGCTGGCGCGCGACGCCGACTACCGGCGCATCGACCTGGAACTCGGCGCGTCGCTGTCGCGCCACGAACTCAACGTGCGCCTGGAGGGCGAAGGCGCGAAGCTCGCCGCCAACGGCGTGCTGCTGGCCGACGGCAAGCGCCACCTCGACACCCGCCTGGGCATCGAGCACATCGCCCGCGACACGGCCTGCGACCTGCTGTGGCGCGGCCTCGGTGCAGGCCGCGGCCGCGCGGTGTTCCATGGCGGCATCACCATCCGCGAAGGCGCGGACGGCACCAACGCCAACCTGTCGAACAAGAACCTGCTGCTGTCCGCCAACGCCGAGGTCGATACCCAGCCGGTGCTGGTCATCCACGCCGACGAAGTGCAGGCCGCGCACGGCGCCACGGTCGGCCAGATCGACCCGACCGCGCTGTTCTACCTGCGTTCGCGCGGTTTGCCCGAGCTGGAAGCGCGCGCCCTGCTGACCGCGGCATTCTGTCGCGAGGTGCTCGCCCTCATCGACGATGCCGCGCTGCGCGATGCCCTGACCGCCGTGCTGGATGTCCACCTGTCGCGAGTGTCTCCCGCATGAGCACGACGCACGACTGGGCCGCGATCCGCGCCGATTTCCCGCTGTTGACCCGCGAAGTGCACGGCAAGCCGCTGATTTACCTCGACTCGGCGAACACGGGGCAGAAGCCCGCGAAAGTCATCGATACCGTCGACGACTTCTTCCGTCGCCACAATGCCAACGTCAGCCGCGCGGTGCACGCGCTGGGCACCGAGGCGACCGAAGCGTACGAAGCCTCGCGCACGAAACTCGCCGCGTTCCTCAAGGCGCACCGCGACGAACTGGTGCTGTGCAGCGGCACGACCTTCGCGATCAACCTCGTGGCCTATTCCTGGGCGCTGCCGCGCCTGAAGGCCGGCGACACGATCCTGGTCAGCCGCATGGAGCACCACGCCAACATCGTGCCGTGGCAGCTGGTCGCCGAGCGCACCGGCGCCATCATCAAGGTCGCCGAGATCCACGAGGACGGCACGCTCGACCTCGACGCGCTGCACGCGGCGATGACGCCGGACGTGAAGCTGCTCGCGCTGACCCACGTCAGCAACATGCTGGGCACGGTCAATCCGGTGAAGGACATCTGCCGTGAAGCGCGCAAGCGCGGGATCACGACCGTGATCGACGGTTCGCAGGCCGCGCCGCACCGTGCGCTGGACGTTCCCTCGCTCGGCTGCGATTTCTACGCGATCACCGGGCACAAGATGTGCGGCCCGACCGGCACCGGCGCGCTGTGGGCGCGCAGGGAACACCTCGCCGCGATGCCGCCCTTCCTCGGCGGCGGTGAGATGATCAAGGAAGTGCGCTTCGAGGGCACGGTCTTCAACGACGGGCCGCACCGCTTCGAAGCCGGCACGCCGAACATCGCCGGCCACATCGGCCTTGGCGCGGCGGTCGATTACCTCACCGGCATCGGCATGGACGCGATCGAAGCGCGCGAGGCCGAGCTGCTCGCGCACGCCACGGAGGAACTGCGCAGGATCGACGGCCTGCGCATCCTGGGCGAAGCACCGGAAAAAGCCGCGGTGATCAGTTTCATGGTCGCGGGCGCGCATGCGCACGACCTCGCGACCCTGCTCGATCTCGAAGGCGTCGCGGTGCGCTCGGGCCAGCACTGCGCGCATCCGCTGCTGCAGTTCTACGGCGTGCCCGCCACCTGCCGAGCTTCGTTCGCGTTCTACAACACGCACGAAGAAATCGAACGTTTCGCCGCGGCATTGCGCAAGGTGCGCACGCTGCTCGCCTGATCGACGCCCTGCCATGACCACGCTCGCCTTCCGCACCGCCACCGACGCCGACATCCCCGCGCTCATCGACCTGGTGACCTCGGCCTATCGCGGCGACGCCAGCCGCACCGGCTGGACCACCGAGGCCGACCTGCTCGACGGGCAGCGCATCGACGCCGACATGCTGCGCGCCGACCTCGATCGTCCGCACAGCCTCATCCTCGTCGCCGAAGACGCCGGCCGCGTCGTCGCCTGCGCGCACATCGCGGACGAAGCGGCCGATGATGGCGTCGCGACAGCCTATTTCGGCATGTTCTCGGTCGACCCGACGATCCAGGGCGGCGGCATCGGCAAGGCCGTGCTGGCCGAAGCCGAGCGCGTCGCCCGGGACACGCTGGGCTGCACGCGCATGCGCATGACCGTGATCGACTGCCGCGACGAACTGATCGCGTACTACCTGCGTCGCGGCTATGCGCGCACCGGCATCGTCAAGCCCTTCCCCTACGGCGATGCCCGCTACGGCCTGCCGAAACGGCCGGACCTGCGTTTCGAGATCCTGGAGAAGCCGCTGACGCCCGCCATGGACACATCACGAATGGAGATCGCACGATGAGCGACTGGGTGTTCGTCTGTCCCACCTCGCAGTTGCTGCCGGGCGAGAAAGCGGTCGCCTGGGACGGCGACACGGCGATCGTCGTGGTGAACCTGGATGGCGCGTTCTACGCGCTGGAAGATCGCTGCACCCACGACGAGTTCGAGCTGTCCTCGGGCGAGGTCGACATCGTCGAGGGCAGCATCACCTGCGTGCTCCACGGCGCCCGCTTCTCCCTGCGCGACGGCGAGGCACTGTGCGCCCCGGCCTACGAGCCCGTCGCGAAATTCCCGGTCAAGGTCGAAGACGGCCTGGTGTGGACGCGCGACGACCGCAGCTGACGGCACTGGATCTGGCCATCAGGAACACGAAGGCGGGCCCGCGAGGGTCCGCCTTTTCCATGCCTGCGCGCCTGGCAATGGGAATGATAACCCGTTGCACATGAGAATAATTATCATTAAGATGCAGGACGGTTCAGCACCGCGCTGAGTCGCTCCCGCAGGCACGACAGCCAACGATCGCAGCCAGCCATCGCCGCCCGGGACCATCGTCGCGTCGCCTTCCGCAGCGCGCCCTTTGTCCGTATCCGATCGATGACCATGCCTGCCCATCCCGCGAAATCCGCTCTCGCAGCCGCCGTTCTGATGGCGCTGTGCACCGCCGCCCATGCCGAAACCCCGTCCGACGCTGCCGGCGTCGATGCCGCCGCCGACCAGCTCGACACGATCGAAGTCAATGGCCAGACGCTGCGCAAGGTCAGCTCGCCGAAATACACCGAGGCGCTGCGCGATACGCCGCAGACCGTGACCGTGGTGAACCGCGACACCCTCGACCAGCAGAACCTGCTCGGCCTGCGCGATATCCTGTCGACCCTGCCGGGCATCACCTTCGGCGCAGGCGAAGGCGGCGGCGGCTACGGCGACAGCATCAATCTGCGCGGCTTCACGGCGAGCAGCGACATCACCACCGACGGCCTGCGCGACAGCGCGCAGTACACCCGCAGCGACAGCTTCAACCTCGAATCCATCGAGCTGGTGAACGGCGCGAATTCGGCCATGTCCGGCGCCGGCTCGGTCGGCGGCAACATCAACCTGGTCAGCAAGACCGCGCGCGAAGGCGACTCGCACGCCTTCAGCCTCGGCGCGGGCACCGACCGCTACGGTCGCCTCACCGCCGACAGCAACTTCGATTTCGAGAACGGCACCGCGCTGCGTCTCAACGCGATGGTCCACGAGAACGACGTGCCGGGTCGCAACCACGAGCGCTTCAGCCGCTGGGGCATCGCGCCGTCGCTGGCCTTCGGCCTCGGCACCGACACGCGTTTCACCCTCGGCTATCTCCATCAGGAAGACGACAACCTGCCGCAATACGGCGTGCCGTATGCGCTCAACGCCTTCAACGACGGCCCGCTCCCCGGCATCGATCCGTCAACGTACTTCGGCTACCGCAACCTCTCCGAGCAGGTGATCGAAGTCGACGCCCTGACCGGCCACTTCGTCCACGACTTCAACGACACCGTGTCGCTGCGCAGCATCGCCCGCTGGCAGCGCGTCGAACAGTTGACCAACGTGACCGCGCTGCAGGGCAACTGGTGCCTGGACAACGGCCGCAATCCCTACACGAACGCCGCCTGCGCCGCCGGCCAGCCGGCCGGCACCTGGTCGCCGGTCGGTGGTCCGCGCGGTTCGATCCGCGACACGCGCAACGACCTCGTGGTCAGCCAGACCGACCTGACCGCACGTTTCAGCACTGGCAGCGTCGAGCACGCGCTGGTCGCGGGCGTGTCGTTCTCGAAGGAAACCTTCGAACTGGAATCCGGCGGCGTGTTCTTCAACGCGAACGGCAGCGCGCTGCCCAACACCCCGGCCGGGTATCCGTACCAGACCTTCCGCAACCCCTACAACATCTGGACCGGCCCGCTGAACTACTTCCGCAGCGGCAAATCCGAAGGCGAGCTCGAGAACCAGTCACTGTACGTGTTCGACACCCTGAAGTTCGGCGACCGCTGGCTGCTCAACCTCGGCGCGCGCTACGACCGCAACGAAGGCTCGACCACCACCTGGCCGGTGTCTGCCGTCGATGCGACGCGCGGCCAGATCACCGGCGCGCCGACCGTCGCGCGCAACAGCGAAGACCTCTTCTCGTACCGCGTCGGCCTGGTCTTCAAGCCGATCGAGGCGGTCAGCACCTACCTGTCCTACGCGAACAGCAAGACGCCATCGAAGGCCTCGGTCAACGGCAGCTGCACGCTGGCGACGCCCGCGAGCATCACAGCCGGTACCGCCAACTGCAACGTCGAAGCCGAATCCGCGGTCAACCTCGAACTGGGCGCGAAATGGGACGCGATCGAAGGCCGCCTCGCGCTGACCGCCGCGCTGTTCCGCAACGAGCGCCAGAACTACCGCGTCGCCGATCCCGATCCGCTGAACACCAGCGGCGAGCAGGCGCTGGACGGCAAGGCCCGCGTCGACGGGATCGCGCTGGGGGTGGCCGGCCACATCACCCGCGAATGGGCGGTGTTCGCCAACTACACCTTCCTCGACAGCGAAGTGCTCAGCGGCGTGTCCGACTACTGCATCGCGCGCCCGAACACGAGCATCGTCGCCGGCACCGCCGTCAACGCCGATGGCCGCGCCTGCGCCAACAGCGTGTTCTTCCGCGACCCGACCCGGGGCAACGAACTGACCAACACGCCGCGCCATTCGGGCAGCGTCTGGACCACCTACGCGCTGGACAAGTGGACCTTCGGTTTCGGCAGCACCTACCAGGGCAGCTTCATCACCCAGAACAGCAGCCTGCCGACGGTCAACGGCTCGATCACCGCCGCCACCCTGGCCAATCCGAACGCCGCGCCGCTGTACCGCACGCCGGACTACTGGGTGCACCGCGCGATGCTGGCCTACCAGATCAGCGACCGCCTGGGCCTGCAGCTCAACCTCAACAACCTTGCGGACAAGGCGTACTACACGCGCATCCGCAACAACGCAGGCAACGGCTGGGCCACGCCGGGCGAAGGCCGTTCTGCCACACTGACGGCCACCTACAAGTTCTGATCGTCCGCCAGGCCCGCCATGCTGCTCGCCATCCCCGACGTCCTCACACCCGAGCAGGTGGCGCACGCCCGCCGCCTGCTCGATACCGCCGACTGGGGCGATGGCAAGGTCACCGCGGGCTACCAGTCGGCGCAGGCCAAGGACAACGCGCAGCTGCCGGAGCAGTCGCCAGTGGCGCGCGAACTGGGGCGGATGGTGCTCGACGCGCTGGCCAGGAACGACACGTTCTTCGCCGCCGCATTGCCGAAACGCATCTATCCGCCGCTGTTCAACCGCTACAGCGGCGGGCAGTCGTTCGGTTACCACGTCGACAACGCGGTGCGCTACGACCGCAGTGGCGGCGGCGCCGAAGCGGTGCGCACCGACCTGTCGGCCACGCTGTTCTTCAGCGCGCCGGAGGACTACGACGGCGGCGAACTGGTCATCGAAGACACCTACGGCACGCAGCGGATCAAGCTGCCCGCCGGCAGCATGGTGCTCTACCCCAGCACCAGCCTGCACCAGGTCACGCCGGTCACGCGCGGCGCACGCGTGGCTTCGTTTTTCTGGCTGCAGAGCATGATCCGCGACGACGGCCATCGGCGACTGCTGTTCGACCTCGACCTGTCGATCCGCATGCTCACCCGCGACCATCCCGGCCATCCCTCGCTGGTGCGCATGACCGGCGTGTACCACAACCTGCTGCGGCAATGGGCGGAGACATGAGCCCGTCGCGCGCGAAGGACATCGCCACGGCGCAGCGCCAGCGCGGCTTCTGGCTGCGCACGCTGCACCAGTGGCACTGGATCAGCGCCGCCGCGTCGCTCGCGGCGATGCTGCTGTTCTCGATCACCGGCATCACGCTGAACCATGCCGGTTCGATCGAAGCCAAGCCCGTCGTCGAGCAGAAACGCGCGACGCTGCCCCCGAAGGTGCTGGCCGCGCTCGGCAAGCGCGAGGAAGGCGAAGCGCGGCTGCCCGCGCGCGTGGAGGACTGGCTGGATGCGCAACTGCGCATCGAGCTGCGCGGCCGTCCCGGCGAATGGTCGCCGGAGGAAGTCTATCTGTCACTGCCCACGCCCGGCGCCGACGCCTGGCTCAGCATCGACCGCGCCACCGGCGAAGTCGAGTACGAACGCACCGATCGCGGCTGGATCGCCTACTTCAACGACCTGCACAAGGGCCGCAACAGCGGTGCCGCATGGCGCTGGTTCATCGACATCTTCGCCATCGCCTGCGTGCTGTTCTGCATCACCGGCCTGCTGCTGTTGCAGATGTACGCCAAGCAGCGGCGCAGCACCTGGCCCTGGGTCGGATTCGGCATCGTGCTGCCGGTCCTGCTCGCCCTGCTCTTCATTCATTGAGTCATCCATCGAGGCCTGTCTTCATGTCGCTCCTGAATTCTTCTTTCCTGGGCAAGTCTTTCCTGAGCATGCCGGTCACCGTCACGCTCGCCATCGGCGCCGGCCTCGCCCTGCCCGCCTACGCGGCCGAGCTGAAGATCGACGTCGAAATCCCGAAGCTCAACGTCGCCGAGTACCACCGTCCCTATGTCGCGGTGTGGATCGAAGGCGCCGACCAGTCGGTCGCCGCGAATCTCAGCGTCTGGTACCAGCAGCGCGGCAACAGCGAAGGCCACGGCACCAAGTGGCTCCCCGACCTGCGCCAGTGGTGGCGCCGCAGCGGCCGCACGCTCAAGGTGCCGGTTGACGGCGTGACCGGCCCGACGCGTCCGGTCGGGAAGCACGCGCTGAGCTTCAAGGACAGCGATCCGCGCCTGGCAGGCCTGGCGCCGGGCCAGTACACGCTCGTCGTGGAAGCCGCGCGCGAAGTGGGCGGACGCGAACTGCTGAAGATTCCCTTCACCTGGAAGCCCAAGGCCACATTCACCGGCAGCGCCAAGGGCACGACCGAACTCGGCACGATCTCGCTGAAGATCGCCCCCTGACTCCTTTCCATTCCGTCTTCCGAGGTCATGCGATGAAACTCCGCTCCCTGCTGCCCGTCGCGCTGGCGACGTCGATCGCCGCCCTGCTGCCCTTCGCCGCGTCCGCGCACAAGTCGTGGCTGCTGCCGTCGCAGACGGTCGTCGCCGGCGAGAAGCCGTGGGTCACCTTCGACGCCGCAGTGTCGAACGACCTGTTCCATCTCAACCACGTGCCGATCGCGCTGGATCGCCTGGCCATCACCAACCCGGACGGCACGCGCGGCGAAAGCGCGAACGGCGCAACGGGCAAGTTCCGCAGCGTGTTCGACGTCGAGCTGAAGCAGGAAGGCACCTATCGCGTGGCGATGCTCAACCAGGGCCTGTTCGCGAGCTGGGACGAGAACGGCAAGCCCAAGCGCTGGCGCGGCACCGCCGAAGCCTTCGCGACCGAAGTGCCGAAGGACGCGCCGAACCTGCAGGTGTCGCAGTCGATCGGTCGCGTCGAGACCTTCGTCACCCGCGGCGCGCCAAACACCACCGCGCTCAAGCCGACCGGCACCGGCATCGAACTGGTCGCGAAGACCCATCCGAACGACCTGTTCGCCGGCGAAGCCGCCGAATTCGCGCTGGTGATCGACGGCAAGCCCGCTGCCGGCCTGGAGATCGAGATCGTGCGCGGCGCCACGCGTTATCGCAACGCGCAGGAAGAGATCAAGCTCACCACCGGCGCCGACGGCAGCTTCCGCGTGACCTGGCCGCAGGCCGGCATGTACTGGCTGGAAGCAGCGACCGAAGACGAGCGCACCAGCGTGCCGCAGGCGAAGAAGCGCCGCCTGAGCTACGTCGCGACGCTCGAAGTGCTGCCGCAGTAAGCCTCGGCGGATCCTCGTCATGGCAGGACCCGCGGCACCGGTCGCGCTCGGTGGCGTGACCCTCGCTGGTGCAACGATGGGCACGACCTGGTCGGTGCGCGCGTACTGCGCGCCGACCCGCGACCCGCATGCGCTGCACGACCTCGCACAGCGTGCGCTGGACGAGGTCGTCGCGCAGATGAGCCCGTGGGTCGAGGACAGCGACCTCGTCCGCTACAACCGCGCGGCACCGGGCAGCGTGCATGCCCTGCCCGACGCCTTCGCCGATGTCCTGCGCTGCGCGCTCGACGTCGCCGCACGCAGCGACGGCGCCTTCGATCCCGCGCTCGGCGCGCTGGTCGATGCGTGGGGCTTCGGTCCCTCGGCATCGACGCCGCGCATCCCCGACGACACCGCACTCGCATCGCTGCGCGCGTCACGCGACGCAACGCTTGCATCGCTGTTCGAAGACGACCCGCCACGACTGCGCCAACCCGGTGGCGTGACGCTCGATTTCTGCGCGATCGCCAAGGGCCATGGTGCCGACCTCGTCGCGCGCGTCCTGCGCGACGCGGGCATTGCCGCCGCGCTGGTCGAAGTCGGCGGCGAACTGTTCGGTTACGGCCGCAAGCCCGACGGCACGCCATGGCGCGTGGTCGTGGAAGGCTGCGCGGAGGAATCGGAGCCGGCACCCGGTACAGAGCCCCCGCCGCTGCGCACCGTCGAACTGGACGGCCTGGCGATCGCGACCTCCGGCGATCGCTGGCATGCATTCGAGCACGACGGCCAGTGGCTGTCGCACACCCTCGATCCGCGCACCGGTCGCCCCGTGCACGAGGCGCCGGTCGCGGTCAGCGTGATCGACGACAGCGCCATGCGCGCCGATGCCTGGGCGACCGCGCTCACGGTCATGGGCGCCGATGCCGGCCTCGCATTCGCGCAGCGCCATGGCCTCGCCGCACGCTTCCTCGTGCGGGAGGACAGGCGATTGGTCGAACGCGTGTCCTCGTGCTTCGCTGCGCTGTCGGAGATCGCCGGATGAGCCTGCCCGCCGCACAGCGCGCGTCGCCGCGCGCGCGGATCCTGCAGGCGTTGCTGCTCGCGGCGCTCGCCGCCCTGGCGCTGTGGATGCCGGCCTGGCAGGCCTCGGCGTGGCCACCGATGCCTGCATCCGGATCGAAACTGGCCCTCGCCGGCGGGGTGCTGCTCGTGTACCTGCTCGGCTGCGCCTGGTGGCTGCGCAGGGATGGCGGTTCGGTGCCTGTTTCCGGCATCGAACCCGCCGTGCGCGACGCCTCGCTGCGCGTGCTCTACGCCAGCCAGACCGGCTTCGCGCTGCGCCTGGCGGAACTGAGTACGGACAGCCTGCGCGCAGCGGGTGCCACACCTGCCCTGTCGGCCCTGGACGACATCGCGCCGGACATGCTCGATGCCTGCGACACCGCGCTGTTCATCGTCAGCACGACCGGCGAAGGCGACCCGCCGGACAACGCGCTGGCGTTCGCGGCCGACCTCATGTCGACCACACGCGATCTCGCGCGCCTGCGCTATGCCGTGCTCGCGCTGGGCGACCGCCGCTACGCGCGCTACTGCGCCTTCGGTCATGCGCTGGACGCATGGCTGCGCAGTTGCGGTGCGACGCCGATGTTCGACGTGGTCGAGGTCGACAACGGCGATGGCGGCGCGCTGCGCCGCTGGCAGCACGACATCGCACAGGTGGCCGGCGATGCGGCGGCCACGATCGAAGCGGCGGACTGGTCGGCGCCCGACTACGATGCCTGGACGCTGGTGTCGCGCCGCGAACTCAATCCCGGCAGCCTCGGCCCGCCGGTGCACGACATCCGCCTGCGCGCGCAGGGCGCGATGCCGCGCTGGACCGCAGGCGACCTGGTCGAGATCGGGCCGGAGCACGACGCGGCTTCGGTCGCGGCATGGATGCGCACGCACGGGATCGAAGACCGGACACTCGACGATACGCAGGGCCACGAAACATTCTCGGCGCGTCTGGCACGCTCGCGCTGGCCGGACCTGCGCGCGGGCGAGGACATCGCCACGCTCGCGACACGGCTGGAACCCCTGCCGCATCGCGAATACTCCATCGCATCGATTCCGGAAGACGGCGACCTGCGCCTGCTGGTGCGGCTCGCGCAACGCGCCGACGGCGGACACGGCCTCGGCAGCGGCTGGCTCTGCATGCACGCGCCGCAGGATGCCACGATCCGGCTGCGCATCCGCAGCAATCCGGGTTTTCATCCGGCACCGCACGACGCACCGCTGATCCTGATCGGCAACGGCACCGGCATCGCCGGTCTGCGCGCGCATCTCGCACATCGGGCGCAGGCGCACGGCACGCGGGTCTGGCTGCTGTTCGGCGAACGCCGGCGCGAACACGATCTGCACTACGCTGACGAACTCGATGCGTGGTCGCGTGACGGCGTGCTTGCGCGCACCGACTGCGCGTTCTCGCGCGATCCGGAACGACCGCGCTACGTGCAGGATGCGTTGCGCGAAGCCGCCGACACACTGCGCGCATGGATCGACGACGGCGCGCACGTGCGCGTCTGCGGCAGCGCCGCCGGCATGGCCACCGGCGTCGACGAAGCGCTGCGCGGGATCCTCGGCGACGCGACCGTCGAGACGCTGCGTCGCGACGGTCGCTATCGTCGCGACGTGTATTGAAGCCGGCCCGCCTCAGTAGGCCGCCGGCGTCGCCTCGCGAGTGACGTGGTGCCGGTAGTGCATCGGCCCAAGCAGGTCGATGCCGCATTCCAGCCGCGACAGCCAGTCCAGCATCTGCGTCATCGCCTCGCCGCGGAACGGCATGCCGTGCTGCGGCACGATCATCGCCGGCGACAGGTCGCGCACCATGTCCACCCACAGCCGCAGCACGCGGTTGCTGGCCATGTAGCGCCGGTGAAAGCCCTCCATGCACGGCCGGTAGGCCTCGAAATCCTCGATGAAGGCGTATTCGCGCCCGCTCGGGACCAGGCCCGAGCAGACATCGCCCGAGAACAGGATCCTGCTGGTCGGATCGTAGAACGACAGGTTGCCCACCGAATGCAGGAAATGCGCCGGCAGCGCGACGACCTGCGCATCGCCCAGCGGGATGCGCGCGCCTTCGTCGTCGACCAGGAGATAACGCTCGCGCCCGGCGTTCTCCATGTAATGCGGGACCAGGTGCGGCACGAACCGGCCCCAGAGCTTCGAACAGACCACGGTGGCTTTCGTGTACAGCAGCCACTTGTCGATGGCGCCGATGATGTCCGGGTCCTGGTGCGAACACAGGATCAACCCGATCTCGTGCGGACGCACATCGCGTCCCAGCGCCAGGACCAGCGGGTTGTAGAGCAGCGCGCCGCCGGGATCGAGCAGCGCCGACGCGTCGCCGTGCTTGATGAGGAACTGGTTGGCCTGCACGCCATCGTCGCCGCGGACAAGATCGTTGTAGGCGATGCAGCGATGCGGACCGGACTCGTAAAGCACGAAGCCCATGGCGGTCATCCTTGGAAGGAAAGGGTGGCGCAGGTTATGGGCGCCCCGTGCCCCGATCCTTGATCCCGATCAATTCGGCGCGGAACCTGGCGATTGCGCACCTGAAGTGCGACGTGCAGCGACGCATGGCCGCGCTTTCGATCGATCGCCTCAATCGCTGCGGCTGCGGAACCGGATCACAAGCACTTCGCCGCCGCCATCGAGCGCGAAGCGTGCGCGCATCGCGCTGCCCTGGAAGAACAAGGTATCCCCGGCATGGGCATCCTGCCTGGCGTCCGTGCCCATGGCGTGCGCATGCCCGGACAGCACGTGCACGGCCCATGCTTCTCCCGGCTCGACGAACAACACCATCAATCCCACCAGCGGGCGATGCCACAGCTCGGCATCGATGCGGTCGCGGCGCCACATCAGGTTGAAATCATGGGTGAGCCCGTCGACGAGCTCGCCGCGCGCCGTGCGTTCGCCTGCGAAGCGCACGCGGCCATGCGGCGGCAACACCTCGCGCACCTCGCCGTCGTCGAAGCGCAGGCGTACGCCATGGCCATGCAGCAACACCAGCTCGCGCTCGATGCCCGGAAACGCCGAGAACGGACCGTCCTGTTCGATCTCCGCGATCGACAGGCGCCAGTCCCAGGCATCGCCGTGTTCAGGCCAGCGCAGGATCTCGCGTGTCCAGCCGAAACCGTTGCGCCAACGTTCGCGGCGATATTCGTGGGCGGGGATCAGGCGGGGCGGCGGCGTCATGGGCACTCCGGAATGATGCGGCGGAGTGTAGCAATCCGCCGCGCGGGCGAAGCACCGACACGCGTGGCGAAAAAAGCGGGCCCGGTTCGTTTCCCGCGAAGCGACCGGACCCGTGTGCAGAGGCAAGCGATCCGCCTGCGACTCAGCGCTTCTTCGGCGCCGCCACCGCTGCCGGCACCTTGCCAGCCACCGGGCGCGCGGCGGGCGTAGCGGGTGCCGCGCCGCCGATCATGATCAGCTCGCGGTTGCGCTCGACCGTCTTCAGGCCGATGCCGTCGACCTGGGCCAGCTGTTCGGCGCTGCGGAACGGCCCGTTCTGCTTGCGGTAGGCGACGATCGCCTCGGCCTTCGCCGGACCGACGTTGACCAGCACGCGATCGAGCGTGGCGGCGTCGGCGCTGTTGATGTTGACCTTTTCCGCGGCGAGCGCGCCCAGGCTGAGGCCCAGCGAGAGGGCGGCGGTGGCGAGGAGGCGGGCGGTGTTGAACAGGTTCATGGCGTTGTCCTTTGGATGGGTGGATCGACTGGATGGGTTGGATTCGTGGGGTTCGTCCCGCGTCCGCAGCGGCCGGTGTTTCGTGGCGCCCGCTGCATCGCGTCGACAGGGACAGTCTCCGGATCCGGCCCCTCCGCCCCCATCGCTGGACCACCCGCCGTCGCCTCCGGAAACTCCCCTCGCCCGTGTCGGAAAAACCCGACGCCCCCGGGGCCGCGTACAATCCCGGGCATCCATTTACGACGCCGGACCCGCCCCATGGACACCAGTCGCATCGCGCATTTCGTTGGCCGCAAATGGGACGAGGAAATCGTTCCGCAGCTGGTCGAATACATCCGCATCCCGAACAAGTCGCCGATGTTCGACAAGGACTGGGCCGCCCACGGGCACATGGATGCCGCCGTCGACCTGATGACGACCTGGGCGCGCGCCCAGGACGTGCCCGGCATGCAGATCGAGGTGGTGCGCCTGGAGGGCCGCACGCCGCTGATCTTCATCGACATCCCGGCCAGCGTCGATGCCGGCACCGGCGACGACTGCATCCTGCTCTACGGCCACCTGGACAAGCAGCCGGAAATGACCGGCTGGGACGACGACCTCGGTCCGTGGACGCCGGTGATCAAGGGCGACCGCCTCTACGGCCGCGGCGGCGCCGACGACGGCTACGCCATCTATGGCTCGCTCACCTCGATCCTCGCGCTGCGCGAACAGGGCATTCCGCATGCGCGCTGCGTGGTGATGATCGAAGCCTGCGAGGAATCGGGCAGCTACGACCTGCCCGCCTACGTCGATCATCTCGCGCCGCGCATCGGCCGGCCGTCGCTCGTGGTCTGCCTGGATTCCGGCTGCGGCAATTACGAACAGCTGTGGTGCACCACCTCGCTGCGCGGCCTGGCTGGCGGCAACCTCAGCGTGAAGGTGCTGGAGGAAGGCGTGCACTCCGGCGACGCCTCCGGCATCGTGCCGTCGAGCTTCCGCATCCTGCGCCAGCTGCTGTCGCGCATCGAGGACGAAGCCACCGGGCGCGTTCTGATCGAAGGCATGCAGGTGGAGATTCCCGCCGACCGGCTGACCCAGGCGAAGACCTGCGCCGAAGTGCTGGGCACGGCGATCTACGACAAGTTCTCGTTCCTGCCCGGCATGACGCCGATGCACGACGACCTGACCGAACTGGTGCTCAACCGCACCTGGCGCCCGGCGCTGTCGGTGACCGGCGTCGACGGGATGCCGCCGCTGTCGTCCGCAGGCAACGTGCTGCGCCCGTTCACGGCGGTGAAACTCAGTCTGCGCCTGCCGCCGACGCTCGATGGCAAGCAGGCCGGGCAGATGCTGAGCGAGACCCTGCTACGCGATCCGCCCTACGGCGCGCAGGTCTTGCTGCAACTGGAGAAGGATTCCACCGGCTGGAACGCGCCGACCATGAGCCCCTGGCTGGAACAGGCGATCGACAGCGCCAGCCAGGCGTTTTTCGGCAAGCCGGCGATGTACATGGGTGAAGGCGGCACCATCCCGTTCATGGGCATGCTGGGCGAAAAATTCCCGGGCGCGCAGTTCATGATCACCGGCGTGCTCGGCCCGCAGTCGAATGCGCACGGCCCGAACGAATTCCTCGACATCCCGATGGGCAAGCGCGTCACCGCCTGCGTGTCGCAGGTGATCGCGGAACATCGCAATGCCAGCCAGCGCGGCGAAACCGCCGGCGTCGCGGCGGTGGCCGGCGGGCATCACCACGGCGAGCACGGCTGCTGCTGATCGGACTGCTGCTGATCGAGCCGGTGCGGGTCACATCGACCGCTGCGGCGCAGCATCGCTGATAGGATCGGGGCGCGGCCCTCTGGCCGCATCCCGTTCCATGCGTCTTCCACCGCACAGGAGAAGCAAGCGATGAGCGGCATCCTCTACACGATCCTGATCGGCGCAGTCATCGGCATCCTCGCCCGCCTGATCAAACCCGGCGCCGACCCCATGGGTTGGATCCTCACCATCGTCCTCGGCATCGCCGGGTCCTGGCTCGGCGGCTATCTCGCACCGATGCTGGGGCTGTCCGGTGGCTTCACCGGATTTGCGGTGTCCATCGCCTGCGCGATCCTCCTGCTCGTGCTGTTCGAAATGATCCGCAAGAAATCGAGATAATCCTCTCGATTCCCTGATCGACGCACCGGCAGCGAAACGACGCAGTTTTCCCGAACGAACACTTGCGCGCGCTCACCGCGCTGCCAGCGCCCATCCATGAGGCCTGCGTGTCCGGGGCGCACATACCCCCGGACATGCAGGCTCAACACATGCACGCTCCGAACGCGCATGACGCCCGGATGCCCGCTGCGGCTTTCTCCCTCGCATGGTCGACGAGCCCCGGATCGACGCGAGATCCCGTCGTGCGCCGAGCCAGTGCGCTCATGCACAGGCGCACGGTATACGGAAACCGGATCGTTTGATTCGAGCGCTTGATTCAATCGCAGCCACATCCCGGCCACCCCGACACCGCGCCGATATGGGCCCGCCACCGCTCCTCGTCGGACAAGCCCGCCGGTCGAGACGACACGTCTGTCGCAACCACGAAGCAATCGCGGATGTTAACGTCGGATTGCCCGAGGATTTGGCGTGCGGGCACGGAATCGTTGGCGGAACCAGCGCAGGGGAGCCGACAGTAATGGTTATCGAAATAAATCCAAGGAGTAGCCCATGTTGATTCAACACAGTCGCGCACTGGCATATTCGATCCTTGCATTGTTTGGATCGTGGCTGGCCATTTCGCCGGCAAGTGCATGCTGTCCCAGTGGTGGTGTCGGCGAACCCGTTCCTTCCAATGGCCTCGGCCAGGTGAACCCGCCCTCGATCGATCTCGCACCGAATTCGCCGTGGCAGGTATACCAGTTCGAACGAGACGGCATCCGTTACCTGCAGGTCAACGACAGTGCAGGCGGCGTGCGCATCGCGGTCGGCCGGATCGAGGAGACGTTCTGGGTGCTGCCGATCGGCTCCGACGCCGATCATGTCGTGCTGCAGGGCACGTCCCCGCCGAGTGGAACGCCGACGACGCTCTATGTCGGTCCGGATGTCGAGGTCGTGATGTACGAGGATGGGATTCGCCAGCGCTGGTGGATCCGCAGGCCGTCGTCGACCTACTGACGCCGGAATCACCGGTGCCGATCTGATCGGCACCGGTTTGATCGATCCGTGATGGCACGATGCCTGGCCGATCGAAACCGTATTGCCCTGGACCGGACTGCTCTGGACATGCCTGCTCTGGACATGTCCGATCTGAGCCGGACGCATTGAAACGGTCTCAACGATCCACTGCGGTTTCGGTCAGCAGGATCGAGAGTTGATGCCCATGGCGGCGCATGAGGCCGCCATGGGCCTTGATCCGCGCATTGAGCAGCATCTGCGCGGTTTCGCCCGCATGCGATGCCTCCTGCTGCGTCGTCGGCACCACCGCGACATGCAGCACGATGCCGCGCCACTGCCGGCCGTTCCAGGCACGCATGTTGATGCGGTATTCGTCGGGGTTGAAATCGGACAGCAGCGCCATGGCATGGCAGATGCAGCGATACGCCGTCAGTTGCAGGCCGGTCGACAGCCGCTTCACAGGGCCGCGGAAACCGTAGCTGACCTCGGCATCGCCGGCCCAGAAATCGCTGAAGGCCTTGTTGTGCACGGCCTTGAACAGGCCACCTTCTTCGAGCTGGATCGGATACAGCGCCATCGCCTGCTCGTCGAACGCCTGGCGATGGACCATGCCGCTGCTGTTGAGGTTCATCGCATCCTCGAACCGACCCTGGCTCTTCAGCCAGTCGGCGAGCATCTTGCGCTCGCCGTCGAGCATCAGCTGCATCTGCGCCATGTACAGCAGTTGTTCGCGCAGCATGTGCTCGGTGGAGGCGAAGCTCGTGCGCGCCAGGCGCCGGGCTTCTTCCTCGGCGACGCCGGAACGGCTTGCGTTCTGGTGGTGACGGGTCATCGACCAGCCGATGGCGAGCACCGCGGTCGCCGCGATGACCAGCGCCTGCTGCGCGATGAAGACACCGGAATCGTGTCCGCCTTCGAAGCCGAAATTCGGCAGGATCGCGCCGACCGCGAGATTGCCGATCCAGGTACCGAACGCGGCGCCGCGCCAGCCGTGCAACAGCGTCAGCCCCACCGCCGGCGTGATCATCAGCATGAGCAGGCCCTGGCGGATGCCGATGGCCAGCCCCTGCGCGAAATACAGGGCCACGTAGAGGGTGAGCACGATGCCGGCAGCGATCACGGCGTTGCGGCGGAACCCCCGCGTCGCGAACGAAGGCACGTGCCGCGTCATCCACAGCAGGCACGGCAGCAGGACGATCATGATCCCCAGGTGATAGCCGACCGAGACGCGCAGGAAACCTTCGAACGAGGTCATCACCGGCGGACCGGACAGCACGAAGTTCACGATGCCGTTGCTGGACGCGCCCCAGAGGGCCAGCAGGACCGCAGACAGCGGCAGCCAGCGGACCTGCTCGACCAGCGCGGACAAGCGCCGGTGCAGCACGGCCGGGAGGACGGCGATGGTGGAGATCAACAGGACGGGGCTGACGTACGCCCAGAGTTCGCCATCGAAGGGTGCGCGCGGTACGCGCAGCAACGCCAGCGCGGCAACGTCGCCGACGAAGAGATAGGGCCAGTAGCGGATCGGCAGAAGCAGCAGGCCGGCGATGCGAATTCCGGCGGGCAGGAACCACTGGTCAAGTGAACTGAACCATGCCGCCAGATACGCAAAGCAGTAGACCACCGAGAATGCCAATCCTTTGGCGATGCTTTTCCACTTCGCATCTTCCATTGCATGTTCCTGCGGACCATCGTCTGGACGGTCCGCACACGCCTCTTCGGGTTGTTCGTCTTGAGCTTAATTTGCACAAATTCAGGGGCTCGTCAAACGATTCGACGCGCCGCCCGGCCTACAGCGCGCCGACGACCGCCCCGAGGATCCGCAGATCCGTTAACTCGGACGTCGGAACATGCACGCGATCGACCCCGGGATCCTGCCCCACGAGCAGCCAGCCATCTCGCCTGGGCAGGACACGACGGATGTCCGGGCGCCCCCAGAGCGTATAGGCGTACAGTCCGCCGTCGACGACATCCTCGTGCCGCGTCATGCTGGTATCGACGAGGACGAGTGCGTTCCGCCGGATGTCCGGCTCCATCGCGCGGGACAGCTGCAGCGCCCATCGCACGTGCTGGACCGGCGTCGGGCCGAGCTCCCGGCGCACGACGAACTCGGGCAACCAGATGCGCACCGGCATGTCGGCGCGGGAAAAACCTTCCAGGCGTTCAAGCGCGACATGCGCGTCGGGCGTGGTACCCGAGCGCAGGCCCTGAAGGGCCATCACCTGCTGGGCGGATTCGACGCGGAGCATCTGGTCGTAGGCGCGACTGATGCGCTCCGGGGCGACACCGAGCAAGGCGGCGATCGCCGGGGCGTGCTCTGCCGGAATCGGCCGGCGGCCGACGCGCCAGTGGGCGACGTTGTTTCGCCCGACCTGCGCGACTTCCGCCACCCGCGTATTGCTGGTGCCGGTTTCGTCCATCGCCTGCATGAGCGCTTGTGCGTACTTGTCCATGGGCCAACCCACCCGACATCAGGGCGACAGGGTCGCATGATCCGGCGACGATTGACAGGCATGTCAATTGTGCTAACTTCGAGACCGAACAAGGTAACCGCCAGACACTGGGCGGTGCCGGGGGTGGCAAGGGGTCGCGGATCGGCGACAGCGGTCACGCCGGCGCGCAACCGGACGGGCGGCCTCGGGCCAGACCCGGGCGATATCTTCACAGGGGAGGTGCAGCGTGGTGGTGATGACTTGCCGGATCGGCGGAACGGTCCGCATCGGTGACGACATCCATGTCACGCTGCAGCGTCGGCTGCAGCACCGCGTCACCCTCGGTGTCATCGCGCCCGCCGGCACCCGACTCCACTTCGATGGCGCCTGCCTGCAGCCGATCGTGCTGCCCAGCGGTGCGCACGCCTACCTGTTCTCCCTGCTCCGCGTGCGGCGCTTCCGCATCGACGGCGTCGAGGTCGAAGTCTGGATTCCCGGCGATGCCGTTCCCCTCGCCTTCGACTGCGACGACCACATCCATTTCGGCATCCGCGCACCCCAGCCGCTGCGGATCACCTACGAAGAAGAAAACGAACTGCCGGCGCGCATCGCGCCGCGTTCACAGGCGTCGCCCGTGCAGCTCCGGAACTGAGCGCCCCGTCCTGACGGCGCGCTCGGACAAGGTTCCGGAACGACAGAAGGCCCGGTGCAAACCGGGCCTTCATATTTGCAGCGCGCAAACGGAGTCAGGTTCGGAAACGGGCTCAGCCCTGCCCCAATATCCGCCGGACCACCGCTTCGGCCAGGTCTTCCGGTGCGTTCGCCACGGTGTCCAGGCGCAGCTCCGGCGACACCGGCGCCTCGTACGGCGAATCGATGCCGGTGAAGTTGGGAATCTTGCCGGCGCGGGCCTTGGCGTACAGGCCCTTCACGTCCCGGCCTTCTGCGACTTCCAGCGGCGTGTCGACGTGGACCTCGACGAACTCGTCGCCGTCGAACAGTTCGCGTGCCATCTGTCGCTCGGCGCGGAACGGCGAGATGAAGCTGACCAGCACGATGAGACCGGCATCGACCATCAGCTTCGACACCTCGGCGACGCGGCGGATGTTCTCGACGCGGTCTTCCTCGCTGAAGCCCAGGTCCTTGTTGAGGCCGTGGCGGACGTTGTCGCCGTCGAGGATGTAAGTGTGCAGGCCGAGGGCGGCGAGGCGCTTCTCGACCAGATTGGCCACCGTCGACTTGCCCGAGCCCGACAGGCCTGTGAACCACACGCAGCGCGGTGCTTGGCCGAGGCTGCGTGCGCGTGCGGCCTTGTCCACTTCCAGATGCTGCCAGTGGATGTTCGCGGCACGACGCAGGGCGAAGTCCAGCGTGCCGGCGGCGACCGTGCCGTTGGTCTGGCGATCGATGAGGATGAAGGCACCGAGTTCGCGGCTGTCGGCGTACGATTCGAAGGCGACCGGCTGGTCGAGATGCAGGTTGCAGTAGCCGACCTCGTTGAGTTCGAGGTGCTTGGCGGCAAGGTGGTCCTGGGTGTTCACGTCGACGCGGTGCTTGATCTCGGTGACCGAGGCGCCGACCGTGCGCGCGCCGATCTTCAGCCAGTACGGCCGACCCGGCAGCAGGGCGTGTTCGCCCATCCACAGCAGGTGCGCGGCGAACTGGTCGGCCACCTGCGCCGGCGAGCTGGCGGCAGCGATCACGTCGCCGCGGCTGATGTCGATCTCGTCCTCCAGCGTGAGCGTGACCGCCTGACCGGTGATCGCCGACGGCAGGTCGCCGTCGCCGGTGACGATGCGCGCGATCTTCGAGCGGCGGCCGGACGGCAGGGCGACGATCTCGTCGCCCACCCGTGCGGTGCCGGACACCAGCGTGCCGGCGAAACCGCGGAAGTTCTGGTCGGGCCGGCAGACCCACTGCACCGGCATGCGCAGGCCGAGGTCACGGCGCGCATGCGACACGTCGACCGTTTCGAGATGTTCGAGCAGCGTCGGACCGGCGTACCACGGCATCCGCTCGGAACGCGACAGCATGTTGTCGCCATTGAGTGCCGACAGCGGGATGCAGGTGACGTCGGGAATGCCGAGCTGCGCGGCGAGCGCGCGGTAGTCGTCGGCGATGCGCGCGAACACGGTCTGGTCGTGGTCGACCAGATCCATCTTGTTCACCGCCAGCACCACGTGGCGAATGCCCAGCAGCGAGACGATGTAGCTGTGCCGGCGTGTCTGCGTGAGCAGGCCCTTGCGCGCGTCGACCAGCACGATGGCGAGATCGGCGGTGGATGCGCCGGTCGCCATGTTGCGCGTGTACTGCTCGTGGCCCGGGCAGTCGGCAACGATGAACTTGCGCTGGTCGGTGCTGAAGAAGCGGTAAGCCACGTCGATGGTGATGCCCTGCTCGCGCTCGGCCTGCAGGCCGTCGACGAGCAGCGCGAAATCGATCTGGCCGTTCTGCGTGCCATGACGGCGGCTGTCGGCTTCCAGCGCAGCCAGCTGGTCGTCGAGCAGCAGCTTCGTGTCGTGCAGCAGGCGACCGATCAGCGTGCTCTTGCCGTCATCGACGCTGCCGCAGGTGATGAAGCGCAGCAGTTGCTTGTGTTCGTGCTGTTCGAGATAGGCGGCGACGGCGGCCGCAGCGTCCTGCTCGGGCAGGACCTGGGTGACGGCTGAATGTTCGGCGTTCATCAGAAATAGCCCTCCTGCTTCTTTTTCTCCATCGAGGCGGAGGGGTCGTGGTCGATCACCCGGCCCTGGCGTTCGGACGTGGTGGCGACCAGCATCTCGGCGATGATCTTCTCCAGCGTGTCGGCCTCGGACTCGATGGCGCCGGTCAGCGGATAGCAACCGAGCGTGCGGAAGCGCACGCGCTTGAGCGCGGGCGTTTCGCCATCGCGCAGCGGCAGGCGATCGTCGTCGACCATGAGCAGCGCACCATCGCGCTCGACCACCGGGCGCTCCTGCGCGAAATACAGCGACGGCACCGGGATCTTCTCGCGGAAGATGTAGAGCCACACGTCCAGCTCGGTCCAGTTCGAGATCGGGAACACGCGCACCGATTCGCCCTTGTGGATGCGGGTGTTGTAGAGGTTCCACAGTTCCGGGCGCTGGTTCTTCGGGTCCCAGCGATGCTGCGCGGTGCGGAACGAGAATACGCGCTCCTTGGCCCGGGATTTCTCTTCGTCGCGGCGCGCGCCGCCGATGGCCGCGTCGAAACCGCCGAGGTCCAGCGCCTGCTTCAGCGCCTGAGTCTTCATCACGTCGGTATGCACCGTCGCGCCGTGGCTGATCGGGCCGATGCCCTGGGCCACGCCGTCGGGATTGGTGTGCACGCGCAGCGGGATGCCGGTCTCTTCGGCGCGACGGTCGCGGAAGGCGATCATCTCGCGGAACTTCCAGCCGGTGTCCACGTGCAGCAGCGGAATGGGCGAACGCGCGGGCGCGAAAGCCTTCTGCAGCAGGTGGAGCATCACCGAGCTGTCCTTGCCGATCGAGTACAGCATGACCGGGTTCCGGAACTCGGACGCGACTTCGCGCAGGATGTGGATGCTTTCGGCTTCGAGCCGATCGAGATGGCTCAACACGAGGGGGCTCAACGCGGGAGTGGACATGTGTTTCCGGGAAAATGTGCGACGGTTTCCGGGACGGTGGCGTCCCGCCGGGACTCTAGCCCCGATGCAGAATCGCCACCATGACCGGGTTCAGCTGACGGGCATCAGCCGGCGAAGGTCTTGTAAAGGGTACGGATGCTCAGGGCAATGACGAGCACGCCGACGAAGGGCATCAGCACGCGGGGATTGACGAAACGGATCAGCCAGGCGCCCAGCGGCGCGGCCAGCACGCCGCCGATGGCCAGGCCGATGACGATGCCGACATGGCTGGTGCCCATCGTCGCCAGGAACACGATCGAGGCCGTGAGCGTGACGAAGAACTCCACCGCGTTCACGCTGCCCACGGTCAGCCGCAACTCGTGGCCGCGCGCGATCAGGTTGCTGGCCACGATCGGCCCCCAGCCGCCGCCGCCGATGGCGTCCACCAGGGCGCCGAAGAAGCCGACGAGCGAGACGTGCGAGGTCACCTCGCGCGGCACCAGCTCGCGGAAGGCCTTGAACAGGATGACCACGCCCATGAGGAGCAGGTAGCCGGCCACCCAAGGTTTGAGCGCGTCGCCGTCGATCTGCGTCAGGAGGTAGGCGCCGATGCCCGCCCCCAGCACACCGGGCAGGAGCAGCCGCCTGAACAGCTTGCGGTCGATGTTGCCGAAGGCATGGTGCGACAGGGCCGAGGTGCCGGTGGTGAAGCACTCCGCCGCATGCACGGTGGCGCTGCTGACGGCTGGCGGCACGCCGAAACCCAGCAGAAGCGAGGACGCGGTCACGCCATAGGCCATGCCCAGGGCGCCGTCGATCAACTGCGCGGCAAAACCGATCGCGATGAAAAGCAGGAAATCCGGGGGCAGTTCCATCTCGAGGGGGGTGCCGCTGAAGGCGTTCCAGTATCGATAAACCCTCCCGCCGCCGAAAGTGCGCCCCGGCATAAGCGAATAACGACCGATCCTTTCTCCGTGCAAAGAGGGGGAAATAGGCTGCTTCCATCATCCCGGAACCCCACCCCGGGCAGTCAGGTCGCCACCATGTCATCCGCTCCGTCCACCCTCGCCTTGTCCACGCTCGCGCAGCCGCCGCTGTCGGTGGAGCCGTTCGCGCAGATCGCGCGTCTCGCGGAGGGCCTGGACAGTGCGGGCCTGTGGTGGCTGTCGGGCTACGCCGCCGGACTGGCCCGCGCCCAGGGCGGGCTGGCGCCGGTGACGCAGGTGGGCGGCCAGGCGGACGCCGCGACGCAGCCGCGCGAACGCCTGACCGTGGTCTACGGCAGCCAGACCGGCAACGCCAGGCGCGTGGCCGAGGCCCTGGCCGCGAAATTCGAGGCCGAAGGCCTCCCGGTGCGCCTGCTGCGCGCCGACGCCTATCCGACTCGGGAGCTCAAGGACGAGCATTATCTTGCGATCGTCATCAGCACCCAGGGCGACGGCGATCCGCCGGACGACGCCCGCGCGCTGGTCGAATTCCTCGACGGCAAGCGCGCGCCCAAGCTGCCGGCCCTGCGCTTCAGCGTCCTCGGCCTGGGCGACTCCAGCTATCCGCAGTTCTGCGCCATCGGCCAGCGCATCGACGCCCGCCTCGAAGCCCTGGGCGCGCAGCGCTGGGTGGCGCGCGCCGATGCCGACCTCGACATCGACACCGTGTCCACGCCGTGGGTCGCGCAGGTGCTGGCCGAAGGCAGGGAAGCGCTCAAGGCACGCAGCGCGCCGCTGGCCACGGTCACCCCGCTGCGCCCGCACCTCGCCGCACCGGCGGCGTGGACCCGCGAGCGCCCGTTCACCGCCGAACTGCTGACCAACCAGCGCGTCACCGGTCGCGGTTCAGAGAAGGACATCCGCCACATCGAGCTGTCGCTGGAAGGCGCCGGCCTGGACTACGAACCGGGCGACGCGCTCGGTGTTGTGATCGAGAACCCGTCGGCGCTGGTCGAGGCGATCGTCGCCGAACTCGGTCTCGATGGCGCCACGCCGGTCACCGTCGGCGCGGACACCCTGCCCCTGCGCGACTGGCTGGGCAAGCGCCGCGAAATCACCCGCCTGAGCCGCCCGTTCGTCGCCACGCATGCCGCACACGCCGGCAGCGACGCGCTGAACCGCCTGCTCGCGCCCGACCAGCGCGAAGCACTGACCGCGCTGATGGCCGACCAGCAGATCATCGACCTGCTGCACGACCATCCGGGCGCCTGGACCGCCGAGGCGCTGGTCGAAGCGCTGCGCCCGCTGCAGCCGCGCCTGTACTCGATCGCGTCCAGCCGCAAGGCCGTCGGCGACGAAGCGCATCTCACCGTCGCGCATGTCGAATACCAGCGCGGCGATGCCACCCGCTGGGGCGCGGCCTCGCATTTCCTCGCCGCCCGCGAGGAAGGCGCACAGGTGCAGGTCTACATCGAACACAACGAGCGTTTCCGCCTGCCTGCCGATGGTGCGAAGGACATCATCATGATCGGCCCGGGCACGGGCGTCGCGCCGTTCCGCGCCTTCGTGCAGGAGCGCGAAGCCGTCGCCGCGACCGGCCGCAACTGGCTGTTCTTCGGCAATCCGCACGCCCGCGAGGATTTCCTCTACCAGGTCGAGTGGCAGGACGCGCTCAAGCGCGGCGCGCTGCACCGTCTGGACCTCGCCTTCTCGCGCGACCAGGCCAGCAAGATCTACGTGCAGCACCGCCTGCGCGAACAGGCCCGCGAACTCTTCGCGTGGCTGGAGAACGGCGCGCACCTCTACGTCTGCGGCGATGCCACGCGCATGGCCAAGGACGTGCACGCCGCGCTGCTGGACGTGATCGCGGTGCAGGGCGGCAAGTCCGCCGAAGACGCCAACGACTACCTCAATGCCCTGCAGGCGCAGGGTCGCTACGCCCGGGACGTGTACTGATGAGCGCTCACTCCGTCGAAGACATCAAACGGCAGAGCGGTCGCCTGCGCGGCACGCTGGTCGAATCGCTGGGCAACCAGATCACCGGTGCCCTGGCCGAAGACGACCAGACGCTGATCAAGTACCACGGCAGCTACCAGCAGGACGACCGCGACATCCGCGACGAACGCCGCCGCCAGAAGCTGGAGCCGGCCTACTCGTTCATGATCCGCACCCGCACCCCGGGCGGCGTGGTCACGCCGGCGCAGTGGCTGAAGCTCGACGCCATCGCCACCACCTACGCCGAACGTGGGCTGCGCGTGACCACGCGCCAGGCGTTCCAGTATCACGGCGTCATCAAGGGCGAACTCAAGCCGACGATGCAGGCGATCAACGCCGCACTGATCGACACGCTCGCCGCCTGCGGCGACGTCAACCGCAACATCGCGGTCGCCGCGAACCCGTATCTGTCCGCCGTGCACACGCAGGCGCAGGCCCAGGCCGAGGCGCTGTCGAAGCACCTGCTGCCCAACAGCCGCGCCTATTACGAAATCTGGCTGGACGAGGAAAAGGTCGCCGGCAGCGGCGAGGAAGAGGAGCCGATCTACGGCGCCGTCTACCTGCCGCGCAAGTTCAAGATCGGCTTCGCCGTGCCGCCGAGCAACGATGTCGACGTGTTCGCGCAGGATCTGGGCTACATCGCGATCATCGAAGACGGACAGCTGGCCGGCTACAACGTCAGCGTCGGCGGCGGCATGGGCGCGACCCATGGCGATGCCGAAACCTATCCGCGCCTGGCCAACGTGATCGGCTTCATCACGCCGGACCAGGTGATCGCGGTCGGCGAAGCCGTCGTCACCACCCAGCGCGACTGGGGCAACCGCGCGGTGCGCAAGCGCGCGCGCCTGAAGTACACGATCGACGACCACGGCTTGGAGAATTTCCGCGACGAAGTGGCGAAGCGTGCCGGCATCACGTTCGGCCCGGCGCGCCCGTACGCCTTCGACCACAACGCCGACGTCTTCGGCTGGAACCAGGGCGATGACGGTCTGTGGCACCTCACGCTGCGGATCATCGCCGGCCGCATCTGGGACCGGGACGGTGTCGAACATCTCACCGGCCTGCGCAGGATCGCCGCGCTGCTCGACGAGGCCGGCGGCAAGAGCGAATTCCGCCTCACCGCGAATCAGAACCTGCTGATCGCCAACCTCGATGCATCGCAGCGCGAAACCGTGGACGCGCTGGTGCGCGAATACGCGCTCGACACGCACACCGCCGCGTCCCCGGCGCGCAAGGCCGCGCTGGCCTGCGTCGCGCTGCCGACCTGCGGCCTGGCCATGGCCGAGGCCGAGCGCTACCTGCCGGCCTTCGTCGACCGCATCGAAACCCTGCTGTCCAAGCACGGCCTCGACGGCGCCGATCTGCACATCCGCCTCAGCGGCTGCCCGAACGGCTGCTCGCGCCCGTACCTGGGCGAGATCGCGCTGGTCGGCAAGGCGCCCGGCCGCTACAACCTGATGATCGGCGCCGACCATCGCGGCCAGCGCCTGAACACGCTGTACCGCGAAAACATCGACGAGGCCGCGATCCTGGCGACCCTCGATCCGCTGTTCGCCCGCTACGCCTCGGAACGCGGCGCGGGCGAACGCTTCGGCGATTTCCTCGTCCGCGGCGGCGTGGTCGCCGTCGACGACAGCGGCAGCAGGACGCTGCCATTGGAGCTGGTCGCATGAGCCTTCCCGATCCTGTCACCGCTGCCGAGTCGCCGCAGGCGCTCGCCGAACTCAATCGCTGGCTGGCGGCGCGCAGCGCGCCCGAACGCGTCGAGTGGGCGCTGGAACACCTGGCCGGCAACCACGCGCTGTCGTCGAGCTTCGGCGCGCAGGCCGCCGTGGCCCTGCACATGACGACGCAGGTGAAACCGGATATCCCGGTGATCGTGGTCGACACCGGCTACCTGTTCCCGGAGACCTACCGCTTCATCGACGAACTGACAGAACGCCTCGACCTGAACCTCCAGGTCTACCGCCCGCAGGTCGGCGTCGCCTGGATGGAAGCGCGCCACGGCAAGCTCTGGGAAAAAGGGCTCGAAGGCCTGAAGCACTACAACCAGATCCGCAAGGTCGAGCCGATGCAGCGTGCGCTGCGCGAACTCGACGTGCGCACCTGGATCGCCGGCCTGCGCCGCAGCCAGTCCAGCTCGCGCGCGGGCGCCGGTTTCCTGGAACTGCGCGACAACCGCTGGAAACTGCAGCCGATCGTCGACTGGAGCGATTACGACGTCTGGAAGTACCTCGAATCGAACAACCTGCCCTACCACCCGCTGTGGCACGAAGGCTATGTCTCGATCGGCGACACCCACACCACGCGCCCGCTCGAAGCCGGCATGAGCGAGGAAGACACGCGTTTCTTCGGTCTCAAGCGCGAATGCGGCCTGCACGAAGACTGGGGCAACGAGCCGCTCGCCAAGAGCGCCTGAGCGCCGGGCACCAGACGCCGAACACCTCCAGCGCCTCCAGCGGCATCAACGCTGCGAGAAGCGGCGCCGATACGCCTGCGGCGTCATGCCGGTCGCGTCCTTGAACATGCGGCCAAGATTCGACTCGCTGCTGAAACCCAGCGCCACCGCGATGCTGCTGACCGATGACCGGGTCAGCATGAGACGCTCGCTGACCTGGTTGAGTTTCACCCGACGCGCATAGGCCGCCACCGGCATGCCGGTTTCGCGCACCACCTTCCTCGACAGCGTCCGTTCGGACATCGCCAGCGGCTCGGCCAGCGCAGCGGCCGTGACCTGCTCCGCCGGCATCGCTTCGACCTGTGCATGCAATCGCCGCAGCAGCGCACTGCGCTGTTCGATGAAGCTCAACGCGCGGAAGGCCGGATGCGGCTGCACCGGCCTGGGCAGGACCATCAATGCGGCAAGCTCACGGAACAGTGCGGGCGGCACCTGCTGCTCGACGAGCGACTGCACGATCGCATGGTGGCCATTGACGCCGCCGGCGGTGATGAGCCGCGACGTCGACACCAGATCCTGTTCGCAGCGCCAATCCACCGCCGGATAGCGTGTCTTCATCGCGTCGGCGAGCCACCAGGTCACCGTGGCTGCTTCGCCTTCCAGGCGACCACTCGCCGCCAGCCAGGCCACGCCGGTGCAGTATGCCCAGCACGACAGCCGCCGCGGGCTGGCCGCGAGCGTCGCGACGAGCGAGCGCTGCCGTTCGATCGCGACCTCGACGTCGCGTGGCGATTCAGCCCAGAACCCCGGGACCAGGACGGCATCCAGCCCCTCCGGTTCGAAACGCGCCATGCCTTCCAAGCGCAGGCCGTGCGCGGACAGCGCATGGTCGCGGTCGGCCGTGTCATCGGCCACGACGAAGCGGGTCTCGAACAAGGACCGCCCGGTCCGGCGGTTGGCCGCATGCAGCATGTCGGCGGACGCGAACAGCCCGGCAGGCAGGCACCCGGGATAGAGCAGCAGGCCGATGCGCAGCGGCGGGCGGGTGTCCGCATTGGAATGAAGGATGTCCATTCCGGACATTGTGGCGTCCCTGCCTGGCTCCGGACAATGCCGACACCCCACCGAGGCACGACCATGCAGATCCAGCAGCTCCGCAACGCGACCATCGTCATCGACGTCGGGGCGCACCGCATCCTGGTCGATCCGATGCTGGCGCCGCGCGGCGCCTTGCCGCCGCTGCGGATCCTCGGCGGTCCCGGCCTCGGCGGTCGCCTGCGCAATCCGCTGGTCGACCTGCCTGCCGACGCCGACGAGACCCTGTCGGGCGTGACCCACTGCCTCATCACCCACTGCCAGAATGGCCATTTCGACCACCTGGACCGCGCCGCGAAACGCTGGCTCCGCGAACGCCGGACCCCGGTGATCTGCACACCGCACGACGCGCCGCACCTGCGCGCACGGGGCCTGGACGCACGGCCGCTGCCGGCCGACCACGACCGGCCTTCGGCATTCCTCGATGGCCGCATCCGCACCGTCCGCTGCACCCACGGGCGCGGCCTGGTAGGCCGGTTCATGGAGCACGGCGTCGGCTACCTGATCGAGATGCCGGGCGAACCGAGCCTGTACCTGAGCGGCGATACCGTGCTGACCCCGGCGGTCGAGGCCTTCGTCGCCGAGCATCGCCCGGAGGTCTGCGTCGTGCCCGCAGGCGGCGCGAAGTTCGACATCGGGGGCGAGATCATCATGGGCGTCGAAGAGGTCATCGCCTTCTGCCGGATGACGCCGGGCATCGTCATCGCCAACCATCTCGAAGCCCTGGGCCACTGCCCCGAAACCCGCGCCGGCCTGGCGGACGCCGCGCGTCTGGCCGGCATCGGCGACCGCCTGCGGATCCCGCGCGATGGCGAGCGGATGGTGTTCTGAACGGCGCTTCCCGTCACGGCCAATCCTTGCCGGCTTGCAGTTGCAGGCTTCCGACAGCAGAACGCCCGGCCAGGCCGGGCGTCTGCATGTCGAAGCGCGGGACGCGACGCCTCAGCTGGTGATCACCTGGCTCAGGTCGGTCCAGGTCGGCGGTGCCGGCCAGGTGGCGGCCTGGTTGCCGGCGAGGATGCGGCGCAGATCGTGGCGATCCAGCTGCGGAGCGAGCGACACCAGCAGTTCCACGGTGTAATCGCGGAGCACACGCTCGCGCGGCAGCACGGCCCAGGCGGTGCACTCGGGGATTGCATCCGGCGCCGGGAAGGCGACCAGGTCCGAATCCTGGATCGCGCTGACCGCCATCTCGGCGAGCAGGCCGACACCGATGCCGGCGCGCACGTAGGTCTTGATCAGGTCGGCATCGCGCGCGGTCATCGCCAGTTGCGGCTCCAGCCCGCGCGTCGCGAAGGCGCGACGCAGCGAAGAGTCGGGACGGATCGAGGATTCGTAGCTCACCAGCGGATACGCGGCGAGATCGGCCAGGGTCGGCCGCGCCCCGCTCTGCGCGAGCGGATGCGAGCGCTGCATCAGCACCACGCGTCGCCAGCGGAACAGCGGGATGGCCACGCCATCGGCGGGCACGTCGCCGGCCGTGCTGATGAGGGCCAGATCGGCCTCGCCACGCGCCAGCTGCGACAGCACGTCGCCATCGGCGCTGGGCTGCAGGTGGATGCTCAGGCGCGGATAGGCCTGGTGAACCTGCGAGATCACCGGCGGCAGCACGAAGCGGGCCTGGGTGTGGGTGGTGGCGATCAGCAGCTGGCCGTGGCCGTCGCGGCGCTGGTTGGCGGCGAAGGCACGGATGTTCGAGGCTTCCAGCAGGATCTTGCGCGCATGGGCGAGCACCTGGGCGCCGGCCGGGGTGAGCTCTTCCAGGCTCCTTCCCTTGCGGACGAACAGCAGGAAACCCAGCTCGTCCTCCAGTTGCTTGAGTTGCTTCGACAGGCCGGGCTGGGTGGCGTGGACGTGTTCCGCGGCCGAGGTGATGTTGAAGCCCGCATCGGCAATTGCGACGAAGTAGCGCAGTTGAACAAGGGTCATGACGGTCTTTCCGGAAGCGAGAGCGAAAGGACAGGAAACCGGGCACCCCCAAATGATGCCCCGAAAGCGAATCTCTTTATGCGGATCAAGAGATTTAATTCTGATAACTTATAGAAATAAAACGGTCATCGCACATTCCAAATATTTATATAGCAAGTCACGGCGGTCATTTCCGACGCTTCCGTCGCGGATTTACGTTGGACTGCCCGCCTCCCAGTCCGGACCCGGCCATGCCTTCCCTTGCCCCGACCACGCCCGTTGCACCGCTCACCGCCCCTGCGGATGCGGCCCCGTGCATGGCCACCGGTGACGCATCGGACCTCCAAGCCCCGCAATCTCCCTTGTTCCCGGCCTTCCTCGACCTGCGCAACCGCGCCGTCCTGGTGGTCGGCGGCGGCGTGGTGGCCCTGCGCAAGATCACGGCACTGCTGCCGACCGGCGCCCGGGTCAGGGTTGGAGCCCCGCACCTTGTACCCGGAATCGAGGCGATGTCCGCCACGGGGACCATCGAACACCTGGACGGCTGCTTCGAACCGGCCTGGCTGGACGATGTCTGGCTGGTGGTCGCCGCCACCGACGACCCGGCGGTGAACCGTGCCGTGGCCGAGGCCGCCGAAGCCCGCCGCCTGTGGGCGAACGTGGTCGACGACGCGCCGCTGTGCAGCTTCCAGGTGCCGGCCCGCGTCGAACGCGGCCCGCTGCAGATCGCCATCTCCAGCGGCGGCGGCGCACCGATGCTGGCCCGCCACCTGCGCGAGCGCCTGGAAACCGAGATCGACGAATCCGTCGGCGCACTCGGCACCCTGCTGGTCCGCCACCGCAGGCGCATTCGGGCGAAGATCGCCGACACCGGCGCACGCCGGCGGTTCTTCGACGGCGTGATGAACAGCGACATCCAGACGCTGCTGCGTCGCGGCGACCACGACGGCGCCGAACGCGCGCTGCTGGCACGCATCGACCAGGCGGACACCGAATCCCGAACGGGGCGCGTCGCCCTCGTCGGCGCCGGCCCCGGCGATGCCGGCCTGCTCACCCTGCGCGGCCTGCGCCTGCTCAACGAGGCCGACGTCATCCTCCACGACCGCCTCGTCAGCGCCGAAGTGCTGGACCTCGCCCGCCGCGATGCCGAGCGCATCGAAGTGGGCAAGGAAGCCGGGCACCACCACGTGCCGCAGGACAAGATCCATGCGCTCATGCTCGAACACGCCCGCGCCGGCAAGCGCGTGGTGCGCCTGAAGGGCGGCGACGCCTTCGTCTTCGGGCGCGGTGGCGAGGAGATCGAATGCCTGCGCGACCACGGCATCGACTACGAAGTCGTGCCCGGCATCACCGCAGCGCTCGCCTGCGCCGCCTATGCCGGCATCCCGCTGACGCATCGCGACCACGCGCAATCGGTGCGTTTCGTCACCGCGCACAGCAAGGCCGAGAACGACGAGCTCGACTGGGCCGGCTTCGCGCGCGAAGGCCAGACGCTGGCGTTCTACATGGGGGTCGCCGGGCTCGAACGCGTGCGTGCGCGCCTGCTGGCCCATGGCCGTGCCGCATCCACGCCATGCGCGCTGGTCGAGAACGGTTCGCGCCCCGAACAGCGCGTGGTGCTGGCCACGCTCGATACCCTGCCCGACACCGCCCGCGCGCATGATGTGCGTTCGCCCGCGCTGCTGTTCGTCGGCGAAGTCGCCGGCCTGGCCGCGCGCCTGCACTGGTTCGGCACTGCGCCGATCGGCGCCGGCGAGGCCGCGTCCGCGACATCGATCACCGACACGGTCGGTCTCGCGGAAGCCGCCTGACCCGTCCGGTACCCGGCCCTTCCCATTTCGTTTCCCCGTCATTCCTTACGCCGACATCCCCCAGGACATCCCCATGGCCCTCTACGACAGCATCCTCGACACCATCGGCAACACGCCGATCGTCAAACTGCACCGTCTCGCGCCCAAGCACGTGACGCTGTACGCGAAGGTCGAATCCTTCAATCCCGGCGGCTCGGTCAAGGACCGCCTCGCCCTGGCCATCGTGCTCGACGCCGAACGAAAGGGCCTGCTGCGCCCGGGCCAGACGATCGTCGAAGCCACCTCGGGCAACACCGGCGTCGCGCTGGCGATGGTCGCCGCCGCACGCGGCTACCCGTTCGTGGCGATCATGACCGAGACCTTCTCGGTCGAGCGTCGCAAGCTGATGCGCGCCTACGGCGCCAAGGTCATCCTCACCCCCGCTGCCGAACGCGGCAGCGGCATGGTGCGCAAGGCCAAGGAACTGGCCGCGAAACACGGCTGGTTCCTCGCCCGCCAGTTCGAGAACGAGGCCAACCCGGCCTATCACCGCAGCACCACCGGCCCGGAAATCCTGCGCGATTTCGCCGGCAAGCGCCTCGACTACTTCGTCAGCGGCTGGGGGACCGGCGGCACGATCACCGGCACCGGCGAAGTGCTGAAGCTCGCGCGCCCTGACATCAAGATCATCTCCACCGAGCCGGCCGGCGCGCAGCTGCTCGGTGGCAAGGAATGGCAGCCACACAAGATCCAGGGCTGGACGCCGGACTTCCTGCCGGACGTCCTCAGCCGCACGATCGCCGACGAAATCGTTCCGGTCGACGACGTGGTCGCACGCGACACCTCGCGTCGCCTCGCCACCGAGGAAGGCCTGTTCGTCGGCATCTCCGCTGGCGCCACCGCCGCCGCCGCGCTGAAGGTCGCGGAGAGCGCACCGGAAGGCTCGGTGTTGCTGACCATGCTGCCGGACACCGGCGAACGCTACCTGTCGACTTTCCTGTTCGAAGGCATCAGCGATGGCTCCGATGACGAGTGGCTGGAGTCGCTGGGCTGATCAGACATCTCCAGCAGCGGTGACCAAAAAAAGAAAACCCGGGCGAGAGCCCGGGTTTTCCGCATCCGGACGCCACGACCGTCAGACGTCGGGCCACACGCGGAACCAGCTCTCGTCCGCCAACGCCAGCAGTTCGGCGTCTTCCGTAGTGTCGCCATAGGCATGCACCGCGCCGTACTGGCGCAGCACATAGCGCTCGCGCACGCGTCTGGCCTTTTCCTCGCGCACGCACTGCGCGCCGTCGTAACGGCCGGTCAGCACGCCGTCCACGACCTCCAGCTTCGAGCAGATCAGTTCGATGCCCTGCGCGCGACACCAGTGCGACAGATACACATCGAAGCCACCGGACACCAGCACGACGGTATCGCCGCGTGCCTTGTGCCACGCGATCCGCGCCATCGCCTCCGGACGCAGCACGGTCGGCAGCAGCTCGCGCGCGAAGCGCTCGCCGGCGGCCAGATAATCCGCTTCGCGCATGCCACGAAACCCGACCCGCGCGATCTTGTCGCGGATGTTCGTGCCCGAGACGATGCCGAGCTTGTAGCCCAGCACCCACGGCGCGAGCAGCATGCCCCACAGCCGCAGGCGCGCACGTGGCACCGCCATGCGCACAAAATCCGGCATCGTCTCCCGCGTGGTGATCGTGCCGTCGAAATCGAAGAGAGCGAGGATCACGCGCATTCCTGTTCGCGAGGACTCCTCACGATTCAACCCCGTCCATACACATCCTCATAGCGCACGATGTCGTCCTCACCGAGGTAATCGCCGGACTGCACTTCGATCAGTTCCAGCATCTCCGTGCCGGGATTTTCCAGCCGATGCTTCGCGCCGATCGGGATGTAGGTCGACTGGTTGGCGAACAGTTCGAAGACATCGTTGTTGCGGGTGACGCGGGCGGTGCCGCGGACGACGATCCAGTGCTCGGCGCGACGTTCATGCGACTGCAGCGACAGCGACGCACCCGGCTTGACCTTGATGCGCTTGACCTGGAAGCCGGCGCCGGCATCGACGGAGTCGTAGCTGCCCCAGGGACGATGCACTTCGCGATGCAGCGCGGCCTGCGAGCGCTGGTCGGCCTTCAGCCGCGCGACCACCTGCTTCACGTCCTGCACCTTGTCCTTGGCTGCGACCAGCACGGCGTCGTCGGTCTCGACGACGACCAGGTCGTCGACGCCAACCAGCGCGACCAGACGACGCGCATAGGCATAACTGTTTCGGCTGTCGATCGCGATCACGTCGCCGTGGTGCGCGTTGCCGTCGCCGTCCTGCTCGCTGACCTCCCACAGCGCCGACCACGAGCCGACATCGTTCCAGCCGATGTCGACCGGCAGCACCATCGCGGCGTCGGTCTTCTCCATCACCGCATAGTCGATCGATTCCGACGGTGATGCGGCGAAGGCGTCGCGGTCCAGGCGCAGGAATTCGCCGCCCTGCGACAGCGCATCGTGGTCGAGGTGGGCGCAGGCGGCACGCACGGCGGCGAGGATGTCGGGCCGGTAGCGGCCGAGCTCTTCGAGATAGCGCGAGGCGCGGAGCAGGAACATGCCGCTGTTCCAGAAGTAGCCGCCGTCGTCGAGATAGGCCTGCGCGGTCGCGGCATCGGGCTTCTCGACGAAGCGCAGCACGCGCCGGACGCCCTCGCCTGGCGATGGCTGGCCTGCCTCGGCCTGGATGTACCCGAACCCGGTTTCCGGCGCCTGCGGCACGATGCCGAAGGTGACCAGCGCGCCGGCCTCGGCGGCAGGCGTGGCGGCCAGCACGGCGTTGCGGAAGGCGTCGGCATCGCGGACCACGTGATCGGACGGCAGCACCAGCAGCAGCGGGTCGCTGCCGTCGGCCATGGCCACCAGGGCTGCGGCGGCGATGGCGGGGGCGGTGTTGCGGCCCACCGGCTCCAGCACGATGCGCGCGGCCGGGGCGCCGATCACCCGGAGCTGCTCGGCGACCAGGAAGCGATGCGCCTCGTTCGCGACCACCAGCGGCGCGGCCGAGGTCAGCGGCGCCACGCGGCGCCAGGTGGCCTGCAGCATGGTGTCGTCGCCGGCCAGCGCCAGGAACTGCTTCGGATAGGCCTCGCGCGACAGCGGCCAGAGCCGCGTCCCGGACCCGCCCGACAACAACACCGGCTGCACTGACGCCATGATCCGCTCCACGAAAACGATCCGGGCAGTGTACTAAAGCGCGCTGCGGGGGCATCCGGGCCGGTTCAGCGACGCCCGCATGTTGCAGGAATATGGCGCGGGGCCGGCCGGGCTTATACCCTGTCGCACTCGCCCAACCCCTCCGTGCCGCATGACCCTGTCGTCCCAACCGATCGCCCAGACTGCATCGCCCGACCTCGATCCGCGCGCCGCCGCCCGCACCGACTGGGCGCGCGCCGCCACCGGCGACGCCGGGCTGGTCCTGGAGCGCGCGTCGATGGACGCCGGCTTCCGCAGCTACTGGCGCGGCAGGACCACCGACGGCACGGTCATCGTGATGGACTCGCCGCCGGACAAGGAAGACGTGCGTCCCTGGCTGCAGGTGCGCGAGCTGATCGCCGCTTCCGGCGTGCGCGTCCCCGACGTGCTGGCCGGTGACGTGGAAGCCGGGTTCCTGCTGCTCGAAGACCTGGGGCATCACACCTACCTGCACGTGATCGATGCCGACAACGCCGACGCCCTGTTCGACGCCGCCATCGGCCAGTTGCTGATGCTGCAGGCGACGCCGGTGCCGGAAGGCTTCCCGGCCTACGACGAAGAACTCCTGGCACGCGAGCTGCGCCTGTTCGACGAATGGTTCCTCGGCCGCCACCTCGGCGTGACACTGGACTGCGGCGACCTCGAACAGCTCGAACTCGTTTATCGCCGCCTGATCGACGCCGCGCTTGCGCAGCCGACCGTGCTGGTGCATCGCGATTTCATGCCGCGCAACCTGATGCCGGCCGGCGACGACGGCCCGGCGATGCTGGACTATCAGGACGCGGTGTCCGGCCCGATCGCCTACGACCCGATCTGCCTGTTCAAGGACGCCTTCCTGAGCTGGCCCGAACACCGCGTCGATGCCTGGCTGGACCGCTACCACGCGCGCGCCCTCGCCGCCGGTCTGCCGGTGCCGTCGCTGGCGCAGTTCCGCCGCGATGCCGACTGGATCGGCGTGCACCGCCACCTCAAGGTCATCGGCATCTTCGCCCGCCTCAACCATCGCGATCACAAGCCCAAGTACGTGGCCGACGTCGCGCGCTTCTTCGCCTATCTCGACGGCGTGCTGCCCAAATACCCGGAACTGGCACCGCTGGCCGACCTCATCGCACGCCACGTCAAGCCCGCCCTGGCCACAGCATGATGGTCGCGCGATGAAGGCCCTGATCTTCGCCGCCGGCCTGGGCGAGCGCATGCGCCCGCTCACCGACACCACGCCGAAACCGCTGCTGCCGGTCGGCGGCAAGCCGCTGATCGCGTGGCATCTGGAAAAGCTCGCGAAGATCGGCATCCGCGATGTCGTCGTGAACACGTCCTGGCTGGCCGACCGCTTCTCCGAAGCGCTCGGCGACGGCCGCACCTGGGGTTTGCGCATCCACTACTGCTACGAAGGCCCGACGCCGCTCGAAACCGGCGGCGGCGTGTGGAACGCCCTGACCCTGCTTGAATACAACGACATGTCGACGCCCTTCATCGCGCTCAACGGCGACATCTGGACCGACTACGACTTCGCGCGCCTGCCGCGCGACATCGAGGACGACGCGCACCTCGTGCTGGTCGACAATCCCGACCACCATCCGAAAGGCGATTTCGCGCTGCAGCCCGACGGATACGTCGCGTCCGACGGCCCCTCGCGCCTGACCTTCGCCGGCATCGGCGTCTACCGCGCCCGCCTGTTCGACCAATGGCTCGACGTGATCGGCGAAAACCCCGACTCCACCGCATCGCCCCCGCGCTTCAAGCTCGCGCCACTGCTGCGCGCCGCCATGCTCCGCGGCCGCGTGCGCGGCGAACACCATCGCGGGCGCTGGACGGACGTGGGGACGCCGGAGCGGCTGGCGGAACTCGATAGGCAACTGGGATCGGCCCCAGGCTGAGAAGACACCGGCGACGGTCCGGTCGCCGGCCACGTGGAGTGCAGCAGGAGGATTGGTCCTCCTCCTCATCGCTGGCGGCGCTTCCGCCAGCGATCGTGTCGACGATTCAGCGTCGCGCCAGACGCGGCCAGCTCCAGGCCAGCAGCAGCCAGGCCGGCAACAGACCAATGGCCTGCACGGTCAGCGTGGACAGCGGATCCTTCGCGAGATCGAACAGATTCACTCCATTCAGCGCGACATAGACCACGCACGCCATCACCAGCTCGAAAGGGCGCGCATTGCGGCACAACGCGCCGAGGCTCAGGCCCCAGCTGACGATCGAGACGATGGAGACCACTGCCGCCATCGCAGCGATCGGCGCGTCGATCACCAGGCGCAGCAGGCCCGGCAAGGTCAGGGCACACAGCATCCCGACGCCGATCAGGAAGCGCGCGGCGAGCACCCGCGGCAATGCATGCGGCGCATTGAACACGAGGCTCGCGGTGGCCTGGTCGCGATCCCTCAGCACGCCGCGCGCAAGCACGTCCAGCGGCAACACCCATGCCAGCAGCATCGCGGTCCGCATGGTACCGAGCGGCCCCAACTGCGCGCCGACCAACGCCACGGCCGCCAGCCACCACCACCATGCACGCTGCCGCAGCACGAGTTTCAGCTCGGCAACGGCGAGCACCGCGAGTGGTCCGCGTGCCAATGGATCGAGCAGGTAATCCAGCCAGCGCAGCCTGCGCCCAGCGGTGGAGGCGACTGTCGCCTTCGCCAGCCCGTGAGAGGCGCCCCAGTCCAGCAACGGCACGGCGCCGAGCGCCAGCACGAGCGCGAGGATGAGCCAGAAGCTGCGATCAACCACAAGCTTCTCGTCGACCGTCAGTGTCTTCCACTCGAAGCGATCGACGGGCTTCTCGAAGTAGGCGGAACCGAGGAGGATGCCGAATTCGGCAGGCTCGCCGACCTGCGCAGAACGGAGCTCCGCCATCTGGTGCGCAACCGGGATCATGCCGCCGACATCACTGATCCAGCCACGCGCCGGTGCCGCACCGCCTCGCTCGAACGGCATCAGCGACATGGCGAGCATCGCGGCCCAGAGCACGAAATACACCACGTTGCCGGCGGTGCGGCGCAGCCACGGGATCAGGTCGAACCAGATCGCGAGCGTCGCCGTCAGCGCAAGGCTGGGCAGGCTCAGCACAAGCAATGGTTTGAGCGCTTCGATGAGGTCGATGTGCCTGTCCTCGGCCCGCACCCACTGTGCGGCCAACGCGACCGCCATGCCGGCCAGGGCGATCGCCGCGAACACGACCATGTGACTGGCCCACTTCGCGAACAGGAATCCGGCGCGGGTCATCGGCGTGGTCACCAGCAATTGCCACACCCGCGTCTCGAAATCGCGCGTGAGCGTGCCGCGCACCAGATAGAAGCCGATCAGGTTGAGGAGCGTGCTGTACATCAGGCTCATCGCGAGCCCGGCCCAGGCGCTGGAGTAGTAGCCGCGCGCACCATCCGGCAGCGCGAGCGATGAAAAACCGGTCTCGTGCGCCGGGAAGCACCACCATGTCGCGCATGACATGATGCCCAGCACGATCCAGAATTTCGGCGTACGCGTACGTTCGCGCAGATCCGCGAGCAGGATCGCGAACACCCTCAGGAAGACGTTCATCTCAGCCTCCGGTCAGCGCGCCGTGGGCCAAGCCATCGGCATCGACCACCTGTGCGACACCATCGCCCGGCTGCGGCCGGGATCCGGTCAGCCAAGTGTAGGCATCCTCGAGTTCCGGGACGGCCGGTGTCGCATCGGGATCAGGGCGAACGTCGGCGAGCACGCGCACGCGGATGCCCTCGGGGCGGCGCAGCGAACCGCACAGCGTGAAGCGCTTGCGGATGTCGGCCATCTGCTCGGGGGCGATCGTCCATTCCCAGACACGACCTTCGGCACGGGCGATCAGCTGTTCGGGCGTGCCGTGGAAACGCAGCGCACCCTTGGTCATCACCGCGAGCGCGGTGGCGCTGGCTTCGACATCGGAGACGATGTGCGTGGAAAGGATGACCACCCGTTCGCCGGCCAGATCGGTGAGCAGATGGCGGAAGCGCATGCGCTCTTCGGGATCGAGACCGACCGTGGGTTCGTCCACGATCAGCAGGGTCGGATCGTTGAGCAGGGCGTGGGCGATGCCCACACGCTGGCGCATGCCGCCTGAGTATTCGCCGAGGCGGCGATCGGCCGCATCGACCAGCCCGACCACGGACAGGCAGTGTTCGACACGTTCCCGGGCCTTGGCGCCGGACAGGCCCTTCACTGCCGCCAGGAAACCGAGGAACTCACGGGCGCTCAGTGCCGGATAGACACCGAAATCCTGCGGCAGGTAGCCGAGCGTCGCACGCAGCGTGTTGGGGTCGGTGGCGAGATCGGTCCCATTCCAGGTGATCCGTCCTTCGCTGGGCCGGGTCATGGTCGCCAGCATCCGCATCAGGGTCGACTTGCCGGCGCCGTTCGGTCCGAGCAGCCCGAGAATGCCGGGCCCCAGGTCCAGGTTGATCCCTGACACCGCCCGATGTCCGCCCGGATAACGATAACCCAGCGATTCCATGGAAAGTTCGCAACGCGACATGCCTTTGTCTCCTGCCCCGGGCGGCCCGTCTGCGACAGACCTTCAACCCAATTCCACGGGCATGGTAAACGAACGGTGCAAACGGAACACCCGCGACTCGGAGTTTCCCGGCAGCAGCTTCAGCCGTTCTCCGACATCACGCCCATCATGATCCAGAGACGTTGAGGCATGATCCGACGAGGCTTCGCAGAGGGATTTTCCGGCAACGGATGCGCTTCGACGCACGTTCAATCGAGGCGTGTTGCGCTCACCCGCCCAACACCTGCCTCAGGAACGGCACCGTCAGCCGCCGCTGCGCTGCGAGCGATTCGCGATCCAGTCGATCGAGCAGCACGGTCAGCGTCACCAGGTCGCGGTCGACGCGCTTGAGCAACCAGTCGATGGCGGCATCGTCGAGCTGCAGGCCGCGACGCTGCGCGCGCAGGCGCAGCACGTCGGCGCGTCCGGCGTCGTCCAGAGGCTCCAGCGCGATACGGGCGCACTGCGACAGCCGCGAGCGCAGGTCGGGCAAGGTCAGCGGCAATCCATCGGGCATCACACGCGCGGCGTAGAGCATGCGTCGCCCCGCGTCATGCGCACGGTTGTGCGCGTCGAACAGTGCGATCTCGTCCTCGCGGTTGCCGGCGACGATATCCAGACCATCGAGTGCGACCAGATCGGCCTGTTCCAGCGCGTCGAGCGCGTCGCGCAGGCGGCCTGCGGCGGCGAGCATCGGCAGGTAGGCGACGCGGCGCCCGGCCTGCTCGGCTTCGGCGCAGGTGGCGAGCAGCAGATGCGTCTTGCCGGTGGCGCTGGCGCCCGCGATGTAGACGCTGCCAACTTCGCCACGCGCGAGCGCGCGCAGCTGCGCCAGCGCGCCGTCGGGTGCGGCGACGAAGGTTTCGAAACGCTGATCGGGCGGGAAACGCAGCGCAAGCGGCAGTTGCGCCGATGCGCTGCGGGACTTCGATTCGCTCACACCGGGCCCGCAGGATCGGAGGGGTCGTCCGGTGTCGGGCGAACGTGGTGCGTGCCGGCAATTTCGATCTTCGGCCCGCCGGCACCATCGCCGAGATAGAAACGGCTCGCGGTGTAGCGCTCGTGCGCATGGCGGATCACCACGTTCGCCACGGCGGCCACCGGCAGCGCGAGCAGCATGCCGAGGAAGCCGAACAGCGTGCCGCCGGCCATCACCGCGAACACCACGGTCACCGGGCTCAGGCCGACACGGTCGCCGACCAGCTTGGGCGTCAGGACATAGCTTTCGAGCAACTGGCCGATACCCCACACCGCAAGCACGCCGACGATGTGCTGCCAGTCGCCGAACTGCACCAGCGCGGCGATGACGCCGCCGACCAGCACCGTGGTCGGACCGATGTACGGGATGAAGGTGAGCAGGCCAGCGGCGACGCCGATCAGCACGCCGACTTCCAGCCCCACCAGCCACAGGCCCAGCGCGTAGAACACACCCATGGTGAGCATCACCATGAACTGGCCGCGCAGGAAGCTGCCGAGCACGGCATCGGATTCCTTCGCCAGCGTGGCGATCGTGTCGATGCGGTCGCGCGGCACCAGCGCGGCGGCGCGCTGCACCAGCAGGTCCCAGTCGCGCAGGAAGAAGAAGGTCAGGAACGGGATCAGCACCAGGTTCGCGAACCAGCCCAGCACCGTGAAGCCCGACTGCGTCACCATGCCGAGCACCTGCGTGGCGATGCCGCTGGCGCCCTGCCAGTTGCGCTTGAGCATGTCGAGCAGGTAGTCCGGATCCAGCCAGGACACCACGTCCATGCCGGTCTTGTCCTGCAGCCACGGCAGGCCGGTGCGCACCACCCATTCGAAGTAGACCGGGATCGAGCGCGCCAGCACTTCCACCTGGCTCTGCACCACCGGGATCAACACCAGCACCAGCACGATCAGCACCAGCACCATCACGGTGAAGACGAGGCCGACCGAGGCGTTGCGCGACAGCCCGCGCGTCTCCAGACGATCGACCACCGGATCGCCCAGCCAGGCCAGCAGCAGCGAGGCCGCGAACGGCGTCAGCACCGGGGTCAGCACCCAGATCAGCAGGCCGACGCCCACCAGCAGCAGGGCCCACTGCAGGCGACGGAAGAACCGGGCGATGTCCTCGACCGGTCCGGGCCCGGGGTTCGGCATGCCGCTGGGCATGCCGCTGGATGTCGATTCGCTGGTCATTCGGTCCTCACCGCAGGTCGAAGGTCGGCACGGCCGGCGTCGGTGTCGACGCTTCGCCATCCTCGGCGCCTGCCGACGGCTCGCTGCCGACGAGGATGCCGCGTCCCTGGATCATGCGGCGGAAGCCCGGCAGGCCGCTGACCAGATCCAGCTCCAGCAGCAGGACATCGGCGCTGGCGCTGATCGGCCGGATCTTCCGCACCACGGAAATCTCCTGCAGGTGCGACATCAGGCGGATGTAATCGTCGGCGCTGTCGACGCCGGTGATCTGCACGCGATAGCTGCCGGCCGGGCCTGCGCCACCGCTCTGGCGCGCGTAGCGGCGGATCAATGCGTCGGCGGCACCATCAGCACCGGCGGCCATGGCACGGCGGGCATCGCCCTCCTCGCTGGACCACTTGGACAGGACGCGGCCGCTGTCGACGAAGACCCAGTCGGCCTTCCAGCCGGCGCCCTTGCGGTAGAGCTTGCCGATGAGCTGCATCGGCGGGCTGTAGCGCGCCGAGAGCCGGGAGATCGCGCCGCTGTCGCCGCGCCAGATGGCGCCGACGGCGGCCAGTTCGGCGGCGCTGCCGGTCGGCAGGCCCAGGCGGTAGCCGCGCTCGATGGCACGGTCGAGGATCGCGCGGGCAGCGTTGCTCTGGTTCACACCGACCAGGCGCGGCCCCTTGCCGTCGTCGATCGCCAGCCACAGCACCGGCTTGGGACGCGGTTGCGGCCAGACCGGCAGGCCCAGCGCGGCAATGACGCCCTCGACCTTGGCCTGGTCGAAGCGAACGACGAGCGTGGTCCGGAACGTCGGCGCCCCGGTGGCCGAGACGCCCTGGTCCTGGCGATAGTCGTAACTGGCGACGTACTCCTTAGCGCGGCGCAGCTCCTGGCCGACGCCGGGTCGCGCGGTCGCGGCGCGGTCGCCGCTCATCTTCGCCAGCACCTGCGCGAGCGCACGGGCGAAGCCGTTGTTGCGTTCGGTGTCGGTCTGGTTGTTCACCGGCACCTCGGCCTCGAACACCCCGCTGGCACCGGCGCGATCGCCTTCCACGCGTTGCGCCAGCGCCGGTACCGCCGCCAGCAACCCCGCAGCGAGGCACAGCCCCAGCATCCCTCGCACCACCCACCACCTCGACTGCCGCATCGTTCTCGTCCCGGACGTTGGCCAACGCCGGAAATGGTGCCACAAGTCCCCCGCTCCATGCCCCGACGAACGGCAGGAGCACAGGTCGGCAGGGTCCGGGCACGGGCCGAGGCGCCCGGCCAGCGGCTACAATGGTCGTTTCCCGCGCCCGCAGCCCTCGCCGTGACCCAGACTCCCTCCGCCCCCACCGCCCTGACCTACCGAGACGCCGGCGTCGACATCGACGCGGGCAACGAAGTGGTCGAACGCATCAAGCCGCTGGTCAAGCGCAGCTTCCGTCCCGAAGTCATGGGCGGCCTCGGCGGGTTCGGCGCGATGTTCGACCTGTCGGCGAAGTACAAGGAGCCGGTGCTGGTCTCCGGCACCGACGGGGTCGGCACCAAGCTGAAGCTGGCGCAGCAGTTGAACCGCCACGACACCATCGGCATCGATCTCGTCGCCATGTGCGTGAACGACGTGCTGGTGCAAGGTGCGGAGCCGCTGTTCTTCCTCGACTACTTCGCCACCGGCAAGCTCGACGTGGACACCGTCGTCTCGGTCGTCGGCGGCATCGCGAAGGGCTGCGAACTCTCCGGTTGCGCGCTGATCGGTGGCGAAACCGCGGAAATGCCCGACATGTATCCGCCCGGCGAATACGACCTCGCCGGCTTCTGCGTCGCGGGCGTGGAGAAGTCGAAGATCCTCGATGGCGCAAAGGTGCGCGAAGGCGACGTGCTGATCGGCATCGCTTCGAGCGGTCCGCACTCCAACGGCTATTCGCTGATCCGCCGCATCTACGACCGCGCCGGCCGACCGGCCGACCACGACCTCGGCGACGGCACGACGCTGGTCGATGCGCTGATGGCGCCGACGCGCCTGTACGTCAAACCCATCCTCGACCTGCTCGGCGGCGCCCAGGGCGAATCCATCCATGCGATGGCGCACATCACCGGCGGCGGCCTGACCGAAAACATCATCCGCGTCGTCCCCGACGGCCTGGGCCTGGACATCGACGCGTCGAGCTGGACGCTGCCGCCGGTGTTCCAGTGGCTGCAGCGCGAAGGCAACGTGCCGAGCGAAGACATGTGGCGCACGTTCAACTGCGGCATCGGCTTCGTGCTGATCGTCCCGCAGGCCGCCGTGGCTGCCGTCGGCACCGAACTCGACCGCCTCGAACTGCCACACTGGACCATCGGCGCGGTGGTCGCGGCAGGCGAAGGCGAGCGGGTGCAGATCGGCTGATCCCGGCTTGGCTCGCACAAAGGCGGACATCGCGAAGAAGGCCGCCTTCGCGCTCACCCTCGCAGTGTTCGCGATCACGTGGATCTCGCCACTGTGGCCACTGGAACAGGCGCTGCACAGCTCGCTGACCGTGGTCGGCTTGATCTGGCTGGTCCTGCACGACCGCCGCTGGCCGATGCGCAGCGGCGACTTCATCGCGATCTGCGCCTTCATCGCGATCCACTGCGTCGCCGCGCGCTGGCTGTATTCGAACGTGCCTTACGACGCCTGGTGCCGCGCCCTCTTCGACTGGTCTCCGCAGGCCGCGTTCGGCTGGGAACGCAACCATTTCGACCGGCTGATCCACCTGTTGTTCGGGCTGTGCTTCACGACCGCCATCGCCGCGCACCTGCGCCAGCGCTGGCCGCTCGTCAATGGCCATGCCTTCGTGCTGGCGGTCGCGCTGGTGATGGTGGTCAGCCTGGTCTACGAATGGCTGGAATGGGCGATCGCGCTGCTGCTGTCGCCGGAACAGGCCGAGGCCTACAACGGCCAGCAGGGCGACCCCTGGGACGCGCACATGGACATGCTCCTGGCCACGCTGGGCGCGATCGCGACCTGGCCGTGGCGCGCGAAACATCCGCTTGGTGCCCCTGCATGACCGAACGCTTCCGCATCGCCGTCCTCGCCTCAGGCGCCGGCACCAACCTGCAGGCGCTGATCGATGCCGTCGCCGCGGGCGACCTGAATATCGAGATCGCCGGCGTCTTCTCCGACAAACCGAAGGCATTCGCGCTGGACCGCGCACGCGCGGCCGGGATCGCGACCACGGTCGTCCCGCCGAAGCGCTTCGCGACGCGCGAGGCGCACGATGAGGCTTTCTTCGCCGCCGTGGACGGCGCGCAGGCCGACCTGATCGTCTGCGCCGGCTACATGCGGATCATCGCCGCCGCGCAGATCGAGCGCCGGCCGAACCGGATGATCAACCTGCATCCCTCGCTGCTGCCGGCCTTCAAGGGTCTGCATACGCACCAGCAGGCGCTCGACGCGGGCGTAGCCGAACATGGGGCGAGCATCCACATGGTCACCGCCGACCTAGACGACGGCCCGGTGCTGGCGCAGGCCCGGGTGCCGGTCCTGCCGGGCGACGATGCCGAAGCACTGGGCGCCCGCGTGCGGAACGTCGAGCACCCGCTCCTGGTCGAGACCGTGCGCCTGCTCGTCGAAGGCCGCCTGCAGCTCACCGCCGACGGCCCACGCCTGAACGGCGCGCCCCTGGTCGTTCCCCTTCAGCTGGGAGCCAACCGGCGGCTTGCATGATCCCGGCCGTCATGCGCCCATTCGCCGCCCTCGCCCTGCTGTTCGCCCTCGCCGCCCCCTGCGCCGCGCAGGACGGTATCGTGCCCGCGTCGGCCGGAGCCGAGGCCGAAGCGCCACGCACGCTCGAACCCTTCGCTGCCCGCTATCACGCCCTCTACCACGGCAAACCGGCAGGCAGCGCGACCCTGAAGCTCCTCCGCCAGGTACCGCCGCGCTGGCGCGTGGACCTGGGGATCGAAGGCGAGACCGGCATGGCCGGCGTGCTCGGCCTGAACGTGCAGCAGAGCACGGTGTTCGAAAGCGAAGCCGGCAGCTATCGCCCGATCAGCCAGAGCACGGTGCGCAAGGGCCTGTTCCTCGGCCGCAAAAGCACCGGCACCTACGACTGGGCCCGGGGCAGCGCGCAGTGGCGTGGCGACCTGAAGCCCCGCCACCAGCAGCCGGTCGCCCTGCAGCCCGGCGACATGAGCGGCCTGCTGATCAATCTCGCGATCATCCGCGACGCCCGGCCTGGCGCGGTCCTGCGCTATCGTTTCGTCGAAGGCGGACGCGTGCGTGACCACATCTATCAGGTCGCGAACGCGACCGAAGCCGTGACGATCGGCGAACTGGGCTACGAAGTGCTGCGCGTGGCCCGTACCAACGGCGGCAACGACGATACCGTCGTCTGGGTCGCCGCCGGCGTCCCGACGCCGGTCCGCATCCTGCAGCGCGAAGACGGCGAGGACGCCGTCGACCTGCAACTCATCGAATACGAAGGAATTCCCTGATGTCGCGTCTTCCCCGCCCGCTCTTCGCACGCACGCTCGCCCCGCTCGCACTCGTCGCGGGCGCTTTCATCGCGCCCGCACAGGCCCTCGAACCCTTCACTGCGGATTACGAAGCCAGCTACATGGGGCTTTCGGCGACCGGCCAGATGAGCATCGAGCCGCAGGGCGGCAATCAGTGGAAATACACGCTGAAGATCGCCAACAAGGTCGCGCAGCTCACCCAGACCACGGTGTTCGAGGACCGCAACGGCGACTGGCGACCGCTGACCGGCACCGATGCGTCGCTGCTGCTGATCAAGAAGATCCGCCGCAATGCCGTCTACGACTGGGCTGCAGGCGAAGCACGCTGGACCGGCGACGTGAAGCCCGAGCGCGCCGGCCCCGTGGCCCTGCAGCCCGGCGATGTCGACGGCCTGCTGCTGAATCTGGCCATCGCCCGCGACGCCGTCGCCGGCAAGCCGCTGCGCTACCGCCTCGTCGACGAAGGTCGCGCCAAGCCCATGAGTTTCACCGTCGCCGGCAAGGACACCGTGACCGTCGGCGGCAAACCGCGCCCGGCGACCCGGCTGGTCGCGAGCAGCGGCAACAAGCAGATGCTGATCTGGGTGGTCGAGGGCCTGGCGCTGCCTGCGCGCATCCTGCAGCGCAAGGACGGCAAGGACGACATCGACCTGCGCATCACGAACGTGCGCTGATCGCTGCGCTCAGGTGATTCACCGGCGGCCCGCAAACGGGTCGCCGGCGACTCACTCGTCTCCGATCGCCGCAGGATCCCCACCGGCATCATCGTCGCCCAATCGTGCCGAGTCGGCCGCGCGCTGCGTCGCAGGACGGCCGGACATCGCTGGATTCGCGGTACCGCGCGCCTGCTCGGCCAGTTCGCAGCCCATGCCCGGGCGCAACCCGGTGATCGCCAGCACCATCAGCACCTCGCCACCGGGGCCTTGATCGATCTCGCCCGTGACTTCGCCGTACCAGAATCCCTGCGGCACCGGCCGCGCGCGCAACTGCGCCACCGCCTTCACCCGCTCGGCATCGCGCAACGGATACGCCTTGGCGCCACGCTCGCAGCCGCGAAACGTCGCCTCGCCGTCCTGCAACTCGATCGTGCCGCGATAAGTGTCCATCGCAGCCGCATCGCCTGCGGCGAACAGCAGCGACATTGCGATGACCGGGAACCACCACACCGACTTGCCCATTTCAGATCCTCCTGATCGAACGCGGAAACGGATGGATTGGATCGATTTCTCCGATCGCCTGTGCGCCTCAATCGATCCTGCGGATCTTGGCACCCAGCGCCGACAGCTTGGCCTCGATGCGTTCGTAGCCGCGATCGAGGTGGTAGATGCGGTCGATGATGGTGTCGCCATCTGCGACGAGGCCGGCGAGGATCAGCGAGGCCGAGGCGCGCAGGTCGGTGGCCATCACCGGCGCGCCGCTCAGCTGCGGCAGTCCGCGGACGATGGCGGTGTGGCCATCGATGCGGATGTCCGCGCCCAGGCGCTGCAGTTCCTGCACGTGCATGAAGCGGTTTTCGAAGATGGTTTCGCTGATGATGCCCACGCCGTCGGCGACGCAGTTGAGCGCCATGAACTGCGCCTGCATGTCAGTCGGGAAGCCCGGGTGCGGCGCGGTGGTGATGTCCACGGCCTTCGGCCGCTTGCCGTGCATGTCGAGGGTGATGCTGTCGGCGTCCTCGGTGATCTCGGCACCGGCCTCGGTCAGCTTGTCGATCACCGCATCGAGGGTGTCCGGACGCGCGGCGCGGCAGACGATGCGCCCGCCGGTCATCGCTGCGGCGACGAGGAAGGTGCCGGTCTCGATGCGGTCCGCGACGACGTCATGTCGGCCGCCGCCAAGCGATTCGACGCCGTGCACGGTGATGCGGTTGCTGCCGGCGCCTTCGATTTTCGCGCCCATCGCGATCAGGCAGTCGGCCAGGTCGACGATCTCCGGCTCCATCGCGGCGTTTTCCAGCACGCTGGTGCCTTCGGCCAGGGTCGCGGCCATCAGCACGTTCTCGGTCGCGCCCACGCTGACCATGTCGAACACCACGCGCCCGCCCTTCAGCCGGTCGGCCTTCGCCTTGATGAAGCCGTGCTCGACGCTGACCTCGGCGCCCAGCGCCTGCATGCCCTTGATGTGCTGGTCGACCGGGCGCGAACCGATCGCGCAGCCGCCCGGCAGCGACACTTCGGCGGCGCCGTACCGCGCCAGCAGCGGACCCAGCACCAGCACCGACGCGCGCATGGTCTTCACCAGTTCGTACGGCGCGACGTGGCTGTGCACGCTGCGCGCATCGACGCGGACGTGGCCGCGCTCGATGTCGTGCTCGACGGTCGCGCCCAGTTCGCGCAGGACCTTGATCGTGGTGACCACGTCGTGCAGATGCGGCACGTTGCCGATATCCACGGGACCGTCGGCGAGCAGCGTGGCGCACAGGATCGGCAGGACCGCGTTCTTCGCACCGGAAATCCGGACTTCGCCCTGGAGCGGCACGCCGCCGGTGACTACGATTTTCTGCATGGGTGTGTTCGGTGATGGATGCTTGTGGAGGAGATGACTGGCGTCAGGGAATGGTCAGGCGTCGGCGATGCCGGCTTCCGCCGGGGTCTTCGTCTTCAATCCCAGCGCGTGGAGCGCACCGCTGTCGATGTGCTCGCCCAGGATGGCGTAGACCATGCGGTGGCGGGCCAGCGGCAGCTTGCCCTGGAAGGCATCGCAGACGACCAGCGCCTCGAAATGCACGCCGTCGTCGCCCTGGACGTGGACGCGGGCGCCGGGCAGGCCCTGTTCGATGAGCTGGCGGATGGTGTCGGGGGTCATGGGCGGGGCACCGGGAGGGTTCTGGAGGCGGAGCAGCGTCGGCCGGGGGCCGGCATCGCGCGGGCAACGTCCTCGATTCGGAGGGGAAGACCGGCATTCATCGCCCGTGCGGGCAAAGCTGAACGCGGGTGCGTAGAATTGGCCGACTAGCGTAACGGAAAGCCGTCGGCTCCCCAATGGCGAACGCCACACCATCCCTATCGTCCGCGGCTGCCTTCGACGGCATGATCCTCGACGACGACGCCCTCGCCGCCAGCGGCCGCCGGGTGTTCGAGGTCGAGCGCGACGGGCTCGCGGCTGTCGCGGCACGCATCGACGGCCAATTTTCGGCTGCCTGCCGGGCCATGCTGGCCTGTCCGGGCCGCATCGTCTGCCTCGGCATGGGCAAGTCCGGCCACGTGGCGCGGAAGATCGCCGCCACGCTCGCCTCCACCGGCACGCCGGCGTTCTATGTGCACCCGGGCGAAGCCGGGCACGGCGACTTGGGCATGATCACCGACCGCGATGTGGTCCTGGCCCTGTCCTATTCCGGCGAATCCGACGAAATCCTGATGCTGTTGCCGGTGCTCAAGCGCCAGGGCAACGCCCTCATCGCGATGACCGGCCGCCCGCAGTCCACCCTCGCCCGCGAAGCCGACCTGCACCTGGATGTCAGCGTGCCGGCCGAGGCCTGCCCGCTGGCGCTGGCGCCCACCGCCAGCACCACCGCCTCTCTGGCCATGGGCGACGCCCTCGCCGTCGCCCTGCTCGAAGCCCGGGGCTTCACCTCCGATGACTTCGCCCGGTCCCACCCTGCCGGCGCGCTCGGCCGCCGCCTGCTGCTGCACATCGCCGACGTCATGCATGCCGGCGACGAGATTCCCGCCGTCGGCCCCGACGCCACCCTCGGCGACGCCCTGCTGGAAATGAGCCGCAAGCGCCTGGGCATGACCGCCGTGGTCGATGCCGACCGCCGCCTGCTCGGCCTGTACACCGACGGTGACCTGCGCCGCTCGCTGTCCGACCCGGCGACCGATGTGCACGGCACGCGGATCGAGCGCCTGATGACCCGCACCCCGGTCACCATCGATGCCGACGCGCTGGCCGTCGAGGCCGCGCAGCTGATGGAAACCCGCAAGATCAACGCGCTGCTGGTGATCGACGACGAACGCCGCGTGGTCGGTGCACTGAACATCCACGACCTCCTGCGCGCGCGGGTGGTCTGAGGCATGGAGCATTCCATCGACACCCAGCCCCTCGCCCGCCGCGCCGCCGGCGACCATGCGCTGATGGCGCGGGCCGGCAACATCCGCCTGGTCTGCTTCGACGTCGACGGCACCCTCACCGATGGCCGCCTGACCCTCGATGCCGACGGCCGTGAAAGCAAGAGCTTCCACGTCCACGATGGCCAGGGCATCGTCCTGCTGCGCCAGTGCGGCATCGCGGTCGCGTTCGTCACCGCGCGCAACAGCCCGGTCGCGGAACGGCGCGCGCACGAACTCGGCGTGCGCTGCCACATCGGCGTGAAGGACAAGCTGGCCTGCGTGCAGGCGCTGTGCGCGGAACTGGGCATCGGCATGGAACAGGCCTGTTTCATGGGCGACGACCTGCCCGACCTGCCGGCGATGCGCGCGGTGGGCCTGTCGGTCGCTCCGGGCAATGCCCACGCGCTGACCGCCGCCGAAGCCGAACTGCGCACCGCAGCCAAGGCCGGCAAGGGCGCTGCGCGCGAGCTGTGCGACCTGCTGCTCTCTGCCCAGGGACACATCGACGACCCGCTGCCGCCCACCGTGCGCGGGGAGGTCTCGTGAGCTGGCGCGCCGTGGTGATCCTGCTGCTGTCGATCGGCGCCTTCGCCGCCGGCTGGGCCGTGTGGCAGCAGCAGCGCCCGCCGGCAGCCGTGGCCGTTGCCGACAAGCGGCCGGATTACGTGCTGCACGATTTCGAGCTCATCGCGCTCGATGGCCAGGGCAAGGAATCGTTCACCCTGCGCGCCCCGCGCCTTGAACGGCGTCCGGACGACGCCACCATGTCCATGGCGACACCGCTGTTCCTGATCCCCAACGCAGACGGCCAGCACTGGGAAGTGCGCTCGAAGCAGGGTTGGGTCAGCGCAGACCAGGAAGAAATCCGGCTCTCCGGGGAGGTCAAGGCCAACAGCCCGAGCGCCACGGTACGACCTGTGACGATGAATACCGAGACCCTGCGGGTGTACCCGCGCAGGAACCACGCCGAAACGGACGATGTGATGACCATCGTCCAACCCGGCTCTATACTCAGTGGGCGCGGCTTTGCGGTGTCCACGGCCACGAAAAAATACGTGTTCCGATCCGAGGTCAAAACCCGCTATGTTCCAGCCCGTCGCTAAGACCCACGCCTCCGTCGTCGTGCCCAGCGCACGCAGAGCACTGCTGTCGGCCCTGGTCGTCCTCGCCGTCGCGCTGCCGGTCGCCGCCTGGGCGCGCAGTACCGACCGCAACCAGCCCATGGACATCAAGGCCGGCGGGCAGGAAGGCACGCTCGATGGCAATGGCGTCAATACCTTCTATGGCGGCGTGACCATCACCCAGGGCACGCTGGAAATCCAGGCCGGGCGCGCCGACCTCCACCAGAAGGGCGGAGATCCGGTCCGGGCGGTCTTCACCGGCAACCAGGCGCAACTCAAGCAGCAGATGGAAGACGGCACCTGGATGACCGCCAAGGCCGATCGCATCGATTACGACATGAACACCGACGTGATCGTGCTCACCGGCACCTACACCGTCACCACCGCGCGCGGCAGCACCAGCGGCCAGAAGATGACCTATGACCTGAAGACCGGCCGCATCGAGAGCGGCGGCGCAGGCAACGGCCCGGTCACGGTGCGCATCGTGCCCAAGACCGCCCAGGCCAAGCCCGCGACACAGGGCAAACCCTGATGCTGGTCGCCGAAGGGCTGCGCAAGCGCTACAAATCGCGCGAAGTCGTCCGCAATTTCGGCCTGCATCTGGACGCGGGTGAAGTGGTCGGCCTGCTCGGACCGAACGGCGCGGGCAAGACCACCTGTTTCTACATGATCGTCGGCCTGGTGCCGGCCGATGCCGGTCGCATCGTGCTGGACGGCCACGACATCACCGGCGAACCGATGTACGCCCGCGCCAAGCGCGGCGTCGGCTACCTGCCGCAGGAACCCTCGGTGTTCCGCAAGCTCACCGTGGCCGACAACCTGCGCCTGGTGCTGGAATTGCGTTCCGACCTGAACCGCACCAGCCGCGAACGCGAGCTGGAAAGTCTGCTCGACGAACTGCAGGTCGCGCACGTGGCCGACCAGATCGGCGCCAGCCTCTCCGGCGGCGAGCGCCGCCGCGTGGAGATCGCGCGCGCGCTGGCCGCGAAACCGCGCCTCATGCTGCTCGACGAGCCCTTCGCCGGCGTCGACCCGATTTCGGTCGGCGAGATCCAGCGCATCATCCGCCATCTCAAGAACCGCGGCATCGGCGTGCTGATCACCGACCACAGCGTGCGCGAAACGCTGGGCATCTGCGACCGCGCCTACATCCTCAGCGAGGGTGCGGTGCTCGCCCAGGGCGCGCCCGAAGCGCTGCTGGCCAACCAGGATGTGCGCCGCGTGTACCTCGGCGACGCATTCACACTCTAGTTTCGACAGGTTGGGCGACGCGGCAATCGCGTGCGCCCTGCATGGCGCGCGGAAAACCGCGAGCGGCGTCTCATAAAAAGCCGCATGCAAGGATCGCGCCAAGCGTCTGGATCGCACTACCATAGGGACATGAAGCCTCGCCTGCAGACATCGCTCGGGCAGCAGCTGGTCCTGACGCCTCAACTGCGTCAGGCCCTGCATCTGCTGCAGTTGTCGTCGCTCGAGCTGGAGGCGGAAATCACCACGGCGGTCGAAAGCAATCCGCTGCTGGACTGGGACGAAACCGAATCCACGGCCGACATCCCCGAGGGTATGCCCGAGATCCCCGCCCCGGAAGCGGCCGTACCGGCGGCCCAGGATGCCAGCGACACGCCCCGCGACAGCGACGACGCCGAATGGGAGCCGCCGGACAGCTGGAACACCACCGGTACGGGAAGCGGCAGCGGCTCCGGCAGCGACGAAGACGGCCTGGACCCGATGGACCGGATCGTCCACACCGACTCCCTGCACGACCACCTGTCCTGGCAATTGCGCCTGACCCGGCTCTCGGCGCGCGACATGCAGATCGGCGCGGCGCTGATCGACGCCATCGAAGACGATGGCTACCTGCGCGAACCGCTTGAGGACATCGCACTGGCCCTGCGTCCCGAGATCGAGGCCAGTCCCGAGGAAATCCTTGCCGCGCTGCGCCAGATCCAGCGCTTCGACCCGCTCGGCGTGGGCGCGCGCGACCTGCGCGAATGCCTGACCCTGCAAATCGATGCCTTGTCCGACGACACCCCGGGCAAGGCACTGTCGCTGCGGATCGTGGCCGGCCCGCTGGAACGTCTGCCGAAGATCGGCGCCGACGGTCTGGCCCACGAACTGTCCGCGCCCGCCGACGACGTCGCGGTCGCGCTGCACCTGGTGCGCTCGCTCGATCCGCGCCCGGGCTCGCAGGTCGGCGGCATGAGCGCGGACACCTACATCACCCCCGATTGCGTGATCTGGCGCTACCAGGGCATGTGGCGGGCCGCGCTCGCGGGCAGCCACACCCGGCTGACCATCCACCGCGGCTACGAAAGCATGATCCAGCGCGCCAGCAGCAGCGACGCCAGCTACCTGCGCGGCCGCCTGCAGGAGGCCCGCTGGCTGCTCAAGCACCTGGAGGCGCGCGGCGACACGCTGCTGAAGGTGGTGCGTTGCCTGATCCGCCAGCAGTCCGGTTACCTGGAGTTCGGCGAGCAGGCCTTGCGTCCGCTGACGCTGCGCGAGGTCGCGGCGGAAGTGGGCCTGCACGAATCGACCGTTTCGCGTGCGATCGCGCGCAAATACGCGGTGACACCGCGAGGCACGCTGCCGCTTCGCAGCTTCTTCGCGTCGGGCGTGGGCAGCGATGAAGGCGGCGAAACCTCGAGTACCGCGATCCAGTCGATGATCAAGCGGCTCATCGAAGCCGAGAATCCGCGCAAGCCCTTGTCCGACGCCAAGCTGGCCGACACCCTGAAGGCGTCCGGCGTGCCGGTGGCGCGACGCACCGTCGCCAAGTACCGCGAAGCCCTGAACATTCCCGCATCGCACGAACGCGTGCGGATGGCCTGACAGGCCGATCGCGTCTCGACAGCGCTCGATCGCACCATGAAGCGACGGCCTGTCTCGATCGGAAAACCGCGCATTCCACACTTGCGTCACTGCCTCGCTGGGGTACTCTGTGGACGAGGGATGGTTCGGGCGCGACAGGGCCTTGCAATCGAAGCCCGCGGGCCCGATCTCTCCCGGTACGACGGTGCCGGAACAAGGTGTCGTCGGCATCGCGGCAGTGGCCGTCCGGGCCCCACGTCGCGGTGCGCGCTCAGGCCCGGCATCCAGAGGACACCATCGATGCGTATCGAAACCCACGGCCACCAGCTCGAAGTCACTCCCGCCCTGCGCGACTACGTCGAAACCAAGCTCGCGCGACTCGGTCGGCATTTCGAACACCCGATGGACACCGTCCGTACCCAGCTCAGCATCAACAAGCCGCAACACTGCGCCGAAGCCACGATCCACATTTCCGGGCGCACCCTGCACGCCGACGCCAACGGCCAGGACATGTACGCCGCCATCGACCTGCTGGCCGACAAGCTCGACCGCCTGCTCTTGAAGCACAAGGAAAAGATGGTCGATCATCATCGCGGCGAAGGCCTCGCCCAGATCGGAGACGTCGGCTGATCCGCTGAGCGTCACGCCCCTTCCACCGACGACCGCGGTTCGATGCAGCGACGCCCGTCGCGCATCGCCGCGGTCGTTCTCTTGTCCACGCCTGCTCTTCACACCCACACTCCACACCCACTCGATCGCCGCCTCCCACATGAACGCCAGCATCAGCGCCCGCGACCTGTTCGACCAACTGCACGAACGACTGGGCCTGCGCTGGGTCGCGGGACAACGCGGCCAGGAGCGACTCCTCGAAGCGGTGGACACGGTTGCGCGCCGCCCGTCGCTGGCCGGCTACCTGAACATCATCTACCCGAACAAGGTGCAGATCCTCGGCACCGAGGAACTCGCGTGGCTCGATGCCCTCGACGCGCGCCAGCGCTGGGAGACGATCGAGAAGATCATGCAGTTCCGGCCGCTGGCGATGGTGATCAGCAAGAGCCAGCCCTGCCCCGAGGATCTGCGCGCCGCCGCAGAGGAATCCGACACGCCGCTGTGGTGCTCGCCGCGCCGGGGCCACGAACTGTTCAACCACATCCAGTACCACCTCGCACGCAAGCTCGCGCCGCGCCTCACCGTGCACGGCGTGTTCATGGAGATCTACTCGATCGGCGTGCTCATCACCGGCGAATCCGGTGCGGGCAAGAGCGAACTGGCGCTGGAACTGGTGACGCGCGGCCACCGCCTCGTCGCGGACGACGCGCCCGAATTTACCCAGATCGCACCGGACGTGCTCGACGGTGCCTGCCCGGACCTGCTGCAGGACCTTCTGGAAGTGCGCGGCCTGGGCATCCTCAACGTGCGCCAGATGTTCGGCGATACGGCGGTCAAGCGGAACAAGTATCTGCGCCTGATCGTGCACCTCACGCGCCCGCACCTGGAACCGCAGGCCACGGGCATCGAACGCCTTACCGGCGACCTGGGGTCGCGTCGCGTGCTCGACCTCGACGTGCCGATGATCACCCTGCCGGTGATGCCCGGCCGCAACCTCGCCGTGCTCACCGAAGCCGCCGCGCGCGCGCACATCCTGCGCATCAAGGGCGTGGATCCGGCCGCTGCGTTCATGGCGCGCCATTCGCACTTCCTGGAGCGCGCGGAATGAGCGCCGACGACGAGCGGGTGGCCGCGAATCCGAAGCTGATCATCGTCAGCGGCATGTCCGGCAGCGGCAAGTCGATCGCGCTGCACACCTTCGAAGACCTGGACTTCTACTGCGTCGACAACCTGCCGGCGGAACTGCTGCCGGAGTTCGTGCGCAGCGCCACCGGCAAGAACGACCTGCCACCCAAGCTCGCGGTCGGCATCGACGTGCGCAGCCGCAACACCGATCTGTCGACCCTGCCCTCGCTGCTGTCCAAGGCCGGCGAACTGGGCCTGGATCCGAAACTGGTGTTCTTCGACGCCAGCGACGATGTACTGATCAAGCGCTATGCCGAAACCCGGCGCCGTCATCCGCTGAGCCACCTCGGCCTGACCCTGCACGACGCGATCGCGCTGGAAAGGCGCATGCTCAAGCCGCTGCGCGCGCTGGCCGACATCAGCATCGACACCAGCGAGACCAACGTCCACCAGATGCGCCGACGGGTGATCGCCGAACTGGACCTCAGCGCGGAGCGACCGGTCTCGCTGCTGTTCGAATCCTTCGCCTACCGCCGCGGCGTGCCCGCCGACGCGGACTTCGTGTTCGACGCGCGCTGCCTGCCCAACCCGCACTGGGACGCGCGCCTGCGTCCGCTGTCCGGCCGCGACAAGGGCGTGCGCGAGTATCTGGACGCACAGACCGAAGTCGGCGAATACGTCGCCCAGGTCACCGCCTTCCTCGACACCTGGATGCCGCGCATCCAGGCGGATACCCGAAGCTACATCACCGTTGCCTTCGGCTGCACCGGCGGCAAGCACCGCTCGGTCTACCTCGCCGAAACCCTCGCCGCTCACGCCCGCGACAAGGGCTGGCGCGAGGTGGCGACGTATCATCGGGAGCTGGAGTAGCGTTCGATCAATCCAGCCCGGCGGCGATCCGCATGCGAACGGCATCGTGGTCGGCAAGCCATGTCGCGAACGCTGGCGCGACACACCGCGCCACGGCTTCGGACACCTGCGGCGTCGCGAGCCGGTCACGCGTCGGGCGTGCATAGGCAGGATCCTCCAGCCGAACGCAGACCACCGCGCGCAGCCCCGTTCCGAGCGCGCGTTGAACGACCTTCGCCCGCCGGCCCGCAGTGGGCAACAAGGCCGATCGCCGCGCACCCTGCACCAGCCCATGCAACAGACCCGCCACATGCGTTCCGCCTTCGGTCGTGCGGCTGACATTCGCGAAACTCTCGATGCGCATGTCGTGGCGGCATGTCCATAGCGCGACCGCCTCGATGCGAATGCCATCGACCTCGCCAACGCAGGAGAAGGCTGGCTCAGCAGCGGCCAGTCCCTCGGTCCGCAGCAGAGCTCCGAGCATGCCCGCCAGTCCGTCCGGCACATGGAAGCTGCGCTCACGTCGATCGATGAAGTACAACTTCAGACTTGGGAACAGGCAGGCCAGTTCGTGCAACCGATCCGTGATCGAACCCACCTCGATCGGCAGATCTCCGAATATCTCCGGGTCTGGCAAGACCCGGATGCGCGTGCCTTGCCTGTGGGTCGGGCCGATCTCGACGAGCGGCCCAAGCGGCAATCCACGTGAGTAAGACTGGGTGTATTCACGCCCTGTCCTGAAGACGCCCAAGGCCAGATGCTGCGACAAGGCGCAGACGGGGAACAGCCCGACGCCGCGCAGACCGAGATGCTCGTGCGGCGCATGTCCATCCAGTGTCGGGGCATCGTGGAAACGGGTCAGCGCATGCTGTGCGAACGGCATGCCATCGACCATGTCGAGGCGGATGCCGCGGCCATTGTCTTCGACGATGAATGCACCCTCCGCATCGATCTCGATGCGGATCTGGTCGCAAGCGCCACACAGATGCTCGTCCAGGGCATTGGCCAGGAGTTCCCACAGAAGCTGCAGCCGGCCCGAACCGTCATTGACGTCGCCGACATACATGCCTGGCCGCTTCCTCACGACATCGATCGAATGCATTCCCGGAATCTCCTTCGCTCTTCGGTTCGTCGCACTTCTTCCGAGATCAAGCGCCCGCTTCATACATGAAGGCGACGATCCTTAGCCGGATGCGCGCGTCTTGACCCGCACCACCAGCGCAATCCCACCCAGAATCGCGAACGTCGCCAGCGCCAGCCGCCAGGTTGGCGGCTCGCCAAGCAGCGCGATGCCGGCGATCGCGGCCAGCGCGGGCACGCTCAACTGCACGGTGGCGGCGCTGGTGGCGCGCAGGTGCGGCAAGGCGGTGTACCAGATCGCATAGCCGATGCCCGAGGTCAGCGCGCCGGAAACCAGGGCGCAGACGATGCCGGCCGCATCGACATCGGCATCGCGCAGCAGGAACAGGCTCAGCACCAGTGCGAACGGCACCGCGCGGATGAAATTGCCGGCGGTCTTCGCCGTGGCGTCGCCTGCGCCGCGTCCGCGCAGGGAATACGCGCCCCAGGCGATACCGGCGGCGACCATCAGCAGTGCGCCGGCCACCGGCGGCGCGGACACGCCCGGCAAGAGCAGGCCGACCAGACCGCCCAGCGCGAGCGCGAGACCGCACCACTGCAGCGCAGACAGATGCTCGCCCTTGGCCAGGCCGCGACCGATCATCGTCGCCTGTACCGCGCCGAACAGCAGCAGCGCGCCAGTGCCCGTCGACAGCGTCACGTAGGCGAAAGAAAAGCCTGCCGCGTACACGAACAGTGCGAACGCGGACCGCATGTCGCCACTCGCCCGCATGCTGCCGCCACCGCGCAGGCGGACGATCAGCCAGAGCACGAGTGCGCCGGACACCAGCCGCAGCGTCGTGAAGCTGGCGGCGTCGATGCCGCCCTCGCGCAGCGCGAGCCGGCACAGCACCGAATTGCCCGCGAACGCCAGCATGGCCGCTGCGACCAACAGCCACAGTCGCGAGCCGGACAGCGTCGGCACGAAGCTCAGCTTCCCTGCGACGTCGAACGGCGGGCCCGGGCAAGCAGCACGATGCCGAAGATCACGAACGGCACGCTGAGCCACTGTCCCACCGAGATCATCTGGCCCGCTTCGTACGCCGCCTGCGGCGTCTTCACGAATTCAACGAGGATGCGCACGCCGAAGACCAGCACCAGCATCCAGCCCAGCAGCAGGCCGCGCGGCGTGTCGATGCCGGTCCGCTGGTAGACGGCGCGCAGGACGAAGAAGGTCAACAGGTAGCCGACGGCTTCGTAGAGCTGCGCCGGGTGTCGCGGCAGCGCGTCGACGGCCTCGAAGACCACGCCCCAATCGCCGCCGGTCGGATTGCCGACGATTTCGGAGTTCAGGAAATTCGCGACGCGGATGAACACCGCGACCAGCGCAGAGGGAATCGCCATGCGATCCAGCAACCAGGCGAACGGCAGCTGCAGGCGGCGGCTGGCCATCCACATGCCGACGACCACGCCGATCACGCCGCCATGGCTGGCCAGCCCGCCCTCCCAGATGCGCAGGATCGCCAGCGGGTTCGACAGGTAGTACTCCGGTTCGTAGAACAGGCAGTGGACGATGCGGGCGCCCAGCACCGCGCCGATCAGCGCGTACATCAGCAGCGCATCGGCATGCTGCTCGGGCACGCCTTCGCGGCGGAACATGCGCGCGAGGATGCGCTGACCGACGAAGAAACCGCCAACGAACAGCAGGCCGTACCAGCGCAGCGAGACCTGTCCGATCTGCAGCGCGACCGGATCGAAATTCCAGTGGATCAACATGCGAGGGGTCTATTCCTTGTCGATGTCTGCAACGGTTCCGCTCACACGCCCGCCGCATGCCGCCACAGCGCGCGGTTGAGCGGCGCGATCTTCCCGGCCAGGCCCAGCGCGTGGCCGCGCAGCAGCGTGGTGACCAGGTCGTCGTTCGAGAACACCTGGTTGATCGCACCGAAGGCGTAGGCCGAGGCCGTGGCATCGCTGCGGCGCTGGCGGGCCCAGCGCGCGAGCCGATGCGGCGCGGCCCAGTCGGCCTTGCGCGCCTGCGCAGCGATCACGGCGTCGCGCAACGCGGCCACGTCGCGCAGGCCGAGGTTCACGCCCTGCCCGGCCAGCGGATGCACCACATGCGCGGCATCGCCCATCGCAAGCACGCGCCCAGCGACATAGGTCTGCGCCAACTGGCGGCGCAGCGGGAAGGCCACGCGTTGCGTCAGCGGCCGGCAAGCGCCGAGCCGAGCCGCGAACGCGCGCGTCAGTTCCTCGGCGAAGGCGTCATCGTCGAGCGCGACCACGCGTGCGGCTTCGTCGTCGGGCAGCGTCCAGACGATCGAACTCACGTTCGGCGCATCCGGCCACGGCGCGCACGGCAGGAACGCGAGCGGGCCGGTCGGCAGGAAGCGCTGCCACGCGGTGTCCTCATGCGGCAGTTCGGTGGCGATGTAGGCGACCACGCCCTGCTGGCCGTAGGCCGACGTACGGGTCTCGATACCGGCCAGATCGCGCAGCACGGAATTGCCGCCATCGGCCGCGATGACGATGCGCGCCTCGATGCGCAGGCCATCGTCCAGTTCGAGCGTCGCCACGCCTTCGGGATCGGCATCGCTGTCCTGGGTCAACGCGACCACCGAAGCCGGGCAGCGCAGCACCACGTCGGACGCACGCAGCGCCGTCCACAGACGGTCCTGCAGCAGCGCGTTCTCGACGATCCAGCCCAATTGCTTCACCGCGACGTCGTCGGCATCGAAGCACAGCTCATCGCCGCCGGCCGCATCCCACACACGCATGCGCCGGTAGGGCTGCGCACACGCGGCGGCGATGCCATCCCACACGCCCAGCGCGGACAGCAGCGCGGCGTTGTCCGGTGCGAACGCATAGACCCGCAGGTCGTGCGCGTCACGCGTCCAGGCGGCTGATTCGTGACGTTCGACCAGCGTGACCTGCAGGCCCTGCCGCGACAGCGCGAGCGCACAGGCGGCGCCGACCACACCGCCGCCGACCACGGCGACATCGACACGACGACCGGTGTTCAGGCGACCAGTATTGGAGCGGCGGTTCATGCGGCTTCTCCACGACACAGGCGCGGCACGTCGCCGCGATACCCCATCGCGCCACCGACCACGCGCGCGCGCAGCGCGACATCGTGATCGAGCGCGAACAATCCCAGGCCACGCATCGTCGCAGCCAGCGCCGACGGGTTCGCGGTCGCGCGCGCCAGTCCATCGGAGAATGCGAAGGTGCGTTCGCGGTCCTCGCGACGGCGCGCGCCCCATGCGGCCAGCGTGCCCGCGCCGCCGATGTCGTCGCCACGCGCCTGCACCGCCTCGATGCATTCGACCAGCACCAGCGCGTCGCGCAGGCCGAGGTTGAAGCCCTGCGCGCCGATCGGGTGCAGGGTCTGCGCGGCGTTGCCGACCAGCACCGCGCGCGGCGCGACGGTGCGTTCGGCAAGCACGCGCTGCATCGGATACGCGCTGCGAGGGCCGACATCGAGGAAACGTCCGGCGCGCCAGCCGAAGGCATGCTGCAGGCGAGTGAGAAAGGCCGCATCGTCGAGCGCGGCGACCGCGTCGGCCTCGTTGCGCGCCACGCCATGGATCACGCCGTAATGTCCATCGCCACGCGGCAGCACCGCCGTCGGGCCGTGGTCGGTCAATCGCTCCCAGGCGGTGCCGTCGGGGGCGCGTTCGCCGCGCACGCGGGCGACGAACAGGGTCTGGTCGTAATCGTGTCGCACCGTGGCGATGCCCAGCGCATCGCGCACCGCGCTGGCGGTACCATCGGCGGCCACGACGAGGCGGGCGGCGATGCGCGACTCCCCCGCATCGATCGCGACACGGGCCACGCGATGGTCGGTGTCATCGGGCGCAAAGCCGAGAAAACGCGCCGGCCGATAGCGCCGCAGGCGCGGCAGCGAAGCCAGCGTGGCTTCCAGCGCATCACCGAAATCGCGCGCCACGACCACCTGGCCGAAACTCTCGCGCCCGTGCTCCGCAGCCTCCAGCCGAACGCGGCCGAAGTCGCCGCTGCGGCTGATATGGATACGGCGGATCGCGCCCGTCGGCGCATGCAGGCGCGGCATCACGCCCAGGGCCTGCAATGCGTTGACGCTGGCCTCCGCGAGGCTGAGGTTGCGCTGGTCGAACACCGCCGGCAGCGCACCGGCCGGTGCGGCTTCCAGCAGCGCGACATCCAGGCCGGAACGGTCCAGAGCGATCGCGAGACTGGCGCCGACCAGGCCGCCTCCGACGATGAGGACGTCGTGCGACGCCGCAGGCGGGACGTCCGCAGGCGCCTGCATGAGGGCATCCGCGGTCGTGGGCAGGGGGTCGGGGGAAGACATTGCGCTATGCTAACGCCTCTGTGTTCAGAACAACCGACGCCCGAATGAACCGTCCCGATGCACTCCCTTCTTCCGGCAGCCGCCTGCTGGCGCCCGGCCCGCTGATGCTCGCCGGCATGATCCTGATCGCCGCCCTGAGCCGCCTGCTGCCGCACCCGCCGAACTTCTCGCCGGTCGAGGCGATGGCCCTGTTCGGCGGCGCCCATTTCGCCAATCGCGCATGGGCCGTGGCGGTGCCGCTGGTGGCGATGGTGCTCTCGGACCTCGCGCTGGCCGCGATCATGGGCGGCAGCTATCTGAGCTACATGGCCGGCATGAGCTTCTGGGCCGTCTACCTGTGCATCGCGCTGTCGACCGCCATGGGCTTCGGCCTGCGCGGCAAGGCCGGTGCCGCACGCGTGCTGGGCTATTCGCTCGCCGGCTCGGTGCTGTTCTTCGTGGTCACCAACTTCACCACCTGGTTCGGCTCGACCATGTACCCGCAGACCGGCGCGGGCCTGGTCGCCGCCTATGTCGCCGGCCTCCCCTTCTTCCAGTGGACCGTGCTCGGCACCCTGTTCTACGCCGCCCTGCTGTTCGGGGGCTTCGATCTGCTGCGCGAGCGCATCCCGTCGCTGCGCGCACAGACGGTCTGAAGGCAAGGCCGCACCTCGCAGCAGCCCTCGCGCATGCGAGGGCTCCGGATCGCACCAGGACTGATGCATGGGCAACCGCCTCTCGAAGATCTACACCAGGACCGGCGACGACGGTACGACCGGGCTGGGCGACGGCAGCCGGGTGGCGAAGGACTCCGCGCGCGTGTCGGCCTACGGCACCGTCGACGAGGCCAACTCGGCGATCGGCGTGCTGCTGGCGACCGATCTGCCGGACGACGTGCGCACCCTGCTGACCACCATCCAGCACCAGATGTTCGACCTCGGCGGCGAACTGTGCATCCCCGGCCACGCCGCGATCGAGGATGCCGACATCGAGCGCCTCGAACAGCAGCTCGACCATTTCAACGACCCGCTGCCGCCGCTGAAGGATTTCATCCTGCCCGGCGGCGGTGAAGCCGCGGCGCGCTGCCATCTGGCGCGCACCATCGTGCGCCGCGCCGAACGCGAGTGCGTGACGCTCTCGCACCATGACGCCGTGCGTCCGCAGGCGATCCGCTACCTCAACCGCCTGTCGGACCTGCTGTTCGTCCTCGCCCGCGTGCTGGCGCGGCACGGCGGCCATGGCGAAGTGCTGTGGCAACACGAGCGCCGCAAACCGCAGCCATGAGCCTGCCCGTCTTCAGCCACGCCGCCTGCCTCGCCCACGACACCGGTCCGGGCCACGCGGAATGCCCGGCAAGGCTGCAGGCCGTCACCGATCTGCTCCGGGCGCGCCACCCCGACCTGGAATGGATCGAAGCGCCGCGCGCGACCCGCGGGCAATTGCTGCGGGTGCACACCGACGCGCTGCTCCACGCGGTCCTGGAAACCCGGCCGTCGCACCGGATCTGGCTCGATCCCGACACCGTGCTGTCGCCGGCCTCGGCCGAAGCCGGGCTGCGCGCCGCAGGCGCGGTGGTGGCTGCCGTCGACATGGTCGTGGGCGGCGAAGTGAAGCGCGCGTTCTGCGCGGTGCGCCCGCCGGGCCACCACGCCACCACCAGCGCCGCGATGGGCTTCTGCCTGTTCAATTCCATCGCGGTCGGTGCTGCGCACGCGCTGGACAAGCACGGTCTGTCGCGCATCGCCATCGCCGATTTCGACGTCCACCACGGCAACGGCACGCAGGCGATCTTCGATGCGGAACCGCGCGTGGTGTTCGCCAGCTCGCACCAGTTGCCGCTGTATCCCGACAGCGGCCACGTCAGCGACCGTGGCGTGCAGAACATCTTCAACGCGCCGCTGCCGCCCGGCGCCGGTAGCGCGCAGTTCCGGGACGCATGGCGCACCTGCCTGCTGCCGCAGCTCGACGCCTTCCGTCCGCAACTGGTGATGATTTCCGCCGGCTTCGATGCCCACCGGCTCGACCCGCTGGCGCAGCTGCAGCTGGAGGCCGAGGACTTCGCGTGGATCACCCGCGAACTGATCGCCATCGCTGAACGCCATGCCGATGGCCGCGTGGTCTCCAGCCTGGAAGGCGGCTACGACCTGCAGGGCCTGAGCGAATCCTGCGCCGCCCACGTCGGCGCGCTGTCCGCAGCCTGACCCGTCCCGCATGACGCGCGTTGCCGCCCCGGGGCGGATGCGTCAAGCTAGCTAGGATTTGCCCACTTCATGGTTGACCGCGTGCGAAAGAACCTCCGCCTGTTGCCGCTGCCCTTCTGCATCGCCTTGTCGCTGTCGGCGCATGCGGCCGACCAGCCGCCCGAGAACTGGGCGCTGTGCCCGATCGAGGAAGTGGTGCCCGCGTTCGCGGACAAGCTGCCGCCGCAGCAACCCGCTGCCGGAACGCCGACCGGCGAAACCGAGGTCACCGGCGACACCCTCGAAGGCACCGAAGGCCAGATCCTCAATCTCGACGGCAACGTCAGCCTGCGCCGCGGCGAACAGGTGCTGCTGGCCGACAACCTCAGCTACGACCAGGAGAAGGAAACCTACGTCGCCGAGGGCACCGTGCGCTACCAGGACCGTGGCATGCGCCTGAGCGCTGCCCGCGCCAAGGGCGACCAGGGCAAGGACACCCACGAGCTGGAAGACATCAAGTACCAGCTCACGCGCCGGCGCGGCAACGGCGGCGCGGACCGTGTCGTCATGGACGGCAGCGTCGGTTCGCTGTTCGGCTCGACCTATTCCACCTGCCCGCCCGGCGCACGCGCCTGGGAGCTGCACGCGAAGCAGATCGACGTGGACACCGAGGAAGGGATGGGCACGGCGCGCCACGCGACGCTGCGCATCGGCCGGATCCCGGTGCTGTACCTGCCCTGGTTCCGCTTCCCGGTCGACGACCGCCGCCGCACCGGCCTGCTCTACCCGGCGATCTCGCAGTCCGGCCGCAACGGCTTCGATTATCGCCAGCCGATCTACCTGAATCTGGCGCCGAACATGGACGCCACGCTCACCCCCCGCTGGATGAGCAAGCGCGGCCTGCAGCTGGGCGGCGAGTTCCGCTACCTGACCGAAACCGGCAAGGGCGTGCTCGACGGCGCCTTCCTGCCGTCCGATCAGCTGGCCGACCGCGAACGCGACGAGGAGATCGCCGAAGGCATTCCGGCATCCAACCGACGCCGCGACGACCGTGGCTACCTGCGTTTCGTCGCCAACCAGAACCTCGGGCCGCAGTGGCAGGCGCGCGCCAACCTCGGCTGGGTCAGCGATCCGCGCTACCTCGACGACGCCAGCAACAACCTCAACGGCTCGGCCTACTCGTTCGTGCCCAGCGACATCGGCATCTACGGTCGCGGCCGCTACTGGGAAGCCACGTTCATGGCCGACCACTGGCAGCTCGCCGACTACACGCTGCGCGACACCAACCTGCCCTTCAACCGCCTGCCGCGCGCGCACATGCGCTGGGACCAGCCGTTCACGCGCTGGCTCAACGCCGGCTTCGACGCGGAAGCGATCCGCTTCGACCATGAAGTGTTCAGCGGCGGCACGCGCGTGGACGTCAGGCCGTTCGTGCAGTTGCCGCTCGAGGGCGACAGCTGGTTCCTGCGACCCACGCTGGCCTGGCGCTACACCAGCTTCCAGCTGGGCGGCGACGCGCTCGACCGCGCCCTGACCCATGCACTCCGCAACGGCCTGGATACCAACGATCCGCTGGTCATGGCGCCGCTGGTGCAGCAGTACCGCAACGACCGCATCACCCGCAGCCTGCCGATCGGTACCATCGACGCCGGCGTCTACTTCGATCGACAGGCCAGCATCCGTGGCACGAACTACCTCCACACGCTTGAACCGCGGCTCTTCTACTTCAACGCACCGTACCGCGACCAGTCCGGCATCCCGGTGTTCGACACCCGGCCGCTCACCTTCGGCTGGGGCCAACTGTTCCGCGACAACCGCTACTCCGGCGCCGACCGCCAGGCCGACGGCAACCAGCTGACCCTGGCGATCTCGACCCGCCTGATCCGCGAATCCGACGGCCGCGAGAAGCTGTCCGCCAGCCTCGGCCAGATCCGCTACTTCGAGGATTCGCGGGTGACCGTGCCGGGCGAGGCGCCGATCGAGCAGGGCAAGTCGGCCTGGATCACCGACATCAATTACGCCGCGAACGACCGCTGGACCATCGGCGCGAGCTACCAGTGGGACCCGAAGGCGGGCCGCCGCGACCTGGCCAGCGTCCGTACCCGTTACCTGATCGGCGACGCCGGCATCGTCAACCTGAGCTACCGCTACCGCCGCGACCTGCTGGAACAGGCCGACCTCTCGTTCCTGTACCCGATCAATCCGACCTGGAGCCTGGTGGGCCGCTACTACTACTCGCTGCGCGAAGACCAGATGCTGGAAGGCATCGCGGGCGTGCAGTGGGAAAGCTGCTGCGTGGCCGTGCGCCTGGTCGGCCGCCGCTACCTGCGCAACCGCGGCGAAGAGCTCAACAGCGCCATTCAGCTGGAAATCGAACTCAAGGGGCTAGGCTCCGCAGGACCCGACACGGAAGGCCGTCTGCGCCGTGCTATCCTCGGTTATTACCGCGAGGATCTGTCCCTCGTTCCGCCACCCCAGACGCGCGGTGGCGGCGATCTCCCCTCTCCAGACCCTGTCCCATGATCCGATCGCTTCGCAGCCTCACCCTCGCCGTCCTCCTGGTCGGCAGTTTCTCCGCCTTCGCCCAACAGCCGCTGGACCGGATCGCCGCGGTGGTCGACGAGGACGTCATCCTGCAGAGCGAACTGGATCGCGCGGTGGCCAACATCCGCGCCCAGTACGCCGGCCGTGAAGGCCAGCTGCCGCCGGCCAACGTGCTGCAGCGACAAGTGCTGGAACGCCTGATCCTGATCAAGCTGCAGACCGCCCGTGCCGAAGGCACCGGCATGCGCATTTCCGACGAGGAAGTGAACGCCGCGATGGCCAACATCGCGCGCCAGAACAACATTTCCGCTGACCAGCTGCGCCAGCAGCTCGCCCGCGACGGCATCGCACTGAGCGATTTCCGCAATTCGCTGCGCGAGGAAATCACGGTCCAGCGCCTGCGCCAGCGCTTCGCGCAACAGGTCGACATCAGCGAGGCGGAGATCGACGCCGCGATGGCGATGCAGGCCGGCGGCAACGCCCAGTACCGCCTCTCGCACATCCTGGTCGCCCTGCCCGAGGGCGCCACCGCCGAACAGATCGGCACCGGCCAGAAGAAGATCGAAGGCATCAAGGCCCTGCTCGACAAGGGCGAGATGGAATTCAGCGCCGCCGCGGTGCGCTATTCCGACAGCCCGAACGCGCTGGAAGGCGGCGACCTGGGCTGGCGCGGCCTCGACCAGGTGCCCACCAGCTTCGGCAATACCATCCGCACCATGCAGCGCGGCCAGATCGTCGGCCCGATCCGCGGCCCGAGCGGCTTCCAGCTGATCAAGCTGGAAGATGTCCGCAGCGAAGAAGCCGCCGGCGCGCAGATGGCCACCCAGTTCCAGGCCCGTCACATCCTGGTCCGTACCCCGGAAAGCGGTGAGGATGCGGCTGCGAAGGCAAAGATCGACACCCTGCTGGCGCGCGTGCGCGGCGGCGCCGATTTCGCCGAACTGGCCGGCAAGGAATCCGAGGACACGGCGAGCAAGGCCCGCGGCGGCGACCTGGGCTGGTTCGGCAAGGACGATTTCGGCCCCGAATTCGGCAGCCAGGTCGCAGGCCTGACCGATGGACAGGTGTCGCCGGCATTCAAGACGCAGGCCGGCTGGCACATCGTCCAGCGCATCGGCAGCCGTCAGGTCAACTCGACCGACGAGAACCGTCGCGCCAAGGCACGCGAGGCGATCGGCCAACGCAAGTTCGAAGCGGAATGGGACACCTTCCTCCGCCAGATGCGTGGCGAAGCCTTCATCGACATCCGCATCGGCGCGGACGCCGCCGGCACTGCCGGCTGATCGTCGCGACCGAATCCGCCTGATGCGCCAACAGCCCCGTCTCGCGCTGGTTCCGGGCGAGCCGGCAGGCATCGGCCCCGAACTCGTGGTCCGCGCCGCCCAGCGTTCCTGGGGCGCGGACCTCGTCGTTTATGGCGACCGCAACACCCTGCTGCGCGCCGCCGACGCCATCGGCCTGCCGCTGCGGCTGATCTCTCCGAACGATCCGTCCGCCATCGGCCCGGGGGCGCTGGCGCACGTCGAGATCCCGCTGGCGCTCGCGGCCGCGTTCGGCAGGCCGGAACCGCGCAATGCCCGCGCGACCATCGCCTCGCTGGAAACCGCCGCTGGCGCCTGCCTGCAAGGCCTGTGCGACGGCATCGTCACCGGGCCGGTGCACAAGGCCGCGATCAACGACGGCGGCATTCCCTACACCGGCACCACCGAGCTGCTGGCCGCGCAGGCCGGCTGCGAGGTGGTGATGATGCTCGCCAACGACATCGTTCGGGTCGCGCTCGCCACCACGCATCTGCCGCTGCGCGATGTCGCGGATGCGATCACGCCCTCAGGCCTGGAGCGCACCCTGCGCATCCTGCACGACGCACTGCGCCGCGACTTCGGCATCGATGCGCCGCGCATCGCCGTGCTCGGCCTCAACCCGCATGCGGGCGAGGACGGACATCTGGGACGCGAGGAACTCGACATCATGATCCCGCTGCTCGACCGCCTGCGAGGCAAGGGCTGGCAACTGATCGGCCCGCTGCCGGCCGATACCGCCTTCCTGCCGGCCAAGCTGCGTGATTTCGACGCGGTGCTGGCGATGTACCACGACCAGGGGCTGCCGGTGCTGAAGTACAGCGGCTTCGAGCAGGCCGTGAACCTCACCCTCGGCCTGCCCTACCCGCGCGTCGCCGTCGACCATGGCACGGCCCTCGATCTCGCCGGGCGGGGCGTGGCGGATCCCTCCAGCCTGTTCGCGGCGATCGAGACCTGCGCGCGGCTCGCGCGCAACCGCATGCGTGCGGGCGCATGAGCAACACCACCGCCAGCGACGCCGCCATGGACACGATCGGCTGGGACGATTTCGTGAAGGTCGAGCTGCGCGTCGGCCGCGTGGTGCGCGCGGAACCTTTCCCCGAAGCGCGCAAACCCGCCTACGTCCTGCACGTCGACTTCGGCGAAACGCTGGGCGTGCGCAAGTCCAGCGCGCAGATCACCGTGCATTACCGCCCCGAAGACCTGGTCGGCCGACTGGTGGTGGCGGTGGTGAATTTCCCGAAGAAACAGATCGGCCCGCTGATGTCCGAATGCCTCGTCACCGGATTCCACGATGCCGACGGTGCCGTCGCGCTGTGCGTGCCCGATCGCGACGTGCCGCTCGGCACGCGCCTGCTTTGAGAACACAGACACCATGACCACCGAATTCCGCCAGCCCGCCAAGAAGGCGCTGGGCCAGCACTTCCTGCACGAGCGCCACATCATCGACAAGATGCTGCTGGCGATCGACCCCAAGCCCGGCGACCGTTTCGTCGAGATCGGCCCGGGCCAGGGCGCGCTGACCTTCCCGCTGCTGGACCGGCACGGCGCACTGACCGCGATCGAATACGACCGCGACCTGCTCGAACCGCTCACCGCTGCATCGAAGGCGCACGGCGAACTCACGCTGGTGCACTCCGACGTGATGGACGTCGATTTCACCGCGCTGGCGGCCGGCACGCCGTTCCGGCTGGTCGGCAACCTGCCCTACAACCTGTCGTCGCCGATCCTGTTCCACGCGCTGGACCATGCCGCAGTCATCCGCGACATGCATTTCATGCTGCAGAAGGAAGTGGTCGATCGCATGGCTGCCGCGCCCGGCAGCAAGGTCTACGGCCGGCTGAGCGTGATGCTGCAGGCGTACTGCACGGTCACCTCGCTGTTCAAGGTGCCGCCGGGCGCGTTCAGGCCGCCGCCGAAGGTGGACTCGGCGGTGGTGCGGCTGGTGCCGCGGCCGCCCGGACAGGCCGGCATCGCCGATGCGCGCCACTTCGCCGATGTCGTGCGCGCCGCCTTCGGCCAGCGTCGCAAGACCCTGCGCAATGCGCTGTCGAACGTGTGCGATGCCGAGCAGATCGTCGCCTCCGGCATCGACCCGCAGAGTCGCGCGGAACAGCTGGCCGTGGCCGATTTCGTGCGCCTGGCGAACGACACCGCCGCGCGCTGACGTCCGCAGCCCACGCCGGCCGTACCGCTGGAATGATGTCGATGGTCGCGCGGGCGGTCGGCCCGGAATCCCGCGCGCGCCCTGCTAAACTGCGTCCATGCAGGACACCACAGCGGACGCCCCCGACTACGCCATCGCGATCGATATCGCGACCCGTTATCTCGACGAGCAATCGAAGCCCGACGAGGAGTTGTACTACTTCGCCTACACGATCGGCATCCGCAACACCGGCACGCGCGCGGCGCGACTGATCAGCCGGCGCTGGCTGATCGTCGACGCCATCGGCTTCCCGCGCGAGGTCGTCGGCGAGGGCGTGGTCGGCGAGCAGCCGCACCTGCATCCGGGCGAACGTTTCGAATACACGTCCAGCACGTTCTTCAAGACGCCCTACGGCACCATGGAAGGCGCGTACGTGATGCGCGGCGACGACGGCACCGAATTCGAGGCGCCGATCCCGCAATTCGTCCTCTGCATCCCCAGGATGCTGCACTGATGGCGACCTGGGCGATCGGCGACCTGCAGGGCTGTTACGGCCCCACCCAGCGCCTTCTGGAGAAGATCCGTTTCGACCCCGCACAGGACCGACTCTGGTTCTGCGGCGACCTGGTCAACCGCGGCGGGGAATCGCTAGAGACGCTGCGCCTGGTGCATTCGCTGCACGATCACTGCGAGGTGGTGCTGGGCAACCACGACCTGTCGCTACTGGCGATTTCCGAGCGCAGCCCGGACGACCAGCGCAAGGTCAATCCGGACCTGCAGCGCATCCTGTTCGCCGAGGACCGCGAGCCGCTGATCGACTGGCTGCGCCATCGGCCGCTGCTGCACAGCGACCGCGAGCTGGGCTGGATGATGATCCATGCGGGCCTCGCACCGAAGTGGAGCACCGTGCACGCCGAGAAGCACGCGCGCGAAGTCGAGCACCGGCTGCGCGGCGACAGCCGTCGCAAGCTGCTGCGCAACATGTACGGCGACTACCCGGCCTGGTCGCCCGCGCTGCGCGGCGTGGAGCGCGAGCGCGCGATCATCAACATCTTCACTCGCCTGCGCTACTGCTCACCGCGCGGCCGCATTGCCTTCAACGAGAAAGGCTCGCCCGGCACGCAGGCGCCCGGCCTGTACCCGTGGTACGAAGTGCCCGGCCGCAGCGAACGCGACCTGAAGATCGTCTGCGGCCACTGGTCGACGCTCGGGCTGTTCATCGGCCATGGCGTGCACGCGATCGACACCGGCGCGGTCTGGGGCGGCAAGCTCACCGCACTGCAACTGGACGCCGAGGGCCTGCATCTCGTGCAGGTGCCGGGACGCGAGGTCGCCACGCCCGGGGAACAGGACTGATGCGCAGCGGCGCCGGCCATCCGGTGTTCTGGCCGGCTGCGTTCCTGCTCTGCGCACTCTCCGCCTGCAACCGTTCGGACGCTTCGGCGCAGAGCCCCGCAACAGCCGCTCGAAACAGCCCCGCTGCATCGAGCACGCGACCCGCGACGCATCCGCGGGTCGCGGCCGCGCGGCGCCAGATCGGCGTCACCGTCGTCTATGACCCGGCCTACGTCGTGCTGCCCTACCCCGGCGGCGACGTGCCGCTGGATCGCGGCGTGTGCACCGATGTCGTCATCCGCGCGATGCGTACGCAAGGCATCGACCTGCAGAAGGCCGTGCATGAAGACATGCGCGCGCATTTCGATCTTTATCCAAAGAAATGGGGCCTGCGCCGCCCCGACCGCAACATCGACCATCGCCGCGTGCCGAACCTGCAGACCTGGTTCGCGCGGCAGGGCTGGTCGCTCGCACCCTCGCAGTCGGCGAGCACCTACCAGCCTGGCGACCTGGTGACATGGATGCTGCCCGGCAACCTGCCGCACATCGGCATCGTGAGCGATCGCACCGGCTCGCGCGGCACGCCGCTGATCATCCACAACATCGGCCGCGGCACGCGCGAAGAGAACATCCTGTTCTCGTATCCGATCACGGGGCATTACCGGCCAGCCAAGCCTGGCCCGTAGAGCGGAGCTTGCTCCGATCGGATCCAACGGGATACGTCATGAGCGGAGCAAGCTCCGCTCTACATCGGGGCGACACGCGAGTAATCCACGAACTCGAATGCGAACACGTGCCGCTCGTCAGCCTGGTGCGCCTCGCGTGCCGCGACCTGCCACTGCGCCGTATCGAACTCGGGGAAGAACGCATCGCAACCGTCGATGCCGGTGTCGACATGGGTCAGGTGCATGCGATTGGCCATCGGCAGCGCGAGTGTGTACACCTCGCCGCCTCCGATCACGCACAGCTCGTTGGCACCATCCGCTGCCGCGATGCGCAGGGCCTCGTCGATCGACGCCACGGCTTCCATCCCGTCGAAGGGCACGCGATCGCCGCGGGTCAACACGAGGTTGCGCCGCTTCGGCAGCGCACGGCCCAGCGACTCGGCGGTCTTGCGCCCCATCAGCACCGGCTTGCCCAGCGTCAGCGCCTTGAAACGCTTGAGGTCGTCGGGCAGATGCCAGGGCAAGGCATTGCCGCGACCGATGGCGCGGTTGCGGTCCAGCGCCGCGATCAGGACGAGCGCAGGGCTCACACCGCCACCGGCGCCTTGATCGCCGGATGCGGGTCGTAGCCCTCGATGGCGATGTCGTCATAGGCGAAGCCGAAGATGTCCTTCACTTCCGGATTCAGGCGCAGCGTCGGCAGCGCACGCGGTTCGCGCGACAACTGCTCGCGGGCTTGGTCGTAGTGGTTCGAATACAGGTGCGCGTCGCCCAGGGTGTGCACGAAGTCGCCGACCTCCAGGTCGCAGACCTGCGCGACCATGTGCGTGAGCAGCGCGTAGCTGGCGATGTTGAACGGGACGCCGAGGAAGATGTCGCCGCTGCGCTGGTAGAGCTGGCAGCTGAGTTTTCCGTCGGCGACGTAGAACTGGAACATCGTGTGGCAGGGCATCAGCGCCATGCGCGGCAAGTCGGCGACGTTCCAGGCGCTGACGATGAGACGGCGCGAATCGGGATTGCGCCTGATCTCGTCGACCACCCAGCGGATCTGGTCGATCTCGATGCCGTCGGCGCCGGCCCAGCGACGCCATTGCTTGCCGTAGACCGGGCCGAGTTCGCCCTGCTCGTCGGCCCACTCGTCCCAGATGCTGACCTTGTGGTCCTTGAGATAGGCGACGTTGGTCTCGCCCTTCAGGAACCACAGCAGTTCGTGCACGATCGAGCGCAGGTGCAGCTTCTTCGTGGTGACCAGCGGGAAACCTTCGCGCAGGTCGAAACGCATCTGCCAGCCGAACACGCTGCGCGTGCCGGTGCCGGTGCGGTCGGCCTTTTCGGTGCCGTGTTCGAGGACGTGGCGCAGGAGGTCGAGGTATTGCTTCATGTGGTGTCTCCTCAACCCGCCGCCGGCTGCGGCTGGAGTGTGGGCGCGCGGCGCGACAGCCACAACAGCACCGCGCCGAGCAGGATCAGCGGCAAGGTCAGGACCTGGCCCATGGTCAGCCAGTCGAAGGCGAGGTAGCCGATCTGCGAATCCGGCAGGCGGACGAATTCCACGAGGAAGCGGAAGCAGCCGTAGAGCAGCGCGAACAGGCCGGCGACGGCATAGCGCGGTCGCGGCTTGCGCGAGAACCACCACAGCACGCAGAACAGCACGACGCCTTCCAGTGTGAACTGGTAGAGCTGCGAGGGGTGGCGCGCGAACTGGTCGAGCATGCCGGTCGCGTGCATCGCCTCGAGCTGCGCGGACGACAGGCCCGCGAGCCTGTCTTCGGCATGCGGGAAGATCACGCCCCATCCGGCCTCGGTGTACTTGCCCCACAGTTCGCCATTGATGAAGTTGCCGAACCTGCCGAACCCGAGTCCGGGCGGTACCAGCGGCGCGACGAAGTCAACGATGTCGAAGACATGCATGCGGTGCTTGCGCGCCCACCACAGCGAGGCCGCGAGCACGCCGACGAGGCCGCCATGGAAGCTCATGCCGCCCTGCCAGATCTTCAGGATGAGCAGCGGTTCGGCGATGTAGGCCTTCAGGTCGTAGATCAGCACGTAGCCGATGCGCGCACCGAAGATCACGCCGAGCATGCTGTAGAACAGCAGGTCGCTGTAGGCCTGCTCGTCGATGCCGGGCAGCCGGCCGGCGCGCACGCGGCTGCGGCCGAGAAACCACGCTACGGTGAAGCCCAGCAGGTACATCACGCCGTACCAGTGGACCTTGAAGTCATCCCCGAACGCGATCAGGACGGGATCGATCTGGTGCAGGAAAGTCATGGGCGGGGTCGCATCGAGGGCCTGCTGTCATATCGGGCGCACAATCGCGCCCGGAGCATGCGTGTACGCGGCGTGCATGGATGCGCCGGGCACGTTCCCATGCCGGGCGCGCCCATGCCGCGGGACTGCCTACTTCTTGGCCGGGTCGGTCGCAGTGACCGGCTTCATCGCCTGGTCGTCCGGCACCGGGATCGGCTGCGGGGCGGGCGCCGTCGGCGGCGAGGGCGCCAGGCCCGGCGGCGGCGCCACC
>DASWYO010000006.1:0-3235 GCA_036404915.1 Lysobacteraceae bacterium
TGGCATGCCCGGCTTCACCGCCTATGCGGGGCTGCATGAGATCGGCCAACCCAAGCCCGGCGAGACCGTCGTCGTCGCCGCCGCCAGCGGGCCGGTCGGTGCGACCGTCGGCCAGATCGCGAAGCTGCAGGGCGCGCGCACCGTCGGCATCGCCGGCGGCGAGCAGAAGCGCGCCTACCTGCGGGACGAACTCGGCTTCGACGTCGCACTCGACCATCGCGCGCCCGGCTTCGCTGAACAACTGCGCTCGGCCTGTCCCGACGGCATCGACGTCTACTTCGAGAACGTCGGCGGCGCCGTGTTCGACGCCGTCGTCCCGCTGCTCAACGATTTCGCCCGCATTCCGGTCTGCGGCCTGGTCGCGCACTACAACGACAAGGCGCTGCCGTCCGGACCGGACCGCATGCCCTGGCTGATGAGCCAGATCCTCACCCGCCACCTGACCGTGCGTGGCTTCATCCAGCACGACTTCATCGCGCTGTATCCGCAGTTCCTGCGCGAGATGGGTGGCTGGCTGGCGGAAGGAAAGATCCGCTGGCGCGAGGACCTGATCGAAGGGTTGGAAAACGCACCGCGCGCGCTGATCGGCCTGCTGCGCGGGGAGAACTTCGGCAAGGTGGTGGTGAAGCTGTAGAAGGAAAAGCGGTATCCGCAGTTCCTGTATGAGACGGGCGGCTGGCTGGCGGAAGGAAAGATCCACTGGCGCGAGGATGTAGTCGACGGGCTGCAGAACGCGCCGCGCGCGCTGATCGGCCTGCTGCGCGGGGAGAACTTCGGCAAGGTGGTGGTGAAGCTGTAGACCGTCGTCCCCGCGAAGGCGGGGACCCAGTGACGTTCCATGGATAAAGCAAAGACACTGGATGATCGGCCATGCGGCCACTGTGGAGTGCTTCCCGCCTTCGCGGGGAAGACGATTGGCGTGAGTCGAAGCCGGGAAGGCCGACATTCGTCAGCGCTCGATGCCGTTCTCGGCTTCGTACTTTTGCATCGTCGCGATCGCGTCCAGCATGTACGCGTACCATGCTTCTTCGATCTCTCCGATCGGTCCGATCAGGCGCTCAAAGTCGGGCGTCGATGCACCGCGCGCCAGTAACCGCTTGTAGGCCGAGGCATACCTGCCGTTCTCGTAGTGGAACAGGAAGTGGGTCAGGCCCCAGTAGTGCAGGTAATACAGATTGACGTGCCGGTCGATGCCGGGGCCACGGCCCTCCAGCAACTCGCGCAATGGAATGAAGCGTACGGCGTCGACGTCTGCGTGCAGGCTGCCGGTCAGCTTCATCCGTGACAGCCACCAGATCGGGTAGGTGTCCGGGTCGCTGCGGCCCGGCGTCAGCACGCCGTCCTCGAGCCAGCTCGCGCCCAGATAGCCAGCGACGCCTTCATTGGCCCATGCGGGAAGTCGCCAGCCGGCGACTTCCGTGTTCAGTTGATGCACGGTCTCGTGCAGCATCCAGTGATGCGGGTTCTCCTTTCCGCCACCGTAGTAGGCGTAGCAGGCGGGCCGCAGGTAGTACGCCTCGGCCCATGGCCGACTTTGGTTGTTGCGCTGGAATTCCTCGCGATCGGCGAAAAGCACGAGCGTCATTCGCTTAGAGGTTGGCTGGACGTGGGCGGCGAACAGTCCCATGTATGCCGCATGCAGGCTTTCCACCGCCTGCGCGACCTGCTGCGTCTGCGTCGCCGTGGCGGTGCTGTGGATGTGGTAGTGCGGTGTCTCCAGCAGTGTCGCGTTGGCGGGAATCCGTGCGACGGGTGTCGCCGCCGCCCCAGACACAGGCTCCGGCCGCGTCCGCTGCCATGCAACGAGGCCGACGGCCAGCGCCAGTGACGCCACGATGGCGGAGGTCAGGATGCTACGGCGTGTCATGTCGCCGGCGGCACCGGCAGGCTGACATGCATCAGCGTGGGATCGTCGGGATCCAGCTTGACCCGGAAGCCCAGGCTCTCGCACATGGCCAGCATGGTGCGGTTCTCGCGCAGCACCTGGCCTTCGATCGTCTTCAGGCCCAGCCACCGTGCGTACTCGATCATGATCTGCATCAGTTTCCAGCCGATGCCGTGGCCCTTGAGGTCCGAGCGCACGAGGATGCCGTACTCGCCGGTTTCGTAGTTGGCGTCGGCGTGCAGGCGCACTGCGCCGAGCATCTCGTGCGTGCCCGGATGCACCGCCACCAGCGCGATCGAGCGGGCGTAGTCGAGCTGGGTGAGGCGGGCGATGAACTCGTGGCTGAAATGGCGCACCGACTGGAAGAAGCGCAGGCGCAGGTCTTCGTCGGTGATATGGGTGAAGAACGCGCGGAACATCGCGTCGTCTTCGGGCCGCACCGGGCGCACCAGCGCGGGTTGGCCGTCGCCAAGCAGGATCGTGCGTTCCCATTCGGTCGGATACGGGAAGATCGCGAAGCGGGGATGGCCGCGGCCCTTGTGCAGCGCGCGACCGCGCGCCACCGCGATGCGCGCGTCGACCGCCACCACGCCATCGCGGTCGGCCAACAGCGGATTGATGTCGAGCTGCTGGATCTCCGGAATGTCCGCGGCGAGCTGCGTCAGTTTCACCAGCACCAGCGCGACCGCGCGCTCGTCGGCCGCCGGCACGTCGCGGTACGCCTTCAGCACGCGCGAGACGCGGGTGCGTGCGATCAGCTCGTGCGCCAGCCGCAGGTCCAATGGCGGGAGGGCGACGGCCTGGTCGTTGATGACCTCGACCGCCGTGCCGCCACGCCCGAACGCGATGACCGGGCCGAACACCGGATCGTCGGCGATACCGGCAATCAGTTCGCGCGCCTTCGGCCGCAGCAGCGTGGGCTGCACCAGCACGCCTTCGATGCGCGCGTCCGGCCGCCGTTCGCGCGCGCGCTGCAGGATGGTCGCCGCCGCTTCGCGGACGGCGTTCGCGTTGGGCAGGTTGAGGCGCACGCCGTCGACGTCGGACTTGTGCGGGATATCGGGCGACAGGATCTTCACCGCCACCGTCGCACCTTCGGCCAGCAACGGCGCGGCGATGCGCGCCGCATCGTCGGGATCGACGGCGCGCCAGACCGGCGCCATCGGGATGCCGTAGGCGGCGAGCAGCTGCGTGGTGGCGAGGGGATCCAGCCAGGTCTGTCCGGCGTCCAGTGCGGCATCGACCAGCCTGCTTGCGGTGGCGAGGTCCGGACTGAAGTCCTCCGGCAGGCTCGGCGGCGTCTCCATCAACGCGGCCTGCACCTCGCGATGGCGGACCAGGTGCATGAAG
>DASWYO010000007.1:0-2038 GCA_036404915.1 Lysobacteraceae bacterium
CGACGCGCGCGTCCACCCGGACCTTGAGTTCGTCCAGCAGGTTCTCGGCGATGCGGCGGCCGTCCAGGATTCGGGCAGTCATGGGAACGTGGGGTGTAGAGTCGGCGCGTATTGTCCCCGATTCCGGCATGGGTGTCTGTGGAAACCGCGCCATGCGCGCGCCGGACGCCGTTTCGAACACCGGTTTCGCGACCGACATCGCGCCCACCTGCACCGTCCTGGATCCACGACCGATGACCGATACCACCGCCCTGGAAGCCGCCGCCTTCCGTCGCCTCCTCCAGCACCTCAACGAGGACCGCCCCGATGTGCAGAACATCGACCTGATGATCCTCGCGGGTTTCTGCCGCAATTGCCTCGCGGACTGGTACCGCGAGGCCGCCGACGCCGCAGGCGTGGCGATGGACAAGGAACAGGCCCGCGAACATGTCTACGGCATGCCCTTCAGCGACTGGAAGGCGCGCCACCAGCGCGAGGCGACGCCGGAGCAACTGGCCGCGTTCAAGGCTGCGCAGGAGCGGCATGGGTAGGCCACAGCGGATGCTGGCCTGGGTCGCAGTCACCCTCCTCGCCACCTACATCGCACTGTGCGCCCTGCTCTACCTGCAGCAGCGGCGACTGATCTATTACCCGCAGTTCACCCGGGCGGACGCGGCGCGGACGGATTTCGCCCTGCCGCGGCCCGGAGCCGTGCTGCGGGGCTGGGTCGTGAATCCCGGTGAACGCGACGCCGTGCTGTACTTCGGCGGCAACGCGGAATCCGTCGACGCCAACCGCGAGGCATTCACCCGTGCGTTGCCCGCGCACACGATCTACCTGGTGGCGTATCGCGGCTATGGCGCCAGCGACGGTGAACCAACGGAAGCCCGCTTGCTCGCTGACGCACTCGCCCTGCACGATGAGGTCGCCAGACGCCATCCCGCCGGTGAGGTCGATGTAATCGGACGGAGCCTCGGCAGTGGCGTGGCCAGCTACGTTGCGTCCGAACGCAAGGTGCCGGCGCTGGTACTCGTGACGCCGTTCGACAGCCTGGCCGCCGTCGCACAGGCGCATTACCCGATGTTTCCCGTACGGTTGCTGCTCAAGGACCGCTACGACTCGCATGCGCGCCTTCCCCATCATCAGGGAAGGCTGCTGGTCCTACGGGCAGGCCGCGACGCAGTCGTACCGCCCCCGCATACCGACCGGCTGCTCGATGCCTTTCCCGGGCGCGCTGAGGTGGTCGACTTCCCCACCGCCGGCCATGACGATCTGTCGCTGGATCCAGCCTACGAGGCGGCGCTCACGACCTTCCTGGAACCCCGCACCCACTGAGCGGGTCGGCTATTCCTCTTCTTCCTCGCCGATGATCTCGGCGGCTTCCTCGTTGAGCGCCTTCGCTTCGCGCTTGGGCTTGGTGAACGGCGTTGGCGTGGGTTTGGTGTGCTTCGCGTTGCCGTACAGCGCCGGGATGCCGGACCGCAAGTCGCCGCCGGCGATCTCGAGTTCCAGGCGTTCGGCATCGCGACGACGGATTTCCAGCGCGATGGTATCGGCATCCTCGCGCGAGATGCCCACGCTCATCAGCGCCGCCTTGCCGAACTCCACCGCGGACTCGAACGTCTCGCGGATCTGGTAGTCGACGCCTGCGCCGATCAGCGCCAGAGAATGCTCGCGGTCGAACGAGCGCACCAGCACCTGGGCCTGCGGGAACTCGTGCTTGACCAGTTCGACGATGCGGGTCGCCGCATCCTTGTCGTCGATGCAGATCGCGATGGACTGCGCCGTCTGCGCACCGCAGGCGCGCAGCACGTCGAGCCGAGTACCGTCGCCGTAATAGATCTTGAAGCCGAACTCTTCAGCGCTGCGGATCATCTCGATATCGGTATCGATGATGGTCACGTCCACGTCGCGCGCGAGCAGTGACTGGCTCATCACCTGGCCGAAGCGCCCGAAGCCGATGATCAGCACGCTGCCGGAGAGGCCCTTGGCTTCCTCGATGCCCTCCATCGACGGAGCATCGGGGTGGGTGAAACGGCGCAGCAGCAGCACGAACAGC
>DASWYO010000008.1:0-2531 GCA_036404915.1 Lysobacteraceae bacterium
GCGCATCGCGGATGCTGGACGAAGCCGGTGAGAGCCCGGCCGAACTGCGGCGCCGGGTGACCTCGCCCAACGGCACCACCCAGGCGGCGATCGAGACCTTCCAGGCCGGCGGCTTCGAAGCCCTGGTCGCGCGGGCCGTGCGCGCGGCGACCGCACGGGGCGGGGAACTGTCCGCGGCGAACGATTGACTTCGCATCCGGCCCGCTCGGAACCTCGTAACGTACCTGCAGCACACAGGCACCCACGCCGATGAAACGTCTGATCGCCTCGCTGATTCTCGCCCTGTCCTTGGTCGCCTGCTCCGGCGGCGAGACGCCGCGTGTCGCCGAATTCGTTCCACCGGCGCCCGCCGAAACCGACTTCGGCAGCCTGCGCGTGCGCTACAACGCGCTGCCTACGCTGGCGCTGAGCGAGCCCGTCGCGAAGCAGTACGGCGTGCAGCGCGATGCCGGTACCGCGCTGGTGCTGGTCGCGCTGCGCGAGGTGAAAGGCGCCGAGGAACTCGATGCGGACGGCGAGGTGAGCGTCACGGCGCACGATCTGTCGGGCGCGCGCCAGGTGGTCACGCTGCGCAAGGTGGATGCCGGCGAGTACACCGACCTGATCGGCACCGCGCGCATCTCGCCGCGCAACTCTTATCGCTTCGAGATCGTGGTGCAGGCCGGTGGCCGCACGGAAACGGTGAAGTTCCAGCGGAATTTCTGAACAGGAGCTCGGCGCTTTACTGGACCATGCACTGCGCCAGCAACGGCGCCACACGCTGCATGCCCGGCGCCTCGATCGCAGGACGCCCCTGGGCCAGGTGCTCGTTCAAAGCGTCGTGCTCGGCGTCGCTGAACTGGGTATCCATCGTGTCCGCGATGCAGTCACATCGCTTGCGGGACACGACCAGATCGAAGCGATCCCCGGTCTTCAATGTCGTATTGAATGTCTGCTTCATGCAGCCCGTTCTTCCCTCCCGGCGGCGTACTTCGCGCCTGGAAAGGGGATGTTCGCTCAGATAAGTCGCCAGAAAGCGGGACACCGCCGGCGTCTTTCGCGCCATGTCCCGATCACCCTGCCTTATCTGCCCGATATGGTTCATGCATATCCCCAGTTTCCTTTCTGCAGGCAGCAGCCGGAAGGGAGCCAGAAGGGGATCGACGGGCGCCTCATTGCCGTGCTTCCACGCTTCCGAGCCATCACGCTTGGCCGCCTGCAGGGCACGTAGCTCCGCGTCGTTATGGACTTCCCAATAGAAGGTGATCTTGTCCAGATCGTTGACGAGTCCAGGTGCGGCCTCGTGGCAGAACTCCCGCAATGCTTCGACTCCCCGGACCTCCATCTGCCCCATGACAAGGGCTTCGCCCATCGTATCCGCGTCGGCGTATGCCGTCCCGGCTGCAGGACCCGGCGTTGCGGCGAGCCACAAGAAGAACCATGCAAGCATTTTGATACCCCGCTATCCCCAGCCTCGGAGAATAGAGGATCAACCGATCGAACGTCTGTTCCAGCTTTGGATCACTTCCGCGATCGCCCGCACGCCATCGGTCAGCGCCGCCGGCCCGGGCTGCAGGATCAGCGGCGACTTGATCTCGTGCAGCTCACCGTCGCGGACGGCGGGGATCGCGTCCCAGCCCGGACGTGCCGCCACGCGCTCGGGCCGGAACTTCTTGCCGCACCATGAGCCCAGGATGAGGTCGGGTGCGCGCCGCACCACCTCGCTGTCGTCGGCGAGGATGCGGTGCTTGGCTAGCGACTCGCGCGCCATCTCCGGGAACACGTCGTCGCCCCCGGCGATGCCGATCAGTTCGGACACCCAGCGGATGCCCGTGATCTGCGGTTCGTCCCACTCCTCGAAGTAGACCGTCGGCCGGCGCGGCAGCCGCGCCGCCTGCGCACGGATATCCTCCAGCCCGCGTGCGAGCGTGTCGGCGTACGTATTGGCGCGCGTCGCGGCACCCACCAGCGCGCCCAGCCGCCGCACGTAGTCGATGATGCCGTCCACGCTGCGATGGTTGCTGATCCACACCTCCACGCCCTGCCGCACCAGTTCGGCGGCGATGTCGGCCTGGATGTCGGAAAAGCCGATGGCGAGATCCGGCTGCAACGTCAGGATGTCGTCGATCTTCGCGCTGGTGAACGCGCTGACCTTCGGCTTTTCCTTGCGGGCTTGCGGCGGACGCACGGTGAATCCGCTGATGCCGACGATACGGTCCTGCTCGCCCAGCGCGTACAGCGTCTCGGTCGGCTCTTCGGTCAGGCAGACGATGCGGCGTGGACCCATCATGGCGATACGCGCCCGGCGAGATCCCTCACGGGAACAGCATCCGCTTGCTCCACGCGCCCGCGGCATCGCATTCGTAGCGCCAGCGCTCGTGCAGGCGGAACTGCGCGCCGTACCAGAACTCGATGGCGTCGGGCGCCACGCGGTAGCCGCTCCAGCCCGCAGGCCGTGGCACGTCGCTGCCGGCGAAGCGCGCTTCGACCTCGGCCACGCGGCTGTCGAAGGCCTCGCGCGAGTCCAGCGTCTCGGACTGGATCGATGCCCA
>DASWYO010000009.1:0-40441 GCA_036404915.1 Lysobacteraceae bacterium
AAATGCCCTGTCTCCGGCGCAGCGCGCGCGCCGCCTGCGCGGACTGCTCGACGACGCGCAGCGCGCCGAAGCGGCCGGCGACTGGCTCACGCCACCGGGCGAGAGCGCGTTCGACAAGCTTCGCGCCGCGCGCGCACTGGCGCCGGACGATCCCGCCGTGCGCACGGCGACAGCGAAACTGCAGCGCCATGCCCGCACATGCTTCGCGAACGAACTGCGCGACAACCGCCTGCAGCGCGCGCGGGTCTGTCTCGACGCCTGGGCCGCGCTGGACGGCGACCGCCGCGCGATCGCGCAGGCACGCACGGACCTGGCGCAGCGCTGGATCGGGGTCGGCGCGGAACGGCTGGGACGCGGTGAACTCGCTGAAGCCCGCGCCGCGCACGACACCGCGCGGACGCTCGACGCGTCGGTCGACGGATTGCAGGATTTCGATGCCCGCCTGCGCGCGGCGGAAGCGGTGGTGCGCTGAGCCGATTTACGGCTTCGGCTTGTCGAGGAACACCCGCCGCACCGTCTCCCGCGCGGCATCCAGCGAGAAATGCGCGGCGACGCTGTCCAGGCCGTTGCGTGAGAGCGTCGTCCACAGCGCTTCGTCGCGATACAGCCGCACCACGGCATCGGCGAAGGCGTCCGCGCTGTCGCCGACCAGCACGTCCTCGCCATCGCGGAGGTGCATGCCTTCGACCGCGCAGGGGGTGGCGACAACGGGTTGGCCGTGGGCCATGCTGAGGTTGACCTTGCCTTTCACGCCCGCGCCGTAGCGCAGCGGCGCGACGGAGATGCGGCAGCCGTCCATGTACGGGTCGATGTCGGCGACATGGCCGTGGATGCGAACGCCGGGCACGGTGGCCAGCGATTCGATTTCCGGTGGCGTGTGGCTGCCGATGCAGTGGAACTGCACGCCCGGCAGGCGCTCGCGGATGCGCGGAAAGGCCTCGCGCACGAACCACAGCACGGCATCGACGTTCGGCGGATGGCGGAAGCCGCCGACGAACACCAGGTCGTGGCGTTCGGCGAAGGGTCTGCCCGGGCCGGCGATCTGGTGCAGATTCGACAGGATCTCGACCTGCGCCGACGGTGCATCCTCGCGCAGCAGCGCGCGTTCGACTTCACTGACCACCAGGGTCGCATCGCATTTCGCGATGACGCCGAGTTCCAGCGCGCGCGTGCGTTCGGCCGCGCGCGCCAGTGCGGCGTCGCCCGCGACCTCGGCGCCGCGTCGCTCGCGCAGGTAATGCAGGTCGACGGTGTCGAAGATCAGCCGGGCCTGCGGCGCGTATTCCCGCAGCAGCGGCAGGAATTCGCTGGCGACGTAGTACCGGCTCGCCATCACCGCGTCGAAGCGCGCACCGTGCTCGCGCAGCCAGCGCGCGGGGCGCACGCCGTGCCAGCACTCGATGCCGAGATGCTGCAGTTGGGTGGTGTAGGGCGTCTGGCGTTTCACGTCGGCGGGCAGGAACACCACGTGCGCGCCTTCCTCGCGCAGCAGGCGCATGAGATTCACCAGGCGCAGCGAGCCGGAATCGTGATCCGGGCGAGGGGTCATCGCATCGATCACCAGCACCTGTTGCTGTCGACGATGCAGCAGGGCCGGGGTCGGCACGGTGTGCGCAGGCAACTGTGATGCCAGTGCGTCGCCGCGGTGCGCGGCGAAGGTGGCGCGATTGCGCACCTGGTAGGCCTTCATGCCGACGTTGGTGTCGGTGCCGGCGGTGCCGCCTTCGACGTGGATCACGCGTGCGGCCGGCTGGTAGATCACGCGACGGCCGGCGGCGCGCACCGCGAACGCCAGGTCGGTGTCTTCGTAGTACGCCGGCGCATAGCGCGTGTCGAAGCCGCCGAGCGCGTCGAACAGCGCGCGCGGGATCGCGATCGCCGCGCCGCTGGCGTAATCGCAGTCGCGCAGGTAGGCGAAGCGCGGATCCTCGGGCGATTCGAACTTGCCGTAGTTCCAGCCGCTGCCGTCGGCGAAGACCACGCCGCCAGCTTCCTGCAGGCGGCCGTCGGGGTAGAGCAACTGCGCGCCGACCAGGCCGGTGCCCGGCTCCTGCGCGAACGTGCCGAGCAGGGCCTCCAGCCAGCCCGGCTGCGGCACGGTGTCGTTGTTCAGGAAGACGAGGTACTCGCCGCGCGCCAGCGACGCGCCGTCGTTGCAGGCCGCGATGAAGCCGCCGTTCGCGGCGCGGCGGTGGTAGCGCACGCCGTCGATGCGGGGCAGGGCGTCGATGGTCTCGTCGTGGCTGCCGTCGTCGACCACGATCACCTCGAAAGGCGTGACCGGCGGATGCGCCGCCAGCGTGCGGAGGCAGGCGAGGGTGTGCGCGAACTGGTCGAAGACCGGGATCACGAGGCTCGCGACAGGCGTCTCGGATGTCGGCACGCCGAAGGGCGCGAACGGTGCGGCCCCGGGCAGGTACAGTTGCGAGGGCGGCAGCGGTGCCGCCCGCCTGAACTGCGCCCGGGTGCGATCCCAGGTCGCGCGCCAGCCGCGTGCCCGCAGGCTCGTCCAGCCGCGCCGCACCAGACCGAGGCCGCGCAGGAACATGAACCGCAGGTCGGCGGGCGTAACGGACATCCGGACAGTGCTCCAGCGGTGCGGTGGCGTGGGTGACGATGGGCCCGGGTGGTCGTTGCCGGCACCCTGCTAGACTCGGCCGGCATTTTCGCATCATCGCCCCGCACGCAGCCGACTCCCGACCGAATGGCACGAAACGAAGACCTCGACGACGATCTCGACGACGACCTCCCCGAAGACGAGGACGAAGACGCGGGCGCTTCACTCGGCTGGCGCCGCAGCCTCCTGCGCTGGACGGCGGTGGTCATCGCGGTGGGCCTGGGGTTCCTGATCCCCTACACCCTGTACCTGAACCACCAGGTCACGGTCCGCTTCGGCCAGTTGCGCTGGCAGTTGCCGACCCGGGTCTACGCCCGTCCGCTGACGCTCGCGCCGGGCCTGTCGATGGACGTCCGCACGCTCAAGACCGAACTGGACGCCGCCTCCTACCGCGACGACGGCAAGGGCGAGAAGCCCGGCACCTACCGCAAGGACGGCAACCGCTGGCGCATTTCCAGCCGGGGCTACCTCGACGTGGACGGCCGCATCGGCCCCAGCCGGATCGAGGCGGTGGTCGCCGGTGGGCGCGTGCAGTCCGTGCGCGACCTGCAGCGCGGCCGCGCGGTGAAGTCGGCCCGGCTCGATCCGGCGCGGATCGCCACGCTCTACGGCCAGAAGCAGGAAGAGCGCCGCCTGGTGCGGATCAGCGAGGTGCCGTCGATCCTCACCGACACCCTGCAGGCGGTGGAAGACCGCGATTTTGCGCGCCACCATGGCATCGATCCCAGCGGCATGATCCGCGCCCTGTTCGTCACGGTGAAGACCGGCGGCGACGTGAAGCAGGGCGCCAGCACCCTGACCCAGCAACTGGCGCGCTCGGGCCTGCTGGGGATCGGCAAGGAACAGACGATCAGCCGCAAGTTCAACGAGATCCTCTACGCGCTGATCATCGACGCCCGCTACGACAAGGGTGTGATCCTCGAAACCTACATGAACCAGGTCGACATTGGGCAGCGAGGTTCGCAGGCGATCCATGGGTTCGCTTCGGGCGCGGAGTTCTATTTCGGCCGGCAGATCGACGACCTGACCACCGAGCAGGTCGCGTTGCTCGTGGGGCTGGTCAAGGGCCCGTCCTGGTACAACCCGCGACGCAACCCCGAGCGCGCGCTGGATCGCCGCAACCTCGTGCTGAAGAAGATGCTGGAGACCGGCATCATCGACCAGAAGGAACACGACCGCGCGGTGAAGACGCCGCTGGGCGTGACCGACGTGCCGGGCAGCATGGTCGCGAATCGCTTCCCGGCCTATGTCGACCTGGTGCGCCGCCAGCTGGCGCGCGACTATTCCGAGGACGAACTGTCCGGCGCCGGCCTGACCGTGATGACCGGCATGTCGCCTTCTGCGCAGGCCTATGCCGAAGGCGCGGTGACGCGCACGATGAAGGCGCTGGGCACGAATTCGAAGCGTCCGCCGCTGCAGGCCGGCGTGGTCGTCACCGACGTGCACACCGGGCAGGTGGTGGCGGTGATCGGCAGCCGCAGCTTCGAGGAACACGGCTTCAACCGCGCGGTGCAGGCGCAGCGCCCGGTGGGTTCGCTGCTCAAGCCCTTCGTGTACCTGCTGGCGCTGGCGCAGCCGGACAAGTATTCGCTGGCGACGGTGATCGACGATTCGCCGGTGTCGGTGACGCTGGACAACGGCCGCCGCTGGAATCCCGGCAATTCCGACGGCCGCAGCCACGGCAGCGTGCGCATGCTCGATGCGCTGGCGATGTCCTACAACCAGTCGACGGTGCGCGTGGGCATGGACGTGGGCACCGAGCGGCTGCGCGAACTGCTGCGCACCGTGGGCGGCATCGAGGCCGGCACCAATCCCTCGGTCATCCTCGGCTCGCTCGACCAGAGCCCCTACGCGATGGCGCAGCTCTACCAGTTCCTCGCGTCCGGCGGCGAGATCCAGCCGCTGCACGCGGTGCGCGGCGTGCTCGACGGCAACGGCAAGGCGCTGAACCGCTACGACGTGGCGCCCAAGCCCGCGCAGCCGGGCGATGCCGTGGCCGCGCGCCTGGTGACGTCCGCGCTGCAGCATGCCGTGACCTCGGGCACCGCGCGTCCGCTGGTGAGCGACGGCCTCGGCCGCCTGCAGCCGGCCGGCAAGACCGGCACCAGCAACGACAGCCGCGACAGCTGGTTCGCCGGCTGGACCGGCGACCATCTCGCGGTGATCTGGGTCGGCAACGACCAGAACGCACCGACCGGCCTGTACGGCGCCACCGGCGCGATGCGCGTGTGGTCCGGCCTGTTCGCGCGACTGCCCACGGCACCGCTGCAGGTGGGCGGCAAGGGCGTCGACTGGGTCTGGATCCGCGATGATGGCCATGCCACGGATCCGGGCTGCGCCGGCGCGCGACGCATCGGCTTCGTGTACGGCTTCGCGCCCGAATACCAGCCCTGCATGCTCGCCGAAGAAGCCGAGGGTGAAGGTGACGCCGAAGGCGAAGGCGAGGCGCGTGGCTTCTGGAGCCGGCTGTTCGGCCGTGGCGACGATGATCCCGAAGAGAGCCCGCCACCGCCGCAGAATCCGCCGGCGCCATGAGTCGCGACATGCATCGATCCCCCTCACGTTCCGTCTTCCGCAGCGCGCGTTTCGCGTGGCTCCCGTCGTTGGTCTGCGTCGTGCTGGCCGGCTGCGGCACCGCGCCACCGGTGCAGCGTTGGGTCGGCCCGGCGCCCGAGGTGCTGGTCGCCGAGATCCGCGCGGTCGGCCAGGTGGCACCGGACGAACTCGACGTGCAGCCGCTGCGCGATCCGATGGTCGAGGATCTGCGCGAGCAGGCCGTCGCCGCCGAGCGCACGCAGCGCCATGTCGATGCCGCCGCTTCGCTCGACAAGGCGCTCGCGCTATCGCCGGACGATCCGGCGCTGCTGCAGGAGCGCGCCGAAGTCGCCGTGCTGCAGCAGGATCTCGCCCGGGCCGCGACGCTGGCGCGACGCGCGTTCGACACCGGCGCCAAGGTCGGCCCGCTGTGCCGCCGCCACTGGGCGACGATCCGCCAGCGCATCGCCTTCGACCTGCGCATCCTCGATGCCCAGGTGGCCGCCAAACCCCTGAAAGGCGAGAAGCTCGACGCGTGGACGCAGGCGAAAGCGCGCCTTTCCCGGGAAGGCATGGAAGCCGAGCAGGCGCAGGCCGCCTGCACGCTCACTGGCCCGCCGCGGTACTGAGCGCAGCAACAGGCACAGATCGATGCACGGATTCGAAGACGACGTCCGCAGCGGCGACGATGCGGACGACCGCGACGCCGTCTCCCCGCGCTCGGTCTTCGCGCGCGCCGCGCGCGATGCGCTGCGCGAGGGCGGGGCGCTGGCCGACGCGATTCCCGGCTTCGCCCCGCGCGCGCCGCAGCAGCAGCTGTCGATGGCGATCGCCGAAACCGTCGAGGACCGCGCGGTGCTGCTGGCCGAAGCCGGTACCGGCACCGGCAAGACCTTCGCGTATCTCGTGCCGGCGCTGCTCTCGGGTCTGAAGACGATCGTCTCGACCGGCACGCGCGCCCTGCAGGACCAGCTCTACCACCGAGACCTGCCGCGCGTGCGCGACGCGCTGGGCAAGGGCGTGAAGACCGCGCTGCTCAAGGGCCGCGCCAACTACCTGTGCAAGTACCGGCTGGAAAAGAGCAAGGGCGAGCCCCGGTTCACGAGCAAGGAACAGATCACCCAGTTCCAGCGCATCGTCGCCTGGAGCGGGCGCACCCGGCTGGGCGACCTCGCCGAACTCGATGCGCTGCCCGAGGATTCGCCGTTGCTGCCGATGGTCACCTCGACCACCGACAACTGCCTCGGCAGCGAATGCCCGTTCTGGGAAGAGTGTTTCGTCGTGCAGGCGCGCCAGCGCGCGCAGGCCGCGGACGTCGTCGTCGTCAACCATCACCTGCTGCTCGCCGATCTCGCGCTGAAGCAGGAAGGCTTCGGCGAAATCCTGCCGGGTGCGCAGGTGTTCGTGGTCGACGAGGCGCACCAGTTGCCCGAACTCGCCGCGCAGTTCTTCGGCGAAGGCCTGAGCGCGCGGCCGCTGGTCGAACTGGCCCGCGATGCGCAGGGTGAAGCCAAGTCCGTCACCGGCGCGCTCGCCGTCGTGCAGGCGCCGTCGCGCGATCTCGAAGAAGCGACCCGGGCGATGCGTGCCGCGATGGAGGGCCTGCCGGCGCGCGGCACGCGCTACCGCGCCCTGCAGGAAACCGGCGTGTTCGAGGCGCTGTCCGCGCTCGACGACGCGCTGTGCGCCTTCATCGATGCGATCGCGCCGCTGCGCGAAGCCGCGCCAGGCTTCGACGCCTGCCATGCGCGCGCGATCGAACAGCGCGCGCGCCTGCTGCGCTGGGCGCCGCCGGATTTCGCGCGCCGGCATCTCGTCGGCGAGGCTGGCGATGACGCGTCGGTAGCGAATGCCGCGCTCGATCTGCCGACGACGCAGATCGCATCGACGAACGAGGATGTCGCGCAGGACCTTGATACAGCGATCGACGAGAAGAAACTCTGGGACGTGCGCTGGTACGAACTGTCGCCGCGCGGCTTCCGCTTCCAGCGCACGCCGCTGGACGTGTCCGGGCCGCTGCGCGCGCATCGCGAGCAGTCGCGCGCCGCCTGGGTGTTCACCTCGGCGACGCTGGCGGTGTCCGGTGGTTTCGACCACCTCAGCGAACGCCTCGGCCTGGACGCGCCGCGCACGCTGATCGCGCCCAGTCCGTTCGACTGGCCGAAGCAGGCGCTGTGCTACCTGCCGCCGCGCATGCCCGAACCGAATTCGCGCGACTACACCGCCGCCGTCATCGATGTCGTGCGCCCCGTGCTCGAAGCCTCGAACGGACGCGCCTTCGTGTTGTTCGCCTCGCACCGCGCGCTGCGCGAAGCCGCCGACCTGCTGCGCAGCGACAGCCCGTGGCCGCTGTTCGTGCAGGGCGACGCGCCGCGTTCGGTGCTGCTGCAGCGCTTCCGCGACTCCGGCAACGGCGTGCTGCTCGGCGCCGCCAGCTTCCGCGAGGGCGTGGACGTGGCCGGCGATGCGCTCAGCGTGGTCGTCATCGACAAGCTGCCGTTCGCGGCGCCCGACGACCCGGTGTTCGAAGCGCGCCTCGACGCGATCCGTCGCGACGGCGGCAACCCGTTCCGCGACGAGCAACTGCCGCAGGCAGTGATCGCGCTGAAGCAGGGCGTCGGCCGCCTGATCCGCACCGAGACCGACCGCGGCGTGCTGGTCCTGTGCGATCCGCGCCTGATCGGCAAATCCTACGGCCGCACCTTCCTCGACTCGCTGCCGCCGTTCGCGCGGACCCGCTCGCTGGACGACGTGCGCGCGTTCTTCGCCACGCCCGCCGGCGCCGGATCGGCCGATCCCGACGCTGCGCAGGCTGCGCCGGTGCACGACCTACAATGACCCCATGAAGATCCTCGCCTTCGAACTCTCCACCGAAGCCTGTTCCGTCGCCCTGTGGGTCGACGGCGACGTGCGCGAACGCCACGAGATCGCGCCACGCCGGCACGCCGAACTGGCCCTGCCGTGGGCGGATGCGCTGCTGGCCGACGCGGGCCTGGTGAAATCCCAGCTCGATGCCATCGCCGTCGGGCGTGGACCCGGTGCGTTCACCGGCGTGCGCCTGGGCATCTCGATCGCCCAGGGCATCGCGCTCGCGCTGGATCTGCCGGCCCTGCCGGTGTCCACGCTCGCGACGCTGGCGATGCGCAGCCTGTCGCAGCCTGCGCACATCGGTGCCGGCCAACGCGTGCTCGCTGCGATCGACGCACGCATGCAAGAGGTCTACGCCGCGAGCTACGTGTTCGAGGCCGGCGACGACGGCGTGCTCGTGCCGCGCGCGCTCGATGCCGAACGCGTGCAGCCGCCGGATGCCGTGGCCCTGCCCGGGGAAGACGACGGCTGGCTGGGCGTCGGCACCGGTTTCGCTGCCCAGGATGGCGCGCTGCGCGAACGTCTCGGCGCGCGGCTGTCCGCGGCCGACGCCGAGGCGCTGCCGCATGCCGGCGATGTCGCGCGGCTGGCCCATGCGGCCTGGCGCCGGGACGAAGCGATCGCCCCGGACCTGCTGGAACCGGCCTACCTGCGCAACAACGTCGCGCTGACCATCGCCGAGCAGCAGGCGCTGCGTGATTCCCGGGCGTGAGCTGCGACCCGTGGCATAGGCCATCGGTCACAGGAACTCGACGCGCCGGGTTGGGTCGATTTCTTCATCACATCCCGAGGGCGCCCCGATGACCGACACCACTTCCGCTGCCAAGGCGACGCCCTGGTGGCGCGGCGAATGGAGCTCGCTGGTCCTGATGCTGTTGCTGCTGACCCTGGCGCGCACCTCGTTCGCGAACCATTACCAGGTGCCCAGTGGCTCGATGGAGCCGAACCTGATGCCCGGCGACCGCATCGCCGTGAACATGATGGCCTACGGCCTGCGCGTGCCATTCACCGACATCGAACTCTACGACCGCGGCGAACCCGTGCCCGGCGACATCGTCGTCTTCAAGTCGCCTGAAGACGGTACGCGGCTGATCAAGCGGGTGGTCGCGGTCGGCGGGCAGACCGTCGCGCTCCACGACGGCCGTCTCTGGGTCGACGGCAAGGCCTTGTTCGACGCCGATGCCAGCGATGTCGAACATTTCGGCGATCGCGCGGTGACGCTCAACCTGGCGCATGGCGGTGGGCCGGACATCGACGGCATCGCGATCCCGGACGGCATGGCACTCGTCCTCGGCGATCATCGCGGCAACAGCCAGGACGGCCGTTTCTTCGGCCTGGTGCCGACGAAATCGCTGTACGCGCGCGCCGAGGCCGTCTACTACCGCAGCGGCGAAGGTTTCGGCTGGACGTCGCTGTAAGCCACGCGCTGTTGTAGAGCGGAGCCTGCTCCGCTCGGGCCTCACCTGGAAAAGCGAGCGGAGCAAGCTCCGCTCTGCAGGATGCAACGCGCCGTGTGGTCCGGCTCCGCGCGCATCACTCGTCGATCAATTCGCCGCCCGGCAGGAACTGCCAGGTGCGCACGACGTTGAGGATGTCCGGATCTTCCTGCGTCTTCGGCAGGGGCGGGTAGGGCTCGGCCAGCTTGGCGATGCGCAGCGCCGCTTCGTCGAGCAGCGGGATGCCGCTGGACTGCACGATGTCAGCGCGCTCCACCGAACCGTTGCGGCGGATCCCGATGTTGATGACCACGGTGCCGGCCAGCTTCCGGCGCCGGGCCTCGTCGGGATAGTTGAGGTTGCCCACGCGCTCGGCGCGGTCGACCCAGGCGCGCAGGTAGTTCGCCCAGGCGTATTCCTGCGTGCTTGCCGAGACGAACTTGCGCGAGGGCCGCTTGGCGTAGCGCGAGGAGCGCAGGTGGATCTCGGCCGCGAGCCGCGCCATCGCCATGTCGTGCTCGATTTTCTGCTCGCCGTCGCGCTGCGCCACGGGCGTCGAACGGCGGTCGCGGCTCGGCGTGGGCAGGCGGACATCGCTGTTCAGGCTGCTGATCACCCGCGCCTCCGGCGGCGGCTGCGGTGCCGGTGACTGCGCGCGCACGGTCTGCGGTGCCACACCGGCTTCGATCTGCGGCACGGTGCCCGGCTGCGGGTCGCGCGGCCGGCTGGCCTTGTCGTGCTCGCCGCCGCCCTGGTTGCTGGCCTGCGCAAGGAAATCCGCCTGCTTGGGCGTCAGCGGGCTGCGGGTCTGGGTCAGCATCACGTCCAGCATCGGCACCACCGGCGCCGCGCGCTCCAGCGCGAAGCCCACGCCCAGGATCAGCAGGCCGTGCACCAGCACCGACAGCACCAGGGTCGCCCCCAGGCGTTCGTTTTCACCGATGCTCGGTCCACCGGCGGCCGGCGGGGGGGGCAGGGTGGCGGCGGTCATCGGCTCAGGCGTCCGCCTCCAGGGCGTCGAACAGCATCCCGGCGATGTTCAGACCGAACTGCGCGTCCAGTTCGCGGATGCAGGTCGGGCTGGTGACATTGACCTCGGTCAGGTAGTCGCCGATCACGTCCAGACCCACGAAGCGCATGCCCCGGCGCTTCATCTCCGGCCCCACCTGGGCGGCGATCCAGCGGTCGCGGTCGCTCAGTGGACGGCCTTCGCCGCGGCCGCCTGCGGCCAGGTTGCCCCGGAACTCGTCGCCCTGCGGGATCCGGGCCAGGCAGTAGTCCACCGGCACGCCGTCGATCAGCAGGATGCGCTTGTCGCCGGACACGATCTCCGGGATGTAGCGCTGCGCCATCGCCAGGTGGTGGCCGCCAGCGGTCAGGGTTTCCAGGATCACGTTCAGATTGGGGTCGCCGGCCCGGGCGCAGAAGATCGAGCGTCCGCCCATGCCGTCCAGCGGTTTCAGCACGGCATCGCCGTGCTCCGCCACGAACGTCTTGATTTCGCTGGCGTTCCGGCTGACCACCGTGGGCGGGCAGCAGTGCGGGAATTCCAGCGCGGCCAGCTTCTCGTTGTGATCGCGCAGGCCGCGCGGGTCGTTCACCACCAGGGCGCCGGCCCGCTGGGCGGCACTGAGGATGAGGGTGTCATGGAGGAAGCCCGCATCAACCGGCGGATCCTTGCGCATCAGGACCAGATCGGCCGATCCCAGCGCACGTTGTGACTTCGGTCCGATTTCGAACCAGCCCGCCGGGTCGTCGCGGACGGTCAGGGGTGCCACTTCGGCGACTGCGCTGCCGCCGCTCATCGCCAGCCCGCCCGGGGTGACGTAAAAGAGTCGATACTGACGCTGCTGGGCTTCCAGCAACATCGCAAATGTGGAGTCCTTCGCAATTTTGATCGATGCGATCGGGTCCATGACCACGACCACATCGCGCGCAAGCTTCGCCATTCCGTCGTCTCTCCAGCATTCGAACGGGTGGATGGTAACAAGTCGACGCCACCTGCCGTGCGATTGGCCGGGAAATTGCTAACAAACCTTGACAGTCCAGCTTCAGACTGGGATATAGGTGGCTGAAAATGATGGCAAACCAGCTGCTACGACACCAGGTGTCGGACGCATGGGGAAACGCGATGACGCAAGACGAGAATTCGACCGGAGGCCTGCAGGGTTTGCGGGTGATGGTGATTGACGACTCGAAGACCATCCGGCGCACCGCCGAGACCCTGCTCAAGCGCGAGGGGGCCGAAGTGGTGACCGCGACCGACGGTTTCGAGGCGCTGGCGAAGATCGCCGACCAGAGGCCGCAGATCATCTTCGTCGACATCATGATGCCGCGCCTGGATGGCTACCAGACCTGCGCGCTGATCAAGAACAACCAGATCTTCAAGCACACGCCCGTCATCATGCTGTCCTCCAAGGACGGCCTGTTCGACAAGGCGCGTGGCCGCATCGTCGGCTCCGAGCAGTACCTCACCAAGCCATTCACCCGTGAAGAACTGCTCGACGCCATCCGCACGCACGTCAACGCCTGACCGGGGGGTAAGGCAACCATGGCTCGTATCCTGCTGATTGAAGATTCGCCGACCGACACCGCGGTGCTCACGCGCCTGCTGGAGAAGCACGGTCACCAGGTCCTGGCATCCACCAGCGCCGAAGACGGCATCGAGGTCTGCAAGAGGGAACTGCCGGACGTGGTCCTCATGGATGTGGTCCTGCCGGGGATGAACGGTTTCCAGGCAACCCGCGCGATCACGCGCGAGTCGTCGACCAAGCACATCCCGGTGCTCATCGTGAGCACCAAGGGCATGGACACCGATCGCGCCTGGGGCATGCGCCAGGGCGCGCGCGACTACATCGTCAAGCCGCCGAACGAAGACGCGCTGATCGCGCGCATCGATCAACTCCTGGGGAAGGGCACATGAGTTCAGAGGAGTTCGACATCGACGGCGCATCGTTCGATGACGCCATCGCACCGCCGGCGACGCCGTCGGTGGATGCGTTCGACATGCTCGCCGAATACGAGCGTCGCAGCCTGGCGCATGTCGCCGGCCTTCCCGAACAGCTGCAGGCCGCGGGCCTGTGGCGCGGCATCGGCTACCGCATCGGCCGCCATCGCCTGGTCTCGAACTACGAGGCCGTGGCCGAAATCATCACCGTTCCGCAGATCACCCCGGTGCCCGGCGCGCAGCCGTGGATGCTCGGCGTCGCCAACGTGCGCAGCAACCTGCTGCCGGTGGTCGACCTCAAGCAGTTCCTCGAAGGCGCGCGCTCGGTCATCCACGAAGGGCACCAGAAGGTCATGGTGCTGCGCCAGCCCGGCGGCGACGTCGCCGTGACCATCGACGAACTCTACGGCCAGCGTTCCTTCATGGAGGAGCAGCTGGTCGAAGCCGAAGGCGTGGCCGACGGCCGTTACGCGGGACTGATCGAACGCGCCTACCAGGTCGCGGAGGATGTCTGGGGCGTCTTCAGCCTCGATCGTCTCGTCCGCACACCCGAATTCCGTCACGCCGCCGTCTGACGGCACGCCCATTCACAGCATCAGCTAAAAACAACGCAGATCGAGGCTAGAACCATGAGCACTCCGATGGACACCGTCGCCGGCAAAGGCCGCGCCCAGAGCACCTCCCTGTGGTTGTGGGTCCTGGTGGTCTCGCTGCTCGTCTTCGCGGGCAACACCGGCTATGCGCTGTACAAGACAGCGCGGTTCGGCGGCGCCAACACCGCGGCCTCGAACCTGCAGGTGAATTCGCAGAAGCTGGCCAACCAGAGCCGAGAGGCCGTGAACGGCGACGCTGCGGCGTTCAAGGCGGTCCGCGCGACCAAGGCGCAGATCGAAACGGACATGAAGCTGCTCAACGACCGCTTCGGCAGCGCGATGGACGTGTCCGGTCCGATCGGCGCGGCCACCGCGACCTGGGTGCCGATGGGCAAGAGCGCGGACCAGATTCTCGCCTCCGAAAGCGCGGTGCTCGCGCTGGCCGGCAACGCGAAGAACTTCTCCGACCGCGTGCCGCAGCTGCAGGCGCAGCTCGACGAAATGGGTCGCGCGATGTCGTCCACCGGTTCCGCGCCTTCGCAGGTGTTCATGGCGGTGCGCCAGTCGGTGCTCGCGGCCTCGATGGCCAAGAGCGTCGCGGAAATGCGCGCCGGCGGCTCGGGTGCTTCCGTGGCCGGTGAGCGGCTCGTCCGCGACGCGGGCGTGTTCGCACAGGTGCTCAACGGCCTGCGCGAAGGCGATCAGGCGATGGGCGTGCAGAAGCTGACGAATGCAACCGCGCTGTCCACCCTCAACCAGGCGACGACGCTGTGGGTGGAGATGAAGAAGGATCTCGATGCCATCGTCGAATCGTCCGACAAGCTGTTCCGCGCGCAGACCGCCGCGACCGACCTCACCGTCGGCTCGAACCGCCTGCTCGACGACAGCGTCAACCTGTTCCGTGCCTTTACCGCCTTCGGTTCCGCGAGCGACACCACGCTGCTCGGCAACATGTGGATCAGCGTCGCGTCCGGCCTGCTGGCGCTGGTCTCGATCCTCTTCCTGGTCGTCTCGCTGAACCGCGCGCAACGCCGCCGGTACGAGAGCTCGATGGAACTCAACAATCGTAACCAGGAGGCGATCATGCGCCTGCTGGACGAAATGGGTTCGCTCGCAGAAGGCGACCTCACCGTGAAGGCGACCGTGACCGAGGACATGACCGGCGCGATCGCGGACTCGATCAATTTCGCGGTCGAACAGCTGCGCAGCCTGGTGCAGACGATCAACGACACCTCGGTGCAGGTGGCCTCGAGCGCGCAGGAAACGCAGGCGACCGCCATGCACCTGGCCGAAGCCGCGGAACACCAGGCCCAGCAGATCGACACCGCCACCAACCGCATCAACGAAATCGCGACCTCGATCAACCAGGTGTCGCGCAACTCCGCCGAATCGGCGGACGTGGCGCAGCGCTCGGTGGAAATCGCGACCAAGGGCGCCGGCGTCGTGCGCCAGACGATCGTGGGCATGGACTCGATCCGCGGCCAGATCCAGGAAACCTCGAAGCGAATTAAGCGACTGGGCGAAAGCTCCCAGGAAATCGGCTCGATCGTGGAACTCATCAACGACATTTCGGAACAGACCAACATCCTCGCGCTGAACGCGGCCATCCAGGCGGCCTCGGCGGGTGAAGCAGGCCGTGGGTTCGCGGTGGTGGCGGACGAAGTGCAGCGACTCGCGGAACGCACCTCGAACGCGACCAAGCGAATCGAAGCGCTGGTGCAGACCATTCAGGCCGATACCAACGAAGCGGTGAGCTCGATGGAGCAGACGACCTCCGAAGTGGTCGCCGGTGCGCGACTGGCCGAAGACGCGGGTACTGCGCTGGGCGAGATCGAAACGGTGTCGAACACCCTCGCGGGCCTGATTCGCGGCATCTCCAGCGCGGCGCAGCAGCAGTCCGCGGCGGCGACCGACATCACCCAGACGATGACCACCATTCAGTCGATTACCGCGCAGACCTCGCAGGGTGCGAACCAGACCGCCGCGTCGATCGGAAACCTGGCGCAACTGGCGGCGGATCTGCGCCGTTCGGTCGCCGACTTCAAGCTGCCGGCCTGACGGCCCGACTCCAAAGGTGCGGAGCACTGGCGACATGATCCGAAAACCCTGCCACCTTGAAACCCGGCGCGCGCGTGCCGGTGGAGGCGCCCGATGAGCGCGCTCCATCAGGCCATCGAACACAGTGTCCTGGGTTGGGTCAAACCGGAACTCGACGAAACCCTGCGACAGGTTGGCGTCGAGATCGAAGGCTTCGCCGACGATCCGGCGGACACCGGCCGCATGCGCGTCTGCGCCGATCTCCTGCACCAGGTGCAAGGCACCTTGCGCATGGTCGAGCTCTACGCGCCGGCCATGGTCGCCGAGGAAATGGAACAGCTGTCCAACGCCCTGCGTGAAGGCGGGGTCTCGGACCGCGATGCCGCCTGTTCCGCGCTGATGCGCGGTGCGGTGCTGCTGCCCGACTACCTGGAACGTCTGCAGAGCGGCCACAAGGAAATCTCGATCGTCCTGCTGCCGATGCTCAACGAGCTGCGCGCCGCGCGCGGCGAGTCGGGTCTCAGCGAAAGCGTGCTCTTCAACCCCGACCTCGATCGGGCCTTGCCGGAATCGCTGCCGCGCGCGCCCGTGGCGTCGCCCGCCAGCCGTGGCCAGGATGCGTCGCCGTACCTGCTGCGCCTGCGCGATGCGATGCAGGGCTGGCCTGAGCAGGGCCTGCCGGCCGATGCCCAGGGCCTGCAGTTCGCCGCCGATGCGCTGCTTGCGCGCACGGCCGACGAGCCGCTGCGCCGCATGTTCTGGGTGGCCGCGATGGTCGCTGAGGCATTGCGCGACAACGCCATCGCGGCGACGCCGGGTCTGCGCCAGGCATTCGCCAGCGTCGAACGCGAAGCGCGCAGCGTGTTCGCACCCTCCGGTTACGACGCGCCGCGCGCCGATGCGGCCCTCGAACCCACGCGGCAGATGCTGTTCCACGTCGCCAACAGCGATTCCGCGCATGGCTCGCTGGCCAAGCTGCGCGAGGTCTTCGATCTCGAAGCGCTGAAGCCGACCGAATCCGAACTCGACCACGCCCGTGGCAGCGTCGCCGGTCGCAACCGTTCGCTGCTCGACACGGTCGCCGGCGCGGTGAAGGAAGACCTGCTGCGCGTGAAGGACGAACTGGACCTGTACCTGCGTACCGGCCAGCGCGATCCGCTCGCCCTGCAGCCGCAGGCCGAAGCCCTGCAGCGCGTGTCCGACACCCTGGGCATGCTCGGCCTCGGTCTCGCGCGCAGCCTCGTGCAGCAGCAACGCGATGCCGTGCAGGACATCGTCGACGGCAAGCGCAATGCCGACGAGAGCGTGCTGCTCGAAGTCGCCGGTGCGCTGCTGTACGTCGATGCCTCGCTCGACGACCAGGTCGCGCGACTGGCCAGCGGCGACGGCGCCGATACCGAAGAAGACCTCGCCAGCGCCGAAGCGCGCAAGGTACTCGACGTGCTGGTGCGCGAAGCGATCACGAACTTCGCGGCGGCACGCCAGGCCTTCGTCGCCTTCGTCGAAACCAGCTGGAGCCACGCCGAACTCGAACAGGTGCCCAAGCTCCTGAACGATGTCTCCGGCGCGCTGAACATCCTCGAATTGCCGGTGCCGGCGCAGTATCTCGACGGCGTGCGCCTGTACACCGAGATCGAGCTGCTCGATCGCCATCGCATCCCGAACAGCCGCCAGCTCGATACCTTCGCGGACGCGCTGGCCAGCGTCGAGTACTACCTCGAAGCGCTGCGCGAGCAACGCTCGAACCGCGACGACATCCTCGACATCACGCGGAACAGTCTGGAAACGCTGGGTTACTGGCCGCTGCCTGCGGCTTCGAAGCGTGCCGAAGCTGCGCCGTCCGTTGCCCCGTTGGTGACGGCGCCGGTCGACACCCGCGTGCCCGAACCGCAGGCCGCATCGCCTGCACCGGCCGTCCCGGACCTCGACATCACGCTGCAGGTCGAGGCGCCGTCGTCGATCGCACCGCCGCCCGTGGCGCCGCCGCCGCGTCCGCTGCTGTGGGCCTCGCAGTTCGCGTCGCCGCCCGCAGATGCCGCACCCCCGGCGGAATCCACTGTCGAGCCTGCCCCCGAAGCCGCATCGACCGACCATGCGCCGCCGGAAGCCACGGCGGTGGACCTGTCGGATGTCGACGGCATCGATCTGGAAACGGTGTCCCTCGAATCCGTCTCCTTCGAATCCGTTTCGCTTGAATCGGTCTCGCTTGAATCGGTCTCGCTTGAATCGGCCTCGATCGAACCGCCCTCGCTTGAACAGGCCTCGCTTGAACAGGCCTCGTTTGAACAGGCTTCGGTTGAGCCGGTCTCGGTTGAATCGGTTTCGAGTGAATCCGTTTCCCTCGAGTCGGTGTCTCTCGACATCGAGGACATCGCTGTCGAAAGCCTCGCAGTCGATGGCCGCGCCGAGCCCGTTGCGGCGATGCCGGTCGCCGAGACCGCGCCGGCGCCGGTGGCGATCGCCGCGCCCATCGCGGCCGGTTTCGATACCACCAGCGACGACATCGACGACGAAATCCGCGAAATCTTCCTCGAAGAATTCGAGGAGGAAATCGCGAACCTCGGCCAGCTGCTGCCTGCCTGGAAGGCCGATCCGAACAACATCGAACGCCTGCAGCCGGTCCGTCGCGTCTTCCACACCCTGAAGGGCAGCGGCCGCCTCGTCGGCGCCAAGACCCTCGGCGAGTTCAGCTGGAAGATCGAGAACATGCTGAACAAGGTGCGCGATGGCCTGCGTCCGGCCACGCCACCGGTGATCGCGATGGTCGATCACGCCTGCGGCGCATTGCCGCAACTGCATGCCGCGCTGGCCGGCGATGGGCTGGTCAACGTCAATCTCGGCGCGATGGAAGCGCTGGCCGATCGCATCGCCAGCGGCGAAGAAGTGATGCCGTCCGCAGCCGCGTTCGCACTGGTCGCCGCGCCTGCCGCGGTGGCTGTCGAAGTGGCGGACGCCGCGCCGGTGGTCGAAACACCGGTCGAAGCGGCTGCCGATGCGGTCGAACCCGCGCCGGTCGACGATGGCATTCCGGTCAGCGTCGACACGGTGCTGTTCGAGATCCTGCAGGCCGAAGTCGGTGGCCATCTCGGCACGATCGAGCGCTGGCTGGAACGCGCCCGCACCATGCCGACGTCTGCCGACGAGCCGCTGGTCCGCGCGATCCACACCATGAACGGCGCTTTCGCGATGACGGAAGTGCCGGCGATCACCGACGCGCTGACACCCGCCGAGGGCTACGTGCGTCGCCTGCTCGCGTCCGGCGGCCTGGCCGAACCGGAAGCGGTGGATGCGATCGGCGAACTCGCCGCTCGCGTGCGCGCCACGATTGCGGCGCTCTCGCACTCGGGCGGACGCGTGCCGCGTTGCGATGTGCTTGCCGAACGTTTCGTCGCACTGCGCGATGCCCTGCCGGAGTCGCGTCCTGCGGCCACGGTCGACGAGCCGCTGCCGATCGAAGCCGAAGGCCTGTCGACGGACATGGGCATCGAGCTCACCGGACTGGATCTCAGCGCCTACGGTCATTTCGATGCGCCGTCCGTCGTGCCGGACGCCCCGGCCGAAGCGCCTGCCGCGCAGACGCCCTCGGTGTCGTTCCCGGGCCTGGCGCTCGATGCGTCTGCAGAAGCGGAACTCGCCCGTCTGCTGGGCGAGATGAGCAACCCGTCGAGTGCGTCGCCTGCCGCACTGCCGGCGAGCGAGCCGGCGCCGACGACCAGCGATGTCGACGATACCGCGCGCCTGCTGGCGATGATGGAGTCGTTCGAGGCCGAGCGTGCCGAAGCCGAGCGTGCGGAAGCCATCGGCACCGACGACGCGCACGCCGACGCCGAACGCCTCGACGCCGAACGCCTCGAAGCCGAACGCCTCGAAGCCGAACGTCTCGAAGCGGAACGTCTCGAAGCCGAACGCCTCGAAGCGGAACGCCTCGAAGCGGAACGCCTCGAAGCCGAGCGCCTCGAAGCCGAGCGCCTCGAAGCCGAACGACTCGAAGCCGAACGCCTCGAAGCCGAACGCCTCGAAGCCGAACGCCTCGAAGCCGAACGTCTCGAAGCCGAACGTCTCGAAGCCGAACGTCTCGAAGCCGAACGTCTCGAAGCCGAACGTCTCGAAACCGAGCGTCTCGAAACCGAGCGTCTCGAAGCCGAACGTCTCGAAGCCGAACGTCTCGAAGCCGAGCGTCTCGAAACCGAACGCCTCGAAGCCGAACGTCTCGAAGCGGAACTGCTTGAAGCCGAGCGTCTGCTTGCCGAAGCGCAGGACGCGGATGCCACGGCTGAACACCCCGCAGACGACACTGTCTTCGAGGAAGCCGTCGTCGAGGAGACCTCCCTCGCGGACATGGCGCTCGAAGCCGAAGCTGCGCCGGCCATCGAAGTGCCTGCGATCGCGATCGGCGGCACCGCCGCGACTGCGGCCGTGGCTGCGATGCTCGGCCAGGCCGCGTCGGTCGATCCTGACCAAGCGCTCGACATGGACGATCTCGACGAAGATCTCGTCGACATCTTCGTCGAGGAAGGCCGCGACCTGCTCGATCACTCCGACCAGTTGCTGGTCCGCCTGCGCGAAAGCCCGGACGAGCGCGAAGTCATCGGTGGCCTGCAGCGCGACCTGCACACGCTGAAGGGTGGCGCGCGCATGGCCGGCATCATGCCGGTCGGCGAACTCGGCCACGCGATGGAATCGCTGCTCGAAGCCGCGGCCGAACATCGCACCCAGCTCGTCCGCCAGGACATGCCGCTGCTGGAGCGTGGTTTCGACCGCCTGCACACGATGATCACCCGCGTCGGCGATCGCCGCGCGATCTCGATGCCGGACGCGCTGATCGAAGCATTCGATGCGCGCGCCAAGGGGCGCGAATACACGCTGCCGCTCGATGCGCCGGCGCCCGCGCCGGTGCTCGAGGATGTCGTCGAGGACGTCGTCACCGCGCCGGTCCACGACACCGTGCCGGAAGCGGTCGACATCGTGGCCGAAGCACCGGTCGAGGCCGCACCGGCATTCGATGGCGCAGAGGCCAGAGAAGCGGAGGCGACGACGCCCGTCGCCGATGCCGATGCCGATGCCACCGAACCGTCCACGCTGCCGACCGCTGCGCCGCGCGCCGCCACCGGACTGCGTCCGCTGTCCACGCCGCTCGAAACGGCGACCAGCAGCGACGACGATGCCGCGCTGCGCGGCACGCAGGAACAGGTGCGCGTCCGCGCCGAACTGCTCGACCGCCTGGTGAACTACGCGGGCGAAGTCGCGATCTACCGTTCGCGCCTTGAACAGCAGCTCGGTGCGTTCCGCGGCGCCACCGCGGAAATGGAGCAGACCAACATCCGTCTGCGCGACCAGCTCCGTCGTCTGGAAATCGAAACCGAAGCGCAGATCATCGCGCGCTACCAGCGTGCCGGCGAGGAAGTCGAAAGCAATTTCGATCCGCTCGAACTCGACCGCTTCTCCAACCTGCAGCAGCTGTCCCGTGCGCTGGTCGAAACCTCGGCCGACCTTGGCAGCCTGCACACCACGCTGGACGACCTGACCCAGCAGTACGAAACCCTGCTGCTGCAGCAGTCGCGCGTGAGCTCGGAACTGCAGGAAGGTCTGATGCGCACCCGCATGGTGCCGTTCGACACCGTGGTGCCGCGCCTGCGCCGCGTGCTGCGTCAGGCCGCGAGCGACACCGGCAAGCAGGTCCAGCTGCGACTCGACGGCGCCCAGGGCGAACTCGACCGCAACGTGCTGGAGCGCATGACCGCGCCGCTGGAGCACATGCTCCGCAACTCGGTCGCGCATGGTCTGGAAATGCCCGAGCAGCGCACCGCCAGCGGCAAGGCGGGCGAAGGCGTCGTGCAGATCTCGGTGCGCAAGGAAGGTTCGGAAGTCGTGCTGCAGGTCAGCGACGACGGCCGCGGCCTCGATCGCGCCGCGATCCGTGCCCGCGGCGAAGCCCGCGGCCTCGTGCGCAAGGATGTCCCGCTGTCGAACGCGCAGCTCGATGCGCTGATCTTCGAGCCGGGCTTCTCGACCGCCGAGGAAGTCACGCGTCTCGCCGGCCGTGGCGTCGGCATGGACGTGGTCGCGAGCGAAGTGCGCCAGCTCGGCGGCACCATCGACATCCATTCCGAGCCCGACAAGGGCACGGTGTTCACCCTGCGCCTGCCACAGACCCTCGCGGTCACGCAGGCAGCCTTCGTGCTCATCGGCGAGACCACCTTCGCGGTGCCGATCGCCTCGGTGCGCGGCGTCGGTCGCATCCCGCGCGAAGAGCTCGCCAAGGGTGTCACCAACTACCGTTACGGCAACGAAGAGTACGTGCTGCACGATCTCGGCAAGCTGCTCGGCCACGCGCCTGCGAAGGCCGAAGGCCAGCTGCAGATGCCGCTGCTGCTGACCCGTTCGGGCGACCTGCACGTCGCCGTGACCGTGGACCAGATCATCGGCAACCGCGAAATCGTGGTGAAGCCGATCGGTCCGCAGGTCGCGTCGATCCCCGGCATCTTCGGCGCCACCATCATGGGCGACGGCTCGGTCGTGGTGATCCTCGACGTCGCGCCGCTGGTGCGTCGCCAGGCCGCGCTGGCCGCGGAAGAAGTCATCGAGGTCGTGCCCGTCGAGGAACGTCCGGTGCCGCTGGTCATGGTGGTCGACGACTCGATCACCATGCGCAAGGTCACCGGCCGCGTGCTGGAGCGCAACAACTTCGAGGTCATCACCGCGAAGGACGGCCTGGACGCGCTGGAACGCATGGTCGAACGCGTCCCCGACCTGATGCTGCTCGACATCGAAATGCCGCGCATGGACGGTTACGAGCTGGCGACCGCGATGAAGGCGGAAGCGCGTCTGGCGAAGGTGCCGATCATCATGATCACCTCGCGTACCGGCGACAAACATCGCCAGCGCGCGATGGACATCGGCGTCGACCGCTACCTCGGCAAGCCGTACCAGGAGAACGAGTTGATGCGCAACGTGTTCTCGCTGCTCGAACTCGAATCGGTGAGGCCGAATGGCTGACGTGTCCAACATCGGTGCAAGGACCCGCGTCGCGCTGCTCGCGCGCGCGGGCAAGGCGGCCGACAACCTCGCCGATGCGGTGCGCCAGGCCGGCGCGGAGCTGCTGGTCGCGGTCGATCCCGCCGCGACCGACGAGGCCGCGCTGCGCGCGCTGGATCCGCAGGCGCTGTTGATCGCGCTCGAGCCCAGCATCGAAGCCGCGCTCGACAGTTTCGACGACATCCTCGTCGATCCGTCGATCATCGTGATCTTCGACGAAGCGGACGTGGCCGCGCATCGCAGTGGCTGGGATGCGCAGCGCTGGGTCCGCCATCTCTCGGCGAAGCTGCGCCGCGATTCCAACGTGCTGCCGCCCGGTGCCGAGAGCGATGCCGACTGGCAGCCTTCCCCGGGCAAGGTGCCGGCCCCTTCGGCGGCGTATGCCAACGTCGACATGACCAGCTTCACCCGTGAAGCCGTGGCGCATGCCGACAGCGTGCCTGCCGATGGCATGCCTGCGGACGCCGCGCCGGCATACAGCGTGCCCGCAGCGATCCTCACGCCCCCGGCCACCGTGGAGCCAGTCGCTGTCGACCCTGTCGTGCTCGATGCGGGGCTGCTCGATGCCATTCCCGCCGCAGCCGCGCCCCCTGCGGCCGCGCCTGCCCCGTCGTCATTCGAAGCCGCAGCGCCTGCGCCAGTGGCATCGATGGATGTGCCGCGGGTGTCGTTCGGTGCCCTGGAGCTCGAGGGCATCGACATCGATGCCCTCGAAATCGAAAGCGCCTCGCTCGAAACGGTCTCGCTGGATACCGTGGACCTGGGGTCATTCAACGAAGGGTCGTTCGACGATTCGCCAGCCGCCGACGCGCCGCTGTCGCTGGATGCCTTCTCCTTCGACGACGCGTCGATCGCCCATGCGTCGATCGCCAATGCCCCGTCCCGCGAAGCCGCGCCTGCCGCGAGCGGCCTGCAGCTCGACGACGATGCCTTCTTCCTCGAAACCCTCTCGAACGATCGCGTCGCGCAAGGCGAGCCCTTGCCCGAGATCCGTTTCGACGATTTCGATCCCGCCGCGATGGACTTCGAATCGGTCCAGGCCCCTGCGGGCAAGCGCGATCCCGAGACGGTGCTGTCGTTCGAGGAACTGATCGCCAAGAGCATGGCTGCCGCCGGCGACGTGCCGGCGTCCGACCCCGTCGGACCTGCGCCCGAAGTGCCGACGATGCCGCCGCCGCTGCCCGCATTCGACGCGGAGCCCGCCCAGTTGGCGCCGGCGGCCGCCCCGAGCTTCTCGCTCGGCGAGCTGTCGCTGGCACCGGTGGAAGACGCACCCGTGTCCGCGCCGGTGGCGTCGGACAAGCCCAAATCCGCCGGCCATGACCTCAGCGCGCTCGAAGCGCGCATCTCCAGCCTGTCGCTGGTCGAGATCGATGAAGGCGTGAGACGCGGCACCGGCGACAATCCCTTCCTGCTGGACGACGAGCCGCTGCCGCCGATCGTGGACATGACTACGCCCGCCGCGCCGGTGGTGCCTTCGATCATGCCGCCGCCGATGGCCTCGTCCGGGCCGCCGCCGCTTCCGCCGTTGAATGCCGCCGCGTCCTCCGGCGTGGTGCTGATCGAAGCCGGACTCGGCGGACCCGATCCGGCGCGCCAGCTGCTGTCGACGATTCCCGCCGATTTCCCTGCGGCCGTGCTGGTCCGCCTGCACCTGCAGGGTGGACGCTACGACCGGCTGGTCGCGCAGATGGAACGCGCGTCCGCCTTGCCGGTGACCCTGGCTGCGAGCGGCGCCAACGCCAATCCCGGCACGATCTACTTCATGCCCGACGGGATCGGCCTGGAGCCCGCCGGTGGCGGTCGCCTGCGCTTCATCCCGGAAGACGGCGGTGCGACCGCGATCTTCGCCGCGCTTCCGCCCGGCGACAGCGCGATCGTGTTCCTGAGCGGCAGCGATCCCTCGCTGGTCGACGCGGCCTTGGCCGCGACCGCCACGGGCACCCTGGTCGCCGCACAGACGCCGGAAGACTGTTACGACGGCGCGGCCTGTGCCGTGCTGCGCTCGCGCGGCGCGACGTCTGGCCTGCCGATGGAACTGGCCGGCCGCCTGGCCGCGCGCTGGCCCAGCTGATCGCCGCCCCGCCACGAGTTTCGATGCGAGTACCGCCGTGAATACCCAAGCCAACGACATCCGAGGCGTCCTCATCCAGATCGCGGGTTCGCAGCTGCTGCTGCCGAACGCCGCGACCGTCGAAGTGCTGTCGTATGCCGACCCCGATCCGGTGGATGACGCGCCGGACTGGCTGCTCGGCCAGATCCGCTGGCGCGGCTGGCGCCTGCCGCTGGTGTCCTACGCACGCATCGCCGGTACGCATACCGAAGGCGCGGCCATCGGTACCAAGGTCATCGTGATCAAGGCGCTGGGCGGCGATCCGAAGATGCCGTACTTCGCGCTGGTTGCGCAGGGCTTCCCGCGCCTGGTCACGATCACCCGCGAAAACATGATCTTCGACAGCGAGCACCTGGAAAGCCTGCCCGACGGCATCAAGCTGCGCGTGATGTTCAACGACGACACCGCGCTGGTGCCCGACCTCGACGCCACCGAGCGCCTGCTGATCGACGTGCTGCGCCCGGCGCCGAAGCCCGAGGCGACGGAAGAGATCGAGGCTGACGCCATCGCCGGCGATGCTGATGACACCGATATCTCCGAAGAATACTGATCGCGGTTTGTGGGAGCGACGCTAGTCGCGATCGCTCTTCCCGACATGCATCAGGTCATCGCGCTCATGACGTCTGCGGGCAGGTCGCGACTTGCGTCGCTCCCACAAAACGACTGCATCGGCATGCCGAGCATCACGCCTTGAGGATGTCGCGCGCGTCGGTGGTATGGAAATGCCGCTTGAACGGCACGCCATCGACGACGGGTTCGTCGAGTTCGCGGGCGTAGCGATGGCCCGAATACACCGCATGCGCGATCAATCCCGGCGCCAGCGCGTCGCCGATGCGGGTGACGGTGCGGATCCCGGCGTCGGCCCACTCGGCCTCGCGCGCGACGATCGCGTGGTACAGCGCATCCTCGGGCAGCCGCGACGTGATCGCCACCACTGCGGCGCAGTCGAGGGTGCGCGACTTGCCGCTCCACACGTGCTCCAGCGACAGCCGGCCGGCGTCGAAGCCGGTGATGGCGTGCGACACGACCTGTTCGATGCCGAGTTCGGCCATGCGCCACTGGATGTGGCGATAGTCGAGCGTGTTTGCGCTCCATGAGGCGATGGTGTCGTCGGGCGTGACGAGGAAGACCTCGCGTCCCGCCTTGCGCAGCGCTTCGGCGATCACGCTGCCGGTGTGGAAATAGTCGTCGTCGTACAACGCGACCGGCCCATCGGGCCATCTGCCATCCATGATGTCGTCCGGCGTGAAGATCGCGGGGTTGTCGACGAAATCGCGCAATGCCTCGCCGTGCGTGCGCCCGTAGCCATCGCGGCGCCAGTGGCAGCCGGTGGCGATCACCACATGGTCCGCGCCGAAGTCGAGCAGGTCCTGCACGGTCAGCGGCGAGTCGAGGTAGGTGGCGACGTTGTTCATTTTGCGGATCTGGCCGAGTCGCCAGTCGCGCACGCGCGCCCATTCGGCGAGACCCGGCAGGCGCGCTTCGCGCGTGACGCGACCGCCGAGTTCGCGCCGCGCTTCCGACAGGTGCACCTCGTAGCCGCGCTGTCCCAGTGCGCGCGCCGCTTCCAGGCCTGCGGGCCCGCCGCCGACCACCAGCACCTTCGCGCTCGACTTCGCCGGTGCGATACGCTCGGGATGCCAGTCCTTGCGCCATTCCTCGCCCATCGTCGGGTTCTGCGTGCAGCGGATCGGCGTGATCGTGTTGTCGCCCGAGACGCAGAGGTTGCAGCCGATGCATTCGCGGATGTCCTCAATGCGACCTTCCTCGATCTTCTTCGGCAGGAAGGGGTCGGCGATGGAAGGCCGCGCGGCGCCGATGAAATCCAGTACGCCGCGTCGTATCTGCGACACCATCGTGTCCGGCGATGTGAAGCGGCCGACGCCGACCACGGGTTTGCTCGTCGTCTTCTTCACGAAGTCGATGAAGGATTCCTGCGCACCCTCCGGCGCGAAGCGCGAGGGCACCGAATCGTTGTACCAGGCGGCGACGTTCACGTCCCACAGGTCCGGCAGTTCGGCGAGCATGCCGACGATGTCCTGCGCCTCGGCGCGTTCGACGCCGCCGGAGCCGAGCATCTCCTCGGTCGCAAAGCGGATCGCCACCGCGCAGCGATGGCCGACGGCGTCTTTCGTGTCCTGCAACACTTCGCGCAGCAGGCGTACGCGATTGTCGAGCGAGCCGCCGTATTCGTCGGTGCGATGGTTTCTGCGGCGCTGCAGGAAATGCATCGCCAGCGACAGATCGTGGCCGCAGTAGACGTAGATGATGTCCATGCCGGCGCGCATCCCGCGCAGCGCGGCCTCGCGGTGCCAGCGCCGGTAGTTCGCGATGTCCTGCTTGTCCATCGCCCGCGCCTGCGCCGGATAGCCGTACTTCGAAGGCTGGTGCGACGGCGCGATCAGCACTTCGCGCGAGTACAGGTTCGACGCGGTCGGTCCGTTGTGGGTGAGCTCCACCGCCGCCAGTGCGCCATGCGCATGCACCTTGTCGCACATCAGGGCGAGCGCGGGCATGTCGCGGTCGTCCCACAGCCGCGCCTCGACGTAGGGCGACACGTCGCCGGAGGGATGGATCTCGCATTCCTCGGTCGCGATCACCGCCCAGCCGCCTTCGGCCTTCACCTCGCGCATCGCCGCATGCGCCAGCGGCATCGCGTGGCCCATGCCGTTGCAGTGCGGCACCTGGAAAAAGCGGTTCTTCGCCGTGACCGGGCCGATGCGCATCGGCGTGAACAGGATGTCGTAGCGGGGGTCGCGCATGGGATGTTTCCGGGACGGATCTGCGGCTATTCTGCACGCGCCGAGACGATGCGGTATCGATGGAGTTTTCGGATGAATCCCGCGCTGGATCCTGTTCCCGGTGTACATGGAGGCCCAGCCGGGTCTGCTTGCCGTTCGGAGGTGTGCCCAGACCACCGAGTCATGTTCGATGGAGCGTGTCCTGCATGCGGATGCCTCGATCGCGGCGGCGACACCCGCCCGGTGCATCCATGAGCGGTATGTTCGCCGCGGTTCCGCCGGACGTCTGGCTGGCCTTGGCCATCAGCCTCTTCATGGCCGTCGGTGCGGCTTGGGCCTGGCAGCTGTATCGCCTCGGCGAAGCGTCCCGGCGCTGGCAGCGCACCGAGGGCACGGTCGTCGACATCTGGTTCGAAGTGCGCGAGAAATCCGACGCGGATGGCGATACGTACGTCTCCACCAATGCGTATCTGGTCTACGACTACGTGTTGAACGGCCGGCGTTACCGGTCCCGCCGCTTCACCTATCGCCCCTCGCGCGGACTGGGCGAGCGCGAGGCCTATGCGCTGCTGCGCGGCATCACCCGGGGCCAGCGTATCGAGGTGCGCTACGACCCGCGCCGTCCGCGGCGCGCGGTGGTGCTGACCGGAACCGATGCCGGCAACCTGCGGTGGATCGCGCTCTGGGCCGTGGCGGCCGCCAGCGTCCTGGTCTATGCGGTGCTCCGACTCGTGTAGATCCTTTCGGTTGGATCCCGCTCAGGGGGCTGTTGCGGAGGGGGCTGCCACCGGGGGGGCGGAGGGTAGCGTGGAGGGCTGCCTGCCGATATGCCGCTCGAAGAACGCCAGCATTTCGGTATAGAGCTTGAGATTGCTTTCGGGCTTCTCGAAGCCGTGGCCTTCGCCCTTCTGGATGATCACGCCTTCCGGCGGATTGCCGGCGGCGATCAGTGCCTTCTGCATCGCGGTGGTGTGTTCGGGCGGGCAGCGCTCATCGTCCGCGCCGGCGGCGAGATAGACGGGGATGCGGATCAGGTGTGCGCGCTTGGTCGGCGAGATCGCGGCGCGGGCTTCCGGTGTGGCACCCAGCGCGCGGGTGAGGTAGTCGCGTCCATCCTCGGTCCGGGACGTGTCGCTTTTCTTCATCTGGATTTCGGCATCGTAGATGCCGACGTAACCGAACGCGCAGCGATAGAGGTCCGGTGCCAGCGTGGGCGCCATCATCGCCGCGTAGCCACCGAAGCTGCCGCCGTAGATGCAGATGCGGTTCTTGTCGGCATGGCCCTTATCGATGGCCCACTGCGTGGCATCGATGATGTCGTGCATGATCCCGCTGCCCCACTGTCCGAATGCCTTGTCTTCGAAGGCTTCGCCGTAACCCTCGGAGCCGCGGAAGTTCACGCGCAGCACGGCGTAGCCACGGCTGGCCAGCAACTGGGTCTCGTGGTCGAAGGACCACTGGTCGCGCGCGCCGATCGGGCCGCCGTGCACGCTGACGATCATCGGCAGCTGCTTGCCGTCGCTGCCGTGCGGAATGGTCAGGTAGCCATGCACCTTCACGCCGTCGCGCGTGGTCGAGGTGAAGGCTCGGGTCTTCGCCATGCGCTCGGCCGGCAGCCATTCGCGATGCCGCATCAGCAGGCTGGCCCGGGATTGGTCGCGGTCGTACAGATACACTTCGCCCGGACTCTGATCGCTGTCCACGCGGAACAGGAAGCGACGTCCATCGCGCGTAGCGCTGCCCGGCGACACCAGTCTGCGCGGGAAGAGTTGTGCGAGCGAGCCGTAGAGCGCGGCATCGGGGTGATCGCCATCGAACACCTCGACCTTCGGCAGGCTCGCTTCGGTGATCACGCCGATCACGGTGCCGCGCTTGTCGTTGGTCGAGAGGAAGCGTGCAGGGTCGGCGACGGGATCCTGGAACAGACGGGTGAAGGCGCCGGTCTGCGGGTCGAGCGTACCGAACGCGTGCGTCGATCGTCCATCGCGATGGATCGCGTAGATGTGTCCCTCATCGGACCAGCCCAGCAGTGCGATCCGGCCTGCGGTGCCGGCGTAGGTCGCCACCTGCGTCCATTCGTTGGGCCCGGCATAGCGGTAAATCTCTTCGCCGCCATCGTCGTGCTTGCCGTCCGTCTTGCCCTTCCGCTTGCGGGCGCCTTCCTTGATCGGGCAGACCGCCAGCACCGGCTGGTCGAGCTTCATCGCCACATCGCAGTGCAGGCGCGGCGAGCGGGAGATCGGTCGGAGTTTGCCTTCGAAGGTATCGATCGCGCCGATCTCTTCCATCCACTTGTCGTTGCGCAGGATGTACTGGCTGACCAGCACCTTGCCATCGTCGTTGCCGGGGGAGTCGAGGAGAGTGAAGAAGCCGGATTTGACCGTACTGGCGACGGCCGCGAATTCGTTGCCGCGACCCACCCAGATCCGCTTGAAGTCGCTGCCGTCTGCGTTGATCGCGGCCCAGTTCTCCAGGTCGTCGCGTTCGGCATAGCGGCCTTTCGAGCGGGCAGCCGAGAACAGGATGCGGTCCGGCCCGCTCCAGTTCAGGCTCACGAAGCGATCGCCCTTGGCGAGGTTGTTCGCGCTCAGCGTCTTCAGGTCGCTGGTGCGCAGCACGACCAGTGCGTCCGCATCGTCGCGTTCGACCGTCATCGCCAGGTAGTCGCCGGTCGGCGAAATCACGAGTCCGCTGAGGCTGTCGGCGCGGACGAAGTGTTCGATCGGGATCAGCGCGGGCTGCGGCTGCGGCGTTTGCGAAGCCGTCGTCTGTGCGTGCGCGGACCAGGCCGGCAGGATCGCGATGGCGATCGTGGCGAAGCGGCGCAATGCGCGCGGAAAGACTGGAAGCATGCTGGACGTGACCGGTGACAGGGTGTTGCGTGGAAGCGGGCGACTGCGATCAGCGTCCAGCCCACAGCGCGATGATCGCGGCGATCGCGTACCAGGCCCACTCCGCAGGCTGGTTGGCGAGGCCGAACAGGGTCTGCGCGTGATCGGTGCCGAGGCGCTGCAGGGCATCGAGGGTGCTGAAACCCATCGGGCCACCAACCTGGCTGGCGGCGATGATCCAGTTGCTGAACACGATGATGGCGAACGTGGCGGCCAGCGCGCCGAGCGCGCGCGGCAGGCCGGGCGCGGCACGCCCCAGGCGCAGCAGCAGTGCGATGTCGAGCGCTGCGAAGGCGGCCATCCATGCGCATTGGCGATCGAGGATCAGGGCGACCAGTCCCCAGATCGCGCTCATGCCGATCACGCCGAACACGGCGAGGATGACGGGCGCGACGATGCGGCGGCGAGGCGGAGCGGGGGAGAGGGACACGGCGGACATGCGCAGAGAGTAGCGGACCGGGCGCTGGGTGCGAAGCGCGGAAGGACGTGCGGTCGAAAGAGGAAGACCCGGCCGCCGGAGCGACCGGGTCTTGCGCGACGAGGAGGATGGCCTCGATCAGAACTTCGCGCGCAGGCTCACGCCGTAGCTGCGATCCGGGCCGGGGATCACGGTCGGGATGCCGAACAGCAGGCCGGTGTTGCCGGCGTCGATCAGGTACTCCTCGTTGGTGAGGTTGTTGCCCCACAGGCCGAGGTCCCAGTTGCCATTGAAGCGCCAGCCCATGCGCAGGTTGAGCAGGCCGTAGCTGTCCTGTTCGATGCCCGGCTGGTTCTCGTCCTCGAAATAGACCTGGCCGCGCCAGTTCCAGCTCGGGCGCACGTAGAGGCTGTCGCCGCCGGAGAGCGGGATGGTCCAGTCGAGGCCCAGCGAGACGCTCTGCTTGGGCGTCATGCGGAAGCGGTTGCCGGCGAGTTCCTGGTAGGTGCCGTCGTCGTCGAAGGCGTTGAAGCCGCCGTCGATGTAGCCGTAGTTGAACCAGCCGTTGACGTTGTCGCTGAAGCGCGCGAACAGCGAGGCCTCGAAGCCCAGCGCATGCGCCTTGCCGGCATTGGTGGTGACGAAGAACGGCGGCGGCGTGTCGTTCTGCACCGACGCCTGGAAGTTGTTGTAGTCGTAGTAGTAGAGCGACAGGTCGTACACGAAGCGGCCGTCGATGGCCGAGCCCTTCATGCCCAACTCGTAGCTCCACACGATTTCCGGTGCGATGTCGTCCTCGCCCAGGTCGCTGACATTGATCATGGCCGGCCGACGGCCGCGCGAGATGCTGGCGTAGGTGTTCAGGGTGTCGCTGACCTTGAAGCCCAGCACGGCGCGGCCGACCCACGAGGTGAAGCTGTCGCCCGCGCTCAGGCGCCCGGCGGTCGCCGGGAACAGCAGGTTGGTGCACGGCGGCGCGGCGCAGGCCGGTTCGCCGCGCGCGGAGAGCAGGAAGCCCAGGCTCGAGCCGTTGCCCGGCGCCGCGAAATAGCCGTATTCGACCTTCTCGTGCGAACCGCGCAGGCCCAGGGTGAGCGACCATTGGTCGTTGAACTGCCAGGTGCCGTCGGCGAACAGTTCGATCGCGCGGATGTCGACGTCGTTGCCGAAGGTTTCGCGATGGTCGGGGTTGAGCGGGATCTGCAGGAAGCCCGCAGGGTTGGCGGGGCTCGGCGGCACCACGCCGGGGACCGGCAGCCAGGTCGTGGCGACCGAGGTGTTCGGCGTCGCGTTCGGGTTGAGCAGCGGCACCACCGGGAAGTAGTAGTTCGCAAGCGCCGGGCCGAGCAGCGCGGCGGTGTTGGCGTTGATCTGCGGCGAGAGCAGCGCATACAGCTGACGTTCGTCGGCCTGGTAGTCCAGCTCGCGCCCGGCGGTCTCGTCGAAGAACGAGGTGCCGAGGAAGCCGGTGAACTTGCCGCCGGCATCGTAGTTGAAGCGGAATTCCTGGCTGAACTGCCGGCCTTCCGCTCGCTCGTCGAATTCGATCAGGTCGGCCTGCGATCCGTCGGCATCGAACTTGTCGAGGCCGTCGTAGCGGCGCCAGCCGGTGATGGTCGACAGCGACCAGTTATCGTTGAGGACGAAGTCGCCGAGCATGGTCGCGCCGTAGACGTCGCGATCGGTGCCCAGGTCGTTGCCGCGCTGCGAATTCGCGGTGTACGGATCCAGGCTGCCCTGCAGGTTCGGAATGACCTGGCTGCGGAAGCCGGTGCCCGGCGGGGTGTCCTTCTGGTAGTTGAGGATCACGTCGATGCCGCTGGCCTCGCCGATGTCGACGTGCAGCGCGCCGCGAATGGCGCGCGTGTCCTTGCCCTGCAGCGTGCCGCCGTCGAGGTTGTCCATGTAACCGTCGCGCGTCTCGTAGAACGCGGCGATGCGGCCCTGCACGTTTTCACCCAGGTCGGTGTTGAAATGACCGGTGAAGCGGCGCTGCTCGTCACTGCCCAGGCCCAGCTCGAACCCGCCCGAGCGGCCTTCGCGGGCCTTGTTCTGGATGATGTGGATCGCGCCGGTTTCGGCGGCACGGCCGAACAGGGTGCCCTGCGGGCCGCGCAGCACTTCGATGCGCTGCAGGTCGAACAGTTCGACCGACGAACCGCGCGCGCGGCTGATCGAGACGCCATCCTGGAAGACCGAAATGCGCGGCTCCTGGGTCGGGTCGTCGAGGTCGGCGGTGATGCCGCGGATCGAGATGCTGGGGTTGCTCACGCTCTGGGTCTGGACCTCCAGGCCCGGCACGAGGCTGCCGAGGTCGCCGTAGTCGACGATGCCCTGCGCTTCGAGGAACTCGCCGGAGTACGCGCTGATCGAGATCGGCACGTCCTCGATCTGCTGTTCGCGCTTCTGCGCGGTGACCACGATCCGGTCCAGCTCGTCGTCGCTGGCCGGCGCGGCGTCCTGCGCCAGCGCGGGCAGGGCGACGGCCTGGGCGGCCAGGATGCAGGCGAGGGCAGAGAACAGGGCCGCGCGGCGGTGCGGCCTGCGCGCATGGAGCATTCGGGACATCGACGGGTTCCTCCCGGGGAGTCTGGTAAAGACGCGGTACCGGCCTCCCCAGCCGGGAGCGTCCATACTGAACTGAACAGTGTGTCCTTTATAACCCACCCGCATGACGCGACATAAGCCGGTCACGGACGAGTCGCGTCCGGTACAATGGCGGCCCGCTAAACACCTGAATCCACGGAATTTTCACCGTGTACTCCCGCAGCAGTGAACCGGTCCGCTTCGAGCGCGACTGCGACGCCGTCCTCGTCCCGCAGGGCGAATCCGTGACCCTGCCGGCCGGCAGCGTCGGCTACATCACCCAGGCCCTGGGCGGCAGCTGGACCGTGTTCGTCGAGGGCAACCTGATGCGGATCGCGGGCAAGGACGCGGACGCCATCGGCAAGGAACCGCCGCCGCCGATCGAGCTGCCCGAGGGCGCCGACGACGAAGAAGTCGAAAAGCTGATCTGGTCGCAGCTGCGCACCTGCTTCGACCCCGAGATCCCGATCAACATCGTCGACCTGGGCCTGGTCTATGGCGTCGAGATCAAGCGCAGCGACGAAGGCGCGCGCATCGTCGAGGTGCGCATGACCCTCACCGCGCCGGCCTGCGGCATGGGCGAGGTGCTGGTGGACGACGTGCGCGGCAAGATCGAAATGATCCCGACCGTGGTCGAAGCCGACGTCGAACTGGTCTTCGACCCGCCGTGGACGCGCGAGATGATGTCGGAAGTGGCGCGTCTGGAAACCGGCATGCTCTGAGCCGCCGTCTCCGCGCCCTCGCGTTGCACGACATGCCGCGCAGCGCATCACTCCTCACCGATCGACCTTCGCTTGCGCATGAAAGCGCGATCGCGTGCGCGTTTTGATGCGCTTTGATCTTTTTTGATGCCGCACGCATCGCGTCTTCGCGACGTGGTGCCGAGGATGCGCGTGCCGGTACGTTCGTGCCGGCGACGCCTCGCGACGGCCCGGCCCCTCCGTGGACCCGTCGCGATCGGCAAGCGATGCGACATTCCCATGTCTTGAGGCCGCGCGTGCTCCACCGCGGCCTGTTTTTTTTGGACGCGTTTTTCCGGCCGCCGCTTCGTCGCGATCAGCGTGCCGTGCGTCCGGCCAGCCAGTCCAGGCGCGCGCCGGGCAGTGCATCCTCGTCCGTGCGCGGCGCCACCGCCGTTTCGCCCAGCGCGCCATCGCGTGCCAGCGCATCCAGTTCGGCCCGCAGCACGCCATCGTCATGGCGACGCGCACGCTCGCGCAACTGGGCCCAGCGTGCCTGCGCCTGTGCAGGATCGCCTGATTGCAGGGTGTCGAGCAGGTCCAGCGTGTCCAGCCTGCGCTGCAGCGCCCACACATCCGGCGGTGCATGCCGGCGCGCTTCGTCTGCCATGGCGCGGCTGCGCGCGCGATCACCGCGTGCCATCGCGATTTCCGCCAGGCCGATGCGCATGCCGGTGGCCAGCAGGTCGTAGCCTGCCGCGTCGCAGCGTTCCAGCGCGGTGCCGTACAGGCGTTCGGCGCGGTCGTACTCGCCGACGCGCGCGAGCAGCGACGCGACCGTATCCACCATGATCCAGTGATCGGTGCCGCGCGGCATGGCGTCGATCGTGCGTTCGATCTGATCCAGGCGCACGCGCGCCTGGGCAAGGTCACCATCGAGCAGGTCCGCCTGCGCTTCCAGCACCTGCGACCACTGCCGCATGTACGGCTCTTCGCCACGGCGGCAGGCATCGATCCGGCGCCGCGCCGCCGTGACGTCGCCGCGCGTCAGGTCGAGGTCGCCGCGCACGCAGGACAGGCGTGCGGCGATCCGTGCAGGCAACCGCTGTCCCTGCGCGGTGAGGCGGCGTTCCATGCGATCCAGCGCGGCCTGCGCGCTGGCGATATCGCCGCTGCGCAGGTGCAGCATCGCCTCGAACTCGGCGGCCCAGTACACGCGTTCGTCGCTGTGCGTGCCGCGTGACAGTCGCGCGATCCGCGCCTTCGCGCTGGCGTGGTTGCCGATCAGCGCATCCTGGTTCAGCAGATCGAATTCCAGCGCATCCTGCAGTGCGGTGTCGCCGGAGGCGTTGGCGACCTCCAGCGCATCGCGCAGCAGGCTGCGGTATTGGGCGTGCGAGCCCGCGTTGTAGTGCTTGAAGGCCTCGCGCCGCAGCATCTCGGTCTCGATCGCGGCATTGCCGGCACGCCGGGCTTCCTCGCGCAGCGCGCGCATCGGCGAGGTTTCGCCCGATGCCGTGCCGCGCCGGGCCTCGTCGGCGAGATAGCGTGCATAACGGGTGCCGAGCGGGTCGCCGGCGGCCTCGAACTCTCCGGCCGCCAGTTCGAAGAGCGAGGGCGAAGGCGCATTGCCGGCCTGGCCGTGATGCACGCGCGCCAGCTGCATGCGCACCGCGCCGCGCTCCTGTGCCCAGCCCGGGCCGAGGCGCGCCAGTTGCGCGAGCGTGCGCTGCGCCTGCGCACGCGCGCCGTCCAGATCGCCGCGCATGCCGGCCAGGTCGGCGAGCAGCAACTGGCGGCGGATGCGACGCTCGAGCGGTTCGCGCGTCCAGTCGATGCGCGGCGCCTGCAGCAGCGCCTGCGCCGCGCGCGGATCGCCGTTGCGCAGCAGCAGGCGCGCATGCGCCAGCGCGAAGTCGGCGCGTGCCGGATACGTGCGCGACAGGGCCGACTGCGCCCGCGCCGCTTCCGGCTGGCGACGCGGATCGATCGCCGCCACCTGCGCGTCGAGGATGCGCAACGCGTCGGCGGGCATGGGGGCGAGTCCGCGCCGGGCCATGCCGATATGCGCGAGGGCATCGCGGGCGCGGTTGTGGCGCATGGCCAGGTCCGCCAATGCCAGGTGCGCGGGCGCGAAAGTCGGTGCCGCCGAAGCCACGGCATCGGCCTCGCTGCGCGCGCGCGCCCAGTCCCGGCCGCGCATCGCTTCGAACCCGGCGGCATGGCGCACGGCGATGTCCGGCGGCAGCGACAGCGCGGGCCAGCGCTCGCCCGCGCGATGGGGGAGCACGCGCGCGATGATCCGCTGCGACAGCGCATCGACCGCCGACGACAGCTCGCTGCGCGTGCCGCGCTCGATCAGTTCGACATCGGCCGCATCGCGGCGCGCGCCGGATGCGCCGCCGCCGATGCGCGCACGCAGCAGCACGCCGTCGCGCGTGCCGGGCATGGCTTCGGAGGAGAGCACCACCAGCCATCGCGATGCGGCGTCGTCTTGCGGCGGCAGCGCATCGCGTCGTACCACCTCCGGCAGCAGATCGAGCTTCCATGACAGCCAGGCATCAAGCAGCGCGACTGGTGCGCGCGCGTCGTCGCCGGCCTGGCCGGTGTCGGCCTGCAGCACCACCACTTCGCGAGCGGCCGGCGTGGCGGTGATACGTGCATCGGCCTGCGTGCCCGGTGCGATGGGCAGCACGGCCGCCAGCAGCAGTCCCCACATCGCGAGCAGCGCCAGTGCCGACACGACGGCAGGGATCGGCGAACCAGTGCGCCGGGACGATCTCGGTGACCGATGCGGCATCGCGATCGTCTCGATGGCATCGGCGCGTGCGTCGCTCGCGATATCGGCGGTCGCGAGGGCCTCGGACAAGACTTCGGGCGAGGCTTCGGGCGATGCGTTGACGGTGATGCCGACGGCGTCGTCGATCGTGGGTGCGGCCACACCGCCCTGGGGTACGGGCGCGGGTTCCGCGTGCACGGGCGTCGGTGGTTCGAACACGTAGCCGCGCTTGGAGACCGTGCGAATCCAGTGCTTGCGCGGCTCGCCCAATGCCTTGCGCAGCATCCAGACGCTCTGCGACAGGTTCGAGTCCTCCACCACCACGCCCGGCCAGACCCGCTCGAACAGGGCGTCGCGGGTATGCAGCACGCCCGGCTCGGCCAGGAACACCTGCAGCAGGTCGAACATCCGCTGCGGCAGCTCGTTGTGCCCGTCCGGCCGCATCACGCGGCGATAGCGCAGGTCGATGCGCACATCGCCGACGACCAGGATCGCCCCATCCCCGGGCAGCGGCGACGGCGCCGTCATCGTCGCGCCCCGGCGCGCAGGCACGCGCAGGCCTCGGCACCGGCGGATCGCCGTGCTCGGTCTGCGTCGCTGCGCATCGTTCGGGACTGCTGCATCGCTCTCCCTCTGGCTGGTGCGGCGTGCGGTCGACGCCCCTTCGTCGGCACCGCGTGCTGTGGCGTCGGTCGCCTGCAGGCCAAGCGTAACGCGAGTGTCATCCGCGATGCGCCGCCTGCGCGCCTGTGGATATCGCGATCGGTGATATCGCTCTTCGCGGACCGGCATGGCGACCTGCACGTGGCCGGCATGGTCGCGCGATGCGCCCGCCGGGCCGGTGACGCAATGCCGATTTGAGAAAAATTTGAAGGTTCCGAAGAAGCCTGCGGCGCCCTGCCGGCGTTTCATCGCGGCGGCCGGCGCTGACATCCGCCGGCGATGCTGCTCTGCAGCATGCGTTTCCGCCGTCCGACCCCGTGGGCGGCGGCCACTTTGTGGAAGCTCGATCGATCATCGGTGATGCGACGGGTGGACCGTTCCGCGCGTCCGCCGCTTCACCGGATGCCCAGGCCATCGCGCCCGGGCGAGCGTTCCTGTCCCGGCCGCGCGCCTCCTGGGCTCGCGGCCGTTTTTTTGCCTCCCGATGCGCAGCGCGAAGCCGCTTCGCGGATGGCGCAGCATCCCGGCCGCGATTGAGAAAGATTTGAGCGGCAGCGCATCGTCCGCGACATCCCGGGGGCGTCTGATCGATGCGCCCTGACCGACCGCCGATGCGGCGCGATGCCGGGGCGAGGGCAGGGCGGCCCGCATCACGCCCGCAAACACAACAAACGAACGCGTTCGCGTCATTTCATTTCGAGGAGGATCCATCCATGCAATCGCAGTCCCGCATCGCCCGTCAGGCACGACTTGCCCTGGCCATGTTCGCGGCGGTCGCCGCCACGTCGTCGATCGCCCAGCAGCGCCCGGCCACCGAGTCGCTGCGCCCGTCGGCACCGGCCCAGCGCATCGTCGGCGGCAGCCTGACCACCACGGTGCAGCCGTGGGTCGCCGCGCTGCTGCAGAACGGACAGCAGGGCTGCGGCGGTTCGCTGATCGCGCCGCAGTGGGTGGTCACCGCTGCGCACTGCGTGACCGGCGGCGCCAATCCCACCCAGGTGCGCGTGGGTTCGCTGTATCGCAGCAGCGGCGGCCAGGTCATCTCCATCTCGCAGAAGATCGTCCATCCCAGCTACAGCACCAGCAACATCAACGGCGGCAACGACATCGCCCTGCTGAAGCTCGCCAGCCCGGTGTCGGGCATCACCCCGATCGGCATCGCCGCCAGCGCGCCGGCTGCCAACACCGCGGTGCGCCTGTACGGCTGGGGCCAGACCACGCCGCAGCAGGGCGGGGATCGCGGCTCCGAACAGCTCAAGCAGCTCGATACCCAGATCATCGCCCTGTCGAACTGCGTGAACGGACGCACCGGCGACCTCTGCGTGCGCGGCAGCAGTTCGGCGACCGCGTGTTACGGCGACTCCGGCGGCCCGGCGATCGTCGGCGGTGCGCTGGTCGGCGCGACCAGCCGCTCGGGGGGCAACAACACCACCTGCGGTCCGACCCATGCGATCTACACCAGCGTGGTGCACTTCAAGAGTTGGATCAGCCAGTACGTCAGCACCACGCCGCCCGGCAACTACAGCATTTCCGGCACGATCACCAACAGCTCGGGCGCCGGCATTTCCGGCGTGACGGTGAGCAACGGCACGGTGTCGGCCACGACCAACAGCAGCGGTGCGTACACGCTGACCGGTCTGGGCAACGCCACCTACACGCTGACCCCGTCGCTGAGCGGTTACAGCTTCAGCCCGGCCAGTCGCAGCGTCACCGTGAACGGCGCCAACGTCACCGGACAGGACTTCTCGGGTAGCGCATCGACCGGCGGCGGCGACTGGAAGACCCAGAGCGGCTCGCTGGCGGCCGGTGGCAGTGCCGCGGTCCCGACCACGCCGGGCTACGTGCAGGGCGGGGCGGGCACCTACCAGGCCACGCTCAGCGGCCCGTCCACGGCCGACTTCGACCTGTTCCTGCTCAAGTGGAACGGCGCCTCGTGGGTCCAGGTCGCCAAGAGCGACGGCCCGACCTCGACCGAGTCGATCAACTACAACGGCACCGCCGGTTACTACGCGCTGCAGGTGAAGTCGTACGCGGGCAGCGGCAGCTACACCGCGCGCTACCTGTTCCCGCAGCCCTGATCGCAGCGCGGTACCCGTTGCTGCCGATGCATCGGTCGTTGTCGCGACCGGCGCATCGGAGCGATGGGCCTCCGGTCGTTTCGCGCCCTTCCCGTGGCTGCAGCACATGCGGTCGCGGGGAGGGCGTTTTCATCTGCGACAGACGACGCATTCGAGTCGGGCAGGAAACGCACAACGCATGCTGCGTCGCACCAATTTTGATGCGTTGCATCCGCCACATCCTGCAATGTTCAAATTAGTTTCGTTTGAAACCGTGAATCCCGTCTTGGTTTTGCACATCTTCATAAGCCGCCGGGCGTTGTGCATCCGCACACCTGATATCAAACCCGCCGTGCGAGTGACGACCCGGGCGTCGGCGATCAGGAACCAGATCGCAGCGGAACACCCACGCCGCGGACAGAACGGCGACCGTGTACCGCCGGGCGCACCATCGCACGATCACGCATGTGCCTGCGAAGCCATGCGACATACCAATCACAACATGCATCACGGAGGGTTCTCACAGTGGTTAACGCTTCCCGCAAATTCCTGTTCGCTGCCATCGGCCTCACGCTGGCCGTTTCTTCGCTGCACGCTGGCGCTCAGCAGCGTCTCCCGGGCATGCAGCCGCACGCCAATGGCGTCCAGCAGCGCATCGTCGGTGGCAGCCTCGTCCCGAGCGGTTCCTATCCGTGGACGGCTGCGCTCCTGAGCAGCAGCGGCGGCCAGTTCTGCGGCGGTTCGCTGATCTCCCCGAAGTGGGTCGTCACCGCCGCGCACTGCAGCAGCAGCGCCGCATCGGTCCGCGTGGGTTCGGTCGACCGCCAGTCGGGCGGCCAGGTCATCCGCGTCATCCGCAAGATCAACCACCCGCAGTACAGCACGCAGAACGACATCGCGCTGCTCGAACTCGAAACCGCCGTTTCGGGCATCACCCCGGTCGCGCGCGGCACCGCGTCGCCGGCCGTGGGCAGCACCGTGCGCCTGCTCGGCTGGGGCCAGGTGACCTCGCCGTTCGGCGGCGACTCCGGTTCGCGCTACCTCAAGCAGCTGGACACCCCGGTGCTGACCCGCACCACGTGCTCGGGCACCGGCGCTGGCGACCTGTGCTTCAAGGGCACCACCACCGCCACCGCCTGCAAGGGCGACTCCGGTGGTCCGGCGCTGTCGAATGGCGTGCTCGTGGGTGCGACCAGCCGTTCGGGCCGCAGCGCGAACTACTGCGGTGAAGACGTGATCTACACCGACGTCACGTACTACAAGACCTGGATCGACCAGTACGTCAACGGCACCACGCCGCCGGCCGGCACGGTCGTGCACAACGTCAACCTGCCGTCGATCGCGGCCAACAACTGGTCGTCGATGTACACCGTCAGCATCCCGGCCGGCACCACCAGCCTGGTCGTCAACATCTCCGGCGGTACCGGCGATGCCGACCTGTACGT
>DASWYO010000010.1:0-1955 GCA_036404915.1 Lysobacteraceae bacterium
CGCCTGCACCAGCAGTTCATCGCCCGCGTTGTGGCCCAGCACGTCGTTGACCATCTTGAAACGGTCGAGGTCGATGTAGAGCACCGCGACCTGCGCACGTTCCGGGTCGCTCAGGCGCGCGCCGAGTTCGGTCAGCACGGCGTCGCGGTTCATCAGGCCGGTCAACGGATCGGTGCGCGCCTGGATGCGCAGCGTTTCTTCCGCCTGCTTGTCCTGCGAGATGTCCTGCATGGTGCCGGTGATGCGGGACGCGCCGGGATCGCCAGGTTCCGCATCACCGATCACGCGGATCCAGAAGGGGTGGCCGTCGGCCTGCGTGCCCTGCAACTCCAGGTCGAAACCCTTGCCGCCGCCTGTGATCAAATTCAACGCGCCGCGCAGTCGCCGGCGGTCGGTTTCGCGCAGGCAGGTCAGCACATCGTCGAGGGTGATCAGTGGGCGCGCGGCGCCGAGGATGCGCTGCGCTTCGTCGGTCAGGTACATGCGGTCGCGCCCGATGTCCCATTCCCAGCCGCCGATGTGGGCCAGCGACTGCGCGCGATCGAACAGTGCGCTGTCGCGCTTGAGCTCGGTGACGTCGCTGAAGAGCGTGGTCACCTGCGACGGACGACTCTCGCCGGGCGCGAACTGCGGCACCGACGTGGCCGTCACCCAGATGAGGTGCTTGCGCTCGCGGTGGTACATGCCCAGCAGCACGCTCTCCACCATCTGCCCGCTGTCCAGGGCGCGCTGTGCGGGAAGCTCGTGGCGCTGCATCTCGCGGCCGTGCTCGTCGACGACATGCCAGCGGTCCAACGAAAGCTCCTGGCCGACGCGCTGGTCTTCGCGGATGCCGAAGATGCGCATCGCGGCACCGTTGCAGTACTGCACGACGAGGTCGCGGTTGTTGACGACGATGCCCTTGTCGATGGTTTCCATCAGTTCGCGATAGCGCATTTCCGCGAGCCGCCGGGAGCTGATGTCGCGTGCCACGGCGACGATGCTCTTGCGACCGTCGAAGTTGATGTTCGCCGAGTGCACTTCGACCGGGAACCGCGTCCCGTCGCCGCGCATGTTGGTGACTTCGATGACGTAGGTCTCGCCCCGGTTCAGCGTCTCCCACACCGGCATCAGGTGGTCGCGCGGTAGGTCGGGGTTGAGCACGTTGATGTTGCGGCCGACGATCTCTTCAGGCGGCCGCTTGTAGGCCGACATGCCGGCCTTGTTGAGGTCCAGCACCGTGCCATCCTCGGCAATGATGCTCACCGGGTCGGGGACCGCGTCGAACAGGTTGCGGTAGCGCGAGCGCTCGGTGTCGGCTTCATGTTGCTTGGCAAGCAGCGCGTCGCAGGCCTGCCGCAAGAGCACGGCGGTGGCGTCGTCCGGGCCGCGCTCGGCGGCGGCACGTTCCAGCGCGGCGACAAGCGCCGGCAGATCGAGACCTTCGCTGGCCGCGTCGTGGTTCATGCGGCGGCCGCCAGTGCCTTGCCGACGCGGCTGCCGGTCTCGCGGCCCAGCCGGGTCGCCAGCCAGCGGCCGGTCTCGGCCAGCAGGCCCAGGTCCACGCCGGTGCGCAGGCCCTGGCCGTGCAACAGGTACACCACATCCTCGCTGGCCACGTTCCCGCTGGCACCCTTGGCGTAGGGACAACCGCCCGCGCCGGACACCGCAGCGTCGACGACGCGCACGCCCACGTCCAGGCAGGCCAGCAGGTTCGCGAGCGCCTGGCCGTAGGTGTCGTGGAAATGCACCGCCAGCGCCGGCATCGGGACTTCTGCGGCGACGGATTTCAGCATCTCGGCCGCCTTGCGCGGCGTGCCCACGCCGATGGTGTCGCCGAGGGAAATTTCATAACAGCCCAAGGCATGCAGCTGCTTCGCCACGCGTACCACGTCCGCCAGCGGCACGTCGCCCTGGTAGGGGCAGCCGAGCACGGTGGACACGTAGCCGCGGACCCTCACGCCGTCGCTCGCTGC
>DASWYO010000011.1:0-1941 GCA_036404915.1 Lysobacteraceae bacterium
CACCTTCGAGGCTTCCGGCGGTACCGGCGTCAGCGATTGGCCGCGGAAGAAGGTCACCTTGAGGTAGCGCTCGAAGCAATGGAACGACAGGAACCATCCTTCCGCGCCGGGCGCGCCATAGAAGGGCGAGTTCCACTTCACCGCCTTGCGTACGCCGGGCACGGTTGCGTCGATCAGCGCATCAAGGCGCTTGGCGACGGTCTTCTTCCACCCAGGCACTGCGGCCAGGTAAGCGCGCACCGGCGCATCGCCCTCGCCCTTCGGGATTTGAGGATTGCCGCCGGACAGCAGGCGCGGCGCTGACGACGTCTTCGTCGCAAGCTTCTTCGCAGGCACTTTCTTCGCGGCGGCCTTCTTCGTCGCCATCTCAGGCCTTGGCCTTCTTGGCCTTGTTGAACGTCACCGCGCGCAGGAACAGCGCCTTGAAGGCCGCCGAATCCAGCATATCGCGCTCGCGTACATCGATGGCGCGGCGCGTGCCGCCATCCAGGCTGGCGTTGAAGAGATCGTTGGGATCGTCCAGCTTCGCGCCATGGGCGAAGGTCAGCTTCACGTAGGCCTTGTAGACCTCGCCGGTGCACACCAGCCCGTCGTGCGACCACGTCGGCACGCCATGCGGGTTGGTCGGCTTGACCCATTTCACGTCTTCCACGACATCCGGATCGGCGTCGTGGATCAGGGCACGCACGCGCGCCAGCACGTCGCCGCGCCAATCACGCAGTTCGTCGATGCGCGCATCGATGCGTCGCGACGCGTCGCTGGTGTCCTTCTGGGTGCCGTTCATGCGGTGCTCCTTGCTGTGACTTTCAGTCGATGGGATGCTCGAACGACGGAAGAATGTCGCTTCGACTGTTCAAAGCGCGCGAAACGGGGTTCTCACCCCTGGAACACCGGCTCCAGCATCCGGAACGTACCGGCGTCCGCATCCATCTCCACCCGGCCGCCGACCGGCACGATGAACTGCTGGCGGATGTGGCCGATCATCGCGCCGCGGTAGGTCGGCACCTTCAACGGTTTGAAGTAGTCATCGAAGATTTCCGGCAGCGTCAGCGAGCCGTAGCCGTTGCCTGGATCGCAGTCGGTGCATTCGCCGAAGATCACGCCGGCTACCTGGTCGAGCGCGCCCATCAGGCGCAGCGTGCTGAGCATGCGATCTATGCGGTACGGGGCCTCGGAGACATCTTCGAGGAACAGGATCTTGCCGCGGAAATCCGGCAAGTACGGCGAACCCGCCAGCGCCACCAGCACCGACAGGTTGCCACCCACCAGCTCGCCCTGCGCCTTGCCACCGGTGAGGGTGACGGTGCGGTTGCGCCGCTGGACAAGCTCGTCGCCCTTGTCGGCGCTGTTGCGGTATTCCATCTGCTCGCGCTGGAAGAACACCCGGCGGAACTGGTCCGCGTTGAAGGCATTCCAGCTGCCGATGCCGATGGGCCCATGGAAACTCACCAGCCCTGCCTGCGACAGCAACGCGTTGTGCAGCGCGGTGATGTCGGAGTAGCCCAGCAGGATCTTCGGATTGCGGCGGATCGCCGCGTAGTCGAGCAGCGGCAACAGGCGCGCCGCGCCGGACCCGCCGCGCGCGCAGACGATCGCCTTGACCTCGCGGTCGGCGAACATGGCGTTGAGGTCGCCGGCCCGCTCGGCATCGGTGCCCGCCAGATGGCCGCGACGCGATGCGAGGTGCGGCGCCACCTTGACCTTCAGCCCCAGTGCTTCCATCGCCTCCTGCGCCAGTTGCAGGTCGAGCGGCTCGTCGGTGGCCGCGGACGGGCTGACCAGGCCGACCGTATCGCCGGAATTCAAGGCCAACGGCAGCAATCGCTTGCGCGGCGCGGCGGCAAATGCGTTCGAGCCGGCCGCCAGCGGCAGCATCAGGGTCGTGGCGGCCAACGCCGCTGTTCCGAGGAAATTCCGCCTGCGCATGTCACCGCCTGTCGT
>DASWYO010000012.1:0-1778 GCA_036404915.1 Lysobacteraceae bacterium
GGCCGCATCCTGCTCGATGGACGGGACCTGCGCGAGTACGACCTCGACGACCTGCGCGCCAACACCGGCGTGATCTTCCAGGATTTCGTGCGCTACCACCTGACCGCGGGCGAGAACATCGGCGTCGGCCGCATCGAGGCCATGCACGACCAGGCGCGCGTGCGCGCCGCCGCTGCGCGCGCGATGGCCGACGAGGTGATCGAGGGCTTGCCGCGCGGTTACGACCAGTTGGTGGGCCGCCGCTTCAAGGACAGCGTGGATCTTTCCGGCGGCCAATGGCAGAAGATCGCCATCGCGCGGGCCTACATGCGCGATGCGCAAGTGATGATCCTGGATGAACCGACGGCCGCTCTCGATGCGCGATCGGAGTTCGAGGTCTTCCAACGCTTCAAGGAATTGTCGGACAATCGGACCGCCGTGCTGATCTCGCATCGTTTTTCCAGCGTCCGCATGGCCGATCGCATCCTGGTGCTCAATGAAGGCCGGCTGGAAGCCAGCGGCACGCACGAGCACCTCATGGCCCAGGGCGGCCGCTATGCGGAACTGTTCGAACTGCAGGCCGCCGGCTACCGCTGACCTTCCCCACAGGAGACACGACGTTGCGCCACGTTCCCCACCGACTTGCCACCGCCCTCCTCCTCGCGCTGCCGTTGGCCGCGTGCAATTCCTCCGCCAAGAGCGATGCCGAAGCCAAGGCGCCCGCGGCGGCACAGGCCGCGCCCGCCAGCCAGCCCGCGCAGACGCTGACCAGCGCCAAGGGCCAGATCCGCGTCACCCAGGTAGCGAGCGGGCTGTCCCATCCGTGGTCGCTGGCCTTCCTGCCGGACGGCGGCATGCTGGTCACCGAACGCAGCGGCGCACTGCGTCGCGTCGGCACCGACGGCGCAGTATCCGCCCCGATCACCGGCGTGCCGAAGGTGTTCGCCACCGGCCAGGGCGGCCTGCTCGATGTGGTACTGGCGCCTGACTTCGCCAGCACACAGCGCATCTATCTCAGCTACGCCGAACCCGGCGACAACGGCACCGCTGGCACGGCGGTCGCCTACGGCACGCTGGCCGGCGATGCGCTTACCGACGTCAAGGTGATCTATCGCCAGGAGCCGAAAGTCGACGGCCCGAACCATTTCGGCTCGCGCCTCGTGTTCGACGGCAAGGGCCATCTATTCATCAGCCAGGGCGAGCGCAACAAGCGCGCGATGTCGCAGGAACTCGACAAGCTGCAGGGCAAGCTCGTGCGCCTGAACCTGGATGGCAGCGTGCCGCAGGACAATCCCTTCGTCGGCAAGAGCGGCGCGCGCCCGGAAATCTTCAGCTACGGCCACCGCAACATGCAGGGCATGGCGCTGGACCCGCGTACCGGCAAGCTCTGGCAGAGCGAGCACGGCCCGCGCGGCGGCGACGAGATCAACCTGCCCGAGGCCGGCAAGAATTACGGCTGGCCGATCATCACCTACGGCATCAATTACTCCGGCCAGCCCATTCCCGAGGCGGAAGGCAAGGCGAAGGACGGCATGGAACAGCCTTTCCACCTGTGGGAGAAGTCGCCGGGCGTGTCCGGCATGGCGTTCTATACGGGCCAGCCGGACAGTCCGTGGAACGACAGCGTGTTCCTCGGTTCGCTGGTCGAGCGCAACCTCATCCGCCTGACCCTGCAGGGCGACACGGTGCTGGGCGAGGAGCGCCTGCTCAACGAGATCGGCGAGCGCGTGCGCGACGTGCGCGTCGGCCCCGATGGCAACGTCTACGTGGTCACCGACGAAGAAGACGGCAAGCTGCTG
>DASWYO010000013.1:0-43715 GCA_036404915.1 Lysobacteraceae bacterium
CCCTCCACCCTCTCCCTGGTGATAATAGCTGCGTGGAACCACCCGATCCCATCCCGAACTCGGAAGTGAAACGCGCATGCGCCGATGGTAGTGTGCACTCAGCATGCGAGAGTAGGTCATCGCCAGGGTCTTTATACCGAACCCCCAGCTGCCATGCAGTTGGGGGTTTTTCTTTGCCTTGAATTCGGTATCGCCGACCGCTGGCTCCATGGGCTTGACCGGCAACATCGCGGACCCTACGCTGGCGAACGGTAGGTACTGCTGCGCATGGAGGTGGTGTTGTGCCCGATCCCAAGACCGAGTCCACGACTGGCGAGGTGCCATCACCGCCGGGCGATCCCTTGATTGGATTTTCCACGCAGTGGCGTGGCGGTTTGCTGGATGCGAATGCTTGGCGTCTTTCACCGTCTTCGTATCGCCTCGACCTGGATAATCGATTCGATGAGAGGAATCGATTCGGTACTCATCTCGACCTCAGTACGGAATCAGGCCTGGCGATCGACCGCTACGGGCTGAATGGTCGTTTCGGTTTTGGCCAGAGCGCTGTGTTCAATGCCGATTGGCTTCATACGCGTGATGGCCAGATCTACGGTGCCGACAGCGCGTTCAAGCTCGGCAAGGATGGCAACGGCACCGCCGCGTTCCGGGTGGATGAGCCAGCCGGGACTTCGACGTTCAACACGAAACTCAGGTTCGACGAATCCACGCATCTCAACGCGGATTGGTTGCGCACGCGCGAAGGTCAGATCTATGGCTCGGATGGTGCGTTCAAGCTCGGCAAGGATGGCAACGGCACCGCCGCGTTCCGGGTGGATGAGCCAGCCGGGACTTCGACGTTCAACACGAAACTCAGGTTCGACGAATCCACGCATCTCAACGCGGATTGGTTGCGCACGCGCGAAGGGCAGACCTACGGCGCCGACGGTGCGTTCAAGCTCGGCAAGGACGGCAACGGCACCGCCGCGTTCCGGGTCGACGAGCCGGCCGGGACATCGACGTTCAACACGAAATTGAAGTTCGCAGAGGGGTACGGTCTCAACGCGGATTGGTTGCGCACGCGCGAAGGTCAGATCTATGGCGCGGATGGTGCGTTCAAGCTCGGCAAGGATGGCAACGGCACCGCCGCGTTCCGGGTGGATGAGCCGGCCGGGACTTCGACGTTCAACACGAAACTCAGGTTCGACGAATCCACGCATCTCAACGCAGACTGGTTGCGCACGCGCGAAGGGCAGATCTATGGCGCGGATGGCGCGTTCAAGCTCGGCAAGGATGGCAACGGCACCGCCGCGTTCCGGGTGGATGAGCCGGCCGGGACTTCGACGTTCAACACAAAGCTCAGGTTCGACGAATCCACGCACCTCAATGCCGATTGGCTGAGAACTCGAGAAGGGCAGGTCTACGGCGCCGACGGCACGTTCAAGCTCGGCAAGGACGGCAACGGCACTGCCGCGTTCCGGATCGACGAGCCTGCCGGCACGTCGATGTTCAACACGAAATTGAAGTTCGCAGAGGGGTACGGTCTCAACGCGGATTACACCGGTTCGCGACTGGGCGCGATCTACGGCGCGGATACCGAGTTCAAGCTGGGCAAGGAAGGACAGGGCACTGGTGCGTTCCGGGTCGACGAACCGGCTGGCACGTCATCGATGAATGCGCGACTACGTTTCGGCAACGGCGACAACATCAAGTTCGATCTGGAAAAAGGGCGCGAAGGCGCGGTGATCGGTGCCGAGGGCGCGTTCGGGCTCGGCAGGGACGGTCGCGGTCAATTCGGTGTCCGTATCGACCAGCCAGCGGGGAGCGCCGAGTATCGGCTCGGCGCGGAGTTCGCGAACGGAGACAGGCTGCACGCGGCCCTGGGAACCAGTCCGAAGGGAACATCCCTCAATCTGGGCGCCAATCTCGGGTTCGCGAAGGATGCCGGATCTCTGGCCTTGGACGGTACCTTCGGGCCGAAGCTCGATTTCGGCGCTGCCGTCGATTACCGCAATCCGCACATGGCGCTGGGCGGCAAGGTCCGGTTCGACAACAGCAGTGGTCCGCTGCGCATGTCGGAGTTCGGTGCGACCTTCCGCACGGTCGACAATCCGCGGCATCAGTTCTCGCTGGAGGCGGGCTATCGCCCAGAGGCGCGCGATGCCTTCGTGAAGGTGGGTTGGACATTCACGTTCGGCGGTGGCGGTTCCCGGCCGTCGAAGCCGGTCGAAACGATTCGCGAGCCGTCGATGCCTGATCTGGTCGCGCCGCGCATCACCCCTGCACAGGTCGCCCCGGCACGCACCGCGCTGGCGCCAACCGAGCAGGCGCTGCATGACGCAGCGCTGTCGGGCGTGCGCCGTCTCAACGCCGGTGGTGCGGGTCTTCCGCTCGACGAGACGGCGGCCAGTCTGGCGGCGCTGGCGAAGCAGCAGGGGCTGCGTGGCATCGGTTATGTGGAGCTTGGTGCGCCGATGACGGGTGGGCGGCAGAACGTGTTCATCGGTGAGGGCGATCCGGGCGATCCTGCCGCACGTCGTGCGTTCATGGATCGAGGGCTGGCCGCTGCGACGCGTGTACAGGAGAGTCTGTCGAAACTGTCTGCATCTCCGGCTGCCGAAACGGTCGATGGCATTGCCCAGGCGAAGCGCCCGTCAATGCCGTGATGCGCGGTCGCTGCGGGTTCCGCCGGTGCGCGTCAGCCGGTGCGCGAGCGCGTCGGCGCGAAGCGTTCGTAGAGCGGACGGAACAGGCTTTCGGCCTGGCTCGCGCCGAGCACGACCGCAACATGCTGCTGACAGTGCCTGAGGAATTCCATGGGTCGTTCGGACGGCGGGTGCACGCGGGCGAAATCGTCGAGTTTCCGCGTGGTGCCGGCGCCGAGCAGGGGTTCGAGCAGCTTCTGCGCTTCGGCGCGCAGTTCGATACCCGGGGCGACGAGGATGGCGACGAATTGTGCGGTCGAACCCGGACTGGCGGCGAGCGCAAAAGGCGCCGCGGGCGTGGATTCGGCCGGTGCCGGTGAGGGCGATGCGGGGGCTGCAGATCGCTGCGTCGGGCTGAGCTCGAGGCCCTTGCGAAGGCCGACCATGAACTGCCCGAGGTCGATCGAGACCAGATTCGGCGTGGCCTGCACCTCCTTGAGCGGCAGCGAGGCTACCTTGACCAGCTTGAGCCTCGCGATCTCGGCGATGGCGGTGGCGACATCGCGCTTCGGGTGGTCGAGGTGGGCGCGCACGCCGTGGTCGACCAGGATCGTCCCGTTGCGCATGGCGATGCCGTCGGTGTCGACGTAGTAATAGGACACCTTCGCGCTTCCGCCGCTTTCAGCAAGCGCGTGGAGTACGTTGCACAGATCCTGCAGGTCCGCCATGGGAGCCTCCCCGGTGGTTGCCGACGCCTGCCGGCAGGCCGGCGCCCCGATCGCAACTGCATGTCCTTCCTGTCGTGGACATTAGCCCAGCCGGGACGGCACAACAAGGCGCGGGCGCCGACGATCGGTCGGCGGGTGAATCAGAGATTCTGGTAGTTCGGGCCCGAGCCGCCTTCCGGCGTCACCCAGTCGATGATCTGGTAGGGATCCTTGATGTCGCAGGTCTTGCAGTGCACGCAATTGGCGGCGTTGATCTGCAGGCGCTTGCCGCTGCTGTTGCCGGGCGTGTTGTCCTCGACGATCTCGTAAACGCCGGCCGGGCAGAACTTCGTGCAGGGATTGCCGTATTCCTCGGCGCAGCGGGTCACGCAGACCGAGGTGTCGCGCACCTTCAGGTGCACCGGCTGGTCCTCGTCGTGCTCGGTGGCGGCGAAGTAGACGCCGGCCAGGCGGTCGCGCGGCGCCAGAGTGCGGTCGATGTAGTCCCGTTTCGGTTGTTCGTGCGCGCCGAGCTTGTCGAGCGACGACCAGTTGGGCTTGTTCTTCAGCGTCCACGGCGAGGCGCCGCCGGTCAGTGTTTCCCAGGCCGCGTTGAGCATGCCGAACCAGAGGCCGCGCTTGAAGCCGGGCTTCACGTTGCGGACCTTCTTCAGCTCGGCCATGGCATCGGAGGCGCGCAGCTTCGCGTCGAAACCGGCTGGCGACAGCTGCGAGGCGACGAGGTGTTCGGCGGCGAGCATGCCGCTGCGGATCGCCTGGTGGGTCCCCTTGATCTTCGGCACGTTGAGCAGGCCGGCGGTGTCGCCGATCAGCAGCGCGCCGGGCATCTCCACCTTCGGCAGCGACTGCCAGCCGCCGGTCACGATCGCGCGGGCACCGGCGGACACGATGCTGCCGCCTTCGAGCAGCGGCTTGACCATCGGATGGTTCTTCCACTGCTGGAAGGCTTCCCACGGCTTGTAGTCGGGATCGGCATAGTCGAGGCCGCTGACATAGCCCAGCGCGATGCGGCCCTTGTCCAGGTGGTACAGGAAGCTGCCGCCGTAGGTGTGGCTGTCGGCGGGCCAGCCGAAGCTGTGCACGATCTTGCCGGGCGTGACGCGGTCTTCCGGCACCTGCCACAGTTCCTTGATGCCGATCGAATAGCCCTGCGGGTCGCTGTCCTTGTCGAGCTGGAACGTCTGGACGAGGCGCTTGGTGAGATGGCCGCGTGCGCCTTCGGCGAGCACGGTGACCTTGGCGCGGATGTCGATGCCGGCGGTGAAGCCGGGCTTGTGCGAGCCGTCCTTCGCCACGCCCATGTCGCCGATGCGCACGCCGATCACGGTGCCGTCGCCGGCATGCAGGGTTTCGGCCGCAGCAAAACCAGGATAGATCTCCACGCCGAGCGCTTCGGCCTGCGGGGCCAGCCACGCGCACATCGCGCCGAGGCTGACGATCACGTTGCCGTGGTTGTTCATGCCCGGCGGCACCGGCAGCTTGCGGCCGCCGGTCTTGCTGAGCAGCCAGAATTCGTCGTCGGTCGCCGGCACGCAGATCGGCGGCGGGTTGTCGCGCCACTGCGGCAGCAGCTTGTCGAGCGGCCCGGTCTCGATCACCGCGCCGGAGAGGATCTGCGCGCCGATGGTCGACGACTTCTCGATCACGCAGACGCTGATCTCGGGGTTCAGCTGCTTGAGGCGGATCGCGAACGCCAGACCGGCCGGGCCGGCGCCGACGGTGACGACGTCGTACTCCATGACGTCGCGTTCAACATCGGTCTGCGCGTGTTCGCTCATCTGGCTGCTCCGGCTGGCTCGATCTGTGGTGACAGGGTTTGTCGCAAGACACGGATTTTCGCGGTTTGCGGCGGCCGGGGCAAATCGGCGGCATGCGCATGATGTATATGTGAAGGATGTATACGGATCACAGCCTCGAACGTGTGGCTCTGCCGGATGCCGACCTGCGCTTCGCGCCGGGCTGGTTGCCGGTGGACGAAGCCGATGCGCTGTTCGCGCGGTTGCGGCGGGAGATCGCGTGGGAATGCCACCGCATCCGCATCTTCGGGCGCGAAGTCGATTCGCCGCGGCTGAGCTGCTGGATCGGCGATCCCGACGCGGTCTACGTGTACTCGCGCACCCGTTTCGTCCCGCACCCGTGGCCCGCGAGCCTGCTGCCGTTGCGTGAGCGCCTGGCGGATGAACTCGGCGTGGCGTTCAACAGCGTGCTCGCGAACCTGTATCGCGACGGCCGCGACCGCATGGGCTGGCACAGCGACGACGAGCCCGAACTGGGGCCGCGCCCGGTGATCGCCTCGCTCAGCCTCGGCGCGGTCCGGCGCTTTTCGCTGAAACCCAGGGCCGGCGGGGTCTCGCGGGCCCTGGACCTGCCGCATGGCAGCCTGCTGGTGATGGCGGGCGACACCCAGGTCGCCTGGCGGCACGCGCTCGCGGGCACCGCCAAGTCGGTGGGGCCGCGGATCAACCTGACGTTCCGGCGGATCATCCCTGCGGCAAGCAACTGATTCGAAAGGATGAAAGCGAACCAGGTGACCGGGCAGCCCCTGCCCGCGCGTCGGCCCGACCTTGTGCCGAAGCCCTCGGAATCGTTAGAATCTCCGGTTCACACACATCAGTCGGACGGCCGCAAGCCGCCGGGAGCCCCATGGCCCGCATCACCGTTGAAGATTGCCTGCAAGTCGTCGATAACCGTTTCGAACTGGTGATGATGGCCGCCAAGCGCGCCCGCCAGCTCGCCAACGGCGTCGAGCCGCAGCTGGACAACAGCGAAGCCAACGACAAGCCGACCGTCCTGGCCCTGCGCGAAATCGCCGCCCGCCGCATCGACCATGGGTATGTCGATGCCGTCGAGAAGGCCGAGCGCGAGCGCAAGGAGCGCGAAGCCCTGGAATGGGCCGCTGCCGAAGTGGTCGCCGACGACGATCTGTCCAAGGGCGACGACCTCTGAGGACGCGTTCCGGGCGGATGCCCGCACCGTGCGCTGACCATGAAACCCCGCTTCGGCGGGGTTTCGTCGTTTCCGGGGAGGCGAAATGACGGCTGTCGCGCGTTCTCGCTTCCCGTGTTCATGAAACCCCGTTGCCGTCTCCCCAATCCGGCGTTTTCCCCTTAGTCTTCAGGCATGAGCCAGCTCGAACCCATCCTCTCCGGTCCCACGCCCGCGCCCGCCGCGGAGCTGCCGGAGTATGTCCGCGTGCTGCTGGCCGCTGCCGACTACCTGCCTGCGGAGCAGCGCGACACCCTGGTCCGGGCCTGGCGTGTCGGCGCGGATGCGCACGCAGGCCAGATGCGCAAGTCGGGCGAGCCCTACATCACCCATCCGGTCGCGGCGGCAACGGTGCTGGCCGAGCAGGGCGTGGACATCGAGACCCTGGTCGCGGCGATCCTGCACGACACCATCGAGGACACGCCGCTCACCCGCGAGGACATCGCCGGGCCGTTCGGCGCCACCGTGGCCGAGCTGGTCGAAGGCGTGACCAAGCTGGACAAGCTGCAGTTCCGCGATCGACAGGAGGCGGCGGCGGAAAGCTTCCGCAAGATGATGCTGGCGATGGCGCGCGACCTGCGCGTGATCCTGATCAAGCTGGCCGACCGCCTGCACAACATGCGCACGCTCGGTTCGCAGAGCACGGAGGCGCGCATGCGCATCGCGCGCGAGACGCTGGAGATCTACGCGCCGATCGCGCAGCGCCTGGGCATGAACCTGATCAAGGCCGAGCTGCAGGACCTGGGCTTCCGCGCAATGCATCCCTGGCGTCATGCGGTGCTGGCGCGGCGCATCCGCACGCAGCCGGTGGTGCGCCGCGAGGCGCTGGCGAAGATCGAGGCGCAGCTGGCGCAGAAACTCGGCAAGGAAGGCTTCCAGTTCCGCCTGATCGGCCGCATCAAGTCGCCGTGGAGCATCTACACGAAGATGCGCGCCGAGGGAAAGACCTTCGCGCAGGTGATGGACGTGTTCGGCTTCCGCCTCGTGGTGCCCAGCGTGCCGGAGTGCTACCACGCGCTGGGCGTGGTGCATTCGGCCTTCAAGCCGCTGGACGGGCGTTTCCGCGATTTCGTTGCGATCCCCAAGGCGAACGGCTACCAGTCGCTGCACACGGTGCTGTTCGGGCCGTACGGTTCGCCGATCGAAGTGCAGATCCGCACCGAGGAAATGGACCTCATCGCCGAGCGCGGGATCGCGGCGCACTGGTCGTACAAGCACGGCGGTGCGGCCAGCGGTGCGCAGAACCGCGCGCAGTCGTGGGTGGCGAACCTGATCGAATCGCAGCGTTCGACCGGCTCGTCGCTGGAGTTCCTGGAAAACGTCAAGATCGATCTGTTCCCCGACGAGGTGTACCTGTTCACGCCCAAGGGCGACATCATGGCGCTGCCGCGCAATGCGACGACGCTGGATTTCGCCTATGGCGTGCACACCGACGTGGGCAACCATGCGGTCGCCGCGCGTGTCGACCGCAAGCTGGTGCCGCTGCGCACCAAGCTCAGCAGTGGCCAGTCGGTCGAGATCATCACCGCGAAATCCGCGGCGCCGAAACCGCAGTGGCTGGAATTCGTGGTCACCGGCAAGGCGCGCACCGGCATCCGCCACCAGCTCAAGCAGCTGGAGCACGAGGATGCGGTGCAGCTGGGCCATCGCATGCTCGACCGCGCGCTGGAAAGCCTCGGCACGTCGCTCGACCGGCTGCCGTCGGCGCGACTGGAATCCTTCATCGCCGACCATCGCTATCCACGGCTGGAAGCGCTGCTCGCCGATATCGCTTTGGGCAACCGCATGCCGGCGCAGGTCGCGCAGGCGCTGGCGCACCGCGTCTCCGAGCGCGGCGACAGCGCCGAGCCCCTGCCGCGCGTCGCGCAGGGTGAGCAGATCCTGATCACCGGCGCCGAGCGCGGCGTCATCACGTTCGCCAACTGTTGCATGCCGATCCCGGGCGACGAGGTGATGGGCTACCACACCGCTGGTCGCGGCATCGTGGTGCATCGCATCGAATGCGCGAACGTCGCCGAGTACCGCAAGTCGCCGGATCGCTGGGTGTCCATCGGCTGGGATCGCGAGGTCAGCGGCGATTTCCACGTGGCGCTGCGGGTGGAGATCGAGAACCGCATGGGCGTGCTGGCCCAGGTCGCCGCAGCGATCGCGCAGGCCGACTCCAACATCGAAGGCGTGGAATACCTCGACCGCGACCGCAACATCTCGGTCATCCGCTTCGACATCACGGTCAGCGACCGCACGCATCTTGCCGACGTGATCCGCCGCGTGCGCCGCCTCGCGGTGGTCGTCGGCGTGCAGCGCATCTGAACCCGCGAACTCCCCGGGCGCATGCGGCCCGGGGAGTGGTGCTTCCACCGTCGATCGCGACGGTTTCGATCAGAACGTCAGGCTCCACGTGTCGATGCGGCCGGTGTCGTTCACGGCGTTGTCGTTGACGCGCAGCTTCCACGTACCGTTCTTCACTTCGCTCGACAGATTCACCGTGAACGTGCGGTTGATGTTGTCCGCACTGCCGCCGGCGCGGTTGTGCAGCACGTACACCGAACCGTCCGGCGCGACCAGGTCGACCTTCAGATCGCCGATGTAGGTATGGACGATGTTCACTGCGACGGCAGCATCGCTGGGTGCGTTCTCGGGACGGTTGGTGACCGTGACCGGGCTTTCGACGGTGGCGTTGTCGTTGATCGCGAAGTCGTTGCCGTTGGTGTACGTGTCGCGCGGCGGCGTGCTGATGCCCACGGCGACCTGTTCCGACCTGGTGTGGCTCAGGCCGCCATTGTCGGTGACGGTGAGCTTGACCGTGTAGACGGCCGGCGTGGCATAGGTCTTGGTCGGGCTGGCCTGGGTCGACGTGGTGCCATCGCCGAAGTCCCAGGTGCGCGAGGCGATGCTGCCGTCGCTGTCGGTCGAACGGTCGGTGAAGACTGCGGTGAGGTTGCTGTGCGTCACGTTCGCTGTGAAGTCCGCCACCGGTACGACGTTGCCTCCGCCACCAGTGATGTTGACGATCACCGCGTTCGGCGCGCCGGCCTGGCCGGATGCATCCACGCCCTGCACGTAGACGATGTGCCGGCCCGCGCTCAGGCCCGAGGTGTTCAGGCTGGCGGTGACGGTTTCGCGCGTGCTGTTGAAGCTGCCGTCGCTGGCGGACATGGTGATGGCGGTCGCGCCGGACTGCCACGGCGGCGTATCGATGTACATGCGTGCCGACGCGATGGCCTGCGAGGCTTCGGTGCCGTTGGTCTGGTTGAAGCGGGTGTCGTCGAGCACCGAGGTGATGGTGACCGCAGTGCCGGCGGGCACGCTGGCCGAGGACGTGGAGACGCTCACGCTGTCAGGCCCCGAGGGATAGCGATACGGCGCCGACAGCGTGCGCGCGGCGTACTTGAGCGCGGCCAGGTTGCGCGGCAGCACGCTCGAATCGAACGACGAGCAGCTCTCGAAGAACGCATTGCCCAGTTCGAACGCAAGGCTGGGCGTGCCGAGCAGGCCGTAGATCGTGTCGACGCTGCTGCCGTCGGCCGTGTACAGCTCGGAGATCGTCTGCGGCTTGGCGCTGTTGTGGTACGCCACGCGACGGCCCAGCGTGCGCAGCGCGGTGCCGTTGGGCGCGGCCGAGGAGGTGTAGCCCCAGGGCCACATCACCAGCTGGCCGTAGGCGTGCACGTCGATGTACATGCCAGTGGCAGTGTCCGGTGCGGCGCTGGACGCACCGTCGGCGCGCAGGTCGGGGAAGATACCACCGCTGTAGGCGCCGCTGGCGCCGGGCGTGCCGGCGATCAGGCGGAGCAGGGCCTGCGTTTCCGGTTCGGACTGGCGCGACGGGCCGCGATAGGTCTCCGCACAGGCGTTGCCGCTGGAGCCGCCGGAGCCGCTGCTCCACTGGAACGGGAAATTGCGGTTGAGGTCGACGCCGAAGGTGCTGGCGCTGCAGCTGCCGTTGGTGTTGTTGACGTTCTTGCGCCACGAGGCGCCGGCTTCGGCCTTCTTGCGGCCGTCCGGGTTGGACTGCAGCACGATGTAGAAGACGTAGTTGTCCATCAGCCAGGTGGCTTCGGCATCGGTGCCGTAGCCGTTGACCAGCCATTCGCCGAAGCGGGTGACCAGCTCGACCGGCGCGTATTCGCGCGGATGCACGCCGCCGGTCAGCACCATCGCCGGCTTGTTCGGGCGGGCGCTGTTCGTGGCCGAATTGGTCAGGCGCAGCACCTTCAGGTCGTAGCCACCGCTGCCGCGGCTCTTGAGCCAGCTGCTGCCGATGTTGGACACGCTGGCCAGCGCCGGCTTGTTCGCGGAGATCTGGTTGAGCGTGGTGTAGGTTTCTTCGACGGTCCGGTAGCAGCTGTAGCCGGAAATGCTGCGCGTGCCGAAGCCGCTGCGGGCGATGGCGCTTTCCGAGCGGCGCAGGGCCAGGGTCGCGTCGCGGTCGATGGTGACCGCCATGCCCAGCGCGCGCAGCTGGGTGATGTCGCGGCCGGTGGCGTCGGCACGCACGGTGCGGGCGCGACGGTCCACGTGCACGTGCTGGAAACGGTCGCCCAACTGCTGCAGCTCGGCCTGCGTGCGATAGCGGATGACGACGACCGACGATGCGTCGTCGGAAGCGCCGGTGAGGTTCGATGACCCCGGCTGTGATGAGGCCGCTTGCGATGAGGCGACAGCGGGAATGGACAACAGAAGCAACGCCGACAGCAGTTCACTACGGTACCGCATGGTGTTCTCTCCTTGATCGTTTTTGATGTGTTGTTGTGTACGGCGTCGTCCGTGCCCGGCCCGGTCGGGCATGCTCCGATGAGGCATTGGCGCGTGGCATGCGATGCGCTGACGGGGCCCCCTCGAACAACCCGTCGTCGTGATCCGGCGCGAAATGACTGTTGTCGCCGGCTGCGATCGCCGGACGGACGCCGCGGGTCATGCTAGGTGCCTGGGGGAACGCAAACTTCGAAGGCGATCATGAAGTCGAGCCTTCGGCGGCCGGCGTTCATGACGTTTCAGCATGACGGTGCCGATGCGAGGGCGCACCGGCACGCGCACTGTGTCGACGCGTCCCTGCGCGCGCCTGTGCGCGAAGCTCAATTCTTTCTCAAATCACCGCGATGACCGCTTCCGACCCCGGCGCTACACTACGTGCCCGTCCGGCGGGTCGGCCTGGTCGTGCCGGACAGGTGCCGACCGCGATCGTGTCGCGATTTCAGTCGCGATCCACTCGCGATCCGCCGGGCCTCCCCCGGGCGCATGGCTTTGGCGCCCGTCCTGCAGAACCCACACGTTCCGAACGAGCGCCCCATGCCCCGCGAATCGATCAACACCCCGAACGCTCCCGCCGCCATCGGCCCGTACTCGCAGGCCACGCGCGCCGGCGACATGGTCTTCCTGTCCGGCCAGATTCCGCTGGACCCGAACTCCGGTCTCATCGTCGAAGGCGACATCACCGTCCAGGCCCGCCAGGCCTTCGCGAACCTCGGTGAAGTCTGCCGGGCGGCCGGCGGTTCCTTCGACGACATCGTCCGCGTCGGCCTGTACCTCACCGACCTGTCCGAATTCGCCGCGGTCAACGCCGTGATGCAGGATGTCTTCCAGGCGCCGTTCCCGGCGCGTTCGACCATCGAAGTCTCGGCGCTGCCGCGCGGCGCGAAGTTCGAGGTCGACGCGATCATGGTCCTGGGCTGATCGTCCGCACGCCGGCGCACGGGCATCGCGACGCCGCATGACGACCGGATCGTCCGCCCGCGACAGCGCCCAGGACAGCGCTTACGACCGCGTCGCCGCCACGCCGCTCACGCACCTGAGCGGCGTGGGCGAGAAGGTCGCGGAGAAGCTCGCCGCGCGCGGCCTGCTCACCCTGCAGGACCTGTGGTTCCACCTGCCGCGCCAGTACGAGGACCGCACCGAAGTCGTGCCGATCCGCCTGCTGCGCCCGGGCTTGCCGGCGCAGGTCGAAGGCGTGGTCGAAGCGGTCGAACGCAGCTATCGCGGTCGACCGATGCTGAAGGTCGCCATAGGCGACGATTCGCAGGCCACGCTGGTCCTGCGCTTCTTCCATTTCCGGGGCACGCAGGTCGCGCAGTTCGCGGTCGGCACGCGCATCCGCGCCTACGGCACGCCACGCGCCGGCCAGATCGGCCTGGAAATCGTCCACCCGAGCTATCGCGTGCTGGGTGCCGGCGTCGAGCCGGGCCTGAGCGACTCGCTCGATCCGATCTATCCCGCCATCGACGGCGTCGGCCCGGCGGTGCTGCGCAAGCTGATCGGGCAGGCCCTGCAGCGGCTGCCCGATGGCGCCTCGATGGAACTGCTGCCGGCCGACGTCTTTGCGGGCGAATCGCTCTGCGCGCAGCTGCCTTCACTGCGTGACGCGCTGATGACCCTGCATCGTCCGCCGCAGGGCAGCGATGTGCACGCCCTGCTCGCCGGCACGCATCCGGCGCAGCGCCGGCTGGCGATCGAGGAACTGCTGGCGCACCACCTCAGCCTGCGCCGCCAACGCATCGCGATGCAGGCGCACGGCGCCCCGCCGCTGCGGGCTGCGCGCCGGCTGGATGCCTTGCGCGCGGCACTGCCGTTCGCGCTCACGCGCGCGCAGGAGCGCGTGCTCGCCGAGATTCGTACCGACCTGGCCAAGGCCGTGCCGATGCTGCGCCTGGTGCAGGGCGATGTCGGCAGCGGCAAGACCGTGGTCGCCGCGATGGCCGCGCTGCTGGCGGTGGAAGAGGGCAAACAGGCCGCGCTGATGGCGCCGACCGAACTGCTCGCCGAACAGCATCTGGCGAACCTGCGCGCGTGGCTCGAACCGCTGGGCGTGCGCGTGGTCTGGCTGGCCGGCAAGGTCACCGGCAAGGCGCGCGAAGCGGTGCTCGCGGACATCGCGGGCGGTGCCGCCCAGGTCGTGGTCGGCACGCATGCGCTGATGCAGGAGGGCGTGGCCTTCCGTGATCTCGCGCTGGCCATCGTCGACGAGCAGCACCGCTTCGGCGTGCACCAGCGCCTCGCACTGCGCGACAAGGGCAGCAGCGGCGACAGCGTGCCGCACCAGCTGGTGATGACCGCGACCCCCATTCCGCGCACGCTGGCGATGGCTGCGTACGCCGATCTGGACGTGTCTGCGATCGACGAACTGCCGCCTGGACGCACGCCGGTGCAGACCGTGGTGCTGAGCGCCGAGCGGCGGCCGGAACTGATCGAACGCATTCGCGCCGCCTGTCGAGAAGGCCGGCAGGCGTACTGGGTGTGCACGCTGATCGACGACAGCGACGAAGTCATCGCGCAGGCCGCGCAGAGCACGTTCGAGGCCCTGACCCAGCAGATGCCCGAGCTGCGCATCGCGCTGGTCCACGGTCGACTGAAAGCGAGCGAGAAACAGAAGACGATGGCGGCGTTCAAGGCCGGCGAGGTGCAGTTGCTCGTCGCGACCACGGTCATCGAGGTCGGCGTGGACGTGCCGAACGCATCGCTGATGATCATCGAGAATGCGGAGCGCCTCGGCTTGGCGCAGCTGCACCAGCTGCGCGGGCGCGTCGGACGCGGCAGCGCCGCGTCGAACTGCGTGCTGCTGTACCAGTCGCCGCTCTCGCGCATGGCCCGGCACCGCCTCGAGACGATGCGCGAGACCAGCGACGGTTTCGTCATCGCTGAAAAGGACCTCCAGCTGCGTGGCCCCGGCGAACTGCTCGGCACCCGCCAGACCGGGCTGGCGACGTTCCGCATCGCCGATCTCGGCCGCGACGCCGCCCTGCTGCCGACCGTGCAGCGCATCGGTGAAGCGCTCTTGCGCGCATCGCCGGCCTTGGCCGAACGATTGACCCTGCGCTGGATCGGTGGCGCGGTGCGCTACGCCAGCGCGTGAGGCAGGCGCGGCCCGCTCAGACCGGCCCGCTCAAATCCCCGCGCTCAGCATTGCGCGCTCAGCACAACTGGTCCTCGTCTTCCGCAGGGCAGTAGACGTCGTGCAGGGTGCGCATGATCCGCTGCACCGGGCCGTCAGAGACCGAATAGAACACGTTCTGCGCCTCGCGCCGGGTCTGCACCAGGCCGCCCTCGCGCAGGACCGCGAGATGCTGCGACAGGGCTGACTGGCTGAGCTCGACCTCGGCATTGATCTCGCCGACGGTCTTCTCGCCATCGATCAGCAGGCACATCACCCGCAGGCGCTGCGGGTTCGACAGTGCCTTGAGCAGTTCCGCCGCTTCCTCGGCCCGGGCCTGCATGCGTTCGCCCATCGACGGATCACGGGTGTTCACGACGCGATCTCCTCGACACCACCGTCCTCCCGCCAGCGCAGCCAGCCGCCGGCCAGCGACAGCGGCTGCGCGAAACCAAGCCGCTTCAGCGCCTCCGCCGCCAGCGCCGAACGCCCGCCTGTGCGGCAATAGACGATCACCGGCGTTTCGCGGTGCGACAGGTGCGCGTCGCTGGCGCCGTTCACGGCCGGATGGCCGTCGACCTGGAACTCCAGCACCCCGCGCGGGATGTTCACCGCGCCGGGGATGCGGCCTTCGGCGAATTCGCCCGGCTCGCGCACGTCGATGACCGGCGTGCCGGCGGCCTGCAGCGCCCGCAGGCGGGGGGCATCGATTTCCGCGATGACAGCGCGGGCCTGCGCGACCAGGTCCTGGGCGGTGTACGGCATGGGAGGTCTCCGTTGGGAGTTGACAGTGTAGCAAAGTCTAAATAAGATAAATCTAATTTAGTAAATCAGGAAGTTCTGCCATGAACCTCGACCGCGCCGTGATGGCCTTCGCCGGCCTGATGATCCTCCTGAGCCTCGCCCTGACGCAGTTCGTATCGCCGTGGTTCTGGCTGTTCACCGCCTTCATCGGCCTGAACCTGCTGCAGGCCAGCGTCACCGGTTTCTGTCCGGCGGCGATCGTGTTCCGCAAGCTCGGAGTGAGCAGCGGATGCGCCTTCAAGTGAACCCGACCGGCCTGCGCCTTGCGCTTGCCCTGGCGCTGGCTGCCCTGCTGGCCGGCTGTGGCGGCGACGAGGCCGCCGGCGTGCGTCCGGCCGCGCCTGCGATCGAGACCTTCGTCGTCCGGGGCGGGGCCGATGCCGAGGGCCGCGCCTGGGACGGCACCGTGGAAGCGGTGCGCGAGGCGGTGCTGTCGGCGCAGACCGGTGGTCGCGTGACCGCAGTCGATGTCGACGTGAACGATCGCGTCGTAGCTGGCCAGGTGCTGCTGCGCCTGACCGTGGTCGAACAGCAGGCCGGTGTCGACGCCGCGCGCGCGCAACTGCGTGCGGCGGAAGCGTCTGCGGTCGAAGCCGAACGCCAGTACCAGCGCTTCGCATCGCTGGCGCGCGACAAGTACGTGTCCGGCGCGCAGCTCGACCAGGCCCGTGCCGCGCGCGATGCCGCGAACGCCGCGCGTGACGCGGCTCGCGCGCAGGTGTCGGCCGCCGGCCAGAACGCGGGCTACACGACGGTGCGCGCGCCCTATGCCGGCATCGTCGCCGCGCGTCGCGTCGAGCCCGGCGAAACCGTCGGTCCGGGCCAGCCGCTGCTGACCGTGTATGCGCCGGACGATCTGCGCATCGAAGTGCGCGTGCCGCAGTCGGCCGCCGATGCGATCCGCGCGAAGCCGCAGGCGCGGGTGGTGTTCGACGACGGTCGCAGCGTCGAGGCGCGCGAGGTCGTGGTCTATCCCGCCGCCGATCCCGCCAGCCACAGCGTGCCGGTGCGCGTCGCGCTGCCGCGCCTCGAGGCCGGTGCACCGGCGCCGGGCGCGACCGCGAAGGTGGTGTTCCCGATCACCGGCGGCGAGGGCGGCGTGCGCATTCCCGATGCTGCAGTAACGCGTCGCGGCGAACTCACCGCCGTCTACGTGGTGAAGGACGGCCGCGTGCTGCTGCGCCAGGTGCGCCTTGGGGCGCGCCATGGCGATGCGGTCGATGTGCTGGCGGGATTGATCCCCGGCGAGGTGGTGGCTTGCGATCCCGGCGAAGCCTTGCGCGCGCTCGCTGCGGCACGCGCCATGCAGGGAACGGCGCATGGCTGAGACCACGACGCGGCTGGGGCTGTCCGGTCGGCTGGCCCGCGCGTTCCAGGCCAATCCGCTGACGCCGGTGCTCGCGCTGATGGGCCTGATCCTCGGTCTCGTCACTGTGCTGGTGACGCCGCGCGAGGAAGAACCGCAGATCGACGTGACCATGGCGAACGTGTTCGTGCCGTTCCCGGGCGCGTCGGCGCGCGACGTCGAGCAGCTCGTGAGCTATCCGCTGGAACAGAAACTGTCGGAGATCGAAGGCGTCAAGCACGTGTACTCGATCAGCCGACCCGGCATGGCCGTGCTGACCGTGGAATACACCGTCGGCGTCGAGCGCCAGCCGGCGATCGTGCGCCTGTACAACCAGGTGTATTCCAATGCCGACTGGATGCCTGCCGGCGTGGGCGTCGGCCAGCCGCTGATCAAGCCCAAGGGCATCGACGACGTGCCGGTGATGGCGCTGACCCTGTGGTCCGACGACGAGTCGACCGGTATCGAGGATCTCGCCGCCGTGGCGCGCACGCTCGAAACCGAACTCAAGCGCGTGCCCGGCACGCGCGATGTCTACACCATCGGCGCGCCCGATCGCGTGGTCGCGGTGACCCTGGATCCCGCGCGCCTGGCCGCGTTCGGCCTGAGCGTGGGCGAGGTCGCGCAGTCGCTGCAGGCCGCGAACGTGGTGCGCCATGTCGGCGAGCGCGTCGGCGACGATCGCAGCGTGCCGGTGAGCGCCGGCCGCTTCCTTGCCGACCGCGACGATGTCGCCGAACTGGTGCTCGCCATGCGCGACGGCAAGCCGGTGACGCTGGCCGATGTCGCCGAGGTGCGCGTCGGCATCGATGTGCCGTCGAGCTACGTCTGGCACGCCGTGCCCGCCGACCAGCCCGGTCCGAAAGCCGGCACCAGCCCGGCGCTGACCATCGCCATCGCCAAGAAACCCGGCAGCAACGCCTCGGACATCACCGCCGCGATCGCGTCGCGCCTCCAGACCCTGCGTGGCGAACTCATCCCCGATGCCGTGCAGGTCGAGATCGTGCGCGACTACGGCGCCACCGCGACCGACAAGGCGCAGAAGCTGATCCAGAAGCTGATGTTCGCGACCCTGTCGGTGGTGTTGCTGGTGCTGTTCGCACTGGGGCGCCGCGAAGCGCTGGTCGTCGGCGCGGCGGTGGTGCTGACCCTCGCGCTCACCCTGTTCGCCTCGTGGGCGATGGGCTTCACGCTCAATCGCGTGTCGCTGTTCGCGCTGATCTTCTCGATCGGCATCCTCGTCGACGATGCGATCGTGGTGGTCGAGAACATCCACCGGCACATGGCGCGCGGGGGGAAGACCCTGCGCGAAGCGATTCCGCCCGCCGTCGACGAAGTCGGCGGGCCCACCATCCTCGCCACCTTCACCGTGATCGCGGCATTGCTGCCGATGGCCTTCGTCAGCGGGCTGATGGGCCCGTACATGCGCCCGATTCCGATCAACGCCTCCGCCGGCATGCTGATCTCGCTGGCGATCGCGCTGATCGTCACGCCGTGGCTCTCGCTCAAGCTGCTGAAGCCGCATGCGGCGCATGACGATCGGGATGATGCGGCTGGCGGCGCGGATACCCATGAATCACGCGTGCATCGCCTGTTCCGCCGGGTGATGACGCCGTTCCTGGTCGGCGACCGCGCGCCGCGTCGCCGGCGCTGGCTGTTCGGCGGCATGGTCGCGCTGGTGCTGCTTTCGGCCAGCCTCGCCGCCGTGCAGCTGGTCGTGCTGAAGATGCTGCCGTTCGACAACAAGTCGGAGCTGCAGGTCGTGGTCGATCTGCCCGAAGGCCGCACGCTGGAAAGCACCAACGCGCTGCTCGCCGAGCTGGCCGCGCGCACCCTGGAACTGCCCGAAGTGGCGAGCGTGCAGGCCTACGCCGGCACGTCCGCGCCGATCAACTTCAACGGTCTGGTCCGCCAGTATTTCCTGCGCAGCGGCGCCAATGTCGGCGACTTGCAGGTCAACCTGGTCGACAAGCACCACCGCGACCGCAAGAGCCACGACATCGCGCGCGCGATCCGTCCGGCGCTCGATGCGATCGGCCAGCGCTACGGTGCATCGGTGAAGGTCGTCGAAGTGCCGCCGGGTCCGCCGGTGCTGTCGCCGCTGGTCGCCGAGGTCTATGGCCCGGACGAGGCGAAGACGCGTGCGGTGGCGAAGGCGCTGGAAGCCCGCTTCCGCGCTACCGATGGCATCGTCGACATCGACACCACGGTCGAGGCCGATGCGCCGCGCGAGGTGCTGGTGATCGATCGCGAACGCGCGACGCGTTCAGGCGTCGACCAATCCACCATCGCGAGCACGCTGGCGGCTGCGGTCGGCGGATACGACGCGACCTACGTGCAGGACGGCGCGTCGCGACATCCTCGCCCGGTTCGCCTGCGCGTGCCGGTGTCCGAACAGGCCAGCCTGCAGCGCCTGCTCGCGCTGACCGTGAAGGGCGGGCAGGGCCAGATGGTGCCGCTGTCGGAATTGGTTTCGGTCGAGCGCGCCGGCTGGGACGGCGCGATCCACCACAAGGACCTGCTGCCGGTGGTGTACGTCACGGGCGACGAAGCGGGCGCGTTCGACAGCCCGCTGTACGGCATGTTCGATCTGGTCGGGCAGGTGTCGGATCACGACATCGGCGGCCGCAGGCTGCAGCAGAGCTTCATCCGCCAGCCCGCCGGCACTGCGGTCGAGGCGATCAAGTGGGACGGCGAGTGGCAGATCACCTACGAGACCTTCCGCGACATGGGCATCGCCTACGCCGCCGGCCTGGTACTGATCTACCTGCTGATCGTCGCCCAGTTCCGCAGCTACCTCGTGCCGCTGGTGATCATGGCGCCGATCCCGATGACCGTGATCGGGGTGATGCCGGGGCACGCACTGCTCGGCGCGCAGTTCACCGCGACCTCGATGATCGGCATGATCGCGCTGGCCGGCATCATCGTGCGCAACTCGATCCTGCTGGTCGACTTCATCAACCAGGCGATCGCCGAAGGCCGCAGCCCGGCCGAGGCGGTGATCGAGGCCTGCGCCGTGCGCGCCCAGCCGATCGTGCTGACCGCGCTCGCGGCGATGCTCGGCGCGTTCTTCATCCTCGACGACCCGATCTTCAACGGCCTGGCGGTGTCGCTGATCTTCGGCATCCTGGTCAGTACCGTGCTGACCTTGGTCGTCATCCCGCTGTTGTATGTTGTCATCCTGCGCGGCACTGCCATGCCGCGCACCGGACAGGAGCACTGACATGGCCGAGCACCAGGACAAGGAACAGACCGGCATCCGCATCGTGCTGGAACAGGAAGGCCCGTATGCGTTCAAGGTAAGCTTCGAAGGCACCGACATCGATCCGCTGTTCACCGACGAGCCGCCGCCGCTGGGCGAAGGCCGCGACCCGAATCCCTCCGCGTTGCTGCTGGCCGGCATCGCCAACTGCCTCAGCGCCAGCCTGCTGTTCGCGCTGCGCAAGTTCAAGAATGCGCCGGGCCCGATCCGTGCCGAAATCGTCGGCGAGAAGGTGCGCAACGCCGAAGGCCGCTGGCGCATCCCGCGCGCGCAGGTGTCGATCCAGTTGTCCGACACCGCCGAAGCGCTGGAGCACCTGCCGCGCGTGCTCGCGCAGTTCGAGCAGTTCTGCGTGGTCACCCAGAGCGTGCGCGAAGGCATGCAGGTCGATGTCAGCATCCGCGATGCCAGCGGACGCGTGTTGCAGGCGGAGGGTGCGGATGGACAATGACGCGCTGAAGATCGCCTGCCCCGCGTGCCACGCGCTCAATCGCGTGCCGGCCGCGCGCCTCGCCGATACGCCGTTCTGCGGACGCTGCAAGCAGCGGCTGTTCGCCGCGCATCCGCTGGCACTGGGCGCCGGGAATTTCGACCGCCATGTCGTCGATGACGACCTGCCGGTGCTGGTGGATTTCTGGGCGCCGTGGTGCCAGCCGTGCCGGATGATGGCGCCGCATTTCGAACAGGCCGCGAGCCAGCTCGAACCCGCGCTGCGCCTGGCCAAGGTCGACACCGAAGCCGAGCCCGCGCTGGGTGCGCGCTTCGACATCCGCAGCATTCCCACGCTGGTGCTGTTCCATCGCGGCCGCGAGCTTGCGCGCCATTCGGGCGCGATGGGCGCGGGCGACATCGTGCGCTGGGTGCGCATGCAACTGCAGGACTGATGCCATGAACAGGATCTCCGATCGTCCCGTCCGTCTGCTCCCGCTCTTCATGCTGGCGATGCTCCTCGCCGCCTGTGCCGGCCAAGCGACGCGCGCTTTGCCGGCCATGGCGACCACGCCCGCCGGCACGTCCGTGAAACAGCCGGCGCCACAGCTGTACGTGACCGGCCAGCCTGCCGAAGCCGATTGGCGTGGCTTCGCAGACGCGGGTGTCGGCACGGTGATCAACCTGCGCACCGCCGGAGAAATGAAAGGCCGCGACGAGCGTGCCGAAGTCGCCGCTGCCGGCATGCGCTACCTCGAACTGCCGATCGAGGGGGCGGGCGCGGTGACGCCTGAGAACGCCCGCCGTCTCGGCGAACTGATCCGCGACGCGCGCGGCCCGGTGCTGGTGCACTGCGCCAGCGGCAACCGCGTCGGGGGCCTGCTCGCCTTGCTCAAGGCGGGCGAGGGCATGCCAGCCGAACAGGCGCTGGACTTCGGTCGCAGCGCGGGCATGACCTCGACCGAAGCGAAGGTTCGCGACACGCTGGGCATCGCGCCTGCGGCGCAGGCCGCGCCCTGATTCCATCCGGCATGCCGCTGGCGATATCGATTCGCTCGGGATTCAGCGCGCGGCGTGGATCGTGAACGGGCTGCCGCGCCGCCGGTGCGGCCCTGACCGGAAGTCGTCGTGATGATCCGCCCCGCATCGAAGTCGTCGCGTCTCCCCGGCGCGCTGTTGCCGATCTCTCTCTTCCTGTTGTCCGCCTTGCCCGGCCTGGCCTTGGCCGCAGCGGGTGTCGTCGGCGAGCGCGTGCCGGCCTCGATGTTCTGCGAGGATCCCGCGCAGGCCGATGCCTGGGGCGATGCGCCCCGACTGATCGTGCTGATGCCGGCGCACAGCGAGTACGGCAGCATGCTGCGGCTCGCGTTCGGCGCGTATTTCCGTCGCGGCCATGCGCTGCCGCAATCGATCCCGCGCGAGCAGTTCCCACGCACGGTCTTCGTGACCGGCGCCGACGCAGCGGAAGACGACGGATTTCCCATGCTCATGGGTGACCATTGCGCACCGGCGACAAGCCCCGATGCGCTGTCGCGGATCGCGCAGGCCACGGGCGTGCAGGTGCCCAGGGCCGACCGTGCCGATGCCACCGTCCTGTTGATCGACAAGGACGGCGTGGTGCGCTGGCGCGACGATGCCTTCCGCGCCCAGGGCGAGCATCTGAAACCGCTGGAAGCTGCGGTGAAGTCGCTGCTCGGCGTGGTCGACACGGTCGCACCGGCATCGGCCGAAGCAGCGCCGGACGTCGGCGACGCCGCCCCGGATTTCGTGATCGACATGCCGCAGACACCGCCATGGGCGCGGCGCGACGGCGGCAGTCGCACGCCGGCCGAAGACACGCGACTGTCCGCGCTGCGGGGCAAGGTGGTCGTGCTGTCGTTCTATCCAGCGGCTTTCAGCGGAACGCTGCCATTGATCGAAGGCGATGCCGAGGAAATCGCACTGGCGGCACGCGACCGCGAGCGCCGGCGCATGATGAGCTGCGCCCTCCAGCTCGATGAGCTGGACGCGCTCGCCCCCGACTACGCCCTGCTCGGCGACGTGGTGAAACTTGCGGTCACCGCGTCCACGCCCGAACTGCTCGATGCCTGGCGGCGCACGCTCCGCACGAAGGATCTCCACTACCTCAACGATGCCGACTACGGCATCGCACGCCGCTACGGCAGCTACGACGCGAAGGCCGGTTACAACCTGCGCAAGGTGTTCGTCATCGATGCCGCCGGGCGTGTGGCTTATGTCGACGACGACTATCGGCCAGGCGATGCGGGCGCGCTCTCGGCGGCCGTGGCGAAGGCAGCGAAGAAATGAACTGCGGCATGGGTTTCACGCTTCGATCCGCGTGTATGAGCCTTGCTGCTTCCATCAGCAAACCCATCCCCACCCAACCCTCCCCTTGAAGGGGAGGGCTTGAAAGCATGGCGCTTTGCTCCCTCCCCTTCAAGGGGAGGGCCGGGGTGGGGATGGGTTTCAGGCTAAGGCAAGCCTTTCATCGGCGCATTGCGATCGCCGCGCCAGCTGCCGCTACAGCCGGTCGATCGGCAGCTTGAGGTAGCGCACGCCGTTGTCCTCCGGCTCGGGAAGTTGCCCGGCGCGGATGTTCACCTGTACGGCGGGCAGCAGCAGCGACGGCATCGCCAGTGTGGCGTCGCGCGCAGTGCGTAGCGCGACGAACGCGTCCTCGGCGATGCCGGCGCGTACGTGGATGTTGCCGGTCTTCTGCGCGGCGATGGTGGTTTCGCAGGCGTAGCCGCGTCCGCCGGGCGCGTAGTCGTGGCACACGAACACGCGCGTGTCGTCCGGCAGCGCGAACATCCGCTGGATCGAGCGGTACAGCATCCGCGCGTCGCCGCCGGGGAAATCGCAGCGTGCGGTGCCGCCATCGGGCATGAAGATCGAATCGCCGACGAACACTGCATCGCCGATCCTGTAGGCGATGCTGTCGCTGGTGTGGCCCGGCACTGCGATCACCTCGGCCTCGACGTCGCCGATCGTGAAACGTTCGCCATCGGCGAACAGGTGGTCGAACTGCGAGCCGTCGACCGGAACGTGCTCGCCGAGGTTGAAGATCGGCCGGAAGGTCTTCTGCACCGTGCGGATGTCTTCGCCGATGGCTAGCGTCGCGCCGGGGCAGTGCGTTTTCAGCCAATGCCCGGCACTGAGATGATCGGCATGCGCATGCGTTTCGAGGATCCAGCGCACATCCAGCGCCTGTTCCCGGGTGTGGTCCAGCAATTGCTGCGCCGACGTCGTCGAGGTACGCCCGGATGTCGCATTGAAGTCCAGCACCGGATCGATGATCGCCGCCTGCCGGCGCGCGGGATCGGCGACGACGTAGGTCCAGGTGCAGCTGTCGGCGTGGAAGAAGGGCGTGACGGTCGGATGCATGGCGAACTCCACAGGCTTGCGCCAATTCTATGCCCGGGGCTGGCGTGCCCGGCCGGCATCGGCATAATCGGTCGATGACAGACAAACTTCCCCTGCTGATCGACACCGACCCGGGCGTGGACGACGCGCTCGCCCTGCTGATGGCCTTCGATGCCCCGCATCACGAGGTCGTCGCGCTCACCATCGCCGCCGGCAACGTCGGCCTGAAACATACCGTCGCCAACGCGCTGAAGCTCTGCGAAGTGGCCGAAGTCGACATCCCGGTGTTCGCCGGCTGCGATGCGCCGCTGTTGCACGCCGCGCCGGATGCGTCCTACGTGCACGGCCGCGACGGTTTCGGCGACATCGCCTATCCGCCGGCCGCGAAGCATGCCGAGGCCGAACACGCCGCGCAGGCGATGATCCGCCTCTCGCACGCGCACGCCGGCAAACTCGTCGTCTGCATGCTCGGGCCGCTGACCAATCTCGCGGTGGCGCTGAAGCTCGATCCGACCCTGCCGCAGCGCGTCGGCCGCATGGTGGTCATGGGCGGCGCGGTCACCGGGCAGGGCAACACCACGCCGATGGCCGAGTTCAACATCGGCTTCGACCCGGAGGCCGCGCACATCGTGTTCGAGGCGTTCGCGGCCGCCGGGAAGGTCGTCGAGGTCGCGGACTGGGAGGCGGTGATCCGCCATGGCTTCCTGCATGCCGATGTCGAACGCTGGCTGCAGGCCGATCATCCCCGTGCGCGGTTCTACGAGGCGATCTCGCGCAAGACCCGCGAATGGTCCGCCGGCCTGCGCGGGGATCGCTGGCATGCCGCCGATGCCCTGGCGATGGCGATGCTGGTCGCGCCGGAACATGTCCGCGAGCGTGCCGTGCGTCCGCTGCGGATCGAGCTGGTCGGGACCGAAAGCCGGGGCGCGACCGTGGTCGACTGGAACCGCCGTTCCGGCCGGGCCGACAACGCCGACATCCTCATGGCCTGTGACCAGGCGGCCTTCGAGGCTCTGATCCGGCGGGCCCTGCGGGCCGAATGACCGGCACGACGACCCCGGCGCGGACGGGGTCGGATGGTTTAGCCGACGGGCGGCTTGAGCCCGGGCCATCGCCTCCGCTACAATGCCCGGCTTTCCGCTCAACTCTGGTGCCGCCATGAAGGCCGATATCCATCCCGAATACCGCCAGGTCGTGTTCCAGGACGTGACCTCGGACTTCAAGATCCTCACCCGCTCGACCCTTGGCAGCAAGGAAACCGTCAAGTGGGAAGATGGCAACGAATACCCCCTGATCAAGGTGGAAATCTCGTCGTCGTCGCATCCGTTCTACACCGGCCAGCACCGTGTCGTCGACACCGCCGGCCGCGTCGACAAGTTCCGCAAGCGCTACGGCAAGTAATCGCCGGCGCCGCCCCCCGGGCGGCCCGCGCGCTGCACGCTTCGCCCGCAACGGCCGCCACTGGCGGCCGTTGTCGTGTCCGTCGTTCCCGATTCGCAGGCACACTTTCGTTGCAGTCCATGCCGCGCGCCGGCGCGACGCTGCGTTTCCGCGATGACGCCGGATTCGACCAAAGTCCAGAGCAGGCGCTCGAATATCGGTATGCGATAATCGCCCGTTGTCGCGACCGCGTCGCGGCTGCCTTCCCCGAGTGCGGCACGGCCGGTGCTGAACTCCGCATTCAACGTCATTCAAGCTTTCGGGAGTGTGCCGTGTCTCAACAGGATTCCATCATTCCGACCCAGGTCACCGTGACTGCCGGCGACAAGTCCGCCGTCCTGCCGGTGTACCAGCCCACCTTGGGCAGCCCGTGCGTCGACATCGCGAAGCTCCCGAAGGAGACGGGCCTGTTCACCTACGACTCGGGCTTCACGGCCACCGCGTCGTGCCGTTCGGCGATCACCTACATCGACGGCGACGAAGGCGTGCTGATGTACCGCGGCTACCCGATCGAGCAGCTCGCCGAGAAGTCGAGCTTCCTCGAAGTGGCCTACCTGCTGATGAACGGCGAACTGCCGAACCCGCAGGAATTCGCCAAGTTCGAGCATGAAGTCACGCATCACACGATGATGCACGAAGCCTTCCGCACCTTCCTGTTCGGCTTCCGCCATGACGCGCATCCGATGGCGATGCTGGTCGGCATGCTGGGCTCGATGGCCAGCTTCTACCACAATACGCTGGACCTGGAAGACGCCGAGCAGCGCCGCATGGCCGCGATCCGCCTGATCGCGAAGGTGCCGACGATCGCCGCCGCGTGTCATCGCTATTCGATCGGCTGGCCGAGCCGCTATCCGAAGAACAACCTCGAGTACGTCACCCGCTTCCTGCACATGATGAAGGAAGTGCCGAGCGAGCCGCTGGAACTGAATCCGGTCGCGGCCAAGGCGCTCGACCTGCTGTTCATCCTGCATGCCGATCACGAGCAGAACGCGTCGACCTCGACCGTGCGTCTGGTCGGTTCCACCGGCGCGAACCCGTATGCCTGCGTCGCCGCCGGCGTGGCCGCGCTGTGGGGCCCGGCGCACGGCGGCGCGAACGAAGCCGTGCTGAAGATGCTGGAAGAGATCGGCACTGCGGGCAACGTGCAGTCGGCCGTCGACAAGGCGAAGGACAAGAACTCGGGCTTCCGCCTGATGGGCTTCGGCCATCGCGTGTACAAGAACTTCGACCCGCGTGCGAAGATCATCCGCGAGATGTGCCACAAGGTGCTCAACGAGCTGGGCGTCAACGACCCGCTGCTCGAAGTGGCGATGAAGCTGGAAGAAGCAGCGCTGAAGGACGACTACTTCGTGCAGCGCAAGCTCTACCCGAACGTCGACTTCTACTCCGGCATCATCTACAAGGCGCTGGGCATCCCGACCGAGATGTTCACGGTCATGTTCGCCATCGCCCGCACCGCCGGCTGGGTTTCGCACTGGCTGGAACAGCAGAACGACCCGGAAGCCAAGATCGGCCGTCCGCGCCAGATCTACACCGGTTACGCCGCGCGCGACTACAAGGCCGCCGACCAGCGCTGATCTCCGCTCCTGCATCGGCTGCACAAGAACCCCGCCTCGGCGGGGTTTTTTGTGGCCGTACGGTCAACGGCCCGAGGGGCGATGCGTTCCGTGGTGATGGATGGCGCTTGCCATCGTTGCCTTGGAGGGCGTGCGATGAATCAGATGATGTCCCGGTCGCTGCGATGGTCCGCATGGGTGGCGCTGCTGTGGTGCGTGTGCGCCACGGCGCAGGCACAGAACGGCTGCAATCCGACCGCCGTGACGCCGGGCGTGCCGGACAAGGACATCTGCTACGGCCCTGCGGCCTGGCGCGAGCCGACGCTCGGCGGGATCTGGCTGCAGCAGCGCTTCGATCTCTACCGGGCCCCCGGCGCGAGCGCCGCCGCACCCGCGCCGCTGATCGTCTGGGCGCATCCCAACGGCAGCAGCAAGGCCATCGCGCCCGGTTCTGCCGCCGAGACCGCGCTGCTCAAGCCGGCCCTGGCCGCAGGCTTCTCGTTCGCTTCGGTGGAGTTCCGGCATCCGGTGGTCAACCGGAACGAGGCGGATTCGCCGACCAATCCTGGTGTCCCGCATCGCGATCTGGCGCGTGCGCTGCAATTCATTCGCGCGAATGCCGCCGCGCTGGGCATCGATCGCCGCAACGTCTTCGTGGTCGGTGGTTCGCGCGGCACCCTGTCGCTGTGGACCGTGCTGCAGGACGACATGGCGATCCCGACCAGCCCGGACCCGGTCGCGCGCCAATCCACGCGGGCGAACGCGGTGTTCGCGTACAACGCCCAGACCACCTACGACGGCCGCGAATTCGCGGACCTGTTCCTGGTCGAAGCCGATCGCTCGGCATTCAAGGCGAGCTGGCAGCTGCAGCATCCGAAATACGCGCAGTACGGCAGTGCGATCCAGAGCGTGACCGCGGACGACCCGCCGGTGAAGCTGCGCTACGACCAGGCCTTCATCGGGCGGCTGGTCACGCAGCAGGAACTGGCCGGCGTGGATTACGTCCATTACCCGGACTACGGCCTGGCGCTGTGCGCGGCCTATGAGCTGGCCGTGGGCCACGGCGGCCGCTGCACGGTGGAAGGCGATCCCCGCTTCGCCACGATGGCCGAGGGTTATCACGGCTATGTCGATTTCTTCAAGGGGCACCTGCGTGGCCGTACCGCCCCGGTGCTGCCCGCCATGCAGGGCCCGGCTGCGCCGCCCGAGCGGCCCCGGTTGCCCCGGGCGCCGCGTCGCTAGGCGCCACCCATCACACGAGAACGGCCCGCTCACGCGGGCCGTCGTCGTTCAGGCCAGCAGCGAGCGCAGCATCCAGGCGTTCTTCTCGTGGATGTTGAGGCGCTGGGTCATCAGGTCGACGGTCGGGTCGTCGCCGGCGCCGTCGGCGGTCTTCAGCACCTTGCGTGCGGTGCGGCAGACCGCTTCGTTGCCGAGCACCAGTTGGCGTACCATCTCGCGCCAGTCGGTGCCCTCGACCAGGGTGTCCTCTTCCGCGCCGGCATCGTCGATCGAGCTGAGCCTGGCGAATTCGGCGTACGAGCCTGGGGCGCGGTAACCCAGGGCGCGGATGCGCTCGGCGACGGCATCCAGTGCGGTCCACGCTTCGGTGTACTGGCCTTCGAACATCACGTGCAGGCTGTTGAACATCGGGCCGGTGATGTTCCAGTGGAAGTTGTGGGTCTTCAGGTACAGGGTGTAGCTGTCGGCGAGAAAGTGCGACAGGCCATCGGCGACCTTCCTGCGGTCGCTGGACGACAGGCCGATGTCGATCTGCGGCACGTCGCCGGCCGTGCCGGTGTCGGTCGAGACGGTGCTCTTGCCAGTGTTCTTTTTCGGGCTCTTGGCCATCTGAACGCTCCTTGGGGAGAAAATGACAGCCTACGCCGGGCCGCCTGACTGTTCACGCAGACTATCGCTGCAATCGTTTCGATTGAAGTCAATTATTCAGACGTTTTCCATTGATGAAACCTATTGATTCTTCCGGGCAGGTCGAACTGCGCCGTGCCCGTGCCGCCGTGGATGGCGCACTGTCGCGCGATCGCGGCCGCCTGCTCGGCCTCTGGTCGCGCTGGAGCGGCAAGCCCGGCGATGCCGCGCTGCAGGCGGCCTTCGCTGAAGCGCTGGCGGTGTCGGTCGCGACGCGCGAGTCGCGTGCGGCTGCGCTGCCGACCGCCGTGGCGGTCGATCCGAACCTGCCGATCGCCGCCGAGGCCGGGCGTCTGGTCGAACTGATCCGCGACCACCAGGTCGTGGTGATCGCCGGCGAGACCGGTTCGGGCAAGACCACGCAGTTGCCGAAGCTGTGCCTGGCCGCCGGTCGTGGCGCCGCCGGCATGATCGGCTGCACCCAGCCGCGCCGGATCGCCGCGCGCGCGGTGGCGCGGCGCGTCGCCGAGGAACTGCAGACGCCGATGGGCGGACTGGTCGGCTACCAGGTGCGCTTCAACGAGAGCGTGGGCGAGCGCACGGCGGTGAAGTTCATGACCGACGGCATCCTGCTCGCCGAAATCCAGTCGGACCGCTGGCTGTCGGCCTACGACACGATCATCGTCGACGAAGCGCACGAGCGCAGTCTCAACATCGACTTCCTGCTCGGCTACCTGAAGCAGCTGGTCCAGAAGCGACGCGACCTCAAGGTGATCGTCACCTCCGCGACCATCGACACCGAGCGCTTCTCGAAGCATTTCGACGATGCGCCGGTGGTCAGCGTGGAAGGGCGCGGGTATCCGGTGGAGGTGCGTTACCGTCCGTTGGAAGGCGGCGACGAGGACGACACGGGCGAGGCGCGCGGTAGTGAGCGGACCGTCGTCGACGGCATCGTCGGTGCCTGCGACGAAATCATGCGTCTCAGCGCGGCTTCTGGGGGAGGTGTCGGCGACACGCTGATCTTCCTGCCCGGCGAGCGCGAGATCCGCGACGCGCACCAGGCGCTGGAGAAGCGCAAGTATCGCCACACCGAAGTGTTGCCGCTGTATGCGCGGCTGTCGGCGCGCGACCAGGACCGCGTCTTCAATCCCGGCCCGCAGCGACGCATCGTGCTCGCGACCAATGTCGCCGAAACCTCGCTGACCGTGCCGCGCATCCATTACGTGGTCGATCCCGGCCTGGCGCGCGTGAAGCGCTACAGCCCGCGGCAGAAACTTGACCGCCTGCACATCGAACCGGTGTCGCAGGCCAGCGCCGACCAGCGCAAGGGGCGCTGCGGCCGCATTGCGCCGGGCACCTGCTTCCGGCTGTATTCCGAAGCCGATTTCCTGTCCCGTGAGCCCTACACCGATCCGGAAATCCGCCGCGCCGCGCTGGCCGGCGTGATCCTGCGCATGCTGTCGCTGGGACTCGGCCGCATCGAGGATTTCCCGTTCCTCGAACCGCCCGATCCGCGTGCCGTCGCCGACGGCTGGCAGCAGCTCGCCGAACTCGGCGCGATCGACACCGAGCGCAAGCTCACCCGCATCGGTCGCACCATGGCGCGGCTGCCGGTGGACGTGAAGCTGGCGCGCATGCTGATCGCCGCGCAGCAGCACGGATGCCTGCGCGAGATGCTGGCGATCGCCAGCTTCCTCGGCATCCAGGACCCGCGCGAACGTCCGGCCGACCAGCGCGGCGCCGCAGACGCCGCACACGCGGAATTCGCCGATGCGAAGTCCGAATTCGTCGGCATCCTGAAGTTGTGGGAGGCCTACCGTGTCGCCCACGAGGAGATGACCCAGTCGCAGTTGCGCAAGTGGGCTGACAAGCATTTCCTCGGGTTCCTGCGCCTGCGCGAGTGGCGCGAACTGCATCGCCAGTTGAAATTGCAGTGCGATGAGGTCGACTGGGGCGGGAGCGACACGCGTGACGCGCGTGGGGCGAAGGCATCCCGTGTTGCGGCCGATGCAGCTTCCCCCTCTTTGAAAAAGGGGGGCAGGGGGGATTTGCTCTCCGCGCGAAATCCGCAAAAGCAAATCCCCCTCGATCCCCCTTTTGCAAAGGGGGAGGAACAGCGGGCTTCTGCAACGGGAGAAGAACGGCAGGGCATCGCCGTCGACTACGCGAAGCTGCACCGTGCGCTGATCGCCGGTCTGCCGACGCAGATCGGCCATCGCGGCGATCGCGGGCTCTACGACGGTCCGCGCGGACGCAAGTTCACGATCTTCCCGGGCTCGCCGCTGGCGAAGAAGCAACCGCCGTGGGTGCTGTCCGCGACCCTGCTCGATACCGAGAAGGTCTGGTCGATCACCAATGCCGCGATCGAGCCGGAATGGGCGATCGACGAACTGCCGCACCTGCTGGCGCGCCGTCACCACGATCCGCACTGGGCGCGTTCGCAGGGCCGCGTGGTCGGCAGCGAGCAGATCAGCCTGTTCGGTCTGGTGCTGGCGCCGAAGAAGCCGGTGCACTACGGCGCGCTGTTCCCGGAGGAGTCGCGCGCGATCTTCGCCCGCGATGCGCTGGTCACCGGCGAGATCAACACGCGCGCCGCATTCGTCGCGCGCAACCGCGCCACGCTGGCCAAGGCGGAAGAAGAGGAAGCCAAGCAGCGCCGTGCCGGCCTGGTCGTCGACGAGGACTGGCAGGCGCAGTGGTATCTCGACCGCCTGCCGCCGCACGTGCACAACGCGCAGGCCCTCGATGCCTGGTACGGCAAGCTGCCGGCGGCCGACAAGGCGACGCTCGAATGGTCGCTGGCCGACCTGATGGTCGGCGGTCCGAGCGACGCCGAGCGCTTCCCGCCCTACCTGCCGCTTGGCGACGTCCGCCTCGCGGTGAAGTATCGCTTCGAGCCCGGCGCGCCCGACGACGGCATGACCGTGGCGGTGCCGCTGCACCTGCTCAACGCGCTCGATCCCGCGCAGCTGTCGTGGCTGGCGCCGGGCTTCGTGCTGGACAAGGCGACGGCGCTGATCAAGTCGCTGCCCAAGGCCTTGCGACGCAACTTCGTGCCGGCGCCGGATTTCGCGCGCGCCTTCGCCGAAGCGTTTCCGCAGCGCGACGCCGATGCCTTCGAAGGCGCGATGGCGCGTTTCCTGAAGAAGCTCACCGGTGTCGAGATCGTGCCGGCGGATTTCGATGCCGCATCGATCGACGCGCACCTGCGCGCCAACCTGCGCCTGCTCGACCGGGATGGCCGGAATGTCCTCGCGGAATCCCGTGATCTCGACGACCTGCGCGCACGGTTCGGCAAGCGCGCGGCGGATGCGTTCTCGGCGCGCGCGGCGGAAGGGCTCGCGCAGCGCGGCCTGACCGATTTCCCGGCGGTGTCGATCCCGTCATCGGTGCCAGGCGCCGGTGGCGTGCCGGCCTATCCGGCCCTGCACGACGACGGCGACAGCGCATCGCTCGCGGTGCACGCCGATCGCAACGAAGCGCAGCGGCATCATCCCGAGGGCGTGCGCCGGCTGCTGCGGATCGCGCTGGCGGAGAAGATGAAGCAGGCGCGCAAGCAGTTGCCGGTGCAGCCGAAGACCTCGCTGCTGTACGCCGCCATCGAAAGCCGGGGCCCGCGCAACGACGGCCTGAAGGACAGCGACCGTCTGCGCGCCGATCTCGTCGAGGGCGCATTCGCGGCGCTGTCGGCCGAGGGCCTGCTGGAGATCCGCGATGCGGACGTGTTCGCGCAGCGTCGCGACGCCATCGGCAAGGCCTTGTTCGGCGAAGCGATGACGCGGCTGAAACAGGCCGAGGCCATCCTCGCCCGCGTTGCCGAGGTGCGTGCGGCGCTGGAATCGAACCTGATGGGCTGGGCCCGCGCCAACCTCGACGATCTGCACGCGCAGCTCGCCACGCTGGCCACGCCGGGTTTCCTGCGCGATGTGCCGGCCGATGCGCTGGCCGAATATCCGCGCTGGCTCAAGGCGATGGCGCTGCGCGCCGAGCGCGCGCTGCGTGACCCGGTGCGCGACCAGGCGCGGATGCTCGAGCTCAAGCCGTTCGTCGATGCGCTCTCCGATGCGCGCGACCGCGGCATCGATCGGTGGCCGGGCTGGCAGGCCCTGCGCTGGGACCTGGAAGAGTTCCGGGTGTCGCTGTTCGCGCAGGAACTGGGCGCGAAAGGCGGCGTCTCCGCGAAGAAGCTCGCCACGCGGCTGGCGCAATTGCGCTGAGCGTCGCGTCTCGGGAGATCGCGGGCGGGTAGGCTGTCCTTGCCGCCCGCGCATGCGCCGCCGGGCCCGGGCGGCGGCGACGCAGGCGCGAGCGACCCGCGTCATCGGAGATCGGCGGTCAGCAGAAAGAAGGAATGTCATGTACAAGACGATGATTCACGGGGCCGCGATCGCCCTGCTCGCCGCCGCCATGGGCTTCAGCGGCAACGCCGCAGCGATTCCGGGTGGTCCGGGCACGGCCTGCAACGAGAACAACCAGGGCGAGATCGCCAGCGTCGAGCGCTACAGCCCGCGCACCGGCTACGTCCAGTTCCTCTACGAGTGCACGCCGTTCGGCTGGTCCATCATCGCCCGCTGCGACGACAACGGCTGCATCTACTACTGAGCCTGAGCGGGGCGCCGAGCCCTGCGCCAGCAACGCGAACACGCCCCCGGCCCATGCCGGGGGCGTCTCGTTTCGGGGCGCGGATGGCTCGCCGGTCCAGGAATGCGGGCCGGCGTGACTTCCGGGCCCTGCCCGCGAACCATGGCTGTGTCACAAATGCCGCCCGCGCGCGTCATGGTCTTCGAACAACGGCGCAACGCCCGTTGCCGGTACGTCTCCACCCTCGCGTCCTTCGCCACCGTGTCCCAGGAGCTCCCCATGTCCCATCTGATCGATATCTACCTGCAGCCCGGCAAGGTCTTCGCCGCGCTCAAGGACAAGCCCACCTTCTTCGTGCCCCTGCTGCTGTCGGTCGTGGTCGGCCTGGCCATGGTCGCGGTGTACTTCGCTCAGGTCGACGGCGCATGGCTGGTCGAGCGCATGCTCACCGCGAATCCGGAGGCCACCGCGAAGGAAATCGAGCAGGCGCGCAAGATGATGCCGGGCGCGCAGGTCATGGGTTATTTCGCGATGGCCGCCGTGCTGGTGGTCACCGTGTTGATCACGCTGGTGATCGCGCTGTACTACCTGATCGCCGGCAAGATCGGCGGCCACGCGGTGTCGTTCCGCCAGAGTCTCGCCCTGACCGCCTGGTCTGGCATGCCGATGCTGCTGGGCGGCATCGTCGCGCTGGTCGGCGCGATCACGATGACGCCGCAGACCGCGATGGAGTCGCTGCAGGTGCTCAACATCGATCCGCTGTTCGTCGAACTGCCGCTGGACCACGCCTGGAGTTCGTTCGCCAAAGGCTTCAGCCTGCTGATGCCCTGGGCGATCGGTCTGGCCGCCCTCGGCTGGCGCACCTGGTTCCGCACCGGCTGGGGCCAGGCGGTGTTCGTCGCGGCGCTGCCTTACACCGTGTACTTCGGCGTGCTCGCGATCGTCGCGCTGCTGAAGTGATTCTCGACATTTCCCAGGATTCCGGATCGTTTCGATGAAACCCAATCGCAAGTGGCTCATTGCCGCCGGCATCGTGCTCGTGCTGGTCGTGCCGATCGTCATCAAGAAGAACCGCGGCGCGTCGGCCACGGAAGTGGATCTGGCCACGGCCGCGCCGCAGCTGGTGCAGCCGTCGATCCTCGCCTCGGGCACGCTGGCCTTCCGCAACGAGGTGAATCTCACCTCGGAAGTCACCGGCAAGGTGCGCACGCTGCTGGTGAAGGAAGGCGATACCGTCGAAGCTGGGCAGACCCTGCTGCTGCTCGATCCGGAGCTGTACAACAACGCGATCGAGCGCGAGGAGGCCGGCCTGCGCCAGACCCGCATCGCGATCGAGCGCCAGCGTGCGCAGGTGGCGCTGCGGCGCACGCAGTTCGAGCGCAGCCGCGTGCTGGTGCAGACCAAGCTGATCGATCGCAACCGCTTCGACGAGGACCGCAACCAGCTTCAGGTCGCCGAAGCCGACCTGCGCACCAGTGAGGAATCGCTGCGTCGCGCCGAATCGGTGGTCAACGATGCCCGCGAACAGCGCGCGCGCACCGAGATCCGCTCGCCAATCGCCGGGCGCATCGTGTCGCTGCCGATCAAGGTCGGCGAAACGGCGGTGCCGTCGACCTCGGCTTTCGCCGGCGCACAGCTGATGAAGATCGCCGATACCTCGGAGATCATCGCCGAACTGAAGGTCGACGAAGCCGACATCGCCAAGGTCGGCGTGGGCCAGCGCGTGGAAGTGTTCGCGGCGGCGTATCCGGACAACGCGCTCAAGGGCAGCGTCGAGCAGATCGCGCTGGCGCCGACCATCGAAGGCCAGGGTCGCGCGTACAAGGTCACGGTGCGCATCGTGCCGCCGCAGGGCCTGTCGCTGCGCTCGGGCATGAGCGTGCGCGCTGACATCTTCCTCGGCGACGGCCAGCGACGCCTGGCGCTGCCGGTGGAAGCCATCACCACCGACACCGACGACGGCAAGCCGACGCGCCACGTCTGGCTGGCAAAGGGTGGCAAGGCGACGCGGGTGCAGGTGCAGACCGGCGCCTCCGACGACCGCTGGGAAGTGGTGACCAAGGGCGTCGCGCAGGGCGACACCGTGATCGTCGGCCCCGCGAAGGCGCTGCGCGGCCTGAGCGAGGGCGCACAGGTGAAGCGCCGCGATCCGGCGAAGTCGAAGGGCGACGACGCGGACGCAGATGGCAAGGGCGACGGCGACGACGCGAAGGACGCCGGATGATCGTCCTGCGCGGCATCGTCAAGCGCTACACGATGGGCGAGGAGGTCGTGCAGGCCCTGGCCGGCGTCGACCTGGACATCGCGCGCAACGAATACGTGGCCCTGACCGGACCCTCGGGTTCGGGCAAGTCGACGCTGATGAACCTGCTCGGCTGCCTCGACACGCCGACCGAAGGCAGCTACACGCTCAACGGCCGCGACGTGTCGGGCATGAACGACACCGAGCTGGCGCAGGTGCGCAACCGCGAGATCGGCTTCGTGTTCCAGAGCTTCCACCTGTTGCCGCGCATGACCGTGCTGCAGAACGTGATGCAGCCGCTGGTCTATCGCGGCATGCCGCAGGACGAGCGGCGCGCACGCGCCGCCGAAGCGCTGGGCAAGGTCGGCCTGGGCGACCGCATGGGCCATCGTCCGAACCAGCTGTCCGGCGGCCAGCGCCAGCGCGTGGCGATCGCGCGCGCCCTGGTCGGCGCGCCCTCGATCCTGCTCGCCGACGAACCCACCGGCAACCTCGACACGCGCACCTCCGCCGAGATCATGGCCCTGTTCGATGCGCTGCACGCGCAGGGGCAGACCGTGATCCTGGTGACCCACGAACCCGACATCGCCGCGCACTGCCACCGCGTGCTGCGGGTCAGCGACGGCCGCATCGTCGAAGACCGCCGCCAGGCACCGGTGCGCGGTGGCGACATCCGCGATCACGCGGGAGGAATCCACTGATGCAGGCCTATCTCGAAGCCTTCCGCGCCGCGCTCACCAGTCTCGCGGCGCACCGCATGCGCAGCTTCCTGACCACGCTGGGCATCCTGATCGGCACCGGCTCGGTGATCGCGGTGGTGTCGCTGGTGCAGGGCTTCTCCGACTCGATCAAGGGCCAGCTGTCCGACCTCGGCGGCAGCACGCTGACCCTGCGCGCGGTCAACGACAACGAGAACTTCCGCACCGGCAAGATCAACACGATCACCTTCGATGACATCGACGTGCTGCGCTACCGCGTCGCGGGCGTCAAGGACGTGGCGCCGCTGATGGTGGTGCAGGCCGCCGGCGCCAGCTATCGCGGCCGCACCAGCAGCCCGCAGGTGCAGGCGACCACCGCCGATTACACGCTGGTCAACAACCGCTTCCCTGAGTTCGGACGCTTCATCGTCGACAGCGACGACAAGGGCCATCGCCGCGTCGCGGTGATCGGCACCGATCTGCGCGACGAGCTGAAAATGCCGAAGAACCCGGTCGGCGAGTACTTCATGATCGGCAAGGAGTGGTTCAAGGTCGTCGGCGTCATGGAGAAGGAGGGCGAGATCTTCGGCTTCAGCCGCGACAACTACGCCATCATTCCCTTCGACGTCGGCCGCGCGATGATGGGCAACAGCAACGACCCGCTGATCCAGGCCTCGTTCACCGTCGCCAACCTCGACGAGGTCGAAGCCGTGCGCGAGCGCGTCAAGCGCGCGGTGCGCAGCTCGCGCAAGCTGGTGGACGAGAAGGACGACGACTTCAAGGTCGAGGCCGCGGACTCGGTGCTCAAGCAGTTCGAGAAGATCACCGGCACCGCGACGATGGTGGTCGCCGGCGTGGTCGGCATCTCACTGCTGGTCGGCGGCATCGGCATCATGAACATCATGCTGGTGTCGGTGACCGAACGTACCCGCGAGATCGGCATCCTCAAGGCGCTCGGCGCCACGCGCCGCGACATCCTGGTGCAGTTCCTGGCCGAGGCGGGCCTGCTCGCCCTGCTCGGCGGCGTCATCGGCATCGCGCTGGGCTACGGGCTGGCGCTGCTGATCTCGGCGCTCGTGCCCGGTTTCCCGCCGGCGCACGTGCCGGTCTGGGTGGTGATCGCCGCCGCCGGCTTCTCGGCGATGGTCGGCGTGCTGTTCGGCATCATGCCGGCGTCGAAGGCGGCGGGCCTGGATCCGATCGAGGCGCTGCGTTACGAATGACGCACGCCCGGGGCTGCACGGCCCCGGGCGTCGTCCGATCGCGGCGTGGCCGGATTACGGCGTGGCGTTGATCGTGGTCTGCGCGTTGATGATGCCGGTGCCCAGCGGACCCGGCGACGGCGTCGCGCCGAACGGCTTGATGTTGGCCTTGACGATGGCTTCGCAGTTCGCCGGCGTGCAGTCCGCGCTCGGCTTGGAGTGCATCATCGCGACCAGGCCGGCCACGTGCGGGGCCGCCATCGAGGTGCCGTTGTAGCTGGCGTAGCTGTCGGCGCCCGGCGAGGTGGTGCTGGCGTTGAGCGTCGACAGGATGCCAACGCCCGGCGCCGAAACGTCGACGCCCGCGCCGTAGTTCGAGAAGCTGGCCTTGCGCGCGGTCGAGTCGGTGGCGCCGACCACGATCAGGCCCGCGCCGGTACAGCCGGCGGGCGTGAAGCCCGAGACGTTGGCGTTGCTGTTGCCGGCAGCCACCACCACGGTGGTGCCGCGGCTCAGCGCGCCGTTGATCGCGACCTGCATGGCCGAGGCTGCGGCGCAGCCGCCACCGCCCCCGAGGCTCATGTTGATGACGCTGGCCTTGTTGACGCCGACCGCGGGCACGCCCGCGACGGTGCCGCCCGAGGACCAGGTGATCGCATCGGCGATGTCGGCGAGCGTGCCGCCGCAGCGGCCGAGCACGCGCACGGCCAGCACCTTGCCCTGATGCGCCATGCCGGCGACGCCGGTGGCGTTGTTGGTCACCGCCGCGACCGTGCCGGCCACGTGCGTGCCGTGCCAGCTGGAATTGCGCGCCGGCTGGCCCACGCCGCAGAAGCCCGCAGCGACCCAGTCGCCCGGATCCAGCGCGCTGCTGTCGCGGCCGTTGCCGTCGTTCGCGGTGCTGGTGTTGGTGATGAAATCGTAGCCGTTGATGATGTTGGCGTTGAGGTCGGCATGCGGACGGTAGCCGGTGTCGATCACCGCGACGATCTTGCCCGCGCCGCGGAAGCCGGTGTCCCAGGCCAGGTTGGCGTTGCTGCCGCCGACGCCGTTCTGGAAGCCGTACTGCGAACCGTAGTTCGTGTCGTTCGGCGTGAGGGTGTGCTGCAGGCGGATGTTCGGTTCCACGAAGGCCACGTCCGGATCCATCGCGATCTGGCGGATCAGGGTTTCGGCGTCCACGCGATCGAGCTTGCGGCTGAAGCCGATCAGCTCCGCGCCGATGCCCAGGGTGCGCTCGTGACGCACGCGCAGCGCCTTGTTGCGGGCGAACGAGCGGTTCGCGGTCGCGACGAGGCGGTTCATCATCAGCGAGCGGTTGCCCTTGACGGCGCTGCCGTCGCGATAGCGCACGATGACGCCATCGACCGGCTCGCCCGATGCGAGGCCGGACACGTTGAAGCGCTCGCCGGCGAGCGTGGAGCCGGCGAGCAGGGCGCCGCAGACGGCGACGCTCAGGGCGAGCAGACGGGTACGGGAATTGCGATGAGACATCTGGACTTCCTCCTTGTGGATGTTTGAAGTGACGCAGCTTGTCGTGCATCGCACGGGCGGACCTGCAGGAACGGTCGCGCCGATGCGTTGTCGGCTGGTCTCGTTCCTTCGAAGGTCCAGTGCCACATGCGCGGAGCGATCCACGCCCCGCATTCAGCATCCTGTGGCGTTCGAGACAGTGTCAATCGGACGCGGGCATGCGGCATGGCGTCGTCGATGATGGAATGCATCGTCCGCATCTTCGCCATGGAACTGTTTCGATAGATCGCCGCGATCACGCGTCGCGAAATGACGCGGAATTGCGACCGGCTGCGGATTCCGATATCGCACCGGTCTTCATCGGGCTGAATGGATCGCCGACTTGCGATCCAGAAAATCATTCGCGCTCGCCCGCTGCATGTCCTTCACGCGAGGGACGCAATGAGGTCGGTGTCGCACTGCAGGTTGCCATCGACGGTGCTTCCGCGCGGACGTCCGCAGAAGGCATCAACCGCCCTGTGTCAGCCGCGCCAGTTCGTCCGCCTGATGCTCGCGCGCGAGCCGGTCGATCAGGCCATCGAGATCGCCTTCCAGCACGTTCGGCAGGTCGTACAGGGTCAAGCCTTCGACACGGTGGTCGGTGATGCGGCCCTGCGGGAAGTTGTAGGTGCGGATGCGCTGGCTGCGGTCGCCGCTGCCGACCTGCAGCTTGCGCTCCTGGGCCTGCGCGGCTTCGCGCTTGGCGGTCTCGGCTTCGACCAGCATCGCCTTCAACCGCTTCATCGCCTTGTCGCGGTTGGCGTGCTGGCTGCGCTCGGTCTGCGATTCCACGACCACGCCGCTGGGCACGTGGGTGATGCGGATCGCCGATTCGGTCTTGTTGACGTGCTGGCCGCCGGCACCGCTGGAGCGGAAGGTGTCGACCTTCAGGTCCGCGGGATTGATCTCCACGTCGAGGTCGCCGGTGTCCTCGGCGATGATCGCCACGGTCGCGGCGGACGTGTGGATGCGGCCCTGCGACTCGGTCTCGGGCACGCGCTGCACCCGATGCGTGCCGGATTCGAATTTGAGCTTCGAATACGCGCCGCGACCGTCGACGCGGGCGATGATTTCGCGATAGCCGCCATGCTCGCCGGGGTTGGCCGATTCCACCTCGACTTTCCAGCCCAGCCGTTCCGCGTAGCGGCTGTACATGCGGAACAGGTCGCCGGCGAAGATCGCGGCCTCGTCGCCACCGGTGCCGGCGCGCACTTCCAGGTACAGGCCGCCGTCGTCGCGTGCGTCCTTCGGCACCAGCTGCGCCATCAGTTCGGCATCCAGCTCGACCAGCCGCGCCTGCGCGGCGGCGATTTCCTCGTCCGCCAGCTCGGCCAGTTCGGGGTCGCTTCGCATCGATTCGGCGGCGGCCAGGTCCTCGCGCGCCAGCCGTTCCGCGGCGAGACCGGTCGCGATCGGTTCGAGCTGCGAAAACTCACGCATCAGGCCGCGATAGCGCGCCGCGTCCTCCACCGTCGCCGGATCGGCGAGCAGGCGTTCGATTTCCTCGCGGCGTTCGGCCAGCGCTTCAAGCTTTCGGCGCAGGGTCGGCGTCATCGTCGCGGTCGGGATACGGGGTGTGATCGGGGTGCAGTTGCCGGTCCAGTGCTTCGGACAGCGGCGTGTGCGTCGGTGTGCGGTGCGGGTGCATGCCGTGCGGGAACATGCGTTCGGCGGCGCGCATCAGGTCGATGTCGCCGTTGATCGCGGCCTCGCGCAGCGCCGTGGTCGGCGCGTGCAGCAGGCGGTTGGTCAGCGTATGCGCCAGTAGCTGCAGCACGGCGGCCGGGTCCTGCCCGGACGCGAGCAACTGCTGCGCCTTCGCCAAGCTCTCGTCGCGCGCGGCTTCGCCGTGCGCGCGCAGTTGCTTCAGCGGGCCGTGGTGCGCGCTGGCGTTCAGCGTTTCCACGAAGCGCGCCACCTGCAGGTCGACGATGGCCTCGGCGGCGTCGGCGGCTTCGCGGCGGCTGCGCCGGTTGTCCTCGATCACCCGCTCCAGGTCGTCCACGGTGTACAGGAACACGTCGCGCAGCTCGGCCACGGCCGGCGCGATGTCGCGCGGCACGGCCAGGTCGAGCAGCAGCATCGGCCGGTGCCTGCGCTGCTTGAGCGCGGCGGCCACCTGCGGCTTGTGCAGGATGGGGTCGCGCGCGGCGGTGGCGGAGAACACGATGTCGGCCTCGGCCAGGTGGCGCTCCAGTTCGCTCAGCGGCAAGGCCACGCCGCCGTGGCGGCTGGCCAGTTCCTGGGCATGGGCGAGGGTGCGGTTGGCGAAGAGCAGGCGCCTGGCCTTGGCCTGCACCAGGTGCAGCGCGGTCAGTTCGATGGTCTCGCCGGCACCGATCAGCAGGATCGTGCTGTCGGACGGCCGCGCGAAGGTCTCTTCGGCCATGCGCACCGCCGCCGACGCCACCGACACCGGATTGGCGCCGATGCGGGTGTCGGTGCGCGCGCGCTTGGCGGTGACGAAGGCATGCTGGAACAGGCGGTCGAGGCGATTGCCCAGGGTGCCGGACTCGCGCGCCGCGGCCCAGGCCTGCTTCACCTGGCCGAGGATCTGCGGTTCACCCAGCACCAGCGAGTCCAGCCCGGTGGCCACGCGGAACAGGTGGCGCACCGCAGCGGCGTCGGTGTGGCGATACAGGTAGTCGTGCAGGGCCAGCGGCGTGCGCGCACCGCCGGCGTCCTGCGGATTGGTGGCCAGCCAGTCCACCAGCGCATCGCCGTCGCCGCCGGTGAGGGCATAGATCTCGGTGCGGTTGCAGGTGGACAGCAGCGCCACTTCCTCCACGCCGGGCAGGCCGCGCAGCGCGGCCAGCGTCGCCGGCAGCGCCTGTTCGGAAAACGCCACGCGTTCGCGCAGGGACACCGGCGCGGTCTGGTGGTTGAGTCCGAGGGCGATGAGATGGGACATCGGGGCTGGCATGGCGTCGTCGGGCTGGGCCGTGACGACTGGCTGAGGCGGCTCTGGCGAGTTCGGTTAAGCTGGCGATCCGCATAGTTTACGGCCCATGCCGCCGATGCCCGAAGCCGTTTTCACAATTCGCCGTTTCGCGGTCGTCGCGCTCGGGGCCGCGTTGTCGGTCATGTCGAGCGCAGCGGTTGCGGCCGGCGACGGCCCCGGGGCGGGTGGGGCCGCGGCAGGGGCATCGACGCCGCCATCGGCACAGACCTCCGAGTGGCTCGGGCGCGGGCCGCTGCCCGCCGCGATCGCGGGCGAATACGCACTGCAGGCCGGCAAGCTCGACGATGCGGCGCGCTGGTATCTGGAGGCGGCGCGCGCCGCCGACGGCGATGCCGTCCTCGCCGAGCGCGCCACCCGCATCGCCCTGCTGGCGCGCAACGAAGCCTTCGCCGGCGAGGCGCTGGCGCTGTGGCGGGATCGCGCCGGGCGCACGCTCGGCATGCGCAACGCCGAGGCCACCCTGGCCCTGCAGCGCAAGGATGAAGGCGCCGCGCGCCGCGAACTGCGCAACCTCCTGCTCGGGCGCGGCGAAGGCCTGAAGTCCGAGAAGGACGGCTGGCGCTACGCCTTGCTGGCGATGGATGCCGGTTCCGGCGACCCGGACCTGATCGGCCGCCTGCTGGCGGCGCTGGTCGACGACATCCCGCAGGACCTGCCGGCCTGGCTGGCGTTCGGCGAGTTCGCCCAGCAGGTGCAGCGCCAGGACGTGGCCGCGAAGATCATCGGCCGTGTCCTGCAGTACTACCCCAACGAGCCGGGCGTCTCGCTGCTGCACGCCAACCAGCTGCGCCGTTCGGGCAAGGATGCGCAGGCGCGGAAGATCCTCGATCGCATGAGCGCCTCGGCCATCCTGCTGCCCGATGTCGCCTACGGCCTGGCCCGCGAGTACGGCGCCCTGGGCGATTTCGCCGCCGCCGCCGCCGTGCTGTCGCGCGGGCCTCAGAACGACAACACCTACATCCTCCGCGCGTCCTATCTCGCCCAGGCCAACGACAAGACCGGCGTGGCCGCGGTCTACGAGGAACTCAAGCGCGAATCGGCCTCGCCCAACCCGGCGCGACGCCTGCTGCTGGGCCAGGTCGCCGAGTTCATCGGCCGCCAGGACGACGCGCTGGACTGGTACGCCAGCGTTCCCGGCGGCCCGCAGCGCTGGCAGGCGCGCCTGCGCACGGCACCGGTGCTGCACAAGCTCGGCCGCGTCGACGAGGCGCACGCGCGGATCCGCGAGATCCAGACCGATGCCACCGCCGCCGACGAGACCCGGCGCGACGCCTACCTGCTGCAGGCCGACCTCTTCAAGACAGAAGGCCGGCCCGACGACGAACTGGCCACGTTCGATCGCGGCCTGGCCGCCTATCCCGATGAAGCGCAACTTTTGTACGCCCGCGCCCTGATGTGGGAGCGCCGCGACGACATCGCCCGTGCCGAGGCCGACCTGCGCCGCATCCTCGCCCTCGATGCGGACGACGTGAACGCCCTGAATGCGCTGGGCTACACGCTCGCCGACCGCACCGACCGCTACCAGGAAGCGCTGGAACTGATCGCCCGCGCCTACGCGGCCGAGCCCGACAACGCTGCGATCATCGACAGCTACGGCTGGGTGCTCTATCGGCTCGGTCGCAACGAAGAGGCGCTCGCCGAGCTGCTGCGCGCCTTCACCAAGCAGAAGGATGCCGAGATCGCCGCCCACGTCGCCGAAGTGCTGTGGGTCCTGGGCCGCAAGGACGAAGCCGTGAACTATTTCGTCGAAGCGCGCCGCATCGACCCCGCCAGTCGCTCGCTCAAGCGCGCGCTCGACAAGACCGGAGCGGTGCTGCCGCCGCTGGTCGAGAAGGCGGGCGCATGAGGCTTCGGTCGGGGCTGGCGCTGGCGGCGCTCGTCCTCGCGCTGACCGGCTGTGCCACCACGACCGTCATGCGCACGCCCGCCCCCGCGCTTGCGGGCGATGCGCTCGATGCCCGCCTGCGCGAGCGCGACGCCTGGATCGCGCGGACCGAGGCCTGGGGCTTCGCCGGCAAGGCCGGCATCAGCCGTGCGGGCAAGGGCGGCAGCGGCCGGATCGAATGGGATCAGCGTGCGGGCGGCGCCTATGACGTCGCCCTGAGCGCCCCGATCACCCGCCAGAGCTGGCGCCTGACCGGCGACCTCGCCAGCGGCGCCGGGCGGATCGACGGCCTGCCCGGCGGCGTGCGCGAAGGCGCAGATGCGGAGGCCCTGCTCGAAACCACCACCGGCTGGCGCGTGCCGCTGCG
>DASWYO010000014.1:0-72726 GCA_036404915.1 Lysobacteraceae bacterium
CGGCCGCCGACGCCGCTGCTCCGGCCGCCGACGCTGCCGCTCCGGCTGCCGACGCTGCTGCTCCGGCCGCCGAGCCGGCGAAGTCGTAATCGACTTCAACGAAGCGCGAGCTTCGTCGCAGTACCAAGGAAGGCCCGCTTCGGCGGGTCTTCCTTTTTTTGCCCGGAAACCTGAACGGAACGGCCTGGCGCACGCCCCATGCTTCCGGAACATGCAACCGTGACATGCTGCTAGAATCCGGCGGCTAGCCGTGCGACGCCTGAAAGCGCAGCACGCGGGGATGCCGGGCTCGCCACCGGCGAGAGGACACCGTACGCCGCCATCCCCGGCCGCATTCTGCGCGCGCAGGCACCCAATCGACGTACGACCCCAACCTTCCCATGGGAGATTTCAAATGAACCACAAGCTTCTGGTCCTGCTGGCCGCCAGCGTGTTCGCCCTGTCCGCCTGCAAGAACGAAACCGAAACCGCGCAGACCGAAGCCGCCGAAGCGGCCCAGGCCACCGATGCTGCGGTCGATGCTGCCGGCGATGCCGCCGCTGCCGCCGGTGACGCCGCCACCCAGAGCGTCGACGCCGCTGCCGCCGCCACTGGCGAGGCCGTGGGCGAAGCCGCCGGTGCCGTCGAAAACGCTGCCGACACGGCCGCTGCCGCCACCGCCGGCGCTGCCGCCGACGCTGCGAACGCCACCGCCAACGCTGCGAACAAGATGGCCGACAAGGCCGAAGCCGTCGCCGACAAGGCCGAGGCTGCTGCTGACGAAGCCAAGAAGTAATCCGGCTTCGCTGATCGCGAGCCCCTGGAGGCTCGCCCGGAAAGACCCGCTTCGGCGGGTCTTTTCGTTGGTGGGTGCGGTCGGGACGGCACGGCATGGATCGCCGCGCCGCGCGCAGCGGTTATCCTTGTCGTCCTTTGCCTCGCTGCCACGACAAGACACCATGCCCGTCCTGAGCTCCCGCCTCGACCCGCAGTCCCAGGAATTCCGCGACACCGTGTCCTACCACCGCGAACTGGTGGCCGAACTGGATGCGCGCCTGGCGCGCGCGGCGGAAGGCGGCGGCGAGAAGGCACGCACCAAGCACACCGAGCGCGGCAAGCTGCTCGCGCGCGACCGGATCACCGCGCTGCTCGATCCCGGTTCGCCCTTCCTCGAAGTCGCGCCGCTGGCCGCGGAGGGCATGTACGACGACGCGGCGCCGGCCGCCGGCATGGTCTGCGGCATCGGCCGCGTGATGGGCCTCGAAGTGATGATCGTGGCCAACGACGCCACGGTGAAGGGCGGCACCTACTTCCCGATGACGGTGAAGAAGCACCTGCGCGCGCAGCAGATCGCGCAGGAAAACAAGCTGCCGTGCATCTACCTGGTCGATTCCGGCGGCGCGTTCCTGCCGCTGCAGGACGAAGTCTTCCCTGATCGCGAGCATTTCGGCCGCATTTTCTACAACCAGGCGCGGATGAGCGCGGAGAACATCCCGCAGATCGCCGTGGTGATGGGCAGTTGCACCGCCGGCGGCGCCTACGTGCCGGCGATGAGCGACGAAAGCATCATCGTCAAGGAGCAGGGCACCATCTTCCTCGGCGGTCCGCCGCTGGTGAAGGCGGCGACCGGCGAAGTGGTCGATGCCGAATCGCTCGGCGGCGCCGAAGTGCACACCACCATCTCGGGCGTCGCGGATCATTTCGCCGAAGACGACCGCCATGCGCTGCAGATCGCACGCAACCTGGTCGGCAACCTCAACCGCCGCAAGACGCTGCCGGTCGCGGTGCGTGCTTCGATCGAACCGGCGTATCCGGCCGAAGAACTGTACGGCATCGTGCCGAAGGACACGCGTCGCCCGTTCGACATCCGCGAAGTGATCGCGCGCATCGTCGACGGCTCGGACTTCGACGAATTCAAGGCGCGCTACGCCAAGACCCTGGTCACCGGTTTCGCGCACCTGCACGGCTACCCGGTCGGCATCGTCGCGAACAACGGCATCCTGTTCGCCGAAAGCGCGCTCAAGGGCGCGCACTTCATCGAACTGTGCAACCAGCGCGGCATTCCGCTGGTCTTCCTGCAGAACATCACCGGCTTCATGGTCGGTCGCAAGTACGAGAACGCCGGCATCGCGAAGGACGGCGCGAAGATGGTCACCGCCGTCGCGTGTTCGAGCGTGCCGAAATTCACCGTCGTCGTCGGCGGCAGCTTCGGCGCCGGCAACTACGCGATGTGCGGCCGCGCCTACGGTGCGCGTTTCCTGTGGATGTGGCCGAACGCGCGCATCAGCGTGATGGGCGGCGAACAGGCCGCGGGCGTGCTGTCCACCGTGCGTCGCGACGGCATCGAGGCCGCCGGCAAGGTGTGGACGCCCGAGGAGGAGGACGCCTTCAAGGCGCCGATCCGCGAGCAGTACGAAACCCAGGGCAATCCCTACTACGCCACCGCGCGGCTGTGGGACGACGGCGTGATCGATCCCGCCGATACCCGCCGCGTGCTCGGCCTGGGCATCTCCGCCTCGCTCAACGCGCCGATCGAACCGGCGAAGTTCGGCGTGTTCCGGATGTAGCCAATGAGGCCATGGAGCAGGCCGGGCTGATCGCCACCAGCACTTTCCCGCCATCGCACATGCATTTCACCGAATCATCCACATGATCGTCGGCATCGACCTCGGCACCACCCATTCCCTCATCGGCGCATATGGCGTCGACGGCCCCACCCTCTTCCCGAACGCGCTGGGCGAACTGCTCACGCCGTCGGTGATCAGCGTCGACGGCGACAAGGTCCTTGTCGGCCAGGCCGCGCGCGACCGGCTGATCTCGCATCCGGAGCACACCGTCGCCGCGTTCAAGCGCTGGATGGGCACGGCACGCGAGACCCGGCTGGGCGGACGCGCCTTCCGGCCGGAGGAACTCTCCGCGCTGGTGCTGCGCTCGCTGCTGGCCGATGCCGAAGCCGCGCTCGGCGAGAAGATCACCGAAGCGGTCATCAGCGTGCCGGCCTACTTCTCCGACGCGCAGCGCAAGGCGACGCGCGCGGCCGGCGAGCTGGCGGGCGTGAAGGTCGAGCGCCTGATCAACGAACCGACCGCCGCGGCACTGGCCTACGGACTGCAGGATCGCGGCGGCGAGGGCCGCTTCCTGGTCTTCGACCTCGGCGGCGGCACCTTCGACGTGTCGATCCTCGAGTGCTTCGACAGCGTGTTCGAAGTGCATGCGAGCGCGGGCGACAACTTCCTGGGCGGCGAAGACTTCCTCGACGTGATGGTCGATGCCTTCTGCCGCGACAACGACCTGCGCCAGCAGGCCCTGAAAACCCAGGAACTGGGGCAACTGCGCCGCCGCCTGGAGCAGCTCAAGCGCGAACTCAGCGCGCGCACCCCGGGCCCGCTGCAGATGAGCATCGACGGCCGCGATTACAGCTGGAGCATCGACGAAGACCGCTTCGCGCACATCTGCGAACCGCTGGTGCAGCGCATGCGCGCGCCGATCGAGCGTGCGATGCGCGACGCCAAGCTGCAGCCGTCGCAACTGGACGAGATCGTGCTGGTCGGCGGCGCCAGCCGCATGCCGCTGGTCGCGCGGCTGGTGTCGCGCATGTTCGGCCGCCTGCCGCTGCGCCACGTCAACCCGGACCAGGCCATCGGCCTCGGCGCCTGCGTGGCCTCGGGCCTGAAATCGCGCAACGCCAAGCTGGAGGAGATCATCCTCACCGACGTCTGCCCGTTCACGCTGGGTACGCAGATCGCACGCCGCGACGACAACGGCCAGGTCCACAGCGGCTTCTTCCATCCGATCATCCTGCGCAACAGCACGGTGCCGGTGAGCCGCGAGGACCAGTTCTATCCGATGCACGAGAAGCAGGACAAGCTGACGATCGACATCTACCAGGGCGAGAATCCGCTGGTCGCCAACAACATCAAGCTCGGCGAAATCACGATGCAGCTGGACAAGCGCCGCAGCACCGACGACAACGGCGTGACCGTGCGCTTCACCTACGACATCAACGGCCTGCTGCAGGTCGAAGTGACCGAGCACGCGACCAAGCGCCGGCACGAACTGTTGCTGGAGCAGAATCCGGGCCTGCTCTCGCCGGAGGAAATCCGCACCCGCCTCGCCGCGCTGGAAACACTGAAGATCCATCCGCGCGACCAGCAGGAAAACATCGCCGTGCTCGCCCGCGCGGAGCGGCTGTACGAAGAATTCATCCACGAACGCGACCGCCTGCAGGAATGGATCGTGCATTTCCGCTCACTGCTGGACACGCAGGACGGCGACCTGATCGCGCGCAACCGCGAGAAGTTCAGCGAAGCACTGGACATGCTGGAAGCCCAGGGCTGATCAGAAGTGAGCTGGCCCCATGCGCACCTGGGCATCGCCGAAGACGCCGACGAGCGCGCGATCAAGCGGGCGTATGCCGCGAAGCTGAAGACCACTCGGCCGGACGAGGATCCGGAAGGCTTCCAGCGCTTGAACGAAGCGTATCGGCAGGCGCTCGAAGAAGCGGAATGGCGGCGCGACGTCGGACACGACGATGCGCATGACGGCGACGTCGCGAGCGACGACGATGCACCTGTCGATCCGCTGCACTCCGAAGACGATCCGGACAGCGTGGAATGGGATTCGATCGAGCCCCGTCCTTCGCAGGGCATGCCTGCGCCACCGTTGTCGCGCGCGTCGCTCCGGATGCCGGCATTCACGCGCGATCACGCTCCGGACGATGGCGATGATCGGCCTCCTCATCGGCCCAGCTTCGATTTCGAGGCCTTTTTCGAGGCGATGGAAATCCAGATCCATGGGACCTATCCCTCCGACTTCGAACGATGGCTTGAACGCCATCCCGCGCTGTCGGATGCCGGTACGAAACGTGGCATCCGGCTGCGCTTGCCGCGCTTCCTGGAGCAGCGTTCGACGCTCCCGGCGGGGCACGTCGAAGCGCTGATCGCATGTTTCGACATCGGCAGGAACGACACGGCGACCCTCGATCCAGAAGACGCCGGATTCGACCTCGAACGCTTCTTCGAAAGGCTGGAGATCGAAATCCATCGCACGAAACCGGACGCGTTCCAGCAGTGGCTGGACCGACACCCCGCACTGTACGACGTGAGCCTGAAGCAGGCGATCGCAGCGGACCTGGTGGACTTCCTGGAAGCACGCCCGACGCTGCCGCGCGAGCATGTCGAAGCACTGCTGTCGTTCTTCGGCCTGGATCGCGTCAGCAACAACGACCCGTTCCTGCAGGAACGCGTGCAGCGGATCCTGCACCACATCACCGCGCCAGCCCCTGTGAAGACGGGCGATCGCGGCGAAGGCGGCGGCTTTCCGATCTTCTGGTTGGTGATCGTGATCTTCATGCTCGCGCGCTGCGCGGGAGGATCTTCCGGATGACGCCCGCTTCGGTGTTCGACGCACTTGGACTGCCCCCCGACGCCGACGAGCGCGCGATCAAGCGCGCGTACGCGGCGAAGCTGCGGATCACGCGACCGGACGTGGATCCGGAGGGCTTCCAGCAGCTGAACGAGGCATACCAGGCCGCACTCGCCCTGTTGCAGCACCGGCTGGCGCGAGAGGCCATGACGACGGACGAAAGCGTCGCCGACAGCGCGGAAGATGTGCTGGGCGAATCACGAGCCTCGGTCGCGACGGACCTTGCTGCGCCACAGGAGGATGCCGATCACGACATCGCCGAAGCAGGGACATCCGGGACCATCGACGGGGAATCAGGCCACGAAGACGCAGCGGACGCGCCGCAGGGCGAAGCGATCACCCTCGACCAGTTCCTCGACCAGTGCCTCGGTGCCGCGAGCGACGGCGACCCGCGCGTGCTCGAGCATTGGCTGCGCTCGCAGCCGGTGCTGTGGTCGCTGGAGCACAAGGCGATGATCGGGCACTGGCTGCTGCGGCTGATGGATGCGCGGCAGCCGCCGATGACCGAGCGCAACTTCGACATGCTGGCGGAGTTCTTCGGCTACAACGATCTGCATGCAGGCTATGACCCGCTGGCGCTGCAGCGGCTGCGCGCGCGGCTGATCGAATCGTGGCGGGAGCTGCAGGCGCAGCGGCGCTGGCAGAGGCCCACCGGCGAATCGCTGCCGTCGTCCGCGTATTCGTTCGCTTCGATCGCGCAAGGCCCCGCATCCAACGAACAAGCGCCGTCGCAGGGGGCGCAGCGCGACGAGCAGGCCGAGTTGCTGCGTCGCAAACAGGCATGGCGGCAACGGCTCGTGGATCAGTTCGCGCACCTGGTCGATGCGCCGAACCGGCTGCGCGACCTGCGGCTGGTCATCAATCCCTTGCACGCGCCCGCTGTGAAACGGTTTCTGATGCGCAATCCCTTTGGCGGGCTGAACGACCTGCCGTCCGACATCCGCCGCGACCAGATCGCATTCTGGCTGTCCATGGCCGACGATCGCCGCTGGCCGCTCCGGCGCATCAAGGTGGCGTTGCTGCGCAGCGCTGCATTCACGTTGCCGACCCTCCCGATCATCCTGATGGTGAACGTGATCGATGCATCCAGCGATGGACCGCAGGCATCGGCCATGATCGCGGCAACGATCGCAACGGCACTCCAGGTGTTCGTCGCGCTGATGGCCTGTTGGTTCGGCATCGCAGCGTTCAAGGCATGGCTGTACTGGCAGGCAGGCCACGCAGCCGACACCTTGAAGCGCGTGGCGCAGCATGCAGCCGTCCCCGCACTCGTGGTGACATCCATGGCAGGCATGTTCGTGGGCAGCCCCTCCATGCTGACCTTCGTATCCGGAACCCTGGCCGGATGGACTTCCCTCTTCCAGTTCCGCGCACGACTGTTCGAACAACGACACGGCTCTCCCCTGGATGCAAGCGATGGATTCATCGCCTTGTTGTCGGGACTGACCCTGCTGCACGCAGCCTTCTACTTCGGCAACAGCAGCAATGAGCAGAATGGTTTGTGGGCGATCCTGACGTGGGTCCTGAGTCTCGTGATGTGGGCGGTGGGCACTCTCGGGAAGAGACGGACGTGACAGAAAGCATGCGCTGTGCGAGGAACTGTCGATGACCTGGTCACTCCGTCTGCTCGGTCTCACCGAAGACGCCGACGAGCGCGCGGTGAAGCGCGCGTATGCGGCGAAGCTCAAGACCACGCGCCCGGACGAGGACCCGGATGGCTTCCAGCGCCTGCATGAGGCCTACCAGGCCGCACTGGCATGGGTGCGTTCCAGGCCGCACGACGACGACGACGCGTGGGCCGACGAGGATGAAGACGACACGGATGTCGGCAACGATGGTGCCGATGCCGAGTACAACGATGAAGGCGACAGGGAAGGAGTCCATGCCCCGGATCCTGTCCTAGGCGAGGTCATGTCGTCGTTGCAGCCCTCTCGTGCCGACGCGATTCCGGACAGCGACGCGGAGACGACGCAGGTCGACGATGCGGTCGTCTTCGACCATGGCGACTTCTTCGACACCTGCTTCCAGCTCGCCTCCGATGGTGCGGAGGGCGAACTGCGCCGCTGGCTCGATGCACAGCCGATCCTCTGGTCGCTCGCGCACAAGACGCAGATCGGCCACTGGCTGCTGCAGGCCATGCACCATCGCCAGCCGCCGATGGCGTCATCGCGCTTCGACCTGCTGATGGACTACTTCGGCCTGATCGACCTGCGCAACGCTTACGACACCTATTACCTGCAGCGTCTGCGCCACCGGCTGCAGATCGCCTGGGAACTGAAGACCTCGCAGTTGCGCGCACTGGCGGAACGCACCGCCGACGAGGGCACCAGCGTCACGGCGGCGGTACGACAGGTACGACGCATCCTGCGCGACCTGTCGCGACCCTTCGACTGGCCCCGCGCGCTGCTCTCGGCGCTGATGCCGATGTACCCGACGGCGGTGCGTCGCTTCCTGTACAGGCTCGACCTTGGCCAGCTCGATCAGCTGCCACCGCCGATCGAGCCGGAGCAGGTCGCATTCTGGGACGCCGCCTCGGACCGCACGCGGCTGACGCGGCAGCGACTGGCCGTGGTGGCCTCCCGTGTGGCGGCCTATGCCGCCGTGGTCACGCTGCTGTACTTCGGCCTCGCAGTGCTGATCGGGCAAGGCGACGCGTCCGTCGGCGCCGTGGCCCTGGCCTCGATTCCGCTGGCGAGCGTCGCGGTCTTCTCCGCGCTGGCGATGAGCGCGGCCTGGGGGCTGTGGACGGGCTACGCCATGTTCTCGGCATGGCAATCGCGCGAGGACGAGTCCGACGAGCCTCGGCCGATGCTGCGGCGCTTCGCGATCCCGGCGCTGCTGGCCGTCGCCCTCGCGATCGTGTGGACCCGGCCCGAGGGCTGGATCGGCGGTGCGGGTGGTGTGCTGCTGATGGCGACGGCGCTGGCGGCATGGTCGCGGCATCGCGAACGCAGCGGTCCGCCGCTCGGCCCGCATCTGGGCTACTGGCGCGTGTTCGTCCTGTTCGTCATCGTGCGCGCGATCGGCGCGGATCTGGGCTGGATGAACGATGCCCGGTTGTTCGGCAGCATCGCCGGGCTCGCGCTGTTCATCTGGGCGAAGGACCTGTGGCACCAGCGCAGCACATGAACCGGCTGAACCCCGCCCGCACGACGCGACGAAGGCGTAGGATGACCCTGCCCGTTCTGCTGCGCGGATCACACCGGTCGTCATGATGCGACGCTAAGGTGCACGATCCTCCCGCATGCCCCCGATGACCCGGAGACCCTCATGGCCATCTTCCAGTCCAGCCCGAGCAAGAAAGACCCGCCACCTGCCCCGACGCCCGAGCCCGCGCGCCCCGCTCCGCCGCCGCAGCAGGCCAACACCGATTTTTCGCCGGCCACCTTCCCGCGCACCGATGCCGCGCCCGCCGCGAAGGAGTCCGTGATCGCCGCCGACCTCACCATCGAAGGCAAGATCGAAGGCGCCGGCAACGTGCGCATCGCCGGTCGTTTCAAGGGCGACGTCAACGTGCAGGGCGACCTCACGCTGGAACGGGGCGCCAAGCTCAAGGGCGTGATCCGCGCCAAGAAGGTCGTGATGGCCGGCGAGCTGGAAGGCAACATCGAAGCCGCCGCGCGCGTCGAACTGCTCGAATCCGCCGCACTGATCGGCGACATCAAGGCCGGCACGCTCACCGTCGCCGCCGGCTGCAAGATCCGCGGCCACATCGACTGCGGCTGGGAAAATTCGGCACCGAAAGCCGCCGCAGCCGCATCGCCCAAGGTCGAGCCGCCCGCCGAATGACCACGCGACCGGGCACCGCGGGCGCCACCCGCGCGTGCCCGCACTGCAAGGCGACCATTCTCGAAAGCGCGGCGATCTGTCCCGCGTGCAAGCACTACCTGCGCTTCGACGGCGACGCCAACGCGGCCACGCCGCTGCAGGTGCCCTTGCAGGTGGAAGGCACGATCCGCCATCCCGCCGATGGCGAACCCTGGGAGTATTCGGTGGTGATCGCGATCCGGGACGAACGCGGCCACGAGATCGCGCGCCACGTCGTCGGCGTCGGCGCATTGCATGCCGGCGACGAGCGCAGCATCAGCCTGTCGGTGGAAGTGTTCGAGGCGAAGGGCGCGAAGTCGCGCAAGCACTGATCCACACGCGGCAGCGCTTGACCCGGGATCGCGGGGATGATGCGATCCACGCATGAACCCGCTCGTCCTCGATCGCAGGATCGACACACCGCCCGGCTACGTCGAACGCGACTGCAGACTCGTCTCGTACCGCATGCCGCTCTGCCGGCACTGCTTCGTGCTCTGCCACGACCCGTCAGGCGAGCACCCGTCGATCGACTACACGGTCATGGATTTCTTCATGGGCGAGACCCACGCCCTGTCGCGGAAGATCACCGGCAACCCGCACTCCTTCGTCGCCATCCACAGCGGCGGCTTCGTCCGCAAGCGGCCGAACTTGCACATGCATGTCTTCGTGATCGAACGGCGCTGGCAGAAGGCGTGGCTGTATCTGCTGCTGGCGACGATCCATACGACATCGACGGCATTCAGAGCCATCAGACGGCTGCTTCGCATCGTTCCCGTGCGTCGACGCGCTGCGGGCTGACGCCGGGATCCTCTACGGCAGCCGCTTGCGATTGTCGTCGTCGCACCCCGAACACCCGCCGCACCCGTCCGCAGATGTGTTCGACGCTGGCGCGATCTTCCGGCCCGCCGCCCGCATCCACCCAGGCCGCCCCTCACGCACCAGCGGCAGCGCGATGGCGACGCGCAGGCGGCGGGCGGCGTTCGGCGCCTGCTTGCGGAACACCACCCAGACGCTGACCAGCACCGCCACCGCGATCACGATGTACTGCAGCGCGAGCGACAGCGAGGCATCCATGTCAGTCGGCGCCGAGTGCGACCGCGACCTGGTAGGTCAGCAGCGAGGCGAGGTAGGCCAGCGCGAACAGGTAGAACGTGGCGAAACCCATCTGCTTCCACGAGTTGGTCTCGCGCTTGATCGTGGCCAGCGTGGAGATGCACATCGGAGCGTAGATGTACCAGACCAGCAGCGACAGCGCGGTGGCGAGCGACCAGTCCTGGGCGAGCAGCGGCGTCAGCGCATCGGCTGCGGCGGCATCGTCGGCTGCGGACAGCGCATACACCGTGGCCAGCGACGACACCGCGACTTCGCGCGCGGCCAGGCCCGGGATCAGCGCGATGCAGATCTGCCAGTTGAAGCCCAGCGGCGAGAACACCGCGGTCATGGCATGGCCGATGCGTCCGGCGAAGCTGTAGTCGATGGCCGGACCCACGGCGTCGGCCGGCGGACCCGGGAAATTCAGCAGGAACCACAGCAGGATGGTCAGCGCGAGGATGATGCCGCCGACGCGCTTGAGGAAGATCACTGCGCGTTCCCACAGACCGATCAGCAGGTCGCGCGGATGCGGCATGCGGTACGACGGCAGTTCCAGCAGCAGGGCGTGTTCGCCGCTCTCGCCGGAGGATTTCCAGCGACGCCAGCGCTTCATCACCGTGGCCACCAGCAACGCGCTGAGGATCGCCGCGACGTACAGGCCGAACAGCACCAGGCCCTGCAGGTTGAACAGGCCGCCGACTTCGCGGTTCGGGATGAACGCGGCGATCAGCAGTGCATACACTGGCAGGCGCGCCGAGCAGGTCATCAGCGGCGCGACCAGGATGGTGGCAATGCGGTCGCGCGGATCCTGGATGCTGCGCGTGGCCATGATGCCCGGCACCGCGCAGGCGAAAGACGACAGCAATGGGATGAAGCTGCGCCCGGACAGGCCAGCCTTGAACATCAGCCGGTCGAGCAGGAAGGCCGCGCGCGGCAGGTAGCCGGTTTCTTCCAGCGCGAGGATGAAGGCGAACAGGATCAGGATCTGCGGCAGGAAGATGATCACGCCGCCGAGCCCGGCGATGATGCCGTCGACGACGAGGCTTCTGAGCGGGCCGTCGGGCATCGAGGCACCGGCGAGTTCGCCGAGCCAGCCGGTGCCGGCGTCGATCGCGTCCATCAGCGGCGTCGCCCAGGCATACACGGCCTGGAAGATCAGGAACATCACCACGGCCAGGGTCAGCAGGCCGGCGACCGGATGCAGCAGCCAGCGGTCGAGCGCATCGTCCACGCGCGCGGTGCGCTCGGGCATGCGCACGGCCAGTTCGAGCAGACGGCGGGTTTCGGCATGCAGCGCGTCCTCGACGCGCGCTGCGGCATCGGCATGGTCGGGCATGCGCCGTTCCGGCGGATGCAGGCGATCGGCCATCCCGTCGAGCTGCGCCAGCAGCGCGCGACCGCCGTCGCGGCGCACCGCCACGGTTTCGACCACCGGCACGCCCAGCTCGCGCTGCAGCGCATCGAGGTCGATCTCGATGCCGCGACGCTTCGCGGCATCCATCATGTTCACGGCAAGCACCATCGGCTTGCCGAGCTCGCGCACTTCCAGCGCGAAGCGCAGGTGCAGGCGCAGGTTGGTGGCGTCGACCACGCAGACCAGCAGGTCCGGCGCCGGTTCGCCCGGATAGAAGCCGCGACAGATGTCGCGGGTGACGGCTTCGTCCAGACTCGCGGCGTGGAAGCTGTAGGCGCCGGGCAGATCGAGCAGGGTCAGGCGGCGGCCGGCCGGCGTCTGCAGGCGACCTTCCTTGCGCTCGACGGTCACGCCGGCGTAGTTCGCGACCTTCTGGCGGCTGCCGGTGAGCAGGTTGAACAGCGCGGTCTTGCCGCAGTTCGGGTTGCCCACCAGCGCAAGGCGCAGGGACTTTGCGACGGCCTCGGTCATGCGCGGGCCTCCGCGCGGAGGCGCACGCGATCGGCTTCGGCACGGCGCAGCGCGAAACGGGTGAAGCCGACCTGCACCAGCAGGGGCTCGGCGCCGAACGGCCCGGCCGCCACGATCTCCACCCGTTCGCCGGCGATGAAGCCCAGCTCGCGCAGGCGGCGCGCGATGGCGTCGTTCGCCGAGAGGTCGAGCACCTCCTCGACGAAGGCGGCGGTGCGGTGCGGCAGATCGGTCAACTTCACGCCCGGTTCCTGTGCGCTTGCCAAATGGGAATTGTTCTCAATTGTATACCAGCTCCGGCGGCCCCGGGCCGATCCGGTCGGCAGCCTGCCCGACAACGGTGCGATCCATGGGCGTCGGCATGCCGGATACCGAAACGAATGGCGGGGGCGAGCGGATATCATTCACGCCTGTCGATTGAATCAGGGACCCGGCATGACCGATTCGCTGCAGCACCATCGCAATGGACCCGTGGTCCACCTCCGCCTGCACCGCCCCGACCTGCACAACGCGTTCGACGCCGACCTGATCGACACCCTGACCTCCGCCCTCGTCGCCATCGGCGACGACACCTCGGTGCGCGTGGTGGTCCTCGAAGGCGCCGGGCCGAGCTTTTCCGCCGGCGCCGACCTGAACTGGATGCGCGGCATGGCCGGCGCCAGCGAGGCCGAGAACCGCACCGACGCCCTCGCCCTCGCCCGCCTGATGCGCACCCTCGACGAACTGCCGCGTCCGACCATCGCCCGCGTCCACGGCGCGGCCTTCGGCGGCGGCGTCGGCCTGGTGGCCTGCTGCGACATCGCCATCGGCGCGCCGGAAGCGAAGTTCGGCCTGACCGAAAGCAAGCTCGGCCTGCTGCCGGCGGTGATCTCGCCCTACGTGATCGAAGCCATCGGCGCGCGCCAGGCGCGGCGCTGGTTCGCCACCGCCGAGGTCTTCGATGCCGCCGAAGCGCTGCGCATCGGCCTGCTGCACGCGGTGGTGCCGGCCGAGGAACTCGACGCGGCCGTGAAGCGCCAGGTCGACCTGCTGCTGAAGGCCGGGCCGGTGGCGTCCAACGAGGCCAAGGCGCTGGTGCGCCGCATCGCCGCCGAACACGACCGCAACCGCCTCGACAGCGACAACGCCGACCTGATCGCCCGGCTGCGCGTCTCGCCGGAAGGCCAGGAAGGCCTGGGCGCCTTCCTCGACAAGCGCAAGCCCGGCTGGATCGCCTGAACCGGCCCGGTGAACACGCCCAGTGAACCAGGAAGGAACCCCGACATGACCACGCCCATCCTCAACCTCGACGCGGTCGAACTGATCGACTTGGCCGAACGCGCACGGCAGCGCGGCACGACGATGCCCGAAGGCCGCTTCGGCGGCCGCATCGGTTCGATCTCGCCCCTCGTCGGTGCGCGCAAGCTCGGCTACAACCTCACCGTGATCGACCCGGGCAAGGCCGCCTTCCCCAAACACAGCCACCGCGCCAACGAAGAGATGTTCTTCGTCGTCGAAGGCACCGGCGAACTGCGCCTGGGCGATGCGGTGCATCCGGTCCGCGCCGGCGACGTGATCGCCTGCCCGCCCGGCGGCCCCGAGACCGCGCACCAGCTCGTGAACACCAGCGACGCTGCACTGAAGGTGCTGGCGGTGAGCACGATGGAATACCCCGAGATCTGCGAATACCCCGACTCCGGCAAGTTCCTCGCCAGCAGCGGCTTCCAGCCCGGCGATTTCCGCCACATCGGCCGCCCCGCTGATGGCCTCGATTACTGGGATGGCGAAGCGTGATGCTGCATGAGGCCGCACCGCTCTTCACCCTCCCCTTCAAGGGAAGGGCCGGGGTGGGGATGGGTTTGCTTGCTGCGGAAAGACGCTCGGGAAACCAGGACAGCCGGATGGAAGGACAAACCAGCCAATCGATCCAGCGAAACAAGCTTCAGCGCAATCTGCGCAAGCACATGACCGATGCGGAACAGGCGCTCTGGCGCATCCTCCGTCATCGCCAACTCGATGGCTGGAAATTCCGCCGCCAGCATCCATACAGCGACTACATCCTCGATTTCGTCTGTCTGGAACGTCAGCTGGTCATCGAGGTGGATGGCGGCCAGCACGCGGAATCGGATTCGGACGCGCGGCGCGACGCCAAACTCGCCGCAGCAGGTTTCACGGTGCTGCGTTTCTGGAATCACGATGTCCTTGCCGACATCCACGCAGTTGGCGACGAAATTCTTCGTCAACTGAAATCCACCACCGCACCCCATCCCCACCCCGACCCTCCCCTTGAAGGGGAGGGAGACAAGCTCGGGCACCTCAACCCTCTCGCCTCGTCCCGTGGCGGGCACAGCATGAGCGGCACCTGATGTTCTCCAAGATCCTCATCGCCAACCGCGGCGAAATCGCCTGCCGCGTCATCCGCACCTGCCGCAAGCTCGGCATCCGCACCGTTGCGGTGTATTCCGATGCCGATGCCGACGCGCAGCACGTGCGCCAGGCCGACGAGGCGTACCGCATCGGTGGCGCGCGGCCGCAGGAGAGTTACCTGCTCGGCGACGTGATCCTCGAGGTCGCGAAGCAGAGCGGCGCGCAGGCCATCCATCCGGGCTACGGCTTCCTCAGCGAGAACGCGGATTTCGCCGATGCGGTGGAAGCGGCGGGCATCGTCTTCATCGGCCCCAAGGCGGCGTCGATGCGCAAGATGGGCAGCAAGGCCGGCGCCAAGCAGCTGATGCAGGCGGCCGGCGTGCCGGTGGTGCCGGGTTACACCGGCGAGGACCAGTCGCCCGACCTGCTGCAGCGCGAAGCCGACGCCATCGGCTATCCGCTGATGATCAAGGCCGCGCACGGTGGCGGCGGCAAGGGCATGCGCATCGTGCGCAGCAGCGCCGAATTCCTGCCGAACCTCGAAAGCTGCCAGCGCGAGGCGCGCAACGCCTTCGGTCGCGACCGCGTGCTGCTGGAGCGCTACGTCGAGAAGCCGCGCCACATCGAGATCCAGATCTTCGGCGATGGCTTCGGCGAGGTGATCCACCTCAACGAGCGCGAATGCTCTGCACAGCGCCGCTACCAGAAGGTGCTGGAAGAATCGCCGTCGGCCTTCCTGACGCAGGAGCTGCGGGAAGCGATGGGTGCGGCGGCGGTGCAGGCCGGCCACGCGATCGACTACCAGAACGCGGGCACCGTGGAGTTCATCGTCGGGCAGGACGGTGGCTTCTATTTCATGGAGATCAATACCCGCCTGCAGGTGGAGCATCCGGTCACCGAGTACGTGACAGGCCTCGACCTGGTCGAATGGCAGCTGCGCGTCGCCGCCGGCGAACGCCTGCCGAAGGCGCAGCACGAGATCGCGCAGCGCGGCCACGCCATCGAAGTGCGCCTCTACGCGGAAGATCCGGAAGCCGGCTTCCTGCCCGGCTCGGGCAAGCTCACACGCCTGCGCCTGCCCGCGCCCGATGCGCACACGCGCATCGATGGCGGCGTGGTCGAAGGCGACACCGTCACCATCTTCTACGACCCGATGATCGCCAAGCTGATCGTCTGGGACGAAGACCGTCCGCGCGCCCTCGCCCGCCTGCGCGACGCGCTGGCGCAGTGCACGATCGACGGGCCGAAATCGAACGTCGCCTTCCTCGAACGCCTGTGCCGCCACCCCACGGTCGTCGGCGCGACCATCGACACCGGCACGCTCGACCGCGACCTCGAAGACTTCATGCCCAAGCCGGCGGACCCGGCGCAGGTACGCCTGGCGCGCGCCGCAGCGGCCACGATCGCGCTGCTGCAGGAAGAGGCGCGCACCCGCGCCCGCGCCGCCGCCAGCAGCGACCCCACCTCGCCCTGGGCCAGCGCGGACGGCTGGCGCCTTGGCCACAGCGGCCAGCGCCGACTCGTGCTGGATGACGGCCAGCAGCGGCACACCGTCATCGCCCACGGCAGCGGCGGCGATTACCGACTCGAAGACGCCGACGGTCGCTGCGAAGTGCGCGGCGCACGCGTGTCAGACACTACGCTGGATGCGCGCTTCGACGGTGCGAGCCACCGCTTCCGCATCGATGCGCATGCCGATGCGGTGCAGCGTTCCGCATCCGGGAGCATGCAGCCCGTCGACGTGCACGACGGCGAGCGCCGCTGGCGCTTCGTCCGCGTGCCGGCCTACCAACCGGCCAGCGAGCAGGGCGGCAGCGCCAGCGACCGCGCGCTGGCGCCGATGCCGGGCCGGATCGTGCTGATCAAGGCGCAGGTCGGCGATGTCGTCGAACAGGGCCAGGAACTGCTGGTGATGGAGGCGATGAAGATGGAGCTGTCGCTGAAGGCGCCCTGCGCCGGCGTGGTGAAGGAAGTGCGCGTCGCCGCCGGCGATTTCGTCGAAGCCGATGCGGCGCTGGTGCTGCTGGGCGCTGCGGAATGAACGCCGATCTGCGCGGGATTGCGACGATCACGGTCGCGACGATCACGATCGCCGCCGGCATGCTCGGCGGCTGCGTGACCTTCGAACATGCGCCGGTCTCCAGGTACGACTGCGATCCGGCGCTGGCCGGCACCTGGCAGACCGTGAAGACCGAACGCCTGCCCCGCCCGATCGACGTCTCGTCCGACTGCCGCATGCGCTGGCCGCTCGACGGCGGCGGCACGTACGAAACGACGCTGCGCAGCTTCGCCCTCGCCGACCACCGCTATCTCGCGTTCACGCCCGAAGAAGCCGATCGCCTGATCGACATGCAAGGCGACCTGGCCAAGGGCGCGCCCGCCGGCAGCGTGCTGCTGGCGCGCTATCGCATCGAAGGCGACGAGGTCCGGCTCTGGCTCGCCGATCCCGCCATCACGCTGGCTGCCGGTACGCAGGGCCAGGCCACCGTGCAGCGCCTGGACGAGCGGCTGGCCCATGTCGAAGGCAGTCGGCGCACCACGGCCAGGCTGCTCCGCGCGCACGGCGACGCCCTCTTCCGCGAGAGACAGGCCGAAGGCATGACCCGCTTCAGGCGCGTCGCAGCGGAGGCTACGCCATGAGCGACTTCGTCCGCATCGTCGAAGTCGGGCCGCGCGACGGCCTGCAGAACGAAAAGACCCTGGTGCCGGCGGCCGACAAGATCGCATTGATCGACCGGCTGTCCGCCACCGGCCTGCGCAGCATCGAGGCCACCAGCTTCGTCAGCCCGAAATGGGTGCCGCAGCTGGCCGACGCCACCGAGGTTTACACCGGCATCGCGAAGCGGCCCGGCGTGCGCTACCCGGTGCTCGTGCCGAACGAGACCGGCTACGAGCGCGCGCGCGCCGTGGGCGTGGACGAGATCGCGGTGTTCACCGCTGCGTCCGAAGCCTTCAACCGGAAGAACATCAACGCCTCGATCGAGGAATCGCTGCAGCGTTTCGCGCCGGTCCTCGAACGCGCGAAGGCCGACGGCGTGACCGTGCGCGGCTATGTCTCGACCGTGCTCGGCTGCCCCTACCAGGGCGATGTGCCGGTGGCCGACGTGGTCCGGGTGGCGAAGGCGCTGCACGCGATGGGCTGTTACGAAGTGTCGCTGGGCGACACGATCGGCATCGGCACCCCGGCGAAGGCCGCCGCCATGCTGCGCGCGGTGGCGGCCGAAGTCCCGATGCCGGCGCTGGCCATCCATTTCCACGACACCTACGGCCAGGCCTTGGCGAACATCCACGCCTGCCTCGAGGAAGGCGTGCGCGTGGTCGACGCCGCGGTGTCCGGCACCGGCGGCTGCCCGTACGCACGCGGCGCCAGCGGGAATGTCGCAAGCGAGGATGTCGTGTATATGCTGCATGGCATGGGCATCGACACCGGCATCGACCTCGACGCACTCAGCGCCACCGGGCGCTGGCTGGCCGAACGGCTGGGCAGGCCCAGCGGAAGCAAGTTCACACTGGCAAGGACCGCTGCCCCATGACCGAACGCTGGCCCGATCTCGCGCAATCCCCCGCCGCCGACCTGTTGCGGACGCTGGAGGCGCTGGAACGGGCCGGCGACGACGCCACCCTGCCGGAGGCGACGCGCACGCTCCTCGGTGATGCGCGCGATGCCCTGCTGGCGGCGCTGGAGGAAACCGAATCCGAACGGCAGCGCTACCGCGCGCTGCTCGATGCCGTGCCCGACCCGGTCAGCATCATCGCCTGGGACGGCACCGTGCTCGACCTCAACAACGCCGGCATGGCCGCCTACCGCCGTCCGCGCGATGAAATCGTCGGCAAGCCCATCGAAGTGCTCAACCCCGACCTGCCCAAGGACCACATGGGCCCGGTGTGGGCCGCGTTGAACCGCGGCGAGACCTATGTCGTCGAAGTCACCAACATGCGCGCCGACGGCAGCCGCTTCCCGGTCGAGGTGCATACCGCCGGCTTCGAGTACAAGGGCGAGAAGCGCATGGTCGCGGTCGCACGCGACCTCAGCCACCGCTGGGAAGCCGAATCGCGCTACCGCCTGCTGCTGGAATCGATCGACGTCGGCGTGATCCTGTTCGACCGCGACATGCACGTGATCACCGCCAATCCCGCCGCCTACCGCGCCATCGGCGCGGAGCCCGGGCAGAGCGTGCAGACCCTGCTGCGTCCCGGCGACTGGCAGGTGATCGACGCGCGCGGCCGGCCGCTGTCGTTCCGCGACTGGCCGACCACGCAGGCGCTGGACCATGGCCAGGTGATCAGCAACACGGTCATCGGCCTGTACTACATCCCCGACCGGCGCATGTCGTGGATCTCGGTGACCAACGTGCCGGTGTTCGAGGCCGACGGCGTCACGCCCGAATACGTGTTCGCGATGTTCAGCGACGTCACCACGCTCAAGCGCGACAACGTGCTGTTCGATCGCGCCCAGGGCCTGGCCCACATCGGCGGCTGGGAATGGGACCGCGGCCGGCAGCGGCTGTACCTCACCCACGAAGCGCAGCGCATCCTCGGCCGCGAACCCTCGCCGCAGACCGTGGATGCGCTCATCGCCGGCGCGTCTCCGTCCGATCGCGCGCGCCTGCGCATCGCGATCGACCGCCTGATCGAATCCGGCGGCAGTTTCGACCTGGAACTGCAGTACCAGCGCGACGACCAGCAGCCGTGCTGGGTGCGCATGATCGGCGAAGCCGACACCGGCGACCCGGGCGTGTCGCGTATCGTCGGCACGCTGCAGGACATCACCGAACGCAAGCACGCCGAGGAAACGCTGCGCATCCAGGCGCGCACCGATCCGCTCACCGGCCTGCTCAACCGCGACGCCATCCTGGTCGAGCTGGACAGGCGCATGCAGGACCCGGCGAACGCCCGTGTCGCGGTGCTGTACATCGATCTCGACCGCTTCAAGGTCATCAACGACGTGCTCGGCCATGCCGCCGGCGACGAGTTGCTGGCCTCGGCGGCACAGCGTATTTCCACCGCGGTCGATGGCGAAGGCCTGATCGCGCGCTTCGGCGGCGACGAATTCCTGGTCGCCTGCCACTACGCAGACGACGCCGAGCGCCCCGAACGCATCGCCGCGGCGATCCTGCGCACGCTGTCGGACAGCTTCCGCTTCGACAACGAGGAATTCACCATCACCGCGAGCATCGGCATCGCCCGCTCGCCCGACGACGGCGAACGCCCGCAGTCGCTGATCCAGAACGCCGACGCCGCGATGTACGACAGCAAGCGCCGCTCGCGCAATGCCTGGCAGGCCTTCACGCCCGCGCTGGCGCAGACCCAGGCCGATCGCCTGTGGATGGAAACCCACCTGCGCCGCGCGGCCGACAACGGCGAATTCCATCTGGTCTACCAGCCGCAGGTCGACCTGCAGAGCGGCCGCATCGTTTCGGCCGAAGCGCTGATCCGCTGGCAGAACCACCTGCTCGGCGAACTGCGGCCGGATCGTTTCATCAGCCACGCCGAAACCACCGGCGACATCGTGCGCATCGGCAGCTGGGTGCTGCGCGAGGCCTGCAGGCAGGCCGCCGAATGGCGCGACGCCGGCCTGGGCATCGTGCGCGTCGCCGTCAACGTCTCCTATCGACAGTTCGTCGGCGAAGACCTCGCCGATACGGTCCGTCGCCTGCTCGACGAATTCCGCCTGCCCGGCGACGCGCTCGAACTGGAGTTCACCGAACGCGTGCTGATCGAGGACGCACCCGACACCCTGCGCAACTTCGCCGAGCTGCGCGAGATGGGCGTGATGCTGACCATCGACGATTTCGGCGAAGGCTACAGCGCGCTGAACTACCTGCGCCGCCTGCCGATCCATGGCTTGAAGCTCAGCCAGCTGTTCGTCGAAGGCGTGCCCGCCAACCACTCCGACGTGGCGGTGTGCCAGGCGGTCAGCGGCATCGCGCGCAGCCTCGGGCTGGGGCTGGTCGCCGAAGGCGTGGAATCCGAAGCGCAGCGCCAGTTCCTGCTGAAGCTGGGCGTGCCGGTCGGCCAGGGCTTCCTGTTCGCGCCCGGCCTGAAACCCGACGAATTCGCACGCCGCCTGCTCCGCGAAGGCCACCGGCCTGCGGCGGCGCATTGATATTCCCCTCATTCCCGATCGCAATGTCTCCTGCATCCTCTCTCCGCATCCGCCCCATCGAAGCCCGCGACGACGCGGCCATCGCCACGATCATCCGCACCGTGATGCCCGAGTTCGGCGCCTGCGGGTCCGGTTTCGCGATCAACGATCCCGAAGTCGACTGGATGCACCGCGCCTATGGCGAGCCGCGCTCGGCCTACTTCGTCGTCGAGCGCGACCACGGCGACGGCCATTGGGTGGTCGAAGGCGGCGGCGGGGTCGCGCCGCTGGCAGGCGGCGACGACGCCACCTGCGAACTGCGCAAGATGTATTTCCTGCCGTCGCTGCGCGGGCTCGGCGCCGGTGCCGCGCTGATGACGCGCTGTCTCGACGCCGCGCGCGGCTTCGGCTTCGCACGCTGCTATCTGGAAACCCTCACCGGCATGGACGCGGCCATGCGCCTGTACGAACGCAGCGGCTTCCGCCGGATCGACCACGCGATGGGCGCCACCGGCCACGGCGGCTGCAATACGTTCTATCTGCGTGCGCTCGACGACGCCTGAGCAGCGCGTCGACCTTGGCGGGGCAGCGCCGCGAGACATCCCTGCACCCAAAGAAAAACCCCGCCGAAGCGGGGTTTTTCGCGTGTCGCACAACGGGGCCGATCAGAAGTGGTACTGGGCGGACACGCCGAACAGGTTGACGTTACTGCTGTACTCGCCGAACAGCACGTGGCGCTGGCTGTCGACGATGCCGATCTTCGGCTTGTCGGGCTGGATGCGGGTGTAGGCCGCGTTGACTTCGAGGTGGTCGCTCACGTTCCAGGTCAGGCCCAGCGAGAACCAGCGACGATCTTCGTCGGGCAGGCGCGTGGTACGGGTGTGGAAGGTGGTCGGGGTTTCGTCGTACGCATAGCCGCCGCGCAGCGTGAACTTGTCCGACAGCTGGTACTCGGCGCCCACCGACCAGAACGCGGTGTCGGTCCAGCGGAACTCTTCCGAGGACGCCGGCTGGAACGCGTTGTCGAAGTAGATGGTCACGGCCTGCACGGAGTGCCAGTCGGTCTGCGAGTAGTCGGCCATCAGGGCCAGCTTCTCGTTGAGCTGCCAGGCCATGCTCAGCGTGGTGACGCTGGGCGTGGTCAGCGGCGCGGTGGCGCCGGTGTCGCGGAAGCCGTTGCCGAGCACCGTGAGCTGGGCGCGCTGGGCCGGGGTCAGCGGCGCGGCCGGGTTGGCGGCCAGCGCGGCGAAGCCCGGCTGGGCACCGGCAAAGGCGGCCGGCAGGGTGAAGTCGGCGCGACCGCGCAGCTCATGGTCGATTTCCGAACGATGCGTGAAGCCGAAGGCCAGGCTGTCGGTCGGACGCCAGTTCAGGCCGAGGATCCAGCCGATGCCGTGGTCGTCGCCGTGCACGCTGACCGAACCGTCGGCCGCCTGCGGGCGGGCGCCCGGGACGCCGGCGCCGAGCAGGATCGTGCCGAAGTCGATGTTGTTGTCGAGGGTGGCCTCGGCCTTTTCATAGATCAGGCCCACGCCGACCGAGAAGCGGTCCGGCACGATCTCGTACGCGGCGGAGAGGGTCACGTCGACCGTCTTCACTTCCGACAGGGTGGACGAGTAGCGACCGACCCAGTTCTTGTCGTATTCGGTCTTGAGGCCGAACGGCGCGCTGACCATGGCGCCGAAGGTCAGGCCGTTCTCGAACTTGTGGATGAAGGACATGGCCGGCACCGGGGTCGGCTCGCCGATGTCGCCGCCCTGACCGCCGGTCAGCGGCGCAGCGGCCGGGCCGAGGCCATTGCCGGCGTAACCGCCGCCTTCGAATTCGGCGTTGAGGTCGATCACCGTCAGGTCGACCTGGGCGGTGGTCTCGTCGAACTGGGTCATGGTGGCCGGGTTGTTGACGACGACCGAGGCATCGCCCTTGGCGACGCCGGAACCGGCAAAGGCGCGGCCCATGGCCTTGACGCTGTTCTCCTTCAGCTGGAAGCCCGAGGCGTGGGCCTGGCCGAAGGTGAGCGCGCCGGCGATGCCGAGTGCCAGCGCGGTCAGCGGGATGAAGCGGTGATGGGTGTGCATGGTGCTAGCGTCTCCGTGGACAGGTGGTAAGTCGCGCCGTGCGGACGGGGTGCGTTCCCTCCCCCGCTCCGTCCTGCCGGAAGCCCCCTCCCGACGTACGACGGCGTATGTACTATACATTTCATGTTAACCGAACGCTAACAAGCGTTATCCTGCCTGCGGTCTCACCTCGGACATCACGCTCCACACGTCGCATGTTCGTTCAGCTCCCTTCCCGCACGAAATCGGGCCTGCGCTGGGCCACGCCGCTGGTCTTCGCGGCCCTGTGGTGCGCCTTCCTGTGGATCAGCACGCGGGCGCCGACGACCCAGCGCATGCTTCTGGAAGACTGGGGCGCACTGACAGGCGGCCCCGGCCTGCCCGAGACCTGGCAGGCGCTGTGGTCGAGCCTGCGCTGGAAGACCCTGTTCACCGCGATCTTCCTGCATGCCGACTGGGCGCACCTGCTGGGCAACCTGATCTTCCTGCTGATCTTCGGCCTGCCCGCTGAGCGGGCGATGGGTCCTTGGCGCTTCCTCGCGCTGTTCCTGATCGGCGGCGCCGTGGCCAACCTGGCCACCGTGCTGATGATCGGCACGCCGGAACGGCTGGTCATCGGCGCCAGTGGCGCGGTCGCAGCGGTGATCGGTGCCTATCTCGCCCTGTTCCCGCGCGCCAAGCTGGGCGTGGTCGTGCCTCTGGGCCTGTTCCTGGAGTTCATCCGCGCCCCGGCCTCGCTGCTGATCGGGGTCTGGGCTGTGCTGCAGGTGGTGTTCGCCTACATCGGCCCAGCCTTCGGCGCGGTCGCCTGGAACGCCCACATCGCCGGCTTCCTGTTCGGCGTGCTGTTCGCGATGCTGGCGCGGTCCGGCATCGAACGCCGCCTGCGCCACGCCCGGGGCTGGTGACGGGGAATCGTTGAAGGAGCAGCGATGACGGCGCGTGCCACCGCGCCGCCCGGCTATGATTCGCCCATGAACAAGACGCTCTACAAAGTCACCTTCCTCAATCACGGCAAGATCTACGAGGTCTTCGCCGGCCGCGTGGGCAGCAGCAGCCTCTGGGGATTCACCGAAGTCGCGGACCTGGTGTTCGACGTGCACGACGGCCTGGTCGTCGATCCTACCGAGGAACGCCTGCGCGACGAGTTCGGCGGCACCAAGGTGCTGCACCTGCCGATGCAGAGCATCGTCCGCATCGAGGAAGTCGAGAAGAAGGGCCAGTCCGCGATCCGCGACGCGGCCAGCGGCGAGAAGGTCGTCACCCCGTTCCCGATGCCGGCGAAGCCGCGCTGAGCATGCCGGGCTGAAAGCCGGCCTTCGAATGCAATGACGACGCTGCGCGATCCCTGCGCAACGTCGCCATTGTCCCGAGATTGATCGGGCAGACGCTTACTGCAGCGTCACCCGCTTGCGGTTGTCGGACGACACCCGGTCGATCAGCTTGTTGTAGGGGTCGAAGCCGGCTTCATACGGTTCCGCGTCGACGACCACGGTGAGCTTCGGTGACTCGGCCGTGATCCGGTGGCGCTTGAGGTACAGCGGCTTCTCGTCTTCCTCCTTGCCCGTCGGGCCGCGCGCGAACACGCCGACCTCGATCCAATCGTCGAGCTTTCCAGCGGTCTCCTTGCCCTTGCCGTCGGCGTAGCGCTTGGCCGCATGCAGGTCGAGCACGACTTCGTACTTGCCGTCCGCGCGCTTCTTCGCGGTCGCTTCTTCCACGCGGTTGTCGTAGAAGCTGATCTTCTCGAACAGGTCGGCGATCAGCGTCTCGTGCTGCGGTCCGGCTTCGGCGCGGATGTAGCCGAGCAGTTCCTTCGACGTGGTGTACGGCGGCTGCTGGTAGCCCTTGTCCTGCAGGAACCGCTTCAGCGCGCGGTTCAGCGCCGCTTCGCCCATCTCCTCGCGCAGGCGGTAGAACACCAGCGATCCCTTCTCGTAGTGGATGTACTGCTGGTTCTCCACTCGGTACAGCGGCAATTCTTCCAGCAGTTCGCCGCCGCGGCCGGACAGGTAGCCGTCCAGTTCGTTCTTGAGGAAGCGGCGCATCTTCTGCCGCCCATACTCCTTCTCCATCACCATCAGCGCGGAATACTGCGACAGCGATTCCGACAGCACGGTCGCGCCCTGCATGTTCGCGCCGATCACCTGGTGCGCCCACCACTGGTGCGCGATCTCGTGCGCGGTGACGTAGAACACGTAGTCGATGGCGTCCTTGTCGCGGATGTCGGCGATGAAGCCGATCGACTCGGAATACGGGATCGTGTTCGGGAAGGACTGCGCGAAACTGGCGTAGCGCGGGAATTCGATGATCCGCACCTGCTTGTGCTGGTAGGGCGTGAAGTTGGACTCGAAATAGGCCAGCGATTTCTGCACCGCTTCGATCATGCGGTCGACGTTGTAGGGGTGCTTGGCGTCGTGGTAGATCTCGATCGGGATGCCCTTGTACATGCCCTTCTTCACCTGCCAGCGCGCGGACAGGTAGGAATAGAAGTTCAGGATCGGCCGGTCCATCGCGTAGCGGAAACAGCGCCGACCTTCGCGGGTGAATTCCTCCTGCAGGTAGCCCGGCGACAGCGCGATCTGGTCCGGCGCGGTGCAGATCGTGGTCTTGAAGTCGATCCAGTCGGCATCGTCGGTCAGGTAGTTGCTCGCGCGCGCCGCCTCGTTTTCCAGCTTCGGCATGCGCCGCGGTTCGCCCAGGCCGCGCTTGCGGCGCTCGTTGCGATCTGTGATTTCCGCGTTCTCGTTGTAGCCGAACGACGGGAAGGCGGTGTTGTTGAAGAACGAGCCGTTCTCGACGATGCCGGTGCGCGCGATCGAATTGGTGATGCCGTTGGGCTCGATGCGCACTTCCCATGCGATGCGGCGCTCGGCGCCCGGTGCGATCGGCTGCTTCAGGCGATAGATGCGATAGCCCATGTCCTCGTCATGCTTCACCAGTTCGGCGCCGCCGACATCGATCGACTTCAGGGTATCGTCTTCGCCCATGCTGATGTGCAGATCGACGATCGGCGTGGCATGCGGGTTGCGCACCCGGTACGTGCCCTTCGCGGTCATCGTCAGCGTTTCCGGACGCAGGTCCACCTCGACCTCGGTCGCGACGATCTTCGGCTGCGGCAGCGACTGGTAGCGCTTGTATTCGCGCTCGTAGCGGGCCTGCAGGTCAAGCGTGTCATCGGGCGACAGGAAGTCGTTGCGAACGTTGGTGTTCCAGTACAGCCAGCCACCGGTTGCCGCGAAGGCCAGCACGGCGAGCGCGGTGGCGGCCCCCAGCGGTCCGCGCATGCGTGCCTTCGCGACGCGCAGGCGCTCGCGACCACCACCGCTGGTGCCGCGCACCCACAAGGCGGCGGACAACAGCAGCAGCACCAGCAGGAACAGGCCCCAGTAGCCCTGGAACCACAGCTTCGCCCCGAGGAAATGGCCGTAGCCGTTCATGTCCGAATACGGCGCGCCGGGCGAGCCGGCATAACTGTAGAGATTGTGGGTGAAATCGAGCGCACCCAGCACCGCCTGCAGGATCAGGACCAGGATCAGCAGGCCGTAGCCCGCGTACTTGTTGTTGGTGAACACCTGCAGGCACAGCGCCAGACCGGCCATCAGCACGAAACCGATGCTGTCCAGCAGCAGGGCCTGGGCATAGACCGCCAGTTCGAGCTGCGCGTGCCCCTTGAGCGACTGGATCACGATCGCGGCGATGCAGCCCACCAGTTGGAAGCTGAAGATCACCGCGACCAGGGCGCCGAACTTCGCGGACAGCGGCACCCAGTTGGGCACCGGCATGGCATCGGTGACTTCGTGGATCTTCGCCGCGCGCTCCTTTCCGACCAGTTCGCCCGCGTAGAACAGCACGATGATGACCAGCATGAAGTTGTAGGCGCCCTGCAGCGCTTCGAGCATCTGCGAAGTGACCGGATGGATCGGGGTCTCGTACAGCGTCTCGGCGAAGATCGCGCTGGGAATGAAGTTCGCCAGCGCGAACAGCAGCATCACGATGAACGGCACGCCGCGGAATACGGCCAGGGTGTCGAAGCGCAGTTGGCGGAAGAACTGCGTGATGGCGGTACCGGTGCCGAATGCCGGCGTCGCGCGCGGCAGGTTGAGCGCACGCAGTGTCGGCACGGCTTCGGCCACGGGCGCCGTCATTTTCCGGGCGCGACGCAGGCCACGACCGGTGCCAGTGCGCTCGGTGCGAAACAGCGCGAAGCACGCGCCGGCCAGCACAAGGCCGATGCCCAGCCACAGCGCGCGGTTGGCGAGGATGTAGCCCGCGATCGCCGGCACCTCGGTGTTGCGCTGCTCGGCGGCCCAGTAGCGGATCGTGCGGCTGAACGCGCGGATGCCGAGCGGCTCGGCGAGCACGGCGGCCCAGACGTTGTCCAGGTCGCGCATCAGCACGCCGCTGACGATGTAGAGGATGATGAAGCCGAGCACGCCGACGTAGACCCAGAGCACGCTGCGGGTGAGGATCGCCAGCAGCGACAGCAGGGCCGCCATGAACACCAGGTTCGGCAGCACGATCACGCCGAGCGCCCACAGATGCGGCACGGCGGTAGCCGGACCGAGTCGCTGCGGCTCCAGCCAGGGCATGAACTGCGCGACGAACAGACCGAGCGCGATCAGTCCGTAGACGCACAGGCTGGCGAAGATCGCCGCCGCCATGCGTCCGCCGACGTAGTCGCGGCGACGGATCGGGCTGGCGAAGATCAGGTCGGCCATGCCCTGTTCGTGGTCGCGCAGCAGCGCGCCGTTCACCGCCATCGCGACGAACAGCATGCCGAACAGCGAGAAGATGCTCAGGTACTGGACGATCACCACGGGCGCGTTGCGGTGGACATTGCCGATGGCGCCGCCGATCTGCACGGCATCGGTGGTCAGGCCGAAGAAGCCCAGTGCGGCGAACAGCCCGCCCATCAGCCACAGCAACGGAGACCTGAGCTGCTGGCGCAGCTCGAACCGGAAGAATTCGAACATGGCGATCTCCTCAGGCGGCCTTGGCGTGCTGGCGCAGGCGCTGGAAGTACACGTCTTCCAGGTCCGGGGCCACGCGCTCGAAGCCGTCGCCCGGCGGGACGTCGCTGTGGATGTGGATCACCGGTTCGCCGCCGACCAGGCGCGTCGACAGCAGCGTGAAGTTCTTTTCGTAATGCGGCAGCGTTTCCTTCGCCGTCGTCTTCTTCCAGATGCGACCTTCCAGTTCGCCGATGGCATCGGCGGGCTTGCCGGTCAGCAGCACCTTGCCCTTGTTCATGATCGCCATGCTCGGGCACAGGTCGGTCACGTCCTGGACGATGTGCGTGGACAGGATCACCGCGACGTTCTCGCCGATCTCGGCGAGCAGGTTGAGGAAGCGGTTGCGTTCTTCCGGATCGAGGCCGGCGGTGGGCTCGTCGACGATCACCAGGCGTGGGCTGCCCAGCAGCGCCTGTGCGATGCCGAAGCGCTGGCGCATGCCGCCGGAAAACCCGCCGAGATGGCGTTTGCGTGCGTCCCACAGGTTGACCTGCTGCAGCAGGCCGTCGACGACTTCGCGCCGCTGCTTGCGGTCGGTCAGCCCCTTGAGCACGGCGAAGTGTTCGAGCAGGTCCAGCGCGCTGACCTTGGGATACACACCGAAGTCCTGCGGCAGGTAGCCGAGCTGGCGGCGCACCGCGTCCTTGTCGCGCAGCACGTCGATCTGGCCACCCTTGCCGTCGTCGAAGGTCGCGCTGCCGCTGTCGGCTTCCTGCAGGGTCGCGAGCGTGCGCATCAACGAGGATTTGCCGGCGCCGTTCGGGCCGAGCAGGCCGAACATCCCGCGCGGGATGTCGAGCGTGACGTGGTCGAGCGCGCGCACGCCGTTGGCGTAGGTCTTGCTCAGTTCGCGAATGGACAGCATGTGAACCCCCGATCCCTGGGCCCGCGACGCGCGGACCGACCGGCGGATGCTAGAGGAACGCCGGATCGCATGGCGCCGGCCGATGGTCATCGGGTCGAAAGTCACGCATGACTTGCGGCCCATGCCCGTATCGCCCACAGGGTCTTCGTAGAACGGAGCACAGCTCCGCTGCCCCGTCGCTGCAACCGACGCGGCTTCCGGAGAGTGGGTAGCGGAGCTGCGCTCCGCTCTACAACAGCCCGGCTTGGCAGCGGTACCGGTGCAGCGCCAACGCTCAGGGCTTGGCGCTGGTCGCCAGCGGCTTCGCGGCGGTGTTCTTGAGCACGCCCAGCGCGGCGGTGATCGGCGCGTCGCCGTCGAGCACATCGCCCACGCCCTGCCCTGCGGTTTCCTGGTCGCCACGCAGGTGGCCGGGCAGCGCGGATTCGGAATAGTTGCCCGCGCTGCGCGCGCCTTCGGGCTTGAGCACGACATCCGGTTCGATGCCGCGCGCCTGGATGGAACGGCCACTCGGCGTGAAATAGCGCGCGGTGGTGAGCTTGACCGCATCGCCGTTGTCCAGCGGCAGCACGGTCTGCACCGAGCCCTTGCCGAAGGTGCGGCTGCCGACCACGCGCGCGCGGCCGTTGTCGCGCAGCGCGGCGGCCAGCACCTCGGATGCGCTGGCCGAACCGGCATCCACCAGCACGACCACGGGCGCACCGCGCAGGCGGTCGCCGGCGGTGGCATTGAACATGGTGTCGGCGACCGGGTTGCGGCCGCGCGTGCTGACGATGCCACCCTTGTCGAGCAGTTCGTCGGCGATCTGCACGGCGGCCGTGAGCAGGCCGCCGGGGTTGCTGCGCAGGTCCAGCACCAGGCCGCGCAGGCGCTTGTCGGCACCGGCCTGCGCGGACAGCTCGTCGACCTGGCGCACGAAGTCGTTGGCGGTATCGGCCTGGAAGGCGCTGATGCGGATGTAGCCATAGCCCGGTTCGAGCATGCGTCCGCGCACGCTGCTGATGCGGATGGTCTCGCGCTTGACGGTGATGTCGAGCGGCTTGGCCTGGCCTTCGCGCTGCACGGTCAGCACGGTGCTGCTGCCGGGATCGCCGCGCAGCGGGTTGTCGCCCAGCGATTCGGACGTGAGCGGCTTGCCGTCGACGGCGATGATCAGGTCGCCGGGCTTCACGCCCGCGCGCGCGGCCGGCGTGTCGTCGATCGGAGCGATCACCAGGATCGTGCCGTCGGGCTGCACCTGCACGTCGACGCCGATGCCGTCGTAGGCGCCGCTGCTGTCTTCCTCGAGGGATTGCGCATCGCTGCGGACGAGATAGGCGCTGTGCGGATCGAGGTCGAGCAGCAGGCCACGGATCGCCGACTGCATCAGCTTGCGGTCGTCCACCGGTTCGACGTACGCCTGCTTGACCGTGTTGTAGACGGTGACGTAGCGACGGATCTCTTCCAGCGGCACCTGGCTCTCGGGCTTGGCGCCGGCCTGTTTGCTGTCTGCCGACTTGCCGTCGGCGGCCTTCGCGCCACCGGACGGCGCGGGATCCTGCGCCTGCACGGCCACGCTCGCGGCCAGCAGCGCCACGAGCCACGCGGCCAGCGACCTGGGGCGGGCGGCGGCGATGCGCGGGCGGGACGGGATCGCGAACGGGATTGACGACATGCGGACTCCGGCTGGCTGGTTCGATCTGACGGGCCCGGCGACGCCGGACCCGCACCGGGTCAGACCCGGATCGAAGGCCGCAAGTTCGGGCCGCGTGCTTCGGACTGCACGCCTGGGACCGCGCGTGTTCGGTGCGCCACCGGGCGGCGATGTCGCCCGGCGCGTCCTTCGACGGGTCAGATTACCAGACCGTTCCCGGCGTCGAGCACCTTGCGCCCGGCCATGGCCAGGCTGGCACGGCGGGCGATCGCATACGGAAGGACCGGATCCGGAACCTGCGATCAGTGCCGGTCGTCGAGACGCCGGCCGATGTCCTGCGCGCAGGCGCGTGCCGCCCACAGCACGGAGCCCAGCACGCTGTCCTGCTCGCACAGCACGGTCAGCAGCAGGCGCCGCCGCCGCGTCGGCACGCTGAGCATCAGCAGGCGTCCGGCTTCGGCCTCGATCACCACGTTCAGGCAGGCACCCGCCCCCGTTTCGCCGCACAGGGCTTCGCCCAGCGCCAGCTGCGAACTGGTCATCGCCGACAGGCGCTCCGCAGTGAGCGGCGGGCGCAGCCGCGATGCCACCTCGAACCCGTCCACGGTGCACACCAGCACGCCGATCACGCCGGGGACGGTCGACAGCAGCTGTTCGACATGTTTCTGGCACATCGCGCGCTCGGTGCGCCCGAGCACGGCCATCGTCTCGCTCATGCCATCCCCCCTTCGCTGTCCTCGAATGCCGGCGCCTGTGCTTCGACCTGGTGGAACAGGATGTCGAGCAGCAGCAGGACATCCTCGCGGCGGCGCACGTCGACCGAGAGGATCGGCACCTGCAACCCCAGCGACTCGGCCACCTCATGGAACTGCGCGATGTCCGGCGAGGGATGCGACTCGGCGCGACCGATGCCGACCACGGCGCGCGCGCCACGCGCCACATCGGCGAAGGCACCCAGATAGGTGCGCAGGTCGTCGAGCGGATCGGGCCGGCTGTTGTCCACCAGCACTACCACGCCCAGCGCGCCGCGACCGAGGATCTTCCACATGAAATCGAAGCGCGTCTGGCCCGGCGTGCCGTAGAGCCGGAGGCGGTCGCCGCCGTCGAGGGTCAGCTCGCCGTAGTCCATCGCGGCCGTGGTGGTGGCTTTGTCGAAGGTGGCGGTGTCGGTGTTGGCGACATCGGTGCGCACCGGCGTGATCTGGCTGATCGCGGCGATGGCGGTGGTCTTGCCAGCGCCCATGCTGCCGGTGAACAGGAGTTTGTATTCGCGCGGCTGGCCCATGCGTTCGTTCTCCATGCTCATGCGTCGGTGCTGATGCGCGGACTCACGCGCAGGTTCACGCGCGGACTCATGCGCCAATTCCCAGCGCATCGCGCAGGCGCCGGAACAGGCCCGAGACCCGGTGCGGCGGCTCCGGCGTTGGCGCGGGCGCGGCGCCGGCCTCGACATCGAGCAGGCCGCACAGCCCGCAGGCGTTGAGGAAGGCACGGACGTCGGCGGGATTCTGGCCGCTGGCGCGCGCCAGGTCGTCCACGGTCCACGCGGTGCGGCTCATGTGCGCGGCGATCGCGAAATGCGGACGATGCGCACCGAGGTGGCCGAAATCGGGCCAGCGCCGCAGCCGCACGCGGACATCGTGGCGAGCCCAGGGCAAGGTGCCGCGCGGCGGCATGTGCAGGCCGATGCGCCACAGCAGCGGATCCAGCGGCTTCTGGTGGCCCACGTGGCGCGCGCTGACCGCCTCGGCCGGGCCCAGTCGCCGCCCCGGCCCCACCTGCACGCTCACGCCCATCGCCATCAGCATGTCGGTGCTGGCATCGCCGTCGTATCGGTAGGCGCGTTCCGGAAAGAACAGGTCGAACGCGCGGCTGCCCCATTCGAAGCGCCACACGCCGCCTTCCGCGTCGTTGCGCATGCGGTCCTGGGCGGCGCACACCGCATCGATGAAGTCGCGGCCGAAATCGACCACTTCGCCCCGATCGATGTCCATCGCCACGCCTTCGGGCGCCGTCGGGTCGATCAGGGTCACCACCGGCACGGCAGGTGCGCTGACATCCATCACGGGCAGCACGCTGCCCGCAACGGCATCCGTCACGGCCTCTCCGGCCGGGCCATGGTCTCGTGCATCGTCGGTGCCGGCTGCGACATGGACCGCAGCATCGGTCATCTCGATGCGGTCGAGCACGTCCTGCAGGCGCGTCGCATCCAGCGGCAGCGCGACGCGATGCGGCCACGGCAGTTCTTCGCTGCCCTCGCCCAGCGCGATGCAGACCGGCACGCCCGGCCTGTGGCGATGGTGCAAGTACACGCGCGCAAGCGCCGAGCGCGGCTCGCAGAAGGCGACATCGGCATCGATCGCATCGAGGAAGCTCCAGTGCGCGAGCGTCTGGTCCGTCACCAGGGCCAGCAGACGCCTGAGCTCGGCTTCTTCCCTCGCGGGCAAGCCCATCGCGGTCACGGTCCGTTCCCGACGTCCCATTCGAGCCTCCTGACCTGTACCGGCCGAACCGGACGCAACGCAACCGCGCGACCGCGCGACCGCGAACGGACGCGGAACTGCGGTGTCGCATCTGCGACCGGTGCCTCGCCCGCGACCCGCCGCGCGAGGATTCGCGCGGGCGCCCCTGTCCACCGCGGACTGCGAAGCCCGGAAAGGATCAGCGCGAACGATGGCTGGGGTCTATCTAAGCGCGCGTCGCGAATGCGTCACAACATGTCATTTCTGACAGTGATGCAGCGCGCCGGACTCATGGAAGATGCGATTTTGCGCATGGCGCGTATCCATCGAGCAGCGCTATTGCAATCGCGGCTCCGAACGAAGCAGCCTATATCTGCACGCAACCAACAACGCCCCCGGCACGCCATCGGCGCCGCATCCTCGATCACAGGCCATGGGCACTCCGGCATCGAAGCCTCTCGCCCGCCCCCGTCTCAGGCAGGCATCAACGCCGTCCGATCCACACCGCAGGGTCCACCGGCTGGCCATTGCGGCGCAGCTCGAAATACAGCGCCGGCTGCGCCAGTCCGCCCGAATTGCCGACGCGCGCGACGGCATCGCCGCGCTTGACCAGCGCACCGACGTCCTTGAGCAGGGATTCGTTGTGCGCGTACAGGCTGAGGTAGCCGTTGCCGTGGTCGACGATCAGGATCAGGCCGTAGCCGGTCATCCATTCGGCGAAGACGACGCTGCCATCGGCGACCGCGCGCACCGGGCTGCCGAGGCCGGCGGAAATCAGCAGGCCGTGGCTGGCGCGGCCATCGGGCATGCGCCCGCCGTATCCGGCCAGCAAGCCGCCCGAGAGCGGCCAGCCGGCACCGCCGACGCGCACCGGCGCCGCACTGGCGAGCTGGCGCGGCGGCTTGCGTTCGGTCGGCGTGCGCGGGCCCTGTTTCGTGCCTGCGGTGTCGCGCGACTTCGCAGCGCGCGCCTTCTCCGCGCGTTCCGCCGCCACGCGTTCGGCAGCGGCCTTCGCAGCGGCGGCACGCAAGCGCGCGACCACAGATTGCAATGCCTTGGCATCGCTGCCCAGCGCGTCTTCGCGCGCCTGGCGGTCGCGATAGCGTTGTTCCAGTTCGGTCAGAGTGACCGCGCGCGCCTTGCGATCGCGGTCGAGATTCGCCAGCTGCACGCGCTGCTGCGCGCGCGCCGTATCCAGCGCAGTCCGTCGCGCGAGGATCTGCGCTTCGACACGGTCCAGTTCCTGCAGTTCCGCAGTCAGCGCCGCCGCGCGCTGCACGCGCTGGCGCTGCAGGTAACCGTAGTACGCGAGCTGCCGCTGGCTGTCGGCGACGCGATCCTGCGCCAGCGCCAGCTTCAGCGGTGCGTGATCGCCCTGCGCATAGGCTGCGCGCAGCAGCGTGGCCAGTTCGCGACGCTGTGCGGCGTGCTGGCCGCGCAGGTCGTCGCGGCGCTCGAGCAGTTGTTCGTAGGCCGCCTGTTCGCGCACCAGCTGCGCTTCGGCATCGTGCAGGGCACGACTGGACGTGGCGACGCGTTCGTCGACCGCGCGCAGTTCGCGACTGGCCGCGCCGCGCTGGCCTTCCAGCCGGCGGCGTTCGGCCGCGACTTCGTTCAGCTCGCGCCGGACCTTGTCGAGCTGGCGCTGCGCTTCCGGCCCGGACTGGCGCGCGGCCAAGGGCGCGGCGAGCGCGAGCAGCAGCGCAGCGATGAACCAGCGGAGCACGAGCGGCGTCATGCCGAGGCCGTCAGCCGGCGACCAGCAGCGAACGGCCGCTCATGTCCGCCGGGGGATCGATGCCGAGCAGGTCGAGGATGGTCGGCGCCACGTCGCGCAGCGCGCCGCCCGCGCGCAGGCCCGCCGCACGTGGACCGACATAGACGAACGGCACGGGACCGACGGTGTGGGCGGTGTGCGGCTGGCCCGTCTCGGGGTCACGCATCATTTCCAGGTTGCCGTGGTCGGCGGTGATCAGCAGTGCCCCACCGGCGGCGCGCACGGCCGCTTCGACCGCGCCGATCGCCACGTCCACCGCTTCCGCGGCCTGGATCGCGGCCTGCAGGTCGCCGGTATGGCCGACCATGTCCGGATTGGCGATGTTGCAGATGGCCACATCGATGCGGCCCGAGGCGATCGCATCGACCAGCCTCGCGGTGACTTCCGGGCAGCTCATTTCCGGCTGAAGGTCGTAGGTGGCGACCTTCGGGCTGGGCACGAGGATGCGTTCCTCGCCCGGGTAGAGGTCTTCGCGTCCGCCACTGAAGAAAAAGGTGACGTGGGCATATTTCTCGGTCTCGGCGATCCGCAGCTGGGTCAGGCCACGCGCCGCCAGCACTTCGCCGAGCGTGTTGCGCAGCTCGTCCGGCGGATAGGCCACCGACGCCGGCAGCTTCGCGTCGTACTCGCTGAGGCAGACGAAGCGCGACAGCACCGGGCGACGCGTCGCGAAGCCGTCGAAGCCCGGAGCGACGAAGGCGGCCGTGAGCTGGCGCGCGCGATCGGCGCGGAAATTCATGAAGACGATGGCATCGCCCTCGGCCATGGGGCGCGCGCTATCGAGGGTGGTCGGCGCGACGAATTCGTCGTTCTCGCCGCGCGCATAGGCCTCGGCCAGCGCAGACAGCGCATCGGCGGCACGCTGTTCGCCGCGCGCTTCGACGATGGCGTCCCACGCGCGCCGCATGCGATCCCAGCGCTGGTCGCGATCCATCGCGAAATAACGGCCGCCGACGCTGGCGACATGGGCATTGCCCAGCGCGTCGCACTTGGCCTGCAGCGCGCGCAGGCTGGGCTCGGCGGACTTCGGCGGCATGTCGCGGCCGTCGAGGAACGCATGCACCGCGACCCGGGCCACGCCCTCGCGCGCGGCGAGGTCGAGCATCGCGAAGATGTGCTGCTCGTGGCTGTGCACGCCGCCGGGCGACATCAGGCCCATGACGTGCAGGGTGCCGCCGGCCGCCTTCGCGGCGGCGCAGGCCGCGCGGAGTTCGGCGTTGGCGTAGAAGCTGCCGTCCTCGATCGCGGCATCGATGCGGGTCAGGTCCTGGTAGACGATGCGGCCGGCGCCGAGGTTCATGTGGCCGACTTCGGAATTGCCCATCTGTCCGTCCGGGAGGCCCACGTGGCGCCCCTCGGTGTGGATCAGGGTGCGCGGCGCGCCGTCCCACAGGCGACGCCAGTTCGGCAGGTTGGCCAGGGCCAAGGCGTTGTCGCTGGGATCCTCGCGGTAGCCCCAGCCGTCCAGGATCATCAGGACGACCGGCTTCGGGACCGGGGATTCGGAGCGGGCAACGTCGGGCATGTGACCTTCGGGGCAGTGACTTCGGACAGATGCGATTGTAGCGAAGGCCCCGCATCCTAGGTCCCAACAGGCGCATCGCCCGTCCATCCGAGAGGTCCCCCATGCTCAAGCTCCGCGTTCCCACCCCGACCACGACCGTCCGCGCCGCCGGCCTCGCCATCGCACTCGCCGCCCTGCTCCCGGCCGCCGCCATGGCCAGCAACAACGACGTGGACAAGGTCATGGGCAGCATCACCGCGCATGCCGGCCAGACCTACGGTGACCTGACCACGGTCAATGGCAGCATCCGCGTGGAAGCTGGCGCCAAGGCCAGCGACGCCACCACCGTGAACGGCAGCATCCACCTCGAAACCGGCGCCAGCATCGGCGATGCCGAGACCGTGAACGGCAGCATCCGCGGCGACGAGCGCATCCGCGCGTCCAGCGTGCAGACCGTGAACGGCAGCATCCGCCTCGGCAACGGCAGCCAGGTCGGCGATATCGAAACCGTCAACGGCAGCGTGTTCGTCGACCGCGGCAGCAGCATCGGCAAGGACGTGGAAACCGTGAACGGCGCCATCGGCCTGGTCGACACCGACGTCGCCGGCGGCATCAGCACCGTCAACGGCGACATCACCGTCGGCGTCGGCTCCCACGTCCGCGGCGGCATCACCGTCGAAAAGCCCACCAGCAACTGGATGCCGGTCAGCGCCAAGAAGCGCAAGCTGCGCATCATCGTCGGCCCCAACGCCATCGTCGAAGGCCCGCTGGTGTTCAAGCGCGACGTGAACCTCTACGTCCACAGCACCGCCCGCATCGGCCAGGTCACCGGCGCCACCGCCGTCCGCTACGACGGCCCGACTGCGCCGAAGGATTGACGGCGACAGCACCCCTTTCGTCGCTCCTCTCCCCGCCCCGGCACCGCCGGGGCTTTTTTTCGTCGTCGCCACGAACGGCACAGCGGTTCCGGGCGGGATCGTGCCGACCCGGCGTACACTCCGGCTTCCGTTCGTCAGGAAACACCGAGACCGCACGATGACACGCTCATTGCCCAAGACCCTGTTGCTCACCCTCGCTGCGGCGGCCGCGCTGACCGCCTGCAAGGGCGAAGACGCCCCGGCCGCGAAGCCGGCCGCCGATGCCGCCAAACCCGCCGGCTTCGCGTTCAAGGACGCGCTGGATCCCGCCGATTTCGCCGAGCACGTGCGCGTGCTGGCGTCCGACGAATTCGAAGGCCGCGCGCCGGGAACGCCGGGCGAGGAGAAGACGGTCCAGTACCTGAAGGCGCAGTTCGAGCGCATGGGCCTGAAGCCGGGCAACGGCGACAGCTATTTCCAGGTCGTGCCAATGATGGAAACCACCGCCGACGAAGCGACGGCGATGACCATCGACGTCAAGGGCACGCCGCGCACGCTGAAGTTCGGCACCGACATGGTGGTCGGCACGCGTACCGGCCAGCCCGAAGTGAAGATCGACGGCAGCGACCTGGTGTTCGTCGGCTACGGCGTCGATGCGCCGGAGCAGAACTGGAACGATTACGCTGGCGTCGACGTGAAGGGCAAGACCGTGGTCATGTTCGTCAACGACCCGGGCTTCCATGCGAAGGACGCGAGCCTGTTCGACGGCAAGCGCATGACCTACTACGGTCGCTGGACCTACAAGTTCGAGGAAGCGGGTCGCAAGGGCGCCGCTGCCGCGCTGATCATCCACGACACCGAAGGCGCGTCGTACGGCTGGGACGTGGTGAAGAATTCCTGGTCCGGCGCACAGTACGACCTGCGCGCGGCCGACGACCCGGCGCCGCGCGTGCCGCTGCAGGGCTGGATCACCGGCGAGCAGGCCAAGGCGCTGTTCGCCGACGCCGGCCTCGACCTCGACGCCATGCGCACCGCCGCCGGCAAGCGCGGCTTCAAGCCGGTGACGCTGCCGGCCAAGGCCAGCGTCACCCTGAAGAGCACCATCGCGGAGAAGGAATCGCGCAACGTGCTGGCCCTGCTGCCGGGCAGCGAGCGCCCCGAGGAAGCCGTGGTCTACATGGCGCACTGGGATCACCTGGGCAAGCACGACGGCGAAGCAGGCGACAACATCTACAACGGCGCCGTGGACAACGCGACCGGCGTGGCCGGCATCCTGGAAATCGCAGAGGCGATGGCCAAGGGCGCGAAGCCGAAGCGTTCGGCGCTGTTCGTCGCAGTGACGCTGGAGGAATCCGGCCTGCTCGGCTCGAAGTACTACGTCGCGCATCCGAGCATCCCGCTGGATCGCACCGTCGGCGTGATCAACATCGACGCGATGAGCGTGTCCGGCCGCACCCGCGACCTGACCGTGGTCGGCAAGGGCAATTCGGAAATGGAGGACATCCTCAAGCCGATCGCCGAGCGCCAGGGCCGCACGCTGGTCGAGGAGTCGAACCCGGCCGGCGGCTACTACTTCCGTTCCGATCACTTCAACTTCGCGAAGGCCGGCGTGCCCGCGCTGTACGCCGATGGCGGCAACGACCTGCTGGAAGGCGGCACCGCCGCAGGCGAAGCGGCCGGCAAGGACTACAACGAACACCGCTACCACAAGCCCGACGACGAGTACGATCCGGCGACGTGGAAGCTCGACGGCACGATGCAGGACCTCGCATCGCTGTTCGAAGTGGGCCTGGCGCTGGTGCACGACACCAACCTCTGGCCGAACTGGTACAAGGGCAATCCGTTCCGCGCCGCACGCGACACGATGATGGCGGCGAATCCGCCGGCCTCGCTGAAGACCGCGCAGGCCGCGCCCGCGATGGATGCGTCGGCACCGGCGAAGCAGTAACCGGCTAGCCCGCAGGCAGACACGACAACGGCGCCCTCGGGCGCCGTTGTCGCATGTGGAATTCCGCGGGAGATCGGTTCGTCTCGCGCAACTGCGAGCGCGCGTCGCCTCAGATCGAACGCGAGAACGTGAAACTGTTGGTAACGCGATCCTCGACCGCCTGCGTCAGCGGCTTGGCCTCGCGCTCGGCATCGCGTGCCTGGCGCTCCTGCAGCACGCGATCGTGCTGGTCGAACTTCGCGGCCACCTGCTGCTCGCTCTGCGCCTTCGACTGCTCGATGTTCACGTAACCGCTGAAGATCGGTTCCTTGTCGATCTTCTGCGCGAGCATGACGTGGCCATTGCGCACGTCCATGTATTCGGGCTTCTCCGACAGGCCGGGCGTGGTGCGCGCGGTCAGGACGACATCGGTGGCGACCTTGCGCGCGTCGTCTTCGGTCAGGCCGGCCTTGTTCTGGACGAGATTCACCGCGCGGACATACAGCTCGCGCTCGCCGGCGCTCATCTCCAGTTCCCTGGGCTTCTGGGGAGGGTCGAGCATCGGCCCCTGGCGTTCCGGTGGCGCCAGCGCCACGCCGTGGGCGCCACGCGTGTCCTGCGGCCTCGCCTCATGTCCATCGAACGGCTGATTCATGTCGCGGCCTCCTTCTGCGGTCCTGTCATCGTCGGTGCCGCTCGGCGAGCGGGCCGGCAGTGCCGAGGGTATGCCCGGCCACAGGTGGCAGGCAAGCCTTGGGCCCTCTCTCGGCGAACGTCAGGCGGGACGGGTTCAGGACGTCAGGGCATCGAATGGAACATCGCATCAGGGCATGGAAGCCCCCACCCGGTCTCAGGACGCGGCGCGTTCCGGCCAGACGGTCTTCGCCAGCAGTTCGTCGTTCCAGTCGAACTGCAGCGCACCCTGCTTGTCGAGCAGCAGCGAGACGAAGTTGAAGACGTTGCGCGCGAACATGTCGCTCGCGTGCATGGCGCCGCTGCTGGCGAGGTTCAGCGGACCGGCGATGGTGACGCCGCCGTGGTCGATGGTCTCGCCCGGACGGGTCAGCTCGCAGTTGCCGCCGGTTTCGGCGGCGAGATCCACGATCACGCTGCCGGGCTTCATGCCGGCGACCATCGCGGCGCTGACGATCTTCGGCGCGGGACGACCGGGCACGGCGGCGGTCGAGACGATGACGTCGACCCCCTTCAGGTGGTCGGCCAGACGCTGCTGCTGCAGGGCGCGCTCTTCCTCGGTGAGCTGGCGCGCATACCCGCCTTCGCCGGCGGCGCTGACACCCAGGTCGAGGAACTTGCCGCCGAGCGATTCGATCTGCTCGCGGGTTTCCGGGCGCACGTCGAAACCTTCGACCTGCGCGCCCAGACGCTTGGCAGTCGCGACCGCCTGCAGACCGGCGACGCCGGCACCGATGATGAGCACCTTCGACGGCCGGATGGTGCCGGCGGCGGTGGTGAGCATCGGGAAGAACTTGGGCGTCAGCTGCGCGGCGATCAGCACGGCCTTGTAGCCGGCCATGCCCGCCTGCGAGCTGAGGATGTCCATGGCCTGGGCGCGCGTGGTGCGCGGCAGGCGTTCCAGCGGGAAGGCGACGAGACCGCGCGCCTGGATGGCCTCGGCACGTGCGGCATCGGCCTGCGGCTGCAGCATGCCGATCAATGCGGCGCCGGACTTGATCGTGCCGATCGCTGCGGGCGACGGCGGCTGCACGCAGGCCACGATGTCGGCCTGGGCAAGCACGGCTTCGGCGCTGTCGACCAGTTCGGCCCCGGCATCGGCGTAGGCACTGTCGGGCTGGTGAGCGGTCTGGCCGAGTCCGCGCTCGATGCGGACCGTGGCACCTGCGGCGACCAGCTTCTTGCAGGTTTCGGGCGTCAGCGCGACGCGCCGCTCGCCGGATGCGGTTTCGCGCACCGAACCGATGACCACTTTCGCCGCCGCACCTGCACTCGCTTCCGCCATTGCCCGCTCTCCTAGCGCCTTCGTTGGGTGACCGGCATCCTAGCAGGTTGCGATGACCGCTCTCCTGCAGCGGCGACATTGCCCCACAACGAAAACGCATAACCACGCGGTGGTCGCGGGGCCGGCGTCATCACGCCCGGCAGGCGTGCGCGTGACAGGCCAGCAAGGCAGGAACAGGCCTCAGGAAGCACACCCCGAAAACGAACAGGCCGCCGGCAATGATGCCGACGGCCCGGGGACGTGGTGGCGGCGAAGTTCGCGCCGCCGCTCAGGGGATCAGTCAGGCGGTGTGTCAGGCAATCCCGCTGACGGCACTGCGCGACTGGTTGAGCGTCTGCCACATCTGGCGCATGGCCTCGTCGAACGGCGCCTCGGAAGAGCGCAGGATCACGCGATTGTTCGCAACCAGGGCCGCGAGCTCTTCCGGCGTCACCACCAGCTTGCGCATGCCGCGACGATTGACGATGAGGAAACGCGTGGTCAGCGGGCTGACCCAGGCAATGCGGCCGGCGGTTTCCTGGCCGTCTTCCTCGATCAGGCGCAGGTTCTGGCCCACGCGCAGGCGGCGCAGGCGTGCGGCGAGCGCGGGGTCGAAGTCCAGCGAATCGGTGCCGCCGACCACGCGGAGACCACCCCAGTTGGCGGCATCGTTCGGCTCGACGGATGCGGTGGCATCCTCCTCGGCCGGCAAGCTGTGGCGGATGCGCGCACGGTCCGGGAAGGCCAGCGCGGACACGATCTTCGACAGCGAATCGCGGGCGGCGACGGCGTCGAGGCCACAACTGGCGTAGCAGCGGCCGAGCGGCCCCTGCAGCTCGAGGATCTTGTCGGCGACCCGGCCACCTTCGGCGCGCATGGCGTAGGCATCGGCCTGCACCAGACTCTCGCCGATGGCCACGGCCGACAGGTACTGCGCCGAACTCGGCCCTTCGCGCAGCCAGGTCTGCACCAGGTGATGACGCCAGTGGCCGGTGAGGAACTCGGCGATGCCGTCGGTGAGCGGACGCTCGGCCAGGCGCGCGGCCACGAGTTCGTCGACCGCGCGACGCGCATGCTGCAGGCGCTCGCGGCCACCCACGGCCTCGGCGGCGCGCTGTTCCGTCACATCGCGCATGCGCTTCTGGTTGTCCAGGTGATCGCGCAGCTCGGATGCGGCCATCTCGAAGATGGCCTTGTCGTCGCGGTATTCCTCGACCACGCGATCCACCGCCAGCTCGGCGTGGGTCAGCGTCTGCTGGTCCTGCGGCGACTCACCGGTATTGCCATCGCAGGCTTCGCTCAGCGCTTCGAGCAGCTTGCGGCCGGGATGGGCGCGCTGGTCGAACAGGCTGTCGTCGGCCAGGGCGAGCTTGAGGTACGGGCCGACCAGGCGGCCGTAAAGCGCGCGCGAACGGGTCAGCGCGGCATGGCTGCGGGCCAGGGTCTGCAGGAGGATGCCGACGAGATCGATCGCGTCCTCGTCCAGTTCGCTGAAACGGGTCTGCGTGGGGTCGTAGCCGAGCTGGCGCGAGCCGCTGACGATCTGGTCGCGGATCACCGCGGACAGCGGGCGATGGTCGTCGCCGGCGATCGCGCGCACGTACGGCGCCGGGTCGTCGCCCTGCAGCATCGACGCGATGCCGAGCAGCTCCTGCGGGCCCAGCACGCGCACGCCGACCATCGACGACGGCGGCGGCGGCATGGAGCCGGGGCGCAGCACGGTCTGGCGCCAGGCGCGCAACTGCTGGTGGACGGATTCGCGGTAGCGCAGCGGACGGCCGCTGCCGTCGCCCAGCATGCCGCCGCCGGACGGCGTGCCGTAGGGCTGGCCGGGCATCGGCGCGCCCTGCATGGGCATGCCCTGCATCGGTGCGCCCTGCATGGGCTGGCCGGGCATGTTCGGCATCTGCTGGCCGTAGCCCCAGCCGGCGGGGTTCTGGCCCGGCTGGCCGGGCTGACCATAGCCGGCGGGCGACTGGCCGTAACCGGGCTGCGGCTGGCCATAGCCCTGCGGCATCTGGCCCTGGCCGGGATACTGGGGCTGCTGCGGGCGCGACTCGACCAGACCACCGTCCGGCGTCCAGCCGGCCTGCGGCGACTGCGATTGCGGCTGCGGCGCCTGCATGTCCTGCGGCTGATCGCGCGGCGCGAAGCCGGCATCCAGGGTGTCGTTGATCTTGGTGTACAGCTCGACCAGCGCCTTCGAGAGGCGCTTCTCGAGCTGGAGGAAGATCAACCGGCGCAGTTCGGGCGTGAGGTCGTCTTCGGAGAAGAGCTTGACGAAGGCCGTCACCGGCACTTCGGGACGCAGCGGGTTCACCTCGGGCGACTGCCGCGGCAGGCCCAGCGCGGTGGCCAGCGCGTCGAGGCGCTCGTGCATCACCTGCAGCGGGTGCATCAGCTGGTGTTCCAGCAGTTCGATGATCTGCTGGCCGGACAGGTGCGATTCGAGCTGCGCCTCGGACATCAGGCTCATGCTCTTGTTCTCGACCGGGCGCGGGCGCGGATTGCGCCAGGCGTCGAACGCGGATTCGAGGGATTCGCGGTAGCGGTTGGCCAGCTCCAGCGCGCGCTGGTTGAGCAGGCGGATGGCGAGACGGTCGTCGTAGATCGCGCGGCTGTCGTGGCTGGCGATCGCGGCGAGGCGGACCTGCTCCTCGATGTCTCCCCAGAACCCTGCGAGCACGCCCGAGAGCGCCGTCACCGTGTCGCGGCGAAGCGATTCGTAGACCTTGTCGGAACTCTGGCGCGGCGCGGCGGGGGCGCGGCCAGGGTAGTACCGGCTGTTGTCGTCCATGGTGTCGTCTCGGGGGAATTCGGGGGAGAATGAGGCGTCTGGACACCCGGACGATACGATCCTTCAAACCGTACTGAGGCGTCTGTGACCCGACTCGCAAATCATCAGCTGCAAAGATTGCAAACGCTCGACAGCCGACGGTCGGTACCCAGCCGGCAACTGAGCGGTCCGGGTCCGAATCGTGACGAACTGCTCCGAATGCTGCAGTCCGCCGTGCGGGTGCCCGATCACGGCAAACGCGTGCCGTTCCGCTTCCTCCGGATCGAAGGCGACGCACGTCACGCTCTGGGCGACATTCTGGCCCGTCGCAGCCGTGAACGCGACCCCTCGGCCTCGGACAGCGTGATCGACAAGGATCGCCAGCGGTTCTCGTTCGCGCCGGTCATCGTCACGGTCATCGCCCAGCTGGGGCCGGACGAGAAGATCCCGGCCCAGGAGCGCCTGCTGACCGCCGGCTGCGTCTGCCTCGCCCTGCTCCAGGCCGCGCAGGCCCTGGACTTCGGCGCCCAGTGGCTGACCGGCTGGGCCGCCTACGACCCGGTGATCCTCGCCACGCTCGGCGTGGGTGCCGACGAAGTCGTCGCCGGCTTCATCCACATCGGCTCCACCCAGCTCGAAGCCCCCGAGCGCGAACGCCCCGACCCGGCCGCGCTGCTCACCGACTGGACGCCTGCATGAGCGGTGCCGATGCGCAGGCCGCGCCCGTCTACCTGATCGACGCCAGCATCTATGTCTTCCGCGCCTGGCACACGATGCCGGACGAGTTCCGCGACAGCGAGGGCTGGCCGACCAATGCCGTGCAGGGCTTCGCCCGTTTCCTGTTCGACGTGCTGGAGCGCGAGCGGCCGCAGCACATCGCGGTGGCCTTCGACGAAGCCCTGGATTCGTGTTTCCGCAACCGGCTGTATCCCGCCTACAAGGCGAACCGCGACCCCGCGCCGGAAGAACTGAAGCGCCAGTTCGCACACTGCAAGGCGCTGTGCGCGGCGCTCGGCCTGACCGTGCTGGGGCACCACGACTACGAAGCCGACGATCTGATCGGCAGCGCGCTGGTGCGCGCCCGCGGCGACGGCCATCGCGGCATCATCCTGTCCGCCGACAAGGATCTCTCGCAGTTGCTGCACATCGGCGACGAGCAGTGGGACTACGCGCGCAACCAGCGCTGGGGCGCACACGGCGTGAAGGCGCGACACGGCGTGGAGGCGCACCAGATCGCCGACTACCTGGCGCTCTGCGGCGATGCCGTCGACAACATCCCCGGCGTGCCCGGCGTCGGCGCGAAGACCGCAGCGGTGCTGCTCGCGCATTTCGGCGACCTCGACAGCCTGCTGCGCCGGGTCGACGAAGTGCCGTTCCTGCGCTTCCGCGGCGCCGGACAGGCGGCCACCAAGCTGCGCGAACACAGCGACAAGGCCCTGCTCTTCCGCCAGCTCACCACCATCGCCTGCGATGCGCCGCTGGACGGCGCGCACCCGCGCTTCACGCGGCGCGCGGCCGAGCCGGACGCGCTTGGCGCGCTGTGCGACACGCTGCGCTTCGGGCCGATGACCCGGCGTCGCGCGTACACGCTCGGCGGACTGGAATTCGCCACGCACGCGCCCTCCCTTCCCGACGACTTCTGAGGCCACGCATGACCGATCACGACGAGACCCTGTACGAAGGCCGATGGCTGCGCATGAAACGGCGCGGCACCTGGGAATACTGCGAACGCAGCCATGGCGGCAGCGGCATGGCAGTGATCATCGTCGCGGTGACGCCGCAGGACGAGGTGCTGTTCGTCGAACAGTTCCGCGTGCCGCTGGGTGCGCGCACCATCGAGATGCCCGCCGGGCTGGTCGGCGACGACCACGCCCACGACACGCTGGAAGAGGCCGCACGCCGCGAACTGATCGAGGAAACCGGCTGGCGCGCGGAAACCGTCGAGGTGCTGCTGGTCGGCCCGACCTCGGCCGGCATGAGCAACGAACGCATCGCCTTCGTCCGCGCGCGCAACCTGGTGAAGGTCGGCGACGGCGGCGGCGTGGACAACGAGGACATCATCGTGCACACGGTGCCGCGCGCGCAGGCGCCCGCCTGGCTGATGGCCAGGCAGCGCGAAGGCTACGAACTCGACCTCAAGCTCTGGGGCGGGCTGTGGATGATCGAGCACGATCCCGACGGATCGCCGGTCATCTGATCCACCATGCGTTTCGACACGCTGCTGGCGACGCTGGACTGGTCGGCAATCCCGAACTGTCCAGGGCGACACATACTGAGAGCAGATCGCGCACGGACTCCGCCAGACATGCTCGTCAGGCCGGGGGCGATAGTGCGCATTTTCCATTCGCCTCATGCAGTCGATACGATCGCGCTGGTCATGCTCGAAGACGGTGCGATCCTGTCGTATTGCAAGCCCGATGGCCGCTACATACACACGCTCAACACGTCCGAAGGGCTGGCGAGGAAGCTGGCACAGCTGGAATTGACGGACGTCACCGCTTCCCCATGATCCTCGCCGTCGACGTCCACTACACCGAGCCCGGCGCCGTCGCGGCGGGCGTGTGCTTCGAAGGCTGGAGCGATGTACAGCCGGCGCGCGCGTGCATCAGCCGCTTCGATGCGGTCGCGCCCTACGAACCGGGCGCGTTCTATCGGCGCGAACTGCCGTGCATCCTCGGCCTGCTGCGCGAGCACGACCTGCAGCCGGACATCATCGTCGTCGACGGCCATGTCTTCTTGGACGAGGACGGCAGACCCGGCCTGGGCAAGCACCTCTTCGACGCCCTCGACGGTCGCGTGCCGGTGATCGGCGTGGCCAAGACGGCCTTCGTCGGCATCGGCGCGGATCACGAGGTACTGCGTGGCGACAGCGCGCGTCCGCTCTATGTCACCGCCGCGGGCTTGCCGCTGCAACGCGCGAAATCGCATGTCGGCGCCATGCACGGCCAGCATCGCCTGCCCACCCTGCTCAAGGCCGCCGATCGCACTTGCCGAGACGCCTGTCGCGACGCTGCGCGCTGAGCGCAATGCCGCATCGAAAACCGGGATCAGTTCCGGATCAGTGACGCATCGGATCGCGCCTCGCGCGTCGCCATCGATCGCACCGGAACCGCTGTTTTCAGGCACGAATGCCGCCAACAGCGGCATCACGGACGAAGCTGCAACATCAGACAGGTCCGCTTGACTTCCACGCCAGCGCGGACGACCGTGGCGTCGTCAACGCGCAGGGGATGCGCGCTCTGCAGGAGAACGGACTCCCGCGATGAACGCACGACGCCACGCACGACATCACGCTTGCCGCACTCGCGACACCGGCCATCCACGCGCGGATGTCCGGCGCATCCGCGCACGCCCGCCGCACCCCGCTTCGCACGCTTCCCGGAGATCGCCATGACCCGCAGCTCACGCCGCAGTACTGGCCGCGCCGCCACGCGGCAGCCGTTCACCGTCGCCGACTACCTGCTCACCCGCCTGAAACAGCTGGATGTGACCGACGTCTTCCAGATTCCCGGCGATTACGTGAAGCACTTCACCCAGGCCCTGGAGCATTTCGACGGCATCCGCACCATCGGTGCGATCAACGAACTCGACGCCGCCTACGCCGCCGACGCCTACGCCCGCACGCGCGGCCTCTCGGCGGTGTCGCTGCAGTTCGGCGTGAGCACCTTCAGCGCGCTGAACGCGGTCGCCGGCGCCTGGGTCGAGCGCAGTCCGATCGTCGTCATCAGCGCCACGCCCGGCGCCGATGCGCGCGACATCACCGACATGTACGACGTGCTGTATCACCACTCCACCGGCGACCTCGACGCGGACCGCAAGGTCTACGAGAACGTCACGGTGAAGGCGATCACGCTGTCCACGAACGTCGGCGCGCCCGAGCAGATCGACGACCTGCTGGTCGAGGCGCTGACCCACAGTCGCCCGGTCTATATCGCCTGCTACAAGGAAGTCTGGGGCCAGCCCTGCCCGAAACCGCCGAAGACACCACTGAAGCCGCGCGTCATCCGCAGCCCGGAGGCGGCGCTGCGCAACGCGGTGGACCAGGCCTGGACGCAGATTGCGGCCGCGAAGACCCCGCTGATCCTTGCAGGCGTGGAAGTGCTGCGCTTCGGCCTGTCCGGCCTGCTGCAGAAGATCATCGATGCCAGCGGCTTCCTCTACACCACGACCACGCTCGGCAAGACCGTGCTGGACGAAAAAGGCGACAAGTTCATCGGCACCTACTCCGACGCGGCATCGATCGACAGCGTGCGCAAGACGGTCGACGCCGCCGACTGCGTGCTGGCGCTGGGCTCGATCATCACCGACGACTACCTCGCGCTGGTCGAAGGCAAGTACGCGCAGATGGTGCTGGCCGACACCGCCGGCGTGCGCGCGGGCTACTTCAAGTACGGCGACGTGACGATGCGGGACTTCATGGAAGCCCTGCTCGCCCTCTTCAAGGCCGCCAAGGGCTATCCGATCAAGGTCAAGGCGCCGCCGCAGCCGAAATACCCCGAGCCGTGGAAGTCGAACTCGGACCCGGTCTACGACGACAGGCCGGACATCATCACCTACAACCGCTTCTTCCAGCACTCGATGAAGTTCCTGCATGACCAGGACATGCTGAAGGACATCGTGATGACCTACGGCGTCAGTTGTTCGATGTACGTCGCAACGAATGCCTACGGCCTGAAAAAGGGCAGCTACGTGTCGTCGGCGGCGTGGCAGTGCATCGGCTTCGAGACGGGCGCGGCCAGCGGTGCGCAGCTGGGCAGCGGCAAGCGCGCCTGGACCGTGGCCGGCGACGGCGGCTTCATGATGGTCTGCCAGTCGCTGTCGACGCTGGCGCGCAACAAGCTCAATGCGGTGGTCTTCGTGATGAGCAACCAGGTCTACGCGATCGAGCAGGTCTACGTGGACATGGATGCCTTCCTGCCCGGCCCGCAGCACACGTTCGATGCCTTCGACATCCTGCCGAAGTGGGATTACCTCGCGCTGGCGAAGGCCTTCGGCGCCGAGGGCATCCGCGTGGAAACGGTGGCCGAGCTCAATGCCGCGCTGAAGCGCATCAAGGGCATCCGCGACCGCCCGGTCCTCGTCGAAGTCGTCATTCCGCAGAAGGACCTGCCGGGCCAGATGTACCGGCTCGGCAGCGAATGAACCGCACCGCCCTTCCCTCACTGCCTTTCCCCTCAGCGACAGGAGCGATCCGACCATGACACGGAAGACCTATTCGATCTTCGGCGCCGGCGCCGCCGGCCTCTACACCGCCTGGCGCCTGCTGCAGGGCAAGGCCACGAAAGCCGGGCAGTCGAAACAGCTGCGCAAGGGCGACGTCCTCGAACTCTACGACTGGGGCCGCTACGACTTTTCCAAGCGCCATCGCGGCACCCGCGCCGCCGGCGCGCGCATCTGCACCTGGCACTACCGCAACGACCCCGGCCAGTCCTATGTCGAACTCGGCGGCATGCGCTATTCCTTCTGGAACCAGCATCCGGGCAAGGATGCGCCGGAACCGAACGGCGGCCTCGCGCCGGGCCATCGCGTGGTGACCAAGACCATCGAGCTGCTCGGGCTGGACAAGTATTCGGTGCCGTTCAACGTCACCGGCGACCAGCTGTTCTACCTGCGCTCGCGCAATTTCTATCTGAACGACATCACCTCGAACAATCCCGCGCCCTACGCCGCGAACAACTTCGATGCATCGACCACGCCCGACCAGGGCTTCAACACGGTGCAGGACCTGGCGACGACCAAGCCGTGGGCCGACTTCACGCGCCGCGACTGGTGCAAGTTCTACCAGGACGGCGAAATCACTGCGGAACTGCCGTCGTCGAGCGTGTTCCAGAAAGGCGACCATCTCAAGGACATCGGCTACTGGAACCTGCTCTACGATCAGCTCGGCCAGGAAGGTTTCGAGTACGCCGCCGACGGCAACGGCTACAGCTCGAACGTCATCAACACCCATGCCGGCGTGTCGTTCAACATCAACAACGAGTTCACGCCCGGCAGCCAGTATCGCACGCTGTCGATCGGCTACTCGGGCATGTTCAACGCGCTGTTCGACGAGATCGAAAAACTGGCCAAGGCCAAGGGCATCGAGTTCCGCTACCACCCGGATACGCGGCTGCATTCGATCCTGTGGAAGGACGGCAAGGCCGTCTTCACCTATGCCGATCGCAGCGACCCGAACATCGCCGCCGGCACCCGCGAGGCCGATGCGGCGTGGATGGCGATGCCGCGCGCGGCGATCGACCTGGTCGCGCAGGCCACGCGCTTCCGCGAACCGCCGAAGGGCGCGGTGGACGTGCTCAACCACGACAAGGTGTCGCTGTACCTCGAAGCGACGATCATGCAGCCCTCGTACAAGGTCGGCATGTTCTTCGATGCGCCGTGGTGGGCGCCGGACGTCGACAATCCCCCGGCGTATCCGGCGAAGATCATCGGCTACACGATCACGCCCGAAGACATCGCCGCGCTGAAGAAGCAGAAGTTCCCGGCCAACGCGCTCAAGGCGATGGCCACGCTGGTCGACGTGCCCTACACCTCGGTGGCGGACATGGTCGCGGCGATCGAGAACATCACCGAGCAGCCGCTGGGCATCGCGCAGACCAAGGCGCTGGCCGCCGCCACGCGCAACGACACCATCGGCCCCAGCGTCAGCAATTCGCCGATCCGCATGGTGGTGTACTTCGGCGACAACGCGCCGCAGGCGCAGAAGAAACCGATCTACGGCATCCTGGCCAGCTACGACGACGAGGACAACACCGCGTTCTGGCGCGAACTGGAGCTCGGCCCGAACCGCAACCGCACCATTCCGTGGTCGCAGGACACCCAGCCGCTGGACGGCCCGCGCACGGTGCCGCCGCGCATGGTGAAGATGCTGCGCAAGATGCTCGCGGAGCTGCATTTCGGCCCGAACGCGGACTACAGCGCGGTGCCCGAGCCGCTGGACTCGGCGTACATGGACTGGTCGCTGCCGCCGTTCAACGCCGGCTACCACGAGTGGGCGCCGCACTACGACATCGGCGACGTGCAGCGGAAGATCCGCAAGCCTTCATTGCTGTCCGGCGGCGCGGACGCCGACATCTTCATCGTCGGCGAAGCGTATTCGAACGATCAGGCCTGGGTGGAAGGCGCCTACTGCACGGCCGAATCGGTGCTCAACGACTTCTTCGGGATCGTGCCGATCATCGACGACCGCCAGTACCCGTTCATCTGCCCGGAGTCGAGCGCGACCTGATCGCGAAGAGGTTCCTGTAGAGCGGAGCTTGCTCCGCTCGTGGCTCTCGCGAAAAGCATGAGCGGAGCGGGCTCCGCTCTACGGAATCGGGGCGGTGGATTTCACCGCTCCGCCATCAGCGCCTCGATCTCGTCGGCGCTGCGCGCCAGCGTGTCGGTCAGCACCTGGTGGCTGTCCTTGGTGACCAGCACGTCGTCCTCGGTGCGGATGCCGATGCCGCGCCACTTCTCGTGCACCGAGGTGTCGTCGCGGCCGATGTACAGGCCCGGCTCGATGGTGAACACCATGTCCGGTTCGAGCAGGCGGGACTCTCCCTCGATCCGGTATTCGCCGACATCGTGCACGTCCAGGCCCAGCCAGTGCCCGGTCTTGTGCCGGTAGAAACGCTTGTAGTCCCCGCTGGCGATGTTCTTCTCCAGCGTGCCCTTGAGCAGGCCCAGCCGCAGCAGGCCCTCGGTCAGGGTCTCCACCGCGGCATTGTGGCCGGCCTCGTAGGGCACGCCCGGACGCGCCTGCGCCAGCGCTGCGCGCTGCGCATCGCCGACCAGGTCGTGCAGCGCACGCTGCTCTTTCGTGAAACGGCCGTTGACCGGGAAGGTGCGGGTGATGTCGGCGGCATAGCTGCGGAACTCCGCGCCGGCGTCGATCAGCACCAGGTCGCCGTCCTTCGCCTGCGCGCGGTTGTCGCGGTAATGCAGCACGCAGGCGTTGTCGCCAGCGCCGACGATGCTGCAGTAGGCGGGCACGCCGTCATGGCGGCGGAACACGCGCTCCAGCTCGGCCTGCAACTCGTATTCGTGGATGCCGGGCCGGGCCGCGCGCATCGCGGCGACGTGCGCCTCGACGCTGATGTCGGCCGCGCGCTGCATCAGCACCAGTTCCTCGCGATCCTTGAACAGGCGCATCTCGTCGAGCAGGTGGCCCAGTTCGAGGAACTCGTGCGGCGGCTGCGCGCCGAGACGGACCTGCGCGCGCACGCGGTTGAGCCAGCCGATCAGCTGGAGATCGAATTCCGTGTCGCGGCCGAAGTGGTAGTACACGCGGCTGCGGCCTTCGAGCAGTCCCGGCAGGATCTCGTCGAGGTCGTCGATCGGGTAGGCATCGTCCATGCCCACGGCATCGACCGCGCCTTCCGGACCCACGCGCGGGCCATCCCAGCCTTCGCGCTCGGGATCGCGCTCGCGACAGAACAGCAGGATCTCGCCGTGCTTGCGGCCGGGGATCAGCACCAGCACCGCATCAGGCTCGGCGAAGCCGGTGAGGTACCAGAGGTCGGAGTCCTGGCGGTAGGGGAAATGGGTGTCGCGGCTGCGGATGCGCTCCGGCGCGGACGGCACGATGACGATGGCGTCATCGCCGGCCATGCGCATCAGCTGGCGACGGCGGCGGGCATAGGTGCGGGCGGAAATGCCGGTGTGGGTGCTCATCGGCGGTGTCGGGCTCGGTAGCGGCAGGCGCGGTGGCGGCGGGCTCGTGGAGGCAGGTTCAATGCAGTTTGCGGCGGTGCTGCGCGGCCATCGCGCAATCCCCGTGCAGCAGCAGGGCGGCGACGCGGACGAATTCCTCGATCTCGGCCAGCGCGGCCTCGTCGTCTTCGTCGCCCTCTTCCTGCGGCGAGGCGGCGGCCAGCCGGGCCAGGTCGCCCAGGGCTTCGCTGCTTTCCTCGGACAGCGGCGGCTCGGCGCCTGCGGACAGGCCGAAGCCACCGAGGAAACCGCGACACCAGTCGAACAGGGCACTGCTGCGCTCGACCAGGGGCGCGTCGGATTCGGGCACCAGCAGGTCGAAACCGAAATCGCGGTCGGACAGCTGCGCCACGCTGGCCGCGCGCAGGCGGTCCAGGGCGCTGTCCGCGACCGGCGCGGCGAGGGTGTCGTCGGCCATCACCTGCGCCAGCCAGCGCGGGGAGTCGCTGCCGCCGCCGGCGAGCCAGCCGCAGAGCGCGCCGTGCAGTTCGGACGCCCCCACGCCCAGGCCCATGGCGCGCGCCGCATCCTCGATCTCGTACAGGCCCGGCAGGGAGGAACTGGGCAGGGAAGCGGACATCGCGGGCTCGCAGGATGGAGGTGCGGGCAGTCTATCAGGCGCCTGCGCCGCGATCGGCCAGGGCCGGCCGGCATGCGGCGGCCGGTGCCCTGCTAGACTGCCGCCTTCTACCCAGCCACGAGGCCCGCGTGCTGCTTCCCGCGGAACTGCAAGTGATCGCCCCGCTCGCGCTGGCGACCGTGCTCGGCCTGGTGCTGCTGGTCGTCTGGAACCGGCGGACCCGTGCCGAAAAGCATCACGTCAACCAGATCCGCGAGCGCGAGGAACGGCTGAAGCTTGCCCTGTGGGCCTCCTCGGAGCAGTACTGGGACTACGACCTCCGCACCCGCCACATGCACCGGATGTGGGTCGACACCCGCAGCGTCGCGCCGGAACTGCGCGTACTGACGATGACCGAGAGCGACCATCGCATCCACCCCGACGACCGCGCGATCGTCGAAGACCGCATGCGCCGCCACCTGCGCGGCGAGACCGAGCTGTTCCTGTCCGAGCACCGCGTGCTGGATTCGCACGGTCAATGGCTGTGGGTGCGCGCCCGCGGCCGCGTGGTCGAGGTCGGCGCCGACGGCCGCGCCCGCCGCATCGCCGGCACCGCGCGCGACATCACCCGCAGCCGCCAGGCCGAACGCGAGCGCCGCATCGCGATCTCGGTGCTGCACAGCATGAACGAGGCGGTGGCGGTGCTCGACCGCGACTTCAACTTCGTCTCGATCAACCCCGCCTTCACCCGCACCACCGGCTACACCGAGCGCGAGGTGCTGGGCCATGGCGCCAACCTGCTCGACAGCACGCGCCATGACGTCGTGTTCTATGGCAAGGTTCGCCAGAAGCTCGCGAACGAGGGCCACTGGACCGGCGAGATGTGGCAGCGCCGCAAGAACGGCCAGGAATTCCTGTGCCAGGTCGAATCGAGCGCGACCGAAGGCATCGCCGGCGAACAGCGCCTGTACGTGGTGGTGATCTCCGACATCACCCAGCAGAAGCGCGCCGAGCAGGAACTGCGCTACCTCGCCAACTTCGACACACTGACCAACCTGCCCAACCGCGCGATGCTCTCGGAACGGCTGTCGCGCGCGATCGTGCGCGCACGCCGGCAGAACCACCACATCGCCGTGCTGTTCCTCGACCTCGACCGGTTCAAGGACATCAACGACTCGCTCGGCCACACCGCCGGCGACCGCATCCTGCGCGCCACCGCCATGCGCCTGCAGGACACCGTGGGCGAGCAGCAGACCGTCGCGCGCCTGGGCGGCGACGAGTTCACCGTGGTGCTGGAGAACCTGGCCGACGCCTCCGAGGCCGACCGCGTCGCCCGCGAGATCATCATGGCCTTCGAGGCGCCGCTGGTGCTGGACGACCGCCAGGAAGTGGTCATTTCCCCGTCCATCGGCATCAGCCTCTACCCCGACCACGGCCAGGTGCCGACCGAACTGCTCAAGCAGGCCGACACCGCGATGTACCAGGCCAAGGCCGCGGGCCGCCGCACCTTCATCCGCTACGACGACAGCATGGACGTGGCCAACCGGCGTCGCGCGCAGCTGTCCGGCGCGCTGCACAAGGTGCTGGACCGTGGCGAGCTGCGCCTGGTGTTCCAGCCGCGCCTGTCCCTGTCGGCGCAGCGCATCACCGGCGTCGAAGCGCTGCTGCGCTGGGCCAGCGAGGAATACGGCGAGATCCCGCCGAACCAGTTCATCCCGCTGGCCGAGGAAAGCGGCCTGATCCTGGGCATCGGCGAATGGGTGCTGCGCGAAGCCTGCCGCACCCTGCGCCAGTGGCACGACGCCGGCATGACCTCGCTCAGCGTCGCGGTGAACGTGTCGGTGCTGCAGCTGCTGCGCGGCGATTTCTCCGAGATCGTGCGCCGCGTGCTCGCCGATACCGGCGTGCCGCCGCAGGCCCTGGAGCTGGAAGTCACCGAAAGCGTGCTGATGGCCAACGCCGAGCAGGCCGCGGCGAAGCTGCAGGCGCTGCGCGAGATGGGCGTGTCGCTGGCGATCGACGATTTCGGCACCGGCTACTCCTCGCTGGCCTACCTCAAGCGCCTGCCGATCACCACGCTGAAGATCGACAAGACCTTCATCACCGACCTGAACCGCGACCCGGACGACACCGCGATCACCACCACGGTCATCACCATGGCCCACTCGCTGGGCCTGACCGTGGTCGCCGAAGGCGTGGAGACCGAGACCCAGATGCGCTTCCTCGACCACTTCCGCTGCGACGAGATCCAGGGCCACTGGCTGTCGCGCCCGGCGCCGCCGGCCGAATGCCTGGCATTCATCCGGGCCTGGGTGCCGGGCGTCTCCACGGGCAGCGAGGAGGGCGCGGCCGACCGCGCTTGACCCCCGGCGGGCGGCTGCCTATCGTGCCGACATGGAAACCGGTCCCGACATGATTGCCGAACTGCGTGCCCTGGCCGCCAAGGTCGAGACCCTGGCGCAGCGCGTCCAGCGCCTCGCCGAGGAAAACCGCAGCCTGCGCGTGCAGCAGGAGCAGCTGGCCAACGACCGGTCGCAACTGCTGGCGAAGAACGAGCAGGCCCGCTCCCGCGTCGAAGCGATGATCGCGCGCCTGAAGTCCCTCGAACAGCACACTTGAGCCCGTCTCCATGAGCGAAGCGGTCAACATCCGCATTCTCGACCGCGAATACACCGTCGGCGTCGATCCCGAACAGCGCGACAGCTTGCTCGCGGCGGCGCGCATGCTCGAGAACAAGATGCGCGAAGTGCGCGGCAGCAACCGCATGGCCGCCGTCGACCGCGTCGCCGTGCTGGCGGCGCTGAACCTGGCGCACGAGCTGGAAATGATGCGCAACGAGCAGTCCGCCCGCGAACGCGAGATCGTGCGCACGCTCGCCGACATGAACCGCAAGCTCGACGCGCTCAGCGGCGAGTGACGCACGCCACAACGCGCTTTTCGCCGCGTTCCATGCGTGGAACACACTTCATGCGCATTCGCTGAATGCAACACGATCAGCGGTGCTTGCGCTTCGTGTTCGTCGACCTATACTGCCCGAGCGTCCTCTGCCGTGAACGACGGCGCGCGCAAAACATTCGCCTTGGCCCTTAAATACGACCACGGGGGCGCAACGGAATCCGGGTGTGCATGTCCGCCTCGCAGCGGGAAGCCCGATGGAAGCCAAGCGTCCCCACTTGAACCCCGGGTTCAAGGTCGTTTTCGCGAGCATCGGCATGGCGGAGGATGCATTTTTTTCCGCGACGCGCGGCCTCACCGCGCATCGCCCGCAAACCCGTGCCTTGGCACGGGTTTTGTCTTTTGTGCTCCGTGCCTTGGCACGGGTTTTGTCTTTTGTGGCCTGTGCTCCGGCGCGTGCCTTTTCTTTCTGCCAGCCAGACGAAGCATGCGGGTCGATCGATGTCCCGCGACATCGCGTGCAGATGCCTCGATTCGCCGCCGACATGACCGATCGCTTTTGGAATCGATGTCGCGGATGTCGCACAATGCGCGTCCTCTTTCCCGCTGCGGCGCCATGACCTCAAGCCTCGCCACCGACCAGCGCCGGACCCTGCGCCCGATGCTCCGCGAACGCCGCCGGCAACTGCCCGCAGCCGCGCGCATCGCCGGTGCCGAAGCGCTGTCCGCACGCCTGCTGGCACTGCCGTTCGCGCCGCAGACCGGACACGTCGCCGGCTACTGGGCCAGCGACGGCGAGATCGCCCTGCACGTCTGGCAACTGCGCCTGCCGTCCGCCGTGACCTACTGCCTGCCGGTGCTGCACGAGGACGGCCAACTGCGTTTCGCGCCCTGGCGCGCGGGCGAGCCGCTCGTGACCAACCGCTACGGCATCCCCGAGCCCGACACCAGCGAGTTGCTGCCCGCCGAGGCCATGGCCCTGATCGTGGCCCCGCTGGTGGGATTCGACGACCACGGGCAACGACTGGGCATGGGCGGCGGCTGGTACGATCGCACCCTCGCCTTCCGCCGCGACACCGCCGCACCGCCATGGCTGGTCGGCGCCGGTTTCGCCCTCCAGCACACCGAGCCCCTCATCGTCGAGCCGTGGGACGTGGCCCTCGACGCCGTCTGCACCGAAGCGGACACCCGGCTCTTCGCACCGAACGCCGCATGAGCACCCGCAAACGCTATTGGCTGATGAAGTCGGAACCCGACGACTTCTCGATCGACGATCTCGCCCGCGTCCAGGTCGAACCCTGGACCGGCGTGCGCAACTACCAGGCGCGCAATTTCATGCGCGACATGCAGGTCGGCGACGGCGTGCTGTTCTACCACTCCAACGCGGAGGTGCCGGGCGTCTACGGCATCGCCGAAGTCGCCTGCACTGCCTACCCGGACCCGAGCCAGTTCGACCGCAAGTCCAAGTACTTCGACGAAAAGGCGACGCGCGAACAGCCGCGCTGGGAACTGGTCGACGTGCGCTACGTGCGCACGCTCAAACGCCCGATCGCGCTGGACGACATCCGCGCCCATGCCGACGCGCTGGGCGAGGATTTCGCGCTGATCCGCAAGGGCAACCGCCTGTCCGTGCTGCCGGTCACCGCCGCGCAGTGGAAGACCCTTCTTTCCCTCGAATGATCCTCCCATGTCCGAAATGAAACGCCTGGCCGCGGAAAAGGCCCTCGAATACGTCGAAGACGGCATGATCGTCGGTGTCGGCACCGGTTCCACCGTGGCCTACTTCATCGACGGCCTCGCCCGCATCAAGGACCGCATCAAGGCCACCGTGTCCAGCTCCGAGCAGAGCACCGAACGCCTGCGCGCGCACGGCATCGAAGTGCAGGACCTCAACGCCACCGGCCCGCTGTCGCTGTACGTGGACGGCGCCGACGAGTGCGACGGCCACCGGCGGCTGATCAAGGGCGGCGGCGCTGCGCTGACCCGCGAGAAGATCATCGCCGAGGCCAGCAAGACCTTCGTCTGCATCATCGACCCGAGCAAGCAGGTCGGCATCCTCGGCCGCTTCCCGCTGCCGGTGGAAGTCATCCCGATGGCGCGCAGTCTCGTCGCCCGCGAGATCGTCCGCATCACCGGCGGCCAGCCGGTCTGGCGCGACGGCGTGGTCACCGACAACGGCAACTGGATCCTCGACGTGCACGGCCTGGCGATCACCGACCCGGTCGGCATGGAGCGCGACCTGAACCAGATCCCCGGCGTGGTCAGCGTGGGCCTGTTCGCGCGCCGCCCGGCCGACGTGGTGATCGTCGGCGGCGAGCCGCCCATCGTCCTGTAACCCGTTGATTGACTGTAGAGCGGAGCTTGCTCCGCTCGAATCTTCGGACGAATGGAGCGGAGCAAGCTCCGCTCTACGAAAACCGGGGTGCCATAATCCCCGTCAGACCCGTTCCGGCGAGCGGGCCCGCAACACCCCGCTCCAAACAAGCACGTCCGAACATCCGCATGCCCGTTGGGGCGGACATGCCGCAGACCTGCCGTATTCCTGCGAGCCGCCCCGTGACCCTGCGCTGCCTCTTCGTCGACTTCAATTCGTATTTCGCCTCGGTCGAGCAGGAAGACGACCCGCGCCTGCGGGGCCGCCCAGTCGGCGTGGTGCCGGTGATGGCGGAAACCACCTGCTGCATCGCCGCCAGCATCGAGGCCAAGGCCTTCGGCGTCTCGACCGGCACGCCGGTCTGGGAGGCGCGCGAGAAATGCCCGGACATCGTGCTGATCCAGGCACGTCCGGCGCGCTATGTCGAAGTGCATCACCTGTTGATGGACGCGATCGGCGACTGCATCCCGCACGACACACCGGGCTCGATCGACGAGGTACCGTGCTGGCTGATCGGTCGCGAGCGCAAGCGCGAGAACGCGGAAGCGATCGCGCGCAACATCAAGCGCACCTTCATTGATCGCGGCTTCGAGGCGATCAAGTGCTCGATCGGCATCGCGCCGAACCAGTTCCTCGCCAAGACCGCGTCCGACATGCAGAAGCCGGACGGGCTGACGGTGCTGGAGCTGTCCGACCTGCCGCACAAGCTGCACGACCTGAAACTGCGCGACTTCTGCGGCATCGGTCCATCGATGGAAAAGCGCCTGTGGCGCGCCGGCATCTACACGGTCGAGCAGCTGTGCAGCGCCACGCGCGACCACCTGCGCGCCGCCTGGGGCAGCGTCGAAGGCGATCGCTACTGGCTGCAACTGCGCGGCCATCACCTGCCCCGCCGCGAAAGCCCGCGCGCCTCGGTCGGGCATTCGCATGTGCTCGGCCCGGAGTTGCGCAATTACGCGGGCGCGCGCTCCGTGCTGTTCAAGCTGCTGGCGAAGGCGGCGATGCGCCTGCGCCACGAGAAGTTCTTCGCCGGCGGGCTGTCGATCCGCATGCGCTTCGTGAACCTCGACAAGCGCTTCGAACGCGACCTCAGCTTCGCGCCGCTCGACGACACGCCCACCTTCCTGAAGCTGCTCGGCCACGAACTCGAATCGCTGGAACGTGCCCTCGCCTCCGGTCGCTGGAACCCGAAGCGCCACCCACCGCTTTCGGTGTCGGTCACGCTGGTGAACCTGGAACCGCGCGGCAGCGTCACCGCCGACCTCATCCCCGAACGCCGACGCAGCCAGGAGATGAGCACCGTGCTCGATCAGGTCAACAAGCGCTACGGCAACAACGCCCTGTACTTCGGCGCGATGCAGAACGCAGTCTCGCAGCACGCCGCACCGATGCGCATCGCCTTCGGCCAGATCCCGCAGACCGCGCTGGAAGAAGAAACCACGGAAGGCGCCACGCACGAACTGTGGCTCAAGCGCGAACGCCAGTTCAAGGTCATGGCCGAAACCGCGCACCGCGAATCGCGGGACAAGCGCAAGCCACAACAGCACAAGTAGGGTGGCGCTGAGCACAGCGAAGCCCACCGCTCGTCATCAAGGTGCAGCGCAGGCTTCGCGCATGCGCGCCTCGATGATGACCACCGCGCGAAATGGCGCCAGGTGGGCGATGTCGGGCAGCGAGCGGCCGGGCGGGAGGTGGAGGTAGTGGGGTGTTTCGGTCATGGGATGCGATGCCCGGCCGATGAGTCCGCCGGAATCAGCGACCGGCGAAATAGTTGTAGCAACCGATGGCGACGATGACGACGACCAATGCGATGAGGCCGACACCCTCAATGTCCACGCCCGACCGCAGAATCCTGCGGCGCCATGACGGAACCAGCAGGCACGGCGCCACGACAATCAGACCCGCGCCGAGGCTGGCCAGGCCGAGCCAGACATTGAATTGCCACGAATTCCACAGCTGATCGATCATTCGATATGACGTGTCGTCTGATACAAGCCGGTCGTGAAGCGAAGGTCCGTGGACAGCGAAAAGGGAAGGCGCGTCGAACGAAGGATCAGGGCTCGACCAGCGATTGCGAAGCGCCGTTGCTGGCGCCGATCGGGCCGATGGTCGCCAGGTCGATGCCTTCGATGCAGGCGAGATTGTAGCCGTACTCGGTCGGGACGCTGCGACGCTGATGATGCGTGTAGATGCCGCAGATACTGCAGAAGTAATGCTTGGCGATCCCGGTGTTCCATTGGTACAGGCTCAGCTTGTCCGCGCCCCGGGTGACGCGAAGACGGTCCAGGGTCACTCCCGCCATGATCGCGCCCTTGCGGCTGCAGATGGAGCAGTTGCACCGCCTGATGTTCTCGTGCCCGTCGATCAGATCGACTTCGAATTCGACCGCACCGCAATGGCAGGACCCTTTGACCGTCTGCATGGACATTCTCTCGCCCCGATACGCGAACCGGCTTCACCGGGAATGGCGATGCCCTCGTGCGAGCTTAGCGTAGCCACATGAGCGTCGCCATCGCTCGCACGCGTGAAGATTCGTCAGTCAGGGATCGAAACGCGCCATCTGCTCAAGTCGAGCACGGATGCTGTCACGATCGACATGCGGGCGAAGGACCGACCACTGCTTGGCAGAAGCTCTGCTGATCGCAAGCACACCTGCGACGACACCTGCGGACGAGAAGATCAGCGCCAGCAACAGAGGATGGACCCGATCCCAGAACCGGAATGCCACGAAATACAGCACAGCGAAAGCCAGCCAACCGGCATAAGGCAGCCATCTCGATTGGATCGCTGACGACGGGTGGTGATCGATGTGCTTCAAGATGCTTTCCAGCAGCCTTCGCTCTTCGATGGGGGCCATCTTTGTGAACCCTGATAATTGAGGAGGAGTGATGGCCAGACTGTGTCAGTCGTCGAGATCCGCGAGGTCGTCCCACCTGCTGCTCGAAGTGCGATTGCCCGACTTCGCCAGATGGGTGCCTTCATCCGCTGCATCGTCCCGGTCGGCACTGTTCAGCTGGAACGCGGCAATCATGGCCATGACACCCGAGCCGAGCGCAAGCCAATAGATCCACGACGGAACGGATCCGAACGTGTATCCCGCGATGATCACGACCACGCAGCAGACGAGCACGGTGGCGCTGATGGCATAGAGGACCTTCCAGAACCTTCTCTGGCCGGGCGTCAGATCGTCATGATGTGATGAAAGGTCTGTCATTCACGCGCCCCATGACCGATGCAGGAAAAAGACCATGGCAGCATGCCAGAGGGCTGGCAGCGCGTGCCACTGCGCGCTGCCGCGTCGATACCCGCAGGACCGTGCAGCCCGAAGAGGCCGCACCAGGGAGATCGTGATCAATTGTCATGGCTCGTCACCTCCGCATGCACGATGCACCCGTCGCGTTCGATGACGTAACCACCGAACCCCCAGAAGCTGCCATCCGGAAGTTGCGCACTCAGCTGGAACTGCCTGAACACATCGCCAGGCATCAATCCGCGCAACGGCGGCAAGGTCTCGTTGGTGGCTGCACTGTAAGCCTGAGGAGTGTCGAATGGCTCGGAGACCGTCATGTGCCGTCGAAGTCCTTCGACGGTGCCACTTGGGCACTTGGCCGTGGCTTCGATATGGTCGGCAAAGTCGCCAGCCCATGTGGTAGGTGAGGACGGCACCTGCCTCGCCTCATCTGCAGTCAGCAGCAAGGGAGCACAGAAAACGATGAACGGAATGATCGTAGAGGACATGCCGGAATGGGCTGACTGATGGTATGCGCAGGCTGAAGTCAGTTTTTGTAGGATGGGTTGAGCGCAGCGATACCCATCATCGGCATCACGGAGATCGATGGGTTTCGCTCGCGGAACCCATCTCACCGCGCTACGGAGACGAATACGCCTTACGGCCTTTACCGGTTATTCGCGCATCTTCATTTCCGGAAGTTCAAGCCCAAGCGGCGCATAAAGATGATTGTGAATCAGCACTGGAATGCCGCGGAGAGCGACATCAACATGATGATCCGTCCATTGCTTGGAAATCGCCCCATCCGTTACGTGAGCAAGCCAGCGATTAGATAGCTCAAATATTGCAACAAGAGAGTCTTCAGCCTCTTCTCTCGCCCCAGGATAAGCAGCAGCAACGGAATCCGGCGTTGCTCTCAGAAGCCTTACGTTAGATGTTGAGAAATTCTCTACCGCGATATCGCCGACACGACGGTTTTTGACAACGGAAAGCTTTCCATCTTTTGTTGCCGCTAAGCCCAAGAATTCCAGCAGAGCCCGCGCATGAATAAAGCCAACCTCAATCATCGGGTTGGCTATCGCAGCGACATTGCCTTTGAGGGCAGAACGACCAGCAACGACTATTTCAAGGTCAGCGCCTGCATTTTTTTCGGTCAAAGCCCAAGCCCAGCGCAAGGTCTCTACGGCCTCAAGCCTATACGGAATCCATTTTTTCAAGAGAACATCGAGAGTGAACATGGACACAAACTTACGACCAACCCGTGCATTGAGGCGCGAAAAGGAGCATGTACTCGCCCTTCTCTCCCGTCAACATGGCCACAGGAAACTCAAGACATCCAACCCCGACGCAAAGTCCCTATCCCCCTCAGATCACAGGTGGGGTTCGCTCCGCTCACCCCACCCTACAAAATCACGCCTCCGCAAACCCATCCCGCGAAAGATTCTCCGGCGCACCCTCCGTGCACACCACATCATCCTCGATGCGAATCCCGCCATACGGCTTGAAGCGCGCGACGGCGTCCCAGTTCACGCTGCCGCCCTGCCCTTTCTGCTTCAGCTCGTCGAGCAGCATGTCGATGAAGTAGAGACCCGGCTCGATGGTGACGACCATGCCCGGTGCGAGGACGCGGGTGAGGCGGAGGTAGGGGTGGCCATCGGGCTTCGCGATGGTGCCGCCTGCGTCGGAGGCGGCGAAGCCGGCGACTTCGTGCACCTGCAGGCCGATGCCGTGACCGATGCCGTGCGGGAAGAAGGCGCTGCTGACGCCGGTGGCGACCGCGGCTTCGGGCGAGACGGTGATGACGCCGAAATCACGGAGGATGCCGGCGAGCGCGAGGTGCGCGTCGAGGTGGATCTGCTTGTAGTCGGTGCCGTTGCGGACCTGGTCGCACATGCGCAGCTGCGCGGCGTCGACGGCGTCGATCATGGCCTGAAATTCGTCGTGGCCGGCGGCGGCGTAGGTGCGGGTGATGTCGGCGGCGTAGCCGCGATGGCTGCCGCCAGCGTCGATGAGGAAGCTGCGCGACTGCGCGGGCGGGCGGCGGTCGCGGTCGGTGTAGTGCAGCACCGCGCCGTGTTCGTTGAGGCAGACGATGTTGTTGTACGGCAGGTCGTTGGCGTCCTGGCGCGCGGCCTGGCAGTAGGCCAAGTGGATGCCGAATTCGCTGGCGCCAGCACGGAAGGCACGCTCGGCGGCGCGATGGCCGCGCACGGCGACGCGCGTGGCTTCGCGCATCATCGCGATTTCATAGGGCGTCTTGAATGCACGGTGGTAATGCAGGTAATCGAGCACCGGCTGCGGGTTGTTCGGCGCGAACGCGGCGTACTGGCCGAGCGCGCTCTGCGCTTCGCCGAGGATGGCGCAGCGCGCGGCGTTGCGCGGCAGGTGCTGCTTGGCGTCGTCGGCGTTGCGGATGATCTGGATGTCGAAGTGCTCGACCCAGTCGCCGCTCGGCGCGTCCGGCACCACGTGCCAGTAGTCGTGCGGCTGCAGGAAAATCAGCTTCGGCCGCTCGCCGGGCGTATGCACCAGCCAGCTGCCCGGCGTGTTGGTGAGCGGCAGCCAGGCCTTGAAGTGCGGGTTCACCGCATACGGGTAATCGCGGTCGTCGAAGACCTGGTAATGCAGGGTGCCGCTGGGCACGACGAGGTGGTCGAAACCGCCGCGAGCGAGCGCGGCGTCGGCGCGCGCGCGCACGGTGTCGAGGTGGGCGGCGTAGAGGCCGGCGGGCGTGCTGGAAAGGTCTTTGGACATGTCAGGGCCGTGCATGGGTCGTGGGCGCGTCCGCTTCGTGGCGGACGCAGGGAAGCGGAACGCGAGCGCGCGATCAGTCGTAGGCGGCGCCGGGGGCGTCGACCCAGTCGCGCAGGCGGTCGCGGTGTTCGTCGGTCATCGAGATGAAGCGGAAGCCGGCCCAGAACTGGCCGGGCGTGCTGGCGCGGTCGCTCCACAGCAGGTGCGCGCCGACTTCCAGTTCGGCGCCTTCCATGCCCGGCAGGCGGAAGCGGAACTGGTACAGCGCGTCGTCGTTGAGCGACAGGTTCGCCATCAGCAGCATGCCGCCGTCGGACAGGTTGCCGATGCGGCCGACCACTTCTTCGGTCATGGTATCGCTGACCGGGATGGTGTCGGTGACCTTGCGGCGGGGAGAGCGCCGGTGTTCGCGCGTGCTCATGCAGCGGGGCCCTTGGATGCGGGATCGATGTCGCCATGCCCGGAAGCGGGCGCGGAACGGGTGGCGGTGTCGTCGGGCGCGTGCTCGTGAGGAGCGGCCGGCCCGGAACGCACGGCGATGTCGTCGTGGCCGTCGTGATCGTGGTCGTCGCGGCGACCGGTCAGGCTGCGCAGCGCGCTGAGCGCTGCGTGCCAGGCGCGGTCGAGCAGGCGCGCGCGATGCGCGGTGACCACGCGCACCTGGTCGCGCGCCATCATCCGCGCGAGGCTGTCGAGCGAGTGCTCGCCGACGCGCTGGCCGCGCTGGTTGACGAACAGCGCGTTGCCGGTGACCGAGCTGTGCCACGACATGCGCCGGCGCACCACGTCGCCCTGCTGGTTGGTGACGAACTCGATCCAGGTGCCGAACGGCAGCAGGCGCAGCTGTTCGTAGCAGGCGTCTTCGTGCGGCGTGCGCGACGGCAGGTCGGGCTTGCGCGTGGTCTGCGAGTCCTCGCCCAAGCGCACGCGCGCGCGGAGCTTCATCGACAGTTCGGTGCGGGATTCGCCGTCCTCGTCCTCGCGCACGCTGCTGGACAGCCGCTGCGCGATCGCGTCGGCTTCCTCGTCGTGGTAACCGACCTGCTTGAGCGCGGCCTCGACGTGGGTCTTGAGCGCGGCATTGGCCGCAGCGGTGGCGGTGCCCTGGCCGGTGCAGGCGTCGACGATCTGCCGCGTGGCGTCCAGCTGGCGGTTCCACTCCTCCGAGCCCTCGCCGTGGCGCAGGCAGGTGAGCGTGAGCACGTCGGACCAGGCCTGGTTGAGCAGTGCGCGGCTGAACTTGGGCAGCGGCCGATCGCCGGCCATCTCCGACAGCGTGCGCTCGACGCGCAGCTTGGCCGCTTCGAGCTTTTCCTTGCCGCGCGCGGCTTCGACGTGGCGACGCTCCAGGGTCTCGGCGCGTCGCACCTGCGCATCGACATGGGTCTGCAGCTGCTTGTTGCTCTGCTCGAAGGCATCGAGCTTCGTGCCGTCGTACTGCTTGACCGCGTGGGTCACCGCTTCCTGCAGCGGCGCCAGCAGCGCGGGATCGAAGTCGTCGTCGGCGAGCCACTTCGCGGCGGTGTCCGACACGGTGCTGAGCAGTTGCCGCGCCGGGTGGTTCGGGCGGACGAAGAAGGCGCGATCCTGCAGCGCCACGCGCAGCAGCGTGATCTGCAGTCGCTTGATGAGCGCCGCAGCTGGCGCGTCGCCGCGCATCTCCTGCTGCAGGTGGTTGTAGAGCAGGCCGAGCAGGTCGAAGGTGTCGTTGTCCGCCGGGCTGAGCGCGACCGGCTTGCCGAAACGCTGGCGGGCCTGGGCGAGCAGCGAGTTCTTGACGTCGGCGATGGACAGCGGCGTGCCGCCGGTCGGCGATTCGACATCCAGGCGGCCGAGGCTCTGCAGCAGGTCGGCGGTCGGCAGCGACCGTTCGGCGCGCTGTCCGGGCGGCGCCGGGTTGACGCGCTCCTGCACGGCACGACGCTCGCCGAGCAGTTTCTGCAATTCGTTGAAGGCCTTCTGTTCGTCGACCGCGACGGCGGTCGCCACCGACTGGCCCATCCAGGTGGTATGCGGGCGCTGCGGGTCGTAGGCATTGGCGGCGGACGAGCTGCCATCGTGGGCGACGTCCTCGCCGAAGGCGGTCGCCGGATCGGCGGGCTCTTCGTGCCACGCCCCGGACGATCGGCCGCTCCCACTTCCGCTTCCGGCACCTGTGGCCCCGGCGCTTCCGCCACGGCCCGCGCCACCACTGCTGCTGCTTCCGCTTCCGCTACCGCCTCCGCTTCGGCCACCGCCGGCGGTTCCGCGTCCAGCCGCACCACCACCATCGGCATGTCCGCCGCCGGCTCCTGCGCCGCTGCCAGCACCGGCCCCTGCTCCGGCAGCACCACTTCCGGCAGCGCCACTTCCAGCGCCACCGCTTCCGGCAGGGCCACTTCCCGCACCACCGTTTCCGGCGCCACCGCTGCCGCCACCGGTTCCGGCATGACCACCGCTTCCGGCAGCGCCGCTTCCGCCGCCGCCACCTCCGGCACCGTCATGGCTGCCCGGACCCGCCCCGCTGTCGGCGGCGGACCCCGTCGTACCACCGAGTCCCGAGGCCGGCGACCCGCCCCTGCGCCCGGCGGGCATGCCGCCCGCAGCCGGCGAGTCCGGCCGGCGGGCCATGGGCGGCGTGCTGTCTTCGTACTCCGGGGCTTCGTCGGCGGCCACCAGGGTGCCGCGGGAGCGCATCGGCACGTAGCTCAGGCCCGGCATCACGCCTTCGTCGACCAGCAGCGCGTCGAGTTTCTCGAACAGCGACTGGCAGTGGATCATCAGCCTGCGGTCGAAGGTGCGGTAGAACAGCAGGCGCGCGTCGTGTTCGAGCTGCAGCACTTCGCTGGCGTGGCGGATCGCGCGGCACAGCGCCTGCGGCCCCATCGGGTTGCGTTCGTTGTCGAAGGCAGGCATCGCGCCGAGCACGCCGAAGCGCTGGCCCAGCAGGTGCAAGGTGAGGCTGGTGCGCGATTCCTGGCGCGAGGCGATGGCATGCAGCACCGCGCCCTCGTCCATCACCGACTCATCGACCAGACTGAGGTTGCGGAAATTCACCGGCGCCTGGCTGGGCACCACCGAGCGCACCGGGGTGAGGTGCTGGGTCGTGCGGATCGCCGCCAGCCCGCCCTCGAGGACCTGCATGAAGCGCGGCACGAGGTCGTGCCGGTTGAGCCGGACCACGCGCAGCATCTGCATGTGGTCGAACATCGAATTGCCGCCGGTGGTGCCCGAACGCTCGGCCAGGCGGAAGAGCTCTTCCTCGAAGTCCGTCACCGCAGCGACGAGGTGGCGCTCCATCTCCTCGCTGTAGAGCGCCAGGGCGCGTTCGAGCGTACGCCGCACGCGGCGCGGCAGCCCTGCGGTGGCCAGGGTCCTTGGCGCAGAGAGATCCTGGGTATCGTTGGGCGAAGCCATCGGGGCCTGTCGAAGTGCGACGTGATGCGCGTTTCTTAACACGCCGGGCCGCGCGCGCCAACCGTTGTCGGCGGAAAGGCGGATCCGGCACGCAGGGCGCTACGCATCGTCGGTGGGAAGGAACAGCGAAATGGTGTCGTTGGCGAAGCGCTGGCCGGTGTCGGTCGGGAAGACCCGGTCGCCGTCGATGCGCAGCCACCCGCGCGCGACCGCATCGGCCAGTGGCCCGGCGATGGCGTCGCGGGAGAGCCCGGTGCGCGCTTCGAAGCGCGCCAGCGGGAAGCCCTCGCGCAGGCGCAGCTGGTTGAGCATGAACTCGAAGGGCAACTGCGAGGCGGGGATGATGTCGTCGCCGCCGATCGCGGCCGGCGTGCCGGCCTGGGCCAGATACGCTGCCGGATGTTTCAGCTTCCAGCGGCGCAGGATGCGGTCGGACGCATGCGGGCTGCCGGCCTCGGCTTCGTCGCTGCGCGGCAGGCTGATCTTGCCGTGCGCACCCGCGCCGATGCCGAGGTAGTCGCCGAAGCGCCAGTAGTTGAGGTTGTGCGCGCACTGTCGGCCCGGGCGGGCATAGGCGCTGATCTCGTAGTGCGCGAAGCCGGCGTCGGCCAGCAGCGCCTGGGCATGCTCCTGGATGTCCCAGGCGGCATCCTCGTCGGGAATGCCCTGCGGCGGACGCGCGGCGAACACCGTGTTGGGTTCGAGCGTCAGCTGGTAGTGGCTGATGTGCGCCGGCGACAGCGCGAAGGCGCGCTGCAGGTCGTATTCGGCCATCGCCAGCGTCTGCCCGGGCAGCGCATACATCAGGTCGAGATTGAGGTTGTCCAGGCCCGCGTCCTGCGCCAGCTTGACTGCGGCGTCGGCCTGGCCGCTGTCGTGGATGCGGCCGAGGCGCTTGAGGACCGCGTCGTCGAAGGTCTGGATGCCGAAGGACACGCGGTTCACGCCGGCCTTGCGGTAGTCCTCGAAACGACCGTGCTCGGCGGTGCCGGGATTGGTTTCCAGCGTGATCTCGCAGCCGGGCGCGAAGCGCAGGCGCGCGGCGGCGCCCTGCAGGAAGCGGTCGATGGCCTCGGCCGGGAACAGGCTGGGCGTGCCGCCGCCGAAGAACACGCTGTGCACGGTACGGCCCCAGACCATCGGCAGGTCGTGGTCGAGATCGGCCAGCAGCGCGTCGACATAGGCCGCGAACGGCGGCGGGCCACCGCGATGTTCGTGCGAGTTGAAGTCGCAGTACGGGCATTTGCGCACGCACCACGGCATGTGCACGTACAGCGAGAGCGGCAGCAGGCTCAGCATGGGCTCAACGCAGCACTTCGTGCAGGCGCCCGCGCAGCAGTGCCAGCGCGACGCCGCGATGGCTGACGCGATTCTTCAGGGCGGGATCGAGCTCGGCCGCGCCCATGCCGCGCGACGGATCGAAGAACACCGGGTCGTAGCCGAAACCGCCGGCGCCGCGCGGCGCATGCAGGATGCGGCCTTCCCACGTGCCTTCGGCGATGAGCGGCTGCGGATCCTCGGCGTGGCGCATCAGCGCGAGCACGCTGACGAAGCGCGCAGTGCGGCGTTCGTCGGGCACGTCGCGGATCGCGTCCAGCAGCTTGGCGATGTTCGCTGCGCTGTCGCCATGACCGCCCGAATAGCGCGCGCTGTACAGCCCCGGTGCGCCGCCGAGCGCGTCGACGCACAGGCCGGAGTCGTCGGCCAGCGCGGGCAGACCGGTGGCGGCTGCCGCATGACGCGCCTTGAGCAACGCGTTCTCGACGAAGGTGAGGCCGGTTTCCTCGGCATCTTCGACGCCGAACTCCGACTGCGCGTGCAGGTCGATGCCGGCGTCGCCGAGCAGGTCGCGCAGTTCGGCGAGCTTGCCAGCGTTGCTGCTGGCCAGGACGAGTTTCATGACGCGGCCAACTCCAGAAGGTCCCACCGGTTGCCGTACGGATCCTCGAACACCGCGACGGTGCCGTAGGTTTCGACGCGCGGCGTTTCAAGGAAGCGCACGCCGGCGGCGGTCATGGCCGCGTGATCGCGACGGAAGTCGTCGGTGTGCAGGAAAAAGCCGACGCGCCCGCCGGTCTGGTCGCCGATGCGGGCGCGCTGGGCGTCGTTCACGGCCTGCGCGAGCAGGATGCCGGTCTCGGCGCCCGGCGGTGCGACCACCACCCAGCGCTTGCCCTCGCCACGCGGTGCGTCTTCACGCAGTTCGAAACCGAGCACGCCGACGTAGAACGCGATCGCGGCGTCGTAGTCGTCGACCACCAGCGTGAACAGAGCGATGCGGCGGGCCGTCATGGCGCGTTCGATCAGCCGTCGAGCGCCGCGCGCTGGGCGTCGAACAGCTCGCGGATGCCCTTCTCGGCCAGGCCGAGCAGGACATCGAGCTCGTCGCGACGGAAGGCATGGCCTTCGGCGGTGCCCTGCAGTTCGATGAAACCACCGCCGTCGTTCATCACCACGTTCATGTCGGTATCGCAGTCGCTGTCCTCGGCGTAGTCGAGGTCGAGCACCGGCACACCGCGATACACGCCGACCGACACCGCCGCGACCGCGCCGTGGATCGGGTCGCGGCCGTTCTTCGCCGGCGCGATTTCCTTGCGCGCCTGCAGCCAGCGCACGGCATCGACCATGGCGACGTAGGCGCCGGTGATCGCCGCGGTGCGGGTGCCGCCATCGGCCTGCAGGACGTCGCAATCGAGGGTGATGGTGCGTTCGCCCAACGCGTTGCGGTCGACGCAGGCGCGCAGCGCGCGACCGATCAGGCGCTGGATCTCCAGCGTGCGACCGCCCTGCTTGCCGCGCGCCGCCTCGCGATCGCTGCGGGAGTGGGTGGCGCGGGGCAGCATGCCGTATTCGGCGGTGACCCAGCCCTCGCCCTTGCCGCGCAGGAAGGCCGGCACCCGGTTCTCGACGCTGGCGGTGCACAGCACCCGGGTGTCGCCGAAGCTGACGAGGACCGAGCCCTCGGCATGGCGGGTGTAGCCGCGCTCGATGCGGACCGGCCGCATCTGGTCGGCCACGCGGCCACTGGGACGGACGATGCTCATGCGGATTGCCTGCCTGACGGGAAGCGCGGCAGTTTACCCTGTCGGGCAAGCCTGCCGTGCAACCCTGCCGTACAACCCTGATGTGAACCAGCCCCGGCTGGCCCCATCCCCCGGGATGCCGGAGAATGGCCGCCCCCGCCTCCCCGGCGGCGCCTTCGAGGAACACCGATGATCCGCAGCATGACCGCCTTCGCCGCAGGCGAACGCAACACCCCCTGGGGCACCCTCGGCTGCGAACTGCGCGCGGTGAACCACCGGTTCCTGGAATTGGGCGTGCGCCTGCCCGACGACCTGCGCGCGGTGGAGCCTGCGCTGCGCGAGAAGGTCGCGAACCGCATCTCGCGCGGCAAGCTCGAACTGAACCTGCGCCTGCGCAGCGCCAGCGAAGAAGGCGGGCTGCAACTGAACCATGCCCGCGTGGCACAGCTGGCCATGCTCAACAAGCACATCTACGAGCAGATGCCGAACCTGCAGGTGCAGCTGACCGACCTGCTGCAGTTCCCGGGCGTGCTGCAGGGCCAGGCCGGCGATCCGGCGGCGCTGCACGCCGAAGCGCTGTCGCTGCTGGACGAGGTGCTGACCCAGTTCGTCGAAGCCCGCGAACGCGAAGGCGGCAAGCTGGCGACGGTCATCCTGGAACGCGTCGATGCCATCGCCCGCCACGCCGCCGATGCGCGCACGCTGATGCCGATGATCCGCGCCGGCCAGAAGCAGAAGCTCGAAAACCGCCTCGCCGACCTGCCGCAGCCGATGGATCCGGGCCGCTTCGAGCAGGAACTGGTGATCGCGCTGCAGAAGCTGGACGTGGACGAGGAGCTGGACCGCCTGGACAGCCACATCACCGAACTGCGCCGCGTGCTGAAGCAGAAGGAGGCCGTGGGCCGCCGCCTGGACTTCCTGCTTCAGGAATTCAACCGCGAGGCCAATACCTTCGGCTCGAAGTCGGTCGATGCGCGCACCTCGGCGCTGGCGGTCGAACTGAAGGTGCTGATCGACCAGATCCGCGAGCAGGCCCAGAACATCGAGTAAGGTCACCCGGACAGGCGCGACGCTCCGGCAGCGCTTGCACGCAGCACGCCATCACGCACCACGGACCCGATACCCAGCACATGCGCGGAACCCTCTTCATCGTCGCGGCGCCCTCCGGCGCGGGCAAATCCAGCATCGTCAACGCCTGCCTGGCGCGCGATCCGAACATCGCCCTGTCGATCTCGTTCACCTCGCGCGCGCCGCGCCCGGGCGAACGCCATGCACAGCACTACCACTTCGTCGGCGCCGACGAATTCCAGCGCATGATCGATGCCGGCGACTTCTTCGAATGGGCGAACGTGCACGGCGACCTCAAGGGCACCGCTCGGCAGTCGGTGGAACCGCAGCTCGCCTCCGGTCGCGACGTGCTGCTGGAGATCGACTGGCAGGGCGCGCAGCAGGTGCGGTCGAAGGTGCCCGATGCGGTCGGCGTGTTCATCCTGCCGCCGTCGCGCGAAGCGCTGGAAGAGCGCATGCGCAAGCGCGGCCAGGACAGCGAGGACGTGATCGCGCGCCGCCTCGCCGCCGCGCGCGAGGAGATGTCGCACTTCGGCGAGTTCGATTACGTCATCGTCAACGAAGTGTTCGACACCGCGGTCGACGAGATGTGCGCGATTTTCACCGCCAGCCGCCTGCGCCGGAACCAGCAGATCCAGCGTCACCACGAGATGATCCAGCAGCTGCTGAAGTAAGCGCGGCGCGAACGACGCGCGATCCACGCGACGCGCAACAGAAAAGGGCCGTCTTTCGACGGCCCTTCTGCATGCCGGGGAGGTCGCGGTCAGCGTCCGCCCACCGCCACGCGGTTCTGCTCCTGCTGCTGCGCCGGGTTCTGCTCCTGCACCGGCTTGTTGGTCTCGGCCATGCGACTGCTCTGCTCGACGGTCTGGTTCACCGCCTGGTTGTAGTCGACGTACGAGTTCTTCGAGGCCGGGTTGGTCGGATCGCCCTGCACCGCCACCAGGAAGCCCTGCCCGTTCGGCGCCTGCGTGCGGCTGACGTGGGTGATGTCGCTGAGGCCGGACGCCTTGGCATCGGCGGCCACTGCGGCCGCAGCTTTCTCCAGCGCCTCGCGCGACGCGAAGCCGCCACTCGGCCCGAGCTGCTCCAGGTTCGACACGGCCTGCTGGTAGAGGCGGTGATCCGGATGGCTCGGGTTCGAGATCAGCGGACGCTCGGCCTGGCTGGGCTGCGTCGGCTGCGTCGGCTGCGTCGGCTGAGTCGGCTGAGTCGGCTGAGTCGGCTGAGTCGGCTGAGTCGGCTGAGTCGGCTGAGTCGGCTGAGTCGGCTGAGTCGGCTGAGTCGGC
>DASWYO010000015.1:0-2066 GCA_036404915.1 Lysobacteraceae bacterium
GGACACCGCGCGCGCCGAGAACGCCGATCTGATCGGCTTGTCGGGCCTCATCACGCCTTCGCTGGAAGAAATGACCCACGTGGCGCGCGAGATGCAGCGCCAGGGTTTCGAAACGCCCCTGTTGATCGGCGGCGCGACCACTTCGCGCGCGCATACGGCGCTGAAGATCGACCCGCACTACAAGGCCCCCACCGTCTGGGTGAAGGACGCATCCCGCGCGGTGGGTGTTGCGCAATCGCTGATCTCGCGCGACATGCGCACGGCATTCGTGGCCGCCAACGACGCCGACTACGCCGAAATCCGCGAGCGCCACAAGAACCGCGGCGATGCGAAGCGCCTGGTGTCGCTGGAGAAGGCGCGAGGGCAGAAGTTCGATGGCGGCTGGACCAACTACGTGCCGCCCGCGCCGCGCCAGCCGGGGCTGCATGTGTTCGAGGACTACCCGCTCGATGAGCTGGTGGACTGTATCGACTGGACGCCGTTCTTCAATGCCTGGGAGCTCTTCGGCAAGTATCCGGCGATCCTCACCGACGATGTGGTCGGTGCGCAGGCCAGCGAGTTGTATCGGGATGCCCGGGCGATGCTGGCGAAGATCGTCGAAGAGAGATGGCTGACGGCGAAGGCGGTGTTCGGACTGTGGCCGGCCAACAGCATCGGCGACGACGTCGAACTGCAGGCCGATGGCAAGGCGGAGCGCCTGCATTTCCTGCGTCAGCAGGTCGACAAGCCGGTCGAACGCCCGGACTTCTGCCTCGCCGACTTCATCGCCCCGAAAGATTCCGGCCGGCAGGACTGGATCGGCATGTTCGCCGTCACTGCCGGCATCGGGATCGACACGCACGTGGCCCGCTTCGAGGCCGACCACGACGACTACAACGCGATCCTGTTGAAGGCGCTGGCCGACCGCCTGGCCGAAGCGCTCGCCGAACGCCTTCACCAGCGCGTACGTACCGAGTTCTGGGGCTACGTCGGCGACGAGACCCTCGACAACGAAGCGCTGATCGCGGAGAAGTATGTCGGCATCCGACCGGCGCCCGGCTATCCGGCCTGCCCGGAACACAGTGAGAAAGGCACGCTGTTCCGCCTCCTGGATGCGGGCGCGAACGCTGGCATGTCGCTGACCGAGAGCTTCGCGATGCTGCCGACCGCGGCCGTGTCCGGCTACTACTTCAGCCATCCGCAGAGCCAGTATTTCGTGGTCGGGCGGGTATCGAAGGAGCAGGTGGCGGACTATGCGAAACGCAAGGGCGTGGAGATCGCGCAGGTGGAGCGCTGGCTGGCCTCGAACCTGGACTACGATCCCGAGTAAGCCAGGGTGCTCCCGGCTAGAATGCGCCACCCTTTCCCAGGTCAGCGCACCATGCCGTCCCTCGTTCCCGCCTGCCCCAGCCCCGCGATGCGCATCGCGGGCCTGACGAGGCGTGCGCGATGAAGGCAACGACGGATCCAACGGGCTATCCCGCCGCGCGGCTATCCAGCTTCTATTTCTTCTACTACGCGGTGCTGGGCGCATTCACGCCCTACTGGAGCCTGTACCTGGAGTCGCGTGGGCTCGGGGTCACCGCCATCAGTGTGCTGATGAGCCTGTGGTACGCCACGCGTATCGTCTCGCCCTCGCTATGGACGACACTCGCCGCGCGCTCGCCGTGTCCGATCCGTTGGTTGCACCTGGGGTGCGCGCTGGCCGTGGGCAGCTTCGCCCTGTTCCTGCTGCCGTGGGGCTACGTGGGCCTGTTCGTCGTGATGACGGCTTTCTGCTTCTCCTACAACGCCGTGATGCCGCAATTCGAATCGATCACGATGTCGCACCTGGCCGCACGCAGCGATCGCTACGGCCTGATACGCGTCTGGGGATCGATCGGCTTCATCGTGGTGGTCGCTTCGTTCGGCTGGCTGATCGATGCACGCCGACTGGGCATCGGCGCCCTGCCGTGGCTGATGCTGCCCGTGCTGGCCGCCGTACTGGGCTCGGCGCTGGTCAACCGCTACGCGCACGAGCCGGATGCCCACCGGGAGACGGCGCATGAAGGATTCCGTACACGACTGCGGCAACCGCAGGTGATCGC
>DASWYO010000016.1:0-3222 GCA_036404915.1 Lysobacteraceae bacterium
GCGGCCGCGGCCATCGAGCCCCGGTCGGCCACCACCACGAAGGTATTCAGGAACTGGGTGTCCACGCGCCTCCCCTGCTGCCTTCAGGCTACACGAGGCGCGCGACGCCGACGATGGGACCTATGGCCCATGCGCTCCGTCTGCCGTGTTCACGGCATCCTGCCGGTGGATCGTCAGGCCCTCGAGCGAGCGCGCCGGCGCCGGAAAGAGCAGGCTCGCCAGGTAACCGACCACCACGCAGAACAGGATGGAAATGGCGAGGTAGAAATAGGGGTGCACCAGGTCGAACCACCAGGCGACGAACGTCAGTACGATCGCGGTGACGATACCGATCGCCACACCCTGCGAATTCGCCCGACTGGTGAACATGCCCAAGGTATACGCGCCGGCGAAGCCGCCGCCGAGCAGGCCGGCCAGTTCGATCGACACGTCGAACAGCGAGCCGATGTCGAAGCGCGACAGCACCAACGCCGCGCCGATACCGACCAGGCCGACCACCACCGTCATGATCTCGGCGAAGAACACGCCCTTCTTCTGCGACTTGTCCTTGGCGAAACGCTCGTAGAAATCGACGGTGATCAGCGTCGCCACCGAATTCATGATGCCGGACAGCGTCGCCATCGCCGCGGCGAAGATGCCGGCGATGATCAGGCCGGTCACGCCCATCGGCAGTTCCGCGGCGATGAACAGCGGGAAGGTGGCGTCGACCGGCAGCAGCGGATTCATCCGTTCCGGATTGTTCTTGTAGTAGACGAACAGCGCGGTGCCGATGCCGTAGAAGACGAAGCCGCCGGGAATCATGATGGCGGCGAAGGCCCAGACTGATCGCCCTGCCTCCTTGTCGGACTTCGTGGACAGCACGCGCTGCATCAGCACCTGGTCCTTCGGGAAGGTCAGTACCACCTCGAACAGCACCAGGAAGATGAAGCCCCAAACCGTGGCCTTGGTCAGATCGAAGCTGAAATCGAACAGCTTGGTCTTGTCTTCCGCCATCGCGATCTGGGTGAACTCGCCGAATCCGCCCTTCAGCGTCCAGATGATGAAGAGGATGGCGAAGATCGCACCGCCCATCTTCACGATCACCTGCACCACGTCGGTCCAGATGACCGCTTTCATGCCGCCCATGGCGGTGTAGATGATGGTGAAGCCGCCCATCAGCCACACGCTCCAGACCACGTCGATCCCGGTAATGGTGGAGATGGCGAGTGCGGGCAGGAACAGGATGACGCTCATGCGGCTGCCGATCTGCATGAGGATCGCCAGGGCGCTGGCGAGCATGCGGATGGTCGGATGGAAACGCGTCTCCAGATAAGAGAAGGTCGACATCAGATTGAGTCGGCGCAGCAGTGGAACGATCCAGATCGCCACGAACATCAGGCCGAGCACGGCGATCAGGTTGTTGGTCAGGTACTGCCAGTTGGTTTCGAACGCCTTCGCCGGAATCGCGATGAAGCTGATCGAACTGGTGTTGACCGCATACAGACTCAGGCCCGCCGCCCAGAACGGGATGGTGCGGCTGCCGACGAAGAAGTTCTCCGTCGAATTGCGCTTCTCGCGCAGATAGAAGTACAGGCCAATGCCGATCATCGCGGCGAGATAGACCACGATCACCAGCCAGTCCAGCCAGGTGAGCAGATGCTTGCCGGACTGGAGTTGCAACGCGTTCAAGGTGCCGTCCGCGCCCGTCCATACCAGCCCATCGCCCCACGCGGTCACGCCCGCGATGTCGGCTGGCACGGTCGCCGGCAGCGTCGCCCAGGCCTTGGTGATGGTATGGAAGGTGACCAGTTGCGGCGTACCTACTCCATCTTCGGAGACGAGGTACAGCAAATGCGCCTGTCCGAGTGCACGGGCTGCGTGCGGTACCAACGATCCGGGCAGCGCAGGCATCTGCGTCCAGCCGGTTTCACGATGCCAGCGCCAGAGCGCGTCAGCCCCCTCGCCCGGCACGGTGGCGAATACGTCGCCTCGTTGAGCGAGCAGGCTGCTTGCGCCACCCGCCGGCCACGTCGGCAGTGCCGTCCACCCTGTCGAGGCGGTGGCGAGGGTCAGCTGATAAAGACGCGGCGCCCCATCCGCGTGCAGGCCGCTGGCATAGAGCCGGCCGTCCGACTCTGCCAGCGCCACATCCCGCAAGGGGGTGGGCCACGCGGGCAGCGCACGCAGCGCCAACCGTCCCTGCTGCAACGCGACGCCGGAAACTCCAGTGGACATATGTCCTTCGTCATCGCCGTGCAGCAGGTAAAGCGAGCCCTTGGCCGCACTGATCCAGGTGGCAGCTACGGGAACGTCGGCGGGCATCGACAGCGATTGCCACGCCGTGGCTCCTGCCGGCAGTTGCTCGGCCGAATCCGCATGGAACGCGACCAATGACGTGCCGACGGCGTGCACATCACCCATCGCGCGGGCGGAGGGCGCTGGCAGTACCTCCTGCCGCACCGTCGTCAGGCTTTCCGCATGCGCCGGCAACGCCGCAACCACCATGGCTAACGCCAGCATCGCGAAAGCACGACGGGCCACGCGCTGGATGCCGGCGGTCACGGACCGCGCTGCCGGATGTTTCATGCTGTCCCCTTGTTCCGATCCACGAGCGCCAACACGGCGCGCGCGCGCGCCAGAAACGGCGCGTCCACCATGCGGCCATCCACGGCAAAAGCCCCTTCGCCCGCTTCGTCCGCCTTCTGCACGGTCCGGCGCGCGTCGTCTATCTCTTTCCCAGAGGGCGCGAAAATATCGTTCGCCCACGCCACCTGGCGCGGATGCACGCAGCTCTTGCCCGCGAAGCCTAGGGCGCGCGCCGCATCGGCTTCCGCGCGGAAGCCTGCTTCATCTTCGAGTCCCGGGAAGGCCGCATCGTAGGCGAAGGCGCCCGCTTCCGCCGCCGCCATTCGCAGCGCGTACTGCGCGGCGTGGACGTTGCGCAAGTCGGCGCGGCGGATGCCGTGCGGCTCGAACAGATCGCCCAGGCCGAGCTGAAGGCCGCGTATGCGCGGATGGGCGAGCGCGATCTTCGCGGCGTGACGCAATGCGCGCGGCGTCTCGATGTTGACCAGAATACCGACGGAACGGCGCACGCCGAGGCGCGCCTCGATCGCATCGATCTCGCTCATCGCCTGGCGGAGTTGGTCCGCGGATTCGATCTTCGGCAAGTTGAGCAGGTCGATATCCAGCGGCAGGATCGCGCGCAGATCGTCCTCCCAGGCGGAGGTGTTCCACGCGTTC
>DASWYO010000017.1:0-264384 GCA_036404915.1 Lysobacteraceae bacterium
CTGCATCGGCACGTGGCCGGGGCCTTCGATCATGGTCTGCACGTCGTGCTTCCACGCGATCTTGGTCAGCTCTCCAAGCGTTTCCAGCTCGCCGAACTGCGCGGCGTCGTTGGCATCGGCCAGGCAGCCCGGGCGCAGGCCATCGCCCAGCGAGAAGGCCACGTCGTAGGCCTTCATGATCTCGCAGATGTCCTCGAAGTGCGTGTAGAGGAAATTCTCCTTGTGGTGCGCCAGGCACCACTTCGCCATGATCGAACCGCCGCGCGACACGATGCCGGTGGTGCGCTTCGCGGTCAGCGGCACGTAGCGCAGCAGCACGCCGGCGTGGATGGTGAAGTAATCGACGCCCTGCTCCGCCTGCTCGATCAGCGTGTCGCGGAACATCTCCCAGGTCAGTTCCTCGGCGCGACCGTCGACCTTCTCCAGCGCCTGGTAGATCGGCACGGTCCCGATCGGCACCGGCGAGTTGCGGATGATCCACTCGCGGGTCTCGTGGATGTGCTTGCCGGTGCTGAGGTCCATCACCGTGTCGCCGCCCCAGCGGATCGACCAGACCAGCTTCTCGACTTCCTCGGCGATGCCCGAGGACACCGCGCTGTTGCCGATGTTCGCGTTGATCTTGGTCAGGAAGTTGCGGCCGATGATCATCGGCTCGCTTTCGGGATGGTTGATGTTGTTCGGCAGGATCGCGCGGCCGCGCGCGATCTCGTCGCGCACGAATTCCGGTGTGATGATCTTCTGGATGCTGGCGCCGAAGCTTTCGCCCGGATGCTGCGCCAGCAGGTGCGCCTCGCGCACGGCTTCGAGGCGCTGGTTCTCGCGGATCGCGACGAACTCCATCTCCGGCGTGATGATCCCGCGCTTGGCGTAATGCATCTGCGACACGTTCATGCCCGCCTTCGCGCGGCGAGGCAGGGCGCGGCTCGGGAAGCGCACGCTGTCGAGCCTGGCGTTGGTCTCGCGGCCACGGCCGAACTCGGAGCTCAGCGCGGCCAGCTGTTCGGTATCGCCACGCTCCTCGATCCAGCGCGCGCGCAGCGCCGGCAGGCCGACGGCCAGGTCGATGCGCGCATCGGGATCGGTGTACGGGCCCGACGTGTCGTACACCGTGACCGGCGGATTGTCCTCGCCGCCGAACAGGGTCGGCGTGCGGCTCTGCGCGATCTCGCGCATCGGCACGCGCAGGTCGGGGCGCGAACCCTCGACATGGATCTTGCGCGAACCAGGGATGGGCCGCGTCACGGACTCGGACAGCTGCTCGGTCTGCTGCAGCAGCGTGGCGTCGGACTTGGGAATGGCATTCATCGGCATCGTCCTGTGGGATGGGCCTCCGCGTCGGGCGGTGGCAGGGTCGGGACGAAGCGGCGGCGCGGGCGGCCAGGGGCAGTCATGCCGCCGGGCGCGCTTGCGAAGCTTCCCTACGCCGGTGTCAGCCGGATCAGGTTCGAAGGGTCTGTCTCAATCGCCGGCGCCATGGACGCCCGCGATACCCCCGCTTCCAAGCGGCCATTGAACCATTCCCCGGGCCGGGCTGCCAGCCGAGCCCGGCACTGTGACGCGGAGCATGCACCGCACCTGACGTTGCCACCTGACATTTCTCCCCTGTTCATTTTTCACCGGATGAGACGACAATCGGGCACCTCCGTACCCGTCCGAACGTCCATGCCGCATTCCAGCCGAGCTTCCTGGCGAGACCTGTTGAGATACCGGTTCGAGAACACCCTCTCCCGCGGCCCCATCGCCATCATCGGCTGGCTGGCCCTACTCTCCGCCGGCATCGTGGCCCTGGCGACGGTGGTGATCTGGGGCCTGCGGCTCGGCACGACGCCGGGCGACGCGGCCAGCGAGATCGGCCCGCTGGAAGGCGCCTGGCAGAGCATGCTGCATGCCATGGACCCCGGCACCCTGGCCGGCGACCAGGGCTGGCTGCTGCGCGTCCTGATGCTGCTGGTGACCCTGGGCGGCATCTTCATCGTCAGCATGCTGATCGGCACGATCACCTCCGGACTGGAGTCGCGCCTGCACGAGATGCGCAAGGGCCGCTCTCGGGTGATCGAGAAGAACCACACCCTGATCCTCGGCTGGTCCAGCAAGGTCTACTCGATCATCGGCGAACTGATCATCGCCAACGAGAACCAGAAGAACCCGTGCATCGTGATCCTCGCCGACATGGACAAGGTCGGGATGGAGGACGACATCCGCGCCAAGTTCCCGAGCACGAAGAACACCCGCGTGATCTGCCGCAGCGGCAACCCGCTGGACCTGGACGATCTGGCCGTGGCCGCGCCGCACGAGGCGCGCTCGATCATCGTGCTGGCGCCGGAGACCGAGAACCCCGACATCCACGTCATCAAGTCGGTGCTGGCGATCACCAACAACCCCGACCGCCGCGAGACGCCCTATCACATCGTCGCCGAGATCCGCGACGCACATAACCTGGAAGCAGCGCACCTGGTCGGCGGCGACGAGGCCGTCTTCATCCAGGGCGGCGACCTGATCGCCCGCGTCACCGCGCAGACCTGCCGCCAGTCCGGCCTGAGCGTGGTCTACACCGAGCTGCTGGATTTCGACGGCGCCGAGATCTACTTCACCGATGCCGGCGCGCTCGCGGGCCGGCGCTACCGCGAGGTGCTGTCGAGCTTCGAGGACTCGACCGTGATCGGGATCATGCGCGCCGATGGCGAAGCCCTGATCAACCCGCCGATGGCGACCGCGCTGCGCGCAGATGACCGGATCATCGCGATCAGCGAGGACGACGACACCCTGATCCCGTCGAAGACCGCGTCGCCGGCCCCGGACCTGAGCTGCATCGTCCGTGGCGAACCCGCCGAACCCGTACCCGAACGCACCCTGGTGCTGGGCTGGAACGAGAAGACCGAGGCGGTGATCCGCGAACTCGACAATTACGTCACCCGCGGCTCGAAGGTCACCGTGATCCGCGGCTGGAGCGAGGACGACGCCAGCCTGGCCGCCGCCGCGTCGCTGACCCGGCAGCGCATGGCCCTGCTGACCGGCGACATCGCCAGCCGCGACACCCTCGAACAGGTCGACGTGGCCGGCTACGACCACATCATCGTCATGAGCGACACCCGGCAGCCGATCCAGGAAGCCGATGCCCAGACCCTGATCTGCCTACTGCACCTGCGCAACATCGCCGAGGCCAGCGGCCGCAGCCTGAACATCGTCAGCGAGATGATGGACATGCGGAACCGCGCGCTGGCCCAGGTCGCCAAGGCCGACGACTTCATCGTCAGCGACAAGCTGGTCAGCCTGATGCTGTCGCAGTTGTCCGAGAACAAGCATCTGGATCGGGTGTTCCGCAACCTCTTCAGTTCGGAAGGTTCGGAAATCTACATCCGGCCGGCGCGCGACTACATCGCCATCGGTCGCGCGGTGGACTTCCACACCGTGCTCGAAGCGGCGGCACAGCGCGGCGAGACCGCGATCGGCTACCGCGTGGTCGCCGACGGCAACGATGCCGCGAAGGGCTTCGGCGTGAAGGTCAATCCGAACAAGTCCGAACGCATCGCCTTCGCGCCGAACGACCAGCTGATCGTGCTGGCCGAGGATTGAGCAGGTGCGAAAACGGTTTCAGACGCAACGAAAGCATGCGCCCGCGAATGGGCCATGCCATTGATCCGAAAAGAAAAAATTGAAGCTCCCTCAACCCCGAAAGCGACATTCCAAATCGTCACATGGGTCGCGCTTGACAATTCGTATACCCACATGTTCCTCTGAAAAACATGACGCACCGCAGCAACCCGCACACGACCACCAACACCGCACCGAAGCGTGCGGCGTTCGTGCTTGAGGTCGTCTCGCGACTCGTCGCTGCGCACGCGGTCATTCTTGTCGTCGTCGTTCTTATTACCACGCCATCAGGTGCGGGATAGGGTTGCGCGACTAACGACCCGGGTTCAAAAAAACCCCCGCACCTGAAGAAGGTGCGGGGGTTTTCGCTTTTCAGGACCCGGGTTTCTCGAACCAGACGCTCTTTCGTTCACGAGGAATCCGAAACAGATGCACAGCAACGCGATCAAAGCAGGCCCCGCACGTGCACCCGCGCGCGCCATGCTGCGCGCCACCGGCCTGGACGATGCGGCCATCGCCAAGCCCTTCGTCGGCGTGATCCACACCTGGTCCGACGTGTCGCCCTGCAACCTGACCCTGCGCGACCTCGCGCAGGACGCGCGTCGCGGCGTGATCGCGGCCGGCGGCACGCCGATCGAGTTCAACACGATCGCGGTGACCGATGGCATCGCGATGGGCAGCGACGGCATGCGCGCCTCGCTGGCCTCGCGCGAAACCATCGCCGACTCGATCGAGCTGGCCGTCACCGGTCACTGCCTCGACGCGCTGGTGCTGCTGGTCGGCTGCGACAAGACCATCCCCGCTGCCGCGATGGCCGCCGCGCGCCTCGACATCCCGACCGTGATCCTCTACGGCGGCACGATCATGCCGGGCAAGTGCAAGTCCAAGGATGGCAGCGAACGCGCGCTGACCGTGCAGGACGTGTTCGAAGCCGTGGGCGCGCATTCCGCCGGCAGGATCGACGACGTCGAACTGGGCGAGATCGAGCGCAAGGCCTGCCCCGGTGCCGGTGCCTGCGGCGGCCAGTTCACCGCGAACACGATGGCGATGGTGCTGACCTTCCTCGGCCTGTCGCCGCTGGGCGAGAACGACATCCCGGCGACGCATCCCGACAAACCGAAGTCCGCCGAACGCTGCGGCGCGCGCGTGATGGAACTGCTGCGCGACGGCGGCCCGACGCCGCGCCAGCTGCTGAGCCTGGCTGCGCTGCGCAACGCCGCGCGCGCGGTGTCGGCAACGGCGGGTTCGACCAATGCCGCGCTGCACCTGCTGGCCATCGCGCACGAGGCCGGCGTGAAATTCGACCTGGAAGAATTCGAAGCGGCGAGCGCCAACACACCGGTGATCGCCGACCTGAAGCCGGGCGGCCGCTACACGGCGGCGGAAATGTTCGACTTCGGCGGTACCGCACTGGTGGCGCAGGCGCTGATGACGGCCGGTCTGATCGAGGATATCCCCACGGTCGCCGGCCGCAGTTTTTTCGAGGACGCGAAGGCCGCGACCGTGTCGCCGGCGCAGGACGTGGTGCGCGGCGTCGACAACCCGATCAAGCCGCGCGGCGGGTATTCGATCCTCTACGGCGATCTGGCGCCGGAAGGCTGCATCGTGAAGCTGGCCGGTCACGGCCGCGAGAAGCACAGTGGCCCGGCGCGCGTGTTCGACAGCGAGGAAGCCGCGTTCGCCGCCGTGCAGGCGCGCAAGATCCAGGCCGGCGACGTGGTGGTGATCCGCTTCGAAGGCCCGGCCGGCGGTCCCGGCATGCGCGAGATGCTCGCCGTGACCGCCGCACTGGTCGGCCAGGGCCTCGGCAACGACGTGGCGCTGATCACCGACGGCCGCTTCAGCGGCGCGACCCACGGCTTCATGGTCGGCCACGTCTCGCCGGAAGCCGCGCACGGCGGCCCGATCGCGAAGCTGCGCGATGGCGACGTGGTGACGATCGATGTCGCCTCGCGCCGTCTCGATGTCGCCGCCGACCTGCCCTCGCGCTCGCCGGCACGCATCGCGCCGCGCGTGCGCCACGGCGTGCTCGCCAAGTACGCCCGCGACGTGCGCTCCGCCTCCCAGGGCGCGGTGACCTCGCCGGGCCTGCTCGACGACACGCGGCGCATCGACGCCACCGTGACCACCGAACCGCGCGAGGACGCCGTCCCCGCCTGAATCCCCGGTCGTCCCGCGAACCATGCGGGATGGCCAGAACGAAGTAGCACCGCACGCCTCTCTCTCCACCCCCTCTCTCCAATTCCATCAAGGACACAGCAATGAACAGCGTCACCAAGCCCCAGATCGCAGTCATCGGTTACGGCAGCCAGGGCCGCGCGCATGCGCTGAACCTGCGCGATTCCGGCTTCGATGTCGTCGTCGGCCTGCGCCCGGGCGGCCCGACCGAAGCCAAGGCGGAAGCCGACGGCTTCACCGTGAAGACGCCTGCCGAAGCCGTCTCGAATGCCGATCTGGTCGCCGTGCTCACGCCGGACATGGTGCAGAAGAAGCTCTACAACGAGGTGCTGGCGCCGAACATGAAGCAGGGCGCCTGCCTGCTGTTCGCACACGGCCTGAACGTGCACTTCGGCATGATCTCGCCGCGCGAAGACCTCGACGTCGTGCTGGTCGCGCCGAAGGGCCCGGGCGCGCTGGTCCGCCGCGAGTACGAGATCGGACGCGGCGTGCCGTGCATCTACGCCGTGCACCAGGACCGCAGCGGTCGCGCCGAGGACTTCGCGAAGACCTATGCCGGCGGCCTCGGCGGCGCGCGCGCCAACCTGATCAAGACCACGTTCAAGGAAGAGACCGAGACCGACCTCTTCGGCGAACAGGCCGTGCTGTGCGGTGGCGCGAGCGCGCTGGTCCAGGCCGGCTTCGAGACGCTGGTCGAAGCCGGCTACCAGCCGGAAATCGCCTACTACGAAGTCCTGCACGAGCTGAAGCTGATCGTCGACCTGTTCTACGAAGGCGGCATCACCCGCATGCTGGAATTCGTGTCGGAAACCGCGCAGTACGGCGACTTCGTCAGCGGCCCGCGCGTCATCAACGCCGACACCAAGGCGCGCATGAAGGACATCCTGACCGAGATCCAGGACGGCACCTTCGTGCAGAAGTGGGTAGCCGAATACGACGCCGGCCTGCCGAACTACAAGCGTTACCAGCAGGCCGACAAGGACCACCCGATCGAGCAGGTCGGCAAGCAGCTGCGCGCCAAGATGCAGTGGCTGCAGCAGGGTGCCGCACCGCAGGACGCATCGCAGCAGGCTTCGGCGCAGGCTGCGCAGAAGCCGTCCACCCATCCGATTGCCGAGACTGCGTGATGAACGGTGCCCGCTGGCTGGTGGAAGCGCTGCGCGCGGAAGGCGTGGACACGCTGTTCGGTTATCCGGGCGGCGCGATCATGCCCTTCTACGACGCGCTGCATGGATCCGCGCTCAAACATGTGCTGGTCCGGCACGAACAGGGCGCCGCGTTCGCCGCGAACGGCTACGCGCGCGCCAGCGGTCGCGTCGGTGTCTGCGTCGCGACCTCCGGCCCGGGCGCCTCGAATCTGGTCACCGGCATCGCCGATGCGATGCTGGACTCGGTGCCGATGGTCTGCATCACCGGTCAGGTCGCCACCGGCCTGATGGGCACGGACGCGTTCCAGGAACTGGACGTGTTCGGCATGACCATGCCGATCGTGAAGCACAACTTCCTGCCGCGCACGATCGACGATCTGCCGGAAGTGGTGCGCGAAGCGTTCCGCCTGGCCCGCGAGGGCCGGCCGGGACCGGTGCTGATCGATCTGCCGAAGGACGTGCAGATCGCCGATGCTTCGCATCTGCCCGCGCACGTGCCGGCACCGGTGTCGCCGGTGCCGGGTGCCAGCGATGCCGCGCTGCATGCCGCGCTGGCGCAGCTGGCGCTGGCGCAGACGCCGGTGATCTACGGCGGCGGCGGCATCGCGCTGGGCAACGCGATTGACGCCTTCCGCGATTTCGTCGATGCCACGCAGATCCCGACCGTGCTGACGTTGAAGGGGCTGGGCGCATTGCCGGCGGCGCATCCGCTGAACCTGGGCATGCTCGGCATGCACGGCGGGCGCGCGGCGAATCTGGCTGTGCAGGAATGCGACCTGCTGTTCGTGGTCGGCGCGCGCTTCGACGACCGCGCCACCGGCAAGCTGGCCGAGTTCGCGCCGCATGCGCGCGTGGTGCACCTCGACGTGGACGCCTGCGAACTGGGCAAGCTGCGTTTCGCAGATGCACCGGTGCAGGGAGACATCGCGATCAGCCTGCAGCGGATGATGCCCGCCGCCGCCGCGCACCTGCGCGGTCGCCACGGCGTGACGCGCCATGCCTGGCGCGACGCCTGCCTGCATGCGAAGCAGACCACGGCACCGCGCTACGACGCCCCCGGTGACCTGGTGTATGCGCCATCGCTGCTGAAACGTCTGTCCGAACTCGCACCCGATGCCATCGTCAGCTGCGACGTGGGCCAGCACCAGATGTGGGTCGCGCAGCACTGGCGCTTCGACCATCCACGCAACCACCTGACCAGCGGCGCGCTGGGCGCGATGGGCTTCGGTCTGCCCGCCGCGATCGGCGCGCAGATGGAACGCACGGACGCGCAGGTGATCTGCGTCAGCGGCGACGGTTCGTTCCTGATGAACGTGCAGGAGCTGGCCACGGTCGCGCGGTATCGGCTGCCGGTGAAGATCGTGCTGCTCGACAACCAGGCGCTGGGGATGGTGCGGCAGTGGCAGGAGCTGTTCTTCGAACGCCGCTATTCCGAGATCGACCTGTCCGACAACCCGGATTTCTGCGCACTGGCGCAGGCCTTCGGGGTGAAGACGCTGAAGCTCGACCGCGCCACCGACATGGAAGCGACGCTGCAGGCCCTGCTCGCCGAACCCGGTCCGGTGCTGTTGCACGTGGCGATCGACCAGGCCGCGAACGTGTGGCCGCTGGTGCCGCCGAACCGCAGCAACACCGAAATGATGCATGCCGACGCCGACGAACCCGTCGCGCTGGAACGCATCGGCAGCCTGATGCCCGATGCATTGCAACAGATCGGCATGCCGCAGACCGACACACCCACGCTCTCCAACTCCACGCTCTCCAACCCCGTGCTCACCACCCCCGCATCGTCCTGAGGAGCTCCCCCATGCGCTACCGATTGGATCTGACCCTGCGCCATTCCGAAGGCGCGCTGACCCGGGTGCTCGGCACCGCCGAACGTCGCGGCTTCAAGCCCGTCGCGGTGGAAGGCGAGACCAGGCCCGAAGGCGATCGCTGGCACCTGCAGATGACCGTGGAAGGCGATCGCACCGCCGACGGCCTGCACCAGCAACTCGCCAAACTCTACGACTGCCTCGACGTGCAGGTGCAGCCATGTCAGTGACGGAATCCGCCACGCTCGAACGTCCGAAAACCGCCGCGCAACCGAGCGCGGCGGCCACGACGCAGAAGCTCTGGTACGACGGCGAACTGGCCGACCCGCGCGCGCTGCAGGCCACGCTGGGCACGCACGCGATGCACTACGGCAGCGGCGTGTTCGAAGGCGTCCGCGCCTACGCGACCAGGCGCGGCGCCGTCGTGTTCCGCCTGCCGGAACACCTGGAACGCATGCGCAGGGGCGCCGAAGCCCTGGGCATGCGCTTCGACGTCGCCGAAGCCACCGAGGCGGTGCTGGCGACGATGCGCGCGAACCGGCACGGGGATGCCTACATCCGCCCGCTGGCGTGGTACGGCGACGGCGGGTTCGGTCTCGACGTCGAAGGCAAGCCCGAGCACATGATGGTCGCCACCTCCGCGACCAACGTGCACCTGGGCGGCAACCGCACCCGCGTGTCGGTGTCGAAATGGCGGCGCAATCCCGCCGATTCGCTGCCGCCGCTGAAGCTGTGCGGCGCGTACGTGAACTCGATCCTCGCCAAGCGCGATGCCAAGGGCCGCGGCTTCGACGAAGCCATGTTCACCGATGCCGACGGTTTCGTCGTCGAGTGCACCGGCGCCAACCTGTTCATGGTGAAGGGCGGCAAGGTGACCGCGATCGAACATCGCGATGCCCTGCCCGGCATCACCCGCGACACCCTGATCCAGCTGACCGGGGCCGAATCGCGTCCGGTGCGTTTCGAGGAATTCGTCGACGCCGACGAAGTCTTCGCCTGCGGCACCGCCGCGGAAGTGGCGCCGATCGCCGAGATCGACGGCCATGTCTTCCGCGACAGCGTGGTGACCCGCGAGATCGCCGCCGCCTATGCGGCCGCCGTGCGCGGCGAAAGCCGCACCGGCGCGCACTGGCTGACGGAGGTCTGAGCATGGAAGGCAGCGACGTCGTCGGCGATGTTGGACGCTCCCGGGATCGCGCCGAGAGCGGCGGGAGCACGCCCCGTGCAAACGTCAGCGCGATGGACGTGCTGGCCGCGCAGGGTCGCCTGCGACGCTACCTGCCGCCGACGCCGCTGCACCATGCCGAACGCTTCGGCTGCTGGCTGAAGCTCGAGAACCTGCAGCGCACCGGTTCCTACAAGGTGCGCGGCGCATTGAACGCCTTGCTGGCCGCGCGCGAACGCGGCGACGACCGCCCGGTCATCGCCGCCTCGGCAGGCAACCACGCGCAGGGCCTGGCCTGGGCCGCATATCGCCTGAACGTGCCGGCCATCGCGGTGATGCCGCACGGCGCGCCTCAGACCAAGATCGCCGGCGTCTCGCACTGGGGCGCCACCGTGCGCCTGCACGGCGACACCTTCGACGAAGCGCGCGCGTTCGCGCTGCAGCTGGCCGAACGCAACGGCTACCGCTTCCTGTCCGCCTTCGACGACCCCGACGTGATCGCCGGCCAGGGCACCGTGGGCCTGGAAATCGCATCGCTGGCGCCCGACGTGGTGCTGGTGCCGATCGGCGGCGGTGGCTTGGCGGCAGGCGTCGCGCTGGCATTGAAGGCGCAGGGCGTGCGCATCGTCGGCGCCCAGGTCGAAGGCGTCGACGCGATGGCGCGCGCGCTGCGCGGCGACGCGCCGGGCGCGGCGCCGGTCGCCACCCTGGCCGATGGCGTGCGCGTGAAGGAACCCGGCCTGCTGACCCGCCACGTGCTGTCCGAACTGATCGACGACATCGTGATCGTGCGCGAAGCCGAACTGCGCGAAACCCTGGTACGCCTCGCGCTGGAAGAGCATGTGATCGCCGAAGGCGCCGGCGCGCTGGCGCTGGCGGCCGGTCGCCGCGTCGCCGGCAAGCGCAAGTGCGCCGTGGTCTCCGGAGGCAACATCGACGCGATGGTGCTGGCCGGCCTGCTGTCCGACGTGCGCCCGCGCGCGCCGCGCAAGCCGCGACGCCGTGCCGACGACGCGGCAAAGCCCGTCGAAGCGCGCACCGACACCCGCAGCCGCGTCGCGCGATTGCCTGCGCGCACGCCCGCGACCATATCGACGGTCGCATCGAACACCACACCCCCCGCAACACCCGACACCCTCGTCACCCCTCTGGAGGCAATCGCCTGATGGACACCGACCCCAACGTCGCCGACGTCGCGCGCAACGACAGCGCACGCGTCGCGATCTTCGACACCACCCTGCGCGATGGCGAGCAGTCGCCCGGCTGCAGCATGACCGCGAAACAGAAGCTCCGCTTCGCCCATGCGCTCTCCGAGCTCGGCGTGGACATGATCGAGGCCGGTTTCCCTGCCAGTTCCGAGAGCGACCTCCAGGGCTGCGCCGAAATCGCGCGCGAAGTGCGCGGCGCCGGCATCGCCACTTTGGCACGCTGCCACACCGGCGACATCGAAGCCTGTGCGCGCGCGCTGGAAGACGCGCAGACGCCGCGAATCCATGTGTTCATCTCGACCAGTCCGCTGCATCGCGAGCACAAGCTGCAGATGAGCAAGGAGCAGGTGATCGAGCGCGCGATCATGGGCGTGACCCTGGCGCGACGCTACGTGGAGGACGTGGAGTTCTCGGCCGAGGACGCGCTGCGCACCGAGCCGGAATTCCTGGCCGAGATCTGCAGCGCCGCGATCGCCGCCGGCGCCCGCACGCTGAACATCCCGGACACCGTCGGGTACACCACGCCGAACGAGATCCGCGCGCTGTTCGAATACCTCCGCGCCAACGTGAAGGATGCACACAAGGCCGTCTTCAGCGCGCACTGCCACGACGACCTGGGGCTGGCGGTCGCCAACAGCCTGGCTGCGATCGAAGGCGGCGCGCGCCAGGTCGAATGCACCATCAACGGCATCGGCGAACGTGCCGGTAACTGCGCACTGGAGGAGATCGTGATGGCGCTCGACGTGCGTCGCGCCTTCTTCGAAGCCGGCACGCGCATCGACACCACGCGCCTGGTGCCGACCTCGCGCCTGCTGACCCGCATCACCGGCATGAACGTGCAGCGCAACAAGGCGATCGTCGGTGCGAATGCGTTCGCGCACGAGTCCGGCATCCACCAGCACGGCATGCTTAAGCATCGCGGCACCTACGAGATCCTGCGTCCGGAAGCCGTGGGCTGGGCGAAGTCGCAGATGATCATGGGCCGGCACAGCGGTCGCGCCGCGCTGGCCGACCGCTTGAAGGAACTGGGCTTCGCGCTGGACGAAGCGCAGCTGAACCAGGTCTTCGGCCGCTTCAAGGCGCTGACCGAGAAGAAGCGCGAAGTGTTCGACGCCGACCTCGAAGCGCTGGCGCTGGGCAGCGACGCGCGCAACGTCGGCGGCTGGCGCCTGAACCGCCTGCACGTCAGCACCGGCGTCGGCGACGGCATCCTGCCGACCGCGAGCGTCGATCTGTGCTCGCCCGAGGGCGAACGCGTCACCGAGGCCGCCACCGGCGATGGCCCGGTGCACGCGCTGTTCGCCGCACTGGGCCGCGCGACGTCGCTGCACCTCGAAGTGGAGAGTTACCAGGTTTCGAACGTGACCACCGGCGACGACGCGCAGGGCCAGGCCAGCCTGACCGCGCGCGTGCACAACGCGGGCGGCAGTCACGACGAGGTCACCGGCTCCGGCACCAGCACCGACATCCTCGAAGCCAGCGCGCTGGCCTGGCTGGACGTCGTCAACCGCCTGCATCGCCGCCAGGGCGCGCCCGCGAACGCAGCCGCGTCGCGCGCAGCCGGCGCGATGCCGCGCGGCATCGCCGTCGGCGTCTGAACGCACACCCACTTCTCCGAATTCCACGATACCGACATCCAAGCCATCACCATGTCCATCCAACCGAAAACCCTGTTCGACAAACTGTGGGAATCCCACCTGGTCGTGCCCGAAAGCGCGGACGCGCCCGGCGTGCTCTACATCGACCTGCATCTCATCCACGAGGTCACCTCGCCGCAGGCCTTCGCCGAACTCGAATCGCGCGGCCTGTCGCCGCGCCGCCCCGAGCGCACCAAGGGCACGCTCGACCATTCCACGCCCACCCTCCCCGCCGGCGCCGACGGCGTGCTGCCCTACTACACCGACCAGGCGCGCGCGCAGGTCGATACCCTGCGCGCCAACTGCGCGCGCCACGGCGTGGAACTGTTCGATTTCGGCAGCGACCATCGCGGCATCGTCCACGTCATCGGCCCGGAGCTGGGCCTGACCCAGCCGGGCATGACCATCGTCTGCGGCGACAGCCACACCGCCACGCACGGCGCGTTCGGCGCGTTGGCCTTCGGCATCGGCACCAGCGAAGTCGGTCACGTGCTGGCGACGCAGTGCCTGCTGCAGCGCAAGCCGAAGACCCTGGCGATCGAGATTGACGGCGAACTCGGCGTCGGCGTGACAGCGAAGGACCTGATCCTGCACGTGATCGGCGTGATCGGCGTCGATGGCGGCACCGGCCACGTCATCGAGTATCGCGGCAGCGCGATCCGCGCGCTGTCGATGGAAGAGCGCATGACTGTGTGCAACATGTCGATCGAAGCCGGCGCACGCGCCGGACTGATCGCGCCGGACGAGGTCACCTTCGAATTCCTCGCGCACACGCCGCGCGCACCGCAAGGCGACGACTTCGCCAAGGCCGTCGCGTACTGGCGCACGCTGCGCAGCGACGAAGGTGCAGCATTCGACCGCGTCGTGAAGATCGATGCCGCCGAGATCCGGCCGACCGTCACCTGGGGCACGCATCCCGGCCAGGTCGCCGCCATCGACACGAACATTCCCGTCGCCAACGACGACGACACGCGGCGTGCGCAGGACTACATGCGCTTCACCGGCGGACGCACGCTGATCGGCGAAAAGGTCGACGTGGTCTTCGTCGGCAGCTGCACCAACGGCCGCCTGAGCGACATGCGCCAGGTCGCGGACATCCTGATCGACCGCAAGGTGCATCCGCGCGTGCGCATGCTGGTCGTGCCGGGCTCCGAGCAGGTCAAGCGTGCTGCGGAAGCGGAAGGCATCGACCGCATCGTGCGCGAGGCCGGCGCCGAATGGCGCGAAGCGGGTTGCTCGATGTGCATCGCGATGAACGGCGACCTCGTCGCGCCGGGCCAACTCGCGGTGTCCACCAGCAACCGCAATTTCGAAGGCCGACAGGGCCGCGACGCGCGCACCGTGCTCGCCTCGCCGTACACCGCCGCCGCCTGCGCCATCGCCGGTGAAGTCGTCGATCCGCGCACCTATCTGCAGGAGGCCGCCGCATGAGCGCCGAAGCCAGCACCACGCAGGCCGTCACCCGCGTGCGTTCACGCACTGCCTGCCTGCCCGAAAGCAACATCGACACCGACCGGATCATCCCCGCGCGCTTCCTGACCACGACCACGCGCGCCGGGCTGGGCAAGGTCGCGTTCAACGACTGGCGTTATCGCGAGGACGGCATGCCCGATCCCGAGTTCGCACTGAACAAGCCCGAAGCGCAGGGCGCGGCAATCCTGGTCGCCGGCCGTAACTTCGGCTGCGGTTCCTCGCGCGAACATGCGCCGTGGGCACTGCTCGACTTCGGCCTGCGCGCGGTGATCAGCGCCGAGATCGCCGACATCTTCCGCAGCAATTCGCTGAAGAACGGCCTGCTGCCGGTAGTGCTCGATGCCGCGGTGGTCGACGAACTGCTCGCGAACCCCGGCATCGAACTGGACATCGATGTCGCCGCGAGCACCGTTACCCTGCCCGACGGCCGCAGCTTCGTGTTTCCGATCGACGGTTTCGCGCGCACCTGCCTGCTCGAAGGCGTCGACCAGCTCGGCTACCTGTTGAAACAGTCTTCCGCCATCCAGTCTTTCGAGGAGTCCCGTGGTCATGCGCGCTGAAATCGTCGTTCTGCCAGGGGACGGCATCGGTCCCGAAGTCACCGCCGCTGCGGTGTCCGTCCTGCAATCCGTGGCGCGTCGCTACGGCCACACGTTCCATTTCAGCGAACGCCTGATCGGCGGTGCCGCCATCGATGCCGAAGGCACGCCTCTGTCCGACGCGACGCTCGATGCCTGCCGCAAGGCCGACGCCATCCTGCTCGGCGCGGTCGGCGGGCCGAAGTGGTCCGATGGTGCGATCCGTCCGGAACAGGGCCTGCTCAAGCTGCGCAAGGCGCTGGGTCTGTACGCCAACCTGCGCCCGGTGAAGACCCATCCGGTCGCGCTGACCGCGTCGCCGATCAAATCGCACCTGCTCACCGGCGTCGACATGATCGTGGTGCGCGAACTCACCGGCGGCGTGTACTTCGGCGAGAAGACCCGCACCGAGAGCACCGCCAGCGACCTGTGCGAATACTCGGTCGCCGAGATCGAGCGCGTGGTCCGCCGCGCCTGCCAACTCGCACGCGGGCGCCGTAAGTACGTCGTCTCGGTCGACAAGGCCAACGTGCTGGAAACCTCGCGCCTGTGGCGTCAGGTCGCCTCGCGCGTGGCCGCCGAGGAATTCCCCGAGGTGCGCCTGGAGCATCAACTCGTCGACAGCATGGCGATGCACCTGATCGCGCGTCCACGCGAGTACGACGTGATCGTCACCGAGAACATGTTCGGCGACATCCTCACCGACGAAGCCTCGATGCTGGCCGGCTCGATGGGCCTGCTGCCGTCGGCGTCGTTGGGAGAAGGCCGCAGCGGCCTGTACGAACCGATCCACGGCTCGGCGCCGGACATCGCCGGCCGCGGCATCGCCAATCCCTGCGGCACCATCCTCAGCGCGGCGATGCTGTTGCGCCATTCGCTGGGCCTGGAGCAGGAAGCGCGCTGCGTCGAGATGGCCGTGGCGCAGGCGATCGACGACGGCTGCCTCACCGCCGACCTCGCGCCGCAAGGCGCCGCGCTCGACACCCGCGCGATGGCCCAGGCCGTGCTGCAGCGTCTGGAAACGGAATGCGAAACGGTGGTGATGCGCGATTGAGGGCGAATTTCCCCGGGATTTTCAACCGCCTTCCCCCGCATGCGGGGGAAGGTAAAGAAGCCGCCTGCCTGGACCATCCGGAAACACGACCCACGTCATGTTTCATCGCCTGCGACGCCTCGCGGATACCGTGTCCATACGCCACCGTCGATCCGACCCAACCAAAAACCATTTGACGCCCCGCCTTTCCTTCGTTTAAACCTTGTCCCCATGCCGAACACGACCGCCTTCGCCGACATCGCCTTCCGCGCCACGCGCGGAACCGTCGTCGCGGGCGGCACCGTCATTACCACCACCATGACCTTCACCGGTACCGGTACCACCGGCGGTGCGGGCTGCGACGGCGAAACGGTGTAAACCTTCCCCTTCCGCCCCGCACCCGAACAGGGTCGCGGGGGCAAGGCGCCCGCACTCTCTCGGCACGGGGCTCCAACCAGGAGCTTCACATGGATTCGTTCGACCCCCAGCCGGCCGCGGCGCACGCGACGGATCGCGATGCCGCAGAGCCTGCGCTTGCCGCCTGTCGCGCGCACAAATTCGGCGGCAGCAGCGTCGCCGATGCGGAACGCTTCCGGCATGTCGCCGCGCTGGTGCAGGACTCGCCCGCGCCGCGCGCGGTCGTCGTCTCCGCGATGCAGGGCGTCACCGATGCCTTGACCGCATTGGCGCGCATCGCCGACGACGGCGGCGAATGGCAGGACGCCTGGTCGAAGCTGCGCGACCGTCATTTCAGCGAGGCCCTGCGCCTCGACCCCGATGCGCAGCACGGCCTCATCGGCTGGCTGGACAACGAATTCTCGGCATTTTCCGCAGTGCTCGACGCCATCGCATCGCGCTCGGAACTGCAGCCGCACGAGTTCGCGCAGATCCAGGGCATGGGCGAAGTGTGGTCGTCGCGGCTGATGCAGGCCGCGCTCGGTGGTGAAGCTGCGGGCTGGGCACGGCTCGATGCGCGCGATGTGCTGGTGGTGCATCCGGGCGAACTCGGCGTCGCGGTCGACTGGCACGAGACCCGCAAACGCTTCGCTGCGTGGCGCATCGCGCATCCGCAGCGCGACGTGGTGGTCACCGGCTTTGTCGCGCGCGATGCCGCGGGCCGCTGCGCCACGCTCGGCCGCAACGGCAGCGACTACTCCGGCGCGATCTTCGCGGTGCTGTTCGACGCCGAGGATCTGACGATCTGGACCGATGTCGACGGCGTGCTCAGCGCGGATCCACGTCTGGTGCCCGACGCGGTCTGCCTGCCGTCGATGTCCTACGCCGAAGCCTGCGAACTGGCGTATTTCGGCGCGAAAGTGCTGCATCCGCAGACGATGGCACCGGCGATGCAGGCCGGCCTGCCGATCCTGATCCGCAATTCGCGCAACCCGGCCGCGCCCGGCACGCGCATCGCCGAGCGCAGCGAACACAGCGCGCACGACCCGGCGCATTCCCCCGTGAAAGGCCTCAGCCTGGTCGGCGACATGGCCCTGCTCGAACTCAGCGGCGCCGGCCTGATCGGCGTGCCCGGCACCGCCGAACGCATGTTCGCCGCGCTGCGCGAGGCCGGCGTGTCGGTGACCATGATCTCGCAGGGCTCCAGCGAACATTCGATCTGCTGCGTGGTGCCGTCCGCGCATGCCGAACGCGGACGCGAAGCGGTGGAAGCCGCGTTCGCCGAAGCCATCGGCGATGGACAGGTCGAAGGCGTCGACACCACGCACGGCATCGCCGTGCTCGCCGCCGTCGGCGACGGCATGGTCGGCCAGCCGGGCATTTCCGCGCGGCTGTTCGACGGCCTGGCGCAGGCGCGCGTGAACATCCGCGCGATCGCGCAGGGTGCGAGCGAGCGCAACATTTCGGTCGCGGTGGCCGCCGAGCATGCCGTGCGCGGGCTGCGCGCGGCGCACAGCGCCTTCTGGCTGTCGCCTGCGACGCTGTCGGTCGGCGTGATCGGCCCCGGCAACGTGGGTCGTGCCCTGCTCGCGCAGTTCGCGGATGCGCTGCCGCGCTTCGCCAACGCGAGCAAGCGCGAACACCGGCTCGACCTGCGCCTGCGCGCGGTCGCAAGCAGCCAGCGCATGCGGCTGTCGAACACGGCGCTGGATCCTGCGTTGGCCACGGCTGCGCTCGCCGAATCCGGCGAAGCGCTCGACCTCGACCGCTTCGCCGCGCATGTGCGCTCCGAGCACCTGCCGCACGCGCTGATCGTCGACTGCAGCGGCAGCGACGAGGTCGCCGCGCGCTATCCCGAGTGGCTGGCGATGGGCATTCACGTGGTCACGCCGAGCAAGCACGCCGGCAGCGGCGACTGGCAACGCTATCGCGCGATCCGCGAAGCCGAGCAGCGCGGCGGCCTGTTCCGCTACGAGGCCACGGTCGGCGCCGGCCTGCCTGTCATCCAGACCCTGCGCTCGCTGCTCGACACCGGCGACACGCTGACCGGCATCGAAGGCGTGCTCTCGGGCACGCTGGCCTGGCTGTTCAACCGCTACGACGGCAGCGTGCCGTTCTCGCAGCTCGTCGCCGAAGCGAAAGCGCTGGGCTACACCGAACCCGATCCGCGCGACGACCTCAGCGGCACCGATGTCGCGCGCAAGCTGGTGATCCTGGCGCGCGAAGCGGGCGCAACGCTGTCGCTGGCCGATGTCGAGATCGAAAGCCTCGTGCCTGCGCATCTGCAGCAGGTGTCGCGCGAGGAATTCCTCGATCGCCTGCACGAACTCGACGCGCCGATGCAGGCGCGCCTGGACGCCGCCCGCGCCCAGGGCGGCAGCCTGCGCTATCTCGCCCGGCTCGACAGCGAAGGCCGCGCCCGCGTCGGCCTGGCCACGCCCGAAGCCGGCCACGCCAGCCTGAGCAGCCGCCTCACCGACAACCTCATCCAGTTCCGGACCCGTCGCTACGCCCACAACCCGCTGGTGGTGCAGGGCCCGGGCGCCGGCGCCGACGTCACCGCCGCTGGCGTGTTCGGCGATATCCTCGCCATCGCCAGCACCCTCGGCGCCCGACATCCGGGAGCCCTCGCATGAATTCGCCCCTTGCCATGAATGCTCCGCAGAATGCAACGCAATCTCCCGCCGCCGGCGTCGCCGTGCGCGCGTTCGCCCCCGCCAGCGTCGGCAACATCGGCGTCGGCTTCGACCTGCTCGGCCACGCCATCGACGGCCCGCGCGACATCGCCAGTGTCCGCCGCATCGACGAACCGACGGTGCGCATCCGCGCGATCCGCGGCGAGGTGCCCGGTGCCGACAGCCTGCCGCTGGAGGCCGAACGCAACACCGCCGGTCGCGCGCTGATCGCACTGCGCGACGCGCTGACGCTGCCGTTCGGTTTCGAGATCGAACTGGAGAAAGGCATTCCGCTGGGTTCCGGTCTCGGCGGCTCGGCGGCTTCCTGCGTCGCCTCGCTGGTCGCCGCGAATGGGTTGCTCGACGCACCGCTGTCGCGCGACGCGCTGTATCCGTTCGCGCTGCAGGGCGAGGCCGTCGCCAGCGGCAGCCTGCACGGCGACAACGTCGCGCCGATGCTGCTGGGCGGCGTGGTGCTGGCGCCGGTGCACCGGATGATCGCGCTGGCCGTGCCCGAGTGGCTGCATTGCGTGGTCGTGCACCCCGACCAGGTGCTGGAAACCCGCCGCGCGCGCGCTGCGCTGGCCGAGCCCTATCCGCTGTCGCAGCTGGTCCACCAGACCTCGCATCTCGCCCTGTTCCTCACCGGCCTGCAGCGCGGCGACGCGCAACTGATCCGCGAAGGCCTGGTCGACGTGCTGGTCGAACCGCGCCGCGCGCCGCTGGTGCCGGGCTTCGCGCAGGTGAAGCAGGCCGCGCTCGGCCACGACGCGCTCGGCGCCAGCATTTCCGGCGCGGGCCCCAGCGTGTTCGCGTGGTTCGCATCGAAGGCGCAGGCCGACGCCGCCGCACCGGCCATGCGCAAGGCCTTCGTCGATGCGGGCTACGACGCCCGCGCCCATGTCTCGCCGGTCGCCGGTCCGCGCGCGGAGATCCTGTCGTGAGTTCGCAATCCCAGACCCAAGCCCTGCAGTTCGTCAGCACGCGTCATGGCACCGCGCCGACGCCGATCGACGACGCGCTGATCGCGGGCCTCGCGCCCGACGGCGGCCTGTACGTGCCCGAGCGCATCCTGCAGCTGACGCCACCGACCACGCCACCGGCCACGCTAGCCGATACTGCGGCCTGGGTGCTGGCGCCGTATTTCGCCGGTTCGGTGCTGCGCGATGCATTGCCCGCGCTGTGCGCCCGCGCCTACGACTTCGATGCGCCGCTGGTGCCCTTGAAAGGCCCGCAGCATGACGGCCGCGACCATGTGCTGGAGCTGTTCCACGGCCCCACCGCCGCCTTCAAGGACTATGCCGCGCGCTTCCTCGCCGAAGCCCTGGGCGCGCTGCGCACCGCGCGCGGCGACAGCGAACCCACCACGATCCTCGTCGCCACCTCGGGCGATACCGGTGCGGCGGTCGCCGGCGCGTTCCACAAACGCCCGGGCTTCGAGGTGGTGATCCTCTATCCCGACGGCCGGGTGTCGCCGCGCCAGGCGCATGGCCTGGAATGCTGGGGCGACAACGTGCGCACCTTCCGCGTCGCCGGCACCTTCGACGACTGCCAGCGCATGGCCAAGGCCGCACTGGCCGACCGCGACCTGCGCGAGAAGCGCGCGCTGACCTCGGCGAACAGCATCAGCCTCGGCCGCCTGCTGCCGCAGGTGGCGTACTACGCGCACACCGCCCTGCGCCACATGCAGGCACAGGGCGAAGCGCTGAACCTGATCGTGCCCACCGGCAATCTCGGCAACGCCGCCGCCGCATGGCTGGCCCGGCGCATGGGCCTGCCGATCGGCGACATCGTGCTGGCCACCAACGCCAACGACGTGCTGCCGCGCTACTTCGCCGGCGCGCCCTATGTGCCGCACGCCACGCGCGCGACCCTGGCCAATGCGATGGACGTCGGCGCACCGAGCAATTTCGAACGCCTGACCCACTGGCTGGGCGACGACAAATCGCTGCGCGCGAGCCTGCGCGCCTACGCGGTCGACGACGACGTGATCCGCAAGACGATCGCCGCTGCGCCCGCGCGCCAGGGCATCGTCGCCTGCCCGCACACGGCCTGCGCCCTGCACGTGCTGGACATCCTGCGCGCGCAGGGCGACCAGCGCGCGTGGAGCGTGGTGGCGACCGCGCATCCGGCGAAGTTCGAGACCATCGTCGAACCCCTGGTCGGGCACGCGGTGCCGCCACCGCCTGCACTCGCCGCCTGCCTCGCCAGGCCCGCTCGCGGCGAAGCGCTCAGGGCCGACGATGGCGCGCTGAAAACGACGCTGCTGGCACCGCGCGCAGCCACCCGCGCCACGGCGCAGCGCGCAGCCGTCGTCCACGACTGACCGCGCACCGATGCCCGCGCCCACTGTGGCGCGGGCGTCCTTTCCGAGGCCGCTTTCGCGCAGATCACGCACCCGGCGCCGTGAATTTCCGATGTCCTTGTGGACATTATGACGTGATCGAGGGTCGCGCTTCCGTCACGCTTTCGCGGCATTCCGCAGCGCGTGGCGACGACATGATGCGGGACAGCATCATCCATATCTTCCTGTATGGACGAGCGATTTCCCGGACAGAAGACTGAAGTCCCGTTGCACCCGGCCGGTCGCGAATCGCCACGACGACCGCATGGCATGGCGCGCGTCTGCTGCATCGCAAATTGACACCGGTGGTCATAATCCGTCGACTGCGCAGGCCGGCCAGCATGTCCGCGCCGGCTGCGGAACAGGGACTCCACCACCTCACCCAGCAGGGAGACGCACATGCACACCCGCCTCATCGCCCTCGCGGGCCGCCGCCCCACTCGGGCCGGCCTGGCCGGCCTCGCCGCCCTCGGCCTCGTCTTCGCCACGAACGCCCATGCCCAGGCCATGGGCTACGCCGCAGGCACCACCGGTGGCGGCAGCCGCACGCCGGTCACCGTCAGCACGCCAGAGCAGATGCGCAGCGCGATCGCCGCCTACAGCGGCACCGGCGGACTGGTCCTGAACTACACCGGCCGCTTCAACTACAGCAGCATCACCGATGTCTGCGCGCAGTGGCAGAAACCGGCGAACGTGGTCGAGATCAAGGACAAGAGCGACATCACCATCCTCGGCGCTGCCGGATCCTCGGCGAACTTCGGCATCTTTATCGTCGGCAATTCGAAGAACATCATCGTCCGCAACATGACCATCGGCCTGCTGCCCGGCGGCGAAGGCGCGGACTCGATCACCGTGGAAGGCCGCGGCAGCGGACGCATCCCGTCGAAGATATGGATCGACCACAACACGATCTTCGCCTCGCTGACCAAGTGCCCGGGCGCCGGCGACGCCAGTTTCGACGGCGGCATCGACATCAAGCGCGGCGCGTTCAACGTGACGCTGTCGTACAACCACATCCACACCTACCAGAAGGTGTCGCTCAACGGCCACAGCGACAGTTCGACCGAACACAGCGCCGCGCGGACGACCTATTACCGCAACCGCTTCGAGAACGTGCAGTCGCGCCTGCCTCTTCAACGCTTTGGCCTGACCCACATGGCCAACAACTACTTCGGCAATGTCTCGACCTCGGGCATCAACGTGCGCATGGGTGGCGTGTCGCTGATCGAGGCGAACTACTTCGAGAACATCGCCAATCCGGTGACCTCGCGCGACAGCTCGCAGATCGGCTACTGGGACCTGCGCAACAACTTCGTCGGCAGCGGCATCACCTGGACCAGCGGCGACAGCGGGAGCGTGAACGCGACCAACTGGCAGACCACGCGCGCCTATCCCGAAGCCCTGCCGTACAGCCTCGCCATCGCACCCGCGGCACAGGTGAAGTGCCTCGTCTCCAGCACGGCCGGCGCCAACACCAACCTGGCGACCAGCGCGCCGCAATGCGGCAGCGGCAGCGGCGGAGGCACCGCATCGATCGCATTGAACGCATCGGCGGCCAGCAACGGCATCGCGCTGGGCTGGACCACGGCGAACCTCAGCACCGCGACGCAGGAGGTCTATCGCGACACCGACGCCGACCCGGCAGGCCGCGTGCGCGTCGCCACCGTGGGCTCGGCCGCACGCAGCCACACCGACACCACGGCAGGCAGCGGCGTCACCTATTACTACTGGATCAAGAACACGACCAGCGGCGTGGTGACGAATTCGAATGCGGCATCGGCGCGACGCTGACCGAAGCCGCACAAGCATCAAGGCGATGCAGAGTTCCGCCAAACGAAAACCCCGCCTTTCGGCGGGGTTTTCGTTTCATGCGATGTGGTGTCGCGCGATCTCGTCACGCCTGCGGGGAATCCGACTTCGCGCGCGAACTGCCGTTGGACTTCGCAGCCTTGCGCACGCGCGGCTTCGACGTGTCGGCCGTCTGCGCGTCTTCGACAGGCTCGCTGCGCTCGGACTTGCGATGCACCACCAGTTTGGCAGGCACATCGTGGGTCTGCGCACGCTTGCGATAGAAGCGATAGGCCAGCAGGCCGGCACCGACAACGCCGAGCGTGATGGCCAGGGCGGGATTGCGGCGCGCCAGTGTCGTGGCGGCACGGACGCCGGTCTTCGCCACGCCGAGCATCGCACCAGCCTCCAGCAGTTTCGGCAAATGAGAGGCACCGGATTCCAGTGTCTGGCGGGCATGGCCGACAAGGCTCGTGCCGCGTTCCGAAAGACGATCGAGAGTGTTCATGGCCAGCTCCTGTGAGGGTAATTCGTCGGCGCGATCCGCAGATCGCATCCACCGACGCAGCGAATGCATGGCCTCATTGTCTGCGTCAGCCATCGCCGCGCAAGCACGATGCGCATCACGCCCCTTCGTGCGTTCAGCTTCCGCGCTCGACCGTGCGCGATGCATGGTTTCATGCATGCAGGATGCCCATTCATCGTGGAAGACGCACGATGCTCGGGTCCCCGCGCCTCGCGTCAACCGTCGAAACAGAAGACGATGCGCGTCATGCAGAGATCGCACGGAACTGCCCGCGCTCCACGCCCTCGCGCCAGCGACCCGGGTCGGGACGCCAGTCGCCTTCGCCGAGCATCACCAACACCAGGTGTTCGAGCGGATAGCCCAGGTGGTGTTCGGCGGACAGGCCGCCATCGTCGCGATCGGCATCGAACAGGAAGGCGGAGAACGAAGTCTCGTCGCGCGCGGCCGTGGCGGTGATGCGCTTGGCGAGGTCGTAGGACAGCATGTTGCCGTCGTCGGTCCGCAGGAAGGACTTGCCGGACCAGAACTCCTGGATGGTGTCGGAATTCCAGAACGCCGCGTGCTTGGCCTTGATCTCGTTCGGGCTGTAGAGCGAAGTGCGGGGATCGGCAAGCCTTGGAAACAGGGCGTGTTCGGTGTTCACCGCCATGCCCTCGTTCAACCATGCGGGAATGCGCAGGTGGGAGAGCAGGCAGTGGGTCAGCTCGTGGGCGATCGTCGGCTGCATGTGCTCCATTTCGCCATCGAACAAGGCGAAATGGCCGTAGCCGGCGTGCACGAACATGCCGGAGGACATCGCGTACTCGCCGCCTTCAGGATAGTAGTGCGCGATGTAGTCGTAGTATTCGTCCTCGGTGTCGAAGACGATCACGACATGCTTGCCGTCCGCGCGCGATGTCGAGACCGGCCCGAGGTTGCGCACGATCCGCCGGCGCACCGACTGGCAGAAGCGCAGCAGCACGACCGCGGCACGATCCTCGAGCGCCGACAGCAGCAGGAAATCCTCGGAGGCGTGGATGCGGTAGTGCTCGCCCAGCGACTGCGCCATCGCTTCCAGCCAACGACCGGCGGCCGCCGTGTAGAAACCGTCGCGCTGCTCGCGCGCCCAGCCCGCGCGTTCGGATCCGGCAATGGCTTCCCAGTCCGGCAGCGGCATGCGCGTGTCGTCGAACCAGTGCATGGCAACTGGCTCGAAGCCGGTCGCGAGCGCGACCGGTTCGCTGTCGGCGCGGTTCGCGCCGGAAAACAGGGCTTTGAGGACTTTCAGCATCGGAACGACCGGCGCGATGGCATGCCGCCGGTCCTGGGACGATCAGCCCGCGAACCTGTCGGTCGCCCGCACCAGCGCGTCGATGTTCTCGGCCTCGAACGCGGAGTGGCCCGACGCCGGAGTGATGACCAGTTCGCCGGCGGACCAGACCTTGTGCAGGTCCCAGGCGTTCTGGATCGGGCAGACCACGTCGTAGCGGCCGTGCACGGTGATCCCGGGAATGTGCGCGATCCTGTGCGCGTCGCGCAGCAGCTGGTCTTCGACCTCGAAGAAGCCGCCGTTGACGAAATAGTGGTTCTCGATGCGCGCGAAGGCCAGCGCGAAGTGCGCGTCCTCGTGGCCGGCGACGAAATCCTGGTCGACATGCAGGAAGCTGGTGGCGCCTTCCCACACGCTCCAGGCGCGTGCCGCGTCGAGGCGGGTGGCTTCGTCGTCGCTGGTCAGGCGGCGGTGGAACGCGGAGATCAGGTCGTGGCGTTCGACCGGCGGGATCGCGTTGACGTAGTGTTCCCAGGCGTCCGGGAACAGACGCGAGGCGCCTTCCTGATAGAACCATTCCAGTTCCCAGCGGCGCAGCATGAAGATGCCGCGCAGCACCAGCTCGGTGACGCGTTCCGGATGGGTTTCGGCGTAGGCCAGCGCGAGCGTGGAGCCCCACGAACCGCCGAAGACCTGCCAGCGATCGATGCCCAGGTGCGCGCGCAGCTTCTCGATGTCGGCGACCAGGTCCCAGGTGGTGTTGTCGACGAGATCGGCATGCGGCGTGGAGCGGCCGGCGCCGCGCTGGTCGAACAGGACGATGCGGTACTTCGAGGCGTCATGGAAGCGGCGCATCTTCGGGCTGCAGCCGCCGCCCGGGCCACCGTGCAACAGGACCACCGGTTTGCCGTTCGGGTTGCCGCACTGCTCGTAGTGCAGCACGTGGCGGTCGTCGACCCGCAGGGTGCCGGTGTCGAAGGGTTCGATCTCTGGGTAGAGCGTGCGCATGGGCGGTCTCGGTGACATCGGGGGATGCGAAGGGGCGAAGTGTAAAGGACGGATCAACCCGGCCAGCGGCCCGAAGTCACCCGGTCGCGGTCTTCCAGATCACGATCCGTCATGACCTCGGCGAACCCGGCAGCGACGAGGATGCCGCGCACGGCCTCGCCCTGGTCCCAGCCGTGTTCGAGCATCAGCCAGCCGCCCGGTACCAGGTGCGCGGGCGCAGCACTGGCGATGACGCGGATGGCGTCGAGCCCGTCGTGCCCCGAGGACAGGGCCGGCGCGGGTTCGTGGCGCAGGTGGTCGAGGTGCGGGTCGCCCTCGGCGATGTAGGGCGGGTTGCTTGCGATCAGGTCGAAGCGCTGGCCGGCCACCGGCGCCAGCCAGTCGCCCTGCCGGAACTCGACATTGGCCAATCCCAGTTCGACGGCATTCCCGCGGGCAACGTCGAGCGCGCCCGCGCTCACGTCCACCGCGACCACGCCGGCTCGGGGGCGCTCGTGCGCCAGGGCCAGCGCGATCGCGCCGCTGCCGGTGCCGAGGTCGGCCACGCGCAGATCGGTCGCGGCGGGCAGGCGGGCGAGGGCCCGCTCGACGAGCAGCTCGGTCTCGGGCCGGGGAATGAGTGTGTCGGGGGTGACCCGCAGGTCGAACGACCAGAAGCCGCGCCGGCCTGTCAGGTAAGCGACCGGCTCGCCCTGCTCGCACCGCGACAGCAGGGCCTCGAAGCGCGCGAGCTCGGCCGGTTCGATCGGGTCGTCGCCGTGGGCGTACAACCATGCGGACGAGCGGGCGAGCGCGTGCGCGAGCAGTGCGGCGGCGTCGACACGGTCGACGCGTTCGCTGGCCTGGCGCAGGACTGCATCCAGTCGGGGGCGGTCGTTCGTCTTCATCCCCATATGCTAGCCGCAGCTTGCGGCGCCCTCTCCATCCGGACCCCGACATGCCCCCTGCCTCCGCATCCCCTTTCCGCCATCGCCTGCTTCGCAGCCTGGCCGCCGGCCTGTCGTGCGTTCTGGTGGCCAGCGGCTGCCAGAGCATCGCCTTCGGCATCGCGAATGCCGGCGTGCCGAAATCGCCCCGGATCGCCGAGACGACGGTGATGTTCGACCCCGCCAGGCAATTGTCGCTGGACGTCTACAGGCCCACGTCCGCGACTGCGCAGGCCGTCCCGGTGGTGGTGTTCCTCTACGGCGGGAGCTGGCGGAACGGTCAACGCGCGCAGTACCGCTTCGTCGGCAGACGCCTGGCGCAGCAGGGCATGCTCGCGATCGTCGCTGACTATCGCACCGCGCCTGAGGTCGTGTTCCCCGTGTTCGTGGAGGACGCCGCCGGCGCAGTCGCCTGGGCCAGGCGGCATGCCGGGGAATACGGCGGAGACCCGGCCCGGGTGCACATCGCGGGCCACTCCGCCGGCGCCCATCTGGCTGCATTGATCGGCACCGATGCGCGCTACCTCGCCGCGCATGGCCTGAAGCCCCGCGATCTGGCCGGCGTGATCGGCATGTCGGGGCCCTACGACTTCGAGATCACCGGCTACGAGGACGTCTTCGGCCCGCCGGCGGCATGGCCGAGCACCCAACCCGTCGCCTTCGTGGACGGCGACGAGCCGCCGTTCCTGCTGATCCACGGGACCGGCGACACCGTCGTTGAACCGGTCGACAGCCGCCTCCTGGCCGAGCGCCTGCAGGCGGCCGGTGGCACCGCCGAGCTGCTGTGGCTGCCCGACGCCGGCCATCTCGCCCCGCTGGCCACGATGCACTCTCCGGACCGTGAACCGGCACTGCTGCCGGCGATCCGTGCCTTCGTCGGGATCGCGGACATGGATTGAATGCGGCGGCCCGCCACCCCAGATCGGACCCGGCACCGTCTGCCGGGCTACAGATAGTTTTTATCTATCGATATGATTCGATCAAACGATTTGATCAATCAATAGTCAACGCCTAAGCTGACGGCCGTTGTGATCGACCGTCTCTTTCAACCCTCTTCACTTCAATCCCCACTTCACAAGGAATTCCGATGTCTCTGATCAACACCCAGGTCGTCCCCTTCAAGGCCACCGCCTTCCACAACGGCGAATTCGTGCAGGTCACGGACGAAAGCCTCAAGGGCAAGTGGTCGGTCCTGATCTTTATGCCGGCCGCCTTCACCTTCAACTGCCCGACCGAAGTCGAAGACGCCGCGAACAGCTACGCCGAGTTCCAGAAGGCCGGCGCCGAGGTCTACATCGTCACCACCGACACGCACTTCTCGCACAAGGTGTGGCACGAAACCTCGCCGGCGGTGGGCAAGGCCCAGTTCCCGCTGGTCGGCGATCCGACCCACCAGCTCAGCCGCGCCTTCGGCGTGCACATCGAAGAGGAAGGCCTGTCGCTGCGCGGCACCTTCGTCATCAATCCGGACGGCGTGATCAAGACCCTCGAAATCCACGACAACGCCATCGCCCGCGACGTCTCCGAGACCCTGCGCAAGCTCAAGGCCGCCCAGTTCGTCGCCGCCAACCCGGGCCAGGTCTGCCCGGCCAAGTGGAACGAAGGCGCCAAGACCCTGAAGCCGTCGCTGGATCTGGTCGGCAAGATCTGATCCACCGCACCGCATCAACGCCCGGACGGCGCGTGCACGCCGTCCGGTGCGTCGCAAGACCGTCCCACCGTTCCACCCCCGCAGTACCTCCGTGAAGCAACCTCCAAGGCCTCCCGGCGAAGTCCGCTTCGCCGGGACCGCCCTCCCACCGACGCACCGCGTCGTTCGCACCAGCGGCCTGTGCCCTCGGGCGCCCTGCCGCACCGTCCTCTTCCGGTGTCGCGAGTCCTTCCCTCTCGCGAATGCGCCCGCCCAGGCCCCGCAGGCCGCTGCTGCGAACGCCGTTTCGCATTTCCCTTCCCCTATTCCGCATTCCGCGAGGCCCCGGCCATGCTCGATTCCGATCTGAAAGACCAGTTGCAGGCCTACCTGCAGAAGCTCACCCGTCCGGTCGAACTGGTCGCCGCGCTCGACGACGGCGAAGGTTCGCGCGAACTGCGCGAACTGCTCGTCGAACTGACGCAGCTGTCCGACCAGGTGTCGCTGCGCGAAGCGCGCGAACCCGGCGACCGCGTGCCCTCCTTCGCCATCGCCAGCCCGGCCGCAGGCCACGACATCTCGCTGCGTTTCGCCGGCACGCCGCTCGGCCATGAATTCACCTCACTGGTGCTGGCGCTGCTGCAGGTCGGCGGCCATCCGCCGAAGCTCGATGCCGCGACGATCGAACGCATCCGCGCGCTCGACGGTGATTACCGCTTCGAAACGTTCTTCTCGCTGGACTGCCACAACTGCCCCGACGTGGTGCAGGCGCTGAACCTGATGGCAGTGCTGAACCCGCGCATCCGCCACGTCGCCATTGACGGCGCGCGCTTCCAGGACGAAGTCGCCGCGCGCGAAGTGATGTCGGTGCCGGCCGTGTTCCTCAACGGCGAGATCTTCGCCTACGGCCGCATGGGCATCGACGAAATCATCGCCAAGATCGATACCGGCGCCGCGGCGCGCTCGGCCGGTGAACTGTCGGACAAGGCGCCCTACGACGTGCTGATCGTCGGCGGCGGACCGGCCGGCGCGGCCGCCGGCATCTACGCGGCGCGCAAGGGCATCCGCACCGGCATCGTCGCCGAACGCTTCGGCGGCCAGGTGCTGGACACCATGGCGATCGAGAACTTCATCTCCGTGCCCGAGACCGACGGCCCGAAGCTGGCGGCCGCGATGGAACGCCACGTGCGCGATTACGAGGTCGACATCATGAACCTGCAGCGCGCCGAACGCCTGCAGCCGGCCGGCGACGATGGTCTGGTCGAAGTGACGCTGGCCAACGGCGCATCGCTGAAGTCGAAGACGGTGATCCTCTCCACCGGCGCGCGCTGGCGGCAGATGAACGTGCCGGGCGAGGACCAGTACCGCAACAAGGGCGTGGCCTACTGCCCGCACTGCGACGGCCCGCTGTTCAAGGGCAAGCGCGTGGCGGTGATCGGCGGCGGCAATTCCGGCGTGGAGGCGGCGATCGACCTGGCCGGCATCGTCGAGCACGTCACCCTGATCGAGTTCGACGGCAAGCTCCGCGCCGACGAGGTGCTGCAGCGCAAGTTGCGCAGCCTGCCCAACGTGCGCGTGATCGTGTCCGGGCAGACCAGCGAAGTGCTGGGCGACGGTCGCAAGGTCACCGCGCTGGCCTACGTCGACCGCACCACGCACGAGGCGCACGTGCTGCCGCTGGAAGGCGTGTTCGTTCAGATCGGCCTGCTGCCCAACACCGAATGGCTGAAGGGCACGCTGGAACTGACGCCGCGCGGCGAGATCGTGGTCGACGACCGCGGCCAGACCTCGCTGCCGGGCGTGTTCGCGGCCGGCGACGCGACCACGGTGCCCTACAAGCAGATCGTGATCGCGATGAGCGAAGGCTCCAAGGCGGCGCTGTCGGCGTTCGACCACCTGATCCGCCACAGCGCACCGGTCGAAGCCGGCGCGCCGCAGGCGGCCTGATCGCCCGCGCCGCTGAACGGTGGCGCGAACCGCGGTCCGCGAGGCCAACCTGTCAGAAGCGACAGTACCCGGCACGTCCACGCGTCGTCGAAAGTCTGACCGTGATCGCGCCCGCCCTCGTGTTCGCATGGGATGCGGCAAGCCGGGTGCGCACCGCATGCACGACGTCCTGAATACCGCGCCGGTCCGCGTCCGGACCGGTCCACGATACGATGACGACCACGTTCGTCGTATCGATGCGGCCCGCGAGGCCGCGCCATCGGGCCGCCAGACGGCGGTCCGCACGTCGAGGAGCCGGCTCCGATGAACCTGCGCGATCTGAAGTACCTGGTGGCCCTGGCCGATCACAAGCATTTCGGCCGCGCGGCGGCCGCCTGCTTCATCAGCCAGCCCACGCTGTCGACCCAGATCAAGAAGCTCGAGGACGAGCTGGGCATCTCGCTGGTCGAACGCGCGCCGCGCCGCATCATGCTCACGCCCGCCGGCCGCGATGCCGCCGAACGCGCGCGCCGGATCGTCGCCGACGTCGAGGAAATGAAGGAAGCCGCGCGCCGCAGCCGCAACCCCGAGGCGGGCACGGTGCGCCTGGGCATCTTCCCGACGCTGGGCCCGTACCTGCTGCCGCACGTGGTGCCCAAGGTCCGCGCGCGCTTCCCGGAACTGGAGCTGCTGCTGGTCGAGGAAAAGACCGAGGTCATCCTGCGCCAGCTGCGTGAGGGCCGGCTCGATGCCGGCGTGCTGGCGCTGCCGCTGCACGACGACCAGTTGCACGTCGAATTCCTGTTCGAGGAACCCTTCGTGCTGGCCGTCCCCGAAAGCCACCCGCTCGCCTTCGAATCGAAGCCGCTGACCATGCAGGACCTGAGCAACGAAAGCCTGCTGCTGCTCGAGGACGGCCATTGCCTGCGCGACCAGGCGCTGGATGTCTGCCACATGGCGGGCGCCGGCGAGAAGTCCGGCTTCCGCGCGACCTCGCTGGAAACCCTGCGGCAGATGGTCGCCGCGAACGTGGGCATCACCCTTCTGCCGGCGCTGGCCGTGAAGCCGCCGGTGGCGCCGGCCCAGCACATGCGCTTGGTGACCTTCCGCGACCCGCAGCCGAGCCGGCGCATCGCGATGGTCTGGCGGCGCAGTTCGGCCATGGCCGAATTCCTGGCGCACCTGGCCGAGGTGCTGCGCGCGCTGCCGCCGGGACTGCTGGACACCGACAACCTGCAGGTACCGGCCGCCGCGCCGGCGCTGGTGCACGCGCGGCGCTGAGCGCGTCGGGACGCCCCCGCAGAGGGCAGATCAATTCGATCGCATCCACTGGATGCACCCGCATCGCCCCGGCTTCGCGCCGGGGCCGATGCACGCGGTATCCTCGGGCGAGGCATCTCCCGCCCCGACGCAAGCAGGACACCGCGCCCCATGCCCCTGAAAGGTTCGCAGACCGAAGCCAATCTCAAGGTCGCATTCTCCAGCGAGGCCCAGGCCAACCGCCGCTACCTGTATTTCGCGCAGAAAGCCGACATCGAAGGCCTGGCCGACGTGGCCATGGTGTTCCGCTCCACCGCAGAGGGCGAAACCGGGCACGCGCACGGGCACCTCGAGTACCTCGAACAGTGCGGCGACCCGGTCACCGGCCTGCCCTTCGGCGACACCGTGAGCAACCTGCGCAGCGCGATCGCCGGCGAAACCCACGAATACGCCGATCTGTACCCGGGCATGGCGAAGGTGGCGCGCGACGAAGGCTTCGACGAGATCGCCGACTGGTTCGAAACCCTGGCGAAGGCCGAGCGCTCGCACGCCAACCGCTTCCAGAAAGCCCTCAACGACCTCGGCTGAGCACGCAAACCCGCCCTGCCGCACCATGCAGCCGCTGACCCGCACCGACCTGATGCCGCTGGAAACCTACGCGATCGAACGCGAAGGCTTCCGCACGCGTGCGCTGGCACACAAGCGGACGCGCCGTCTGGCGTTGGGCGATCACGTCACGCTGCTGTTCGAGGACCGGCTGACGGTGCAGTATCAGGTCCAGGAAATGCTGCGGATCGAGCGCATCTTCGAGCCGGCCGCGATCCAGGCCGAACTCGATGCCTACAACCCGCTGGTGCCCGGCGGCCGCGACCTGCGCGCGACGATGCTGATCGAATATCCGGAAGCCGGAGAGCGTCGCGCCGCGCTGGCCCGGCTGGGCGGCATCGAGCATCGCGTCTTCGCCGAAGTCGAAGGCCTGCATCGTGCGGAAACGCACGCCGACGAGGACATCGACCGCAGCACCGGCGAGCGCACCGCCGCCGTGCATTTCCTGCGTTTCGCGTTCGCGCCGGTGCAGGTCGCCGCGCTGCGCGACGGCGCAGGGCTGGCCTTCGGCATCGACGATGCGCGCATGCCGCTGCGAATCGATGCGCCTGCCGCGACGCGCGCGGCGCTGCTGCGCGATTTCGACTGAGCCGATCCCCATGTCGGCCGCCCGCCACGTCCACCTCCCGTACGACCGGAGATGCCCATGCTTCGCTGGCTCCTGATCTTCGTCGCCATCGCTGCCGGCGCCTGGTGGCTGGCCTCGCCAGACCCCGTGGCCAGCGCACCGGCCGGCATCACCACTCGCGCGACGGGCTGTCCGCTGCCGGCGCAACGCGTGGGCGACGATGGCACCCTGCAGAGCGATGCACCCGGCGGCATGACCGGCTTCCGCATCGACGATGCCAGCGCGGAACCGTTGGCCGGCTTCAGCGTCGCCGCGCGCGTGCTGGCGCGCGAGGACTACGACGACGACCGCGAGGCCCGCTATGCCCCGCTGGACCTGGCGCTGGCCTGGGGCCGCATGCGCGACGACCAGGTGCTGTCGCAGCTGGACATCTCGCAATCCGGACGTTTCTACCGCTACCGCTGGAGCGGCGAGCCGCCGCTGCCGCCGGACGAACTGGTGCGCAGCAGCGCGAACATGCACCTGATCCCCGCCGACGACAGCGTGCGCGCAGCGCTGGACGGCATCGACGCGGACGACCGCGTACGCATCGACGGCTGGCTGGTGCAGGTGCGCGCGCAGGACGGCTGGCAATGGCGCAGTTCGCTCACCCGCGAGGACGCCGGTGCCGGCGCCTGCGAACTGATCTATGTCTGCGCGGTGACGCGGCTGTAGACGATCAGCCGCCCAGCCCCACCGGGCAGCTCACACCGGTCCCGCCGAGGCCGCAGTAGCCGCCGGGATGTTTCGACAGGTACTGCTGGTGCTCGTCCTCGGCGTAGTAGAACATCGGTGCCGGATGCACGATCTCGGTGGTGATCGCGCCGAATCCCGCCGCCGTCAGTCCGGCCTGGAACGCATCGCGGCTGGCCAGCGCCGCCGCATGCTGCGCGTCCGTCGCGGAGTAGATCGCGGAGCGGTACTGGGTGCCGGCGTCGTTGCCCTGGCGCATGCCCTGGGTGGGGTCGTGGTTCTCCCAGAACGTCTTCAGCAAGGCCTCGAAGGCGATCGCCGACGGGTCGTAGACCACCAGCACCACTTCGGTGTGGCCGGTCTCGCCGCTGCAGACCTCGCGATAGGTCGGATTCGGCGTGTAGCCACCGGCATAGCCGACCGCCGTGGTGAACACGCCGGGCAGCGACCAGAACTTGCGCTCCGCGCCCCAGAAGCAGCCCATGCCGAACTGCACCTGCGACAAGCCGTCGAACGCGTCGCGCAGCGGGCGCCCGTGGATGTGGTGGGCGTTGTGCAGCGGCATCGCCTCGCTGCGACCGGGCAAGGCTCGGTCCGGCGAGGGCATGCGCTGCTTCCACGCACCGATTCCCAACAGCGATTCGAACATGCGAGGCCTCCTTCGATATGAGCTTCGTTGACGACGATACGCCGGCTCAGCCCGTGTTGGCGCGCGGCGCGAACACCGCAGGGGCGACGTTCACGCGATTGCGCCCGGCGCGCTTGGCCGCGTACAGCGCCTTGTCGGCGCGATCCACCGCCGGCTGCGGCAGGGTCTCGCCGCTGGACTGCGAGGCCACGCCGATGCTGACCGACAGCGCCAGCACCCCTTCCTGGTATTCGATCGCCGTCGATTCCAGCGCGGCGCGGATGTTCTCGGCGATGGCGCGCGCCATCTCCGACTGCCGGCCGGGCAGGATCACCAGGAATTCCTCGCCGCCGTAGCGACCGAATACGTCGTCTTCGTTCAGCTGTTCGTTGATGATCCGCGCCACTTCGCGCAGGCAATGGTCGCCGCAGGCATGGCCATGCTGGTCGTTGACCGACTTGAAGCGGTCGATGTCGACGAACAGCACCGACAGCGGCGCCGACTTGCGGCTGGCCTCCTGGAAGGTGCGCAGCAGGGCCTGGTCGAGGCTGCGCCGGTTCAGCGCGCCGGTCAGCGCATCGACCTCGGCGGTGTAGCGCAGGTGCAGCGCGGCGATCGCCTCGTCGGCCTGAAGCAGGGCCAGTCGCGCCAGCTCGCGCACCACGATGAGTTCGTCCGGGTGGAAGACGGTCGCACCGGCCCGCTCCAGCACGATCATGCCCCAGGCCGGCGGGCGCACCGGCAGGGCCACCAGGGCTTCGATCGCCACCGGCACCGTCGCGCCGGTCTTGGTGACCGGGCGCTGCAGTTCGAGGCTGCCGGCCATCTGCCGGCGCAGGGTCTGCAGGCGCTGGCCGATGGTGTCCTCGATCTCCGGCAGGTACGACGCCGGCTGCACCACCAGGGTGTCGCGCCCGTGGTAGCCGCGCGCCACCGCCACCGCCGTGGTGGTGGGCACCACGCGGCGCAGGTGTTCCAGCAGGTGACGGAAGACGATCGGCTGGATGTTGTCCTCCTGCGCGCCACGCAGCGAGGTCTGCAGCGCAGTCAGCAGTTCGGTGCGCACCGCCTCGCGGTACATGCGCCGCTCGGAGTCGGCGCGCGCGCGCTGCTCGCGGTCGCGCTGCTCGCGGTACTTGCTGATGCGGCTGATCAGCCCCACGCCGAGCATCGCCGCGCTCAGCATCAGCGCCGCCTGATAGCCGTACAGCGTCCACAGCGTGCCGCCCAGCATTCCGCGCGCGGCCAGCTCCCACGCCAGCATGCCCGCGCCCATCGCCAGCACCGAGAGCAGCACCGGCGCGGCCATCGGCACGCGGCGACGCCAGGCGTCCACGGTGACCACCGCGCCGGCGATGCAGCCGGCGAGCCAGACCAGCGGCATGAACCACGCGGAGAATCCGTCCAGCGCCTGCCGCCAGGCCAGCAGCACGCCGGCCACCAGCAGCAACAGCACGCAGGCGTGGTTCAAGGCCGATTCCAGCATCGGCCGCGATTGCCGGGTCTCGGCGTAGTCCAGCAACACCCACAGCGCCGCCACCTCGAACACCAGCGAGACGGCATGCATGCCCGCGCCGCCCAGCACCAGGGTCACGCCGAACGGGTCGAACAGGTAGGCATGGCCGTCGAACGCCGCCATCAGCAGCCCGGCCGACAGGCAGAACACGAAGTACCAGAGGAAGCTCTGGTCGCGCGAAGCGAAGAACAGCGCCAGCCCGACCACGCCCAGCGTGAACACGCTGGCGTAGCCGAACGCATTGAGCAGGGTCGTGCGCTGCACTTCGCGGTCGTAGCGCGCCTCCGTCATCACCTCGGGCTGCAGCGCGGCCGTGCGCAACGCGGTGGCCGACAGTTGCAGGCGGATCTGGCCTTCCCAGGTCGACGGCAAGCGGTAGGTATAGCCCACCGGCAGCGGCAGGTGCTCGGCATCCGGCTCCAGAAAGCTGCGATCGCCGCCCTGCCAGACGCCGTCGACGCCCACCTTCAAGGATTCGACCGGCACCCGTCGCATCCACAGCACCCACTGCGGGGATTCCGGCGTGCGCGGCGGGATCTCGAAGCGCAGCTCGGCGCGCGCGGTGCGGGTGGCTTCATCCACGCCCAGCAGCAGCGCGCGGCCGTCGTGGCCCAGCGCGGGCAGGCGCCCGATCGCGTCCGGCTGCGGCACCACCGACAGCGGCAGCGGCTCGCCGCCGGCGTCCGGCAGGTGCGCGCCCGGCAGGAAGGCCTTCGCCAGCACGAGCATCGCCAGCACCGTCAGGCCGACGGCGCGCAGCCAGGCGCGAGGCATCTCCAGGGGGGCCAGGGTCATGCTCATCCGTACGCGCCGGGCCTCCGGGCCGTTCGGCGGCAGGGGGCCCGATTCGAAAGGGCGACGGCACAAGGCCACGGCAGGCGTCCGCCCATGGCGGAACGGCAGCCCGTCGGCAGATCGTCGGTTTCGATCATCGCCTGTCCCCCCTCGTTCATCCTCGCAACCCGTGCCGCGCACGGGATGCCCCCGGATCAAAGCATTCCACCCTACCACCGCCCGATGACCGCTGGCAGCGGGCACCCGCAATCCCGATACCAAAGTGAGACCGGATGCCGTTGCCACCGCTGGCGCAGGCAACGGGCGCCAGCCGGTCCAGCCATGCCCGCCGGACAAGCCATGGCCGCCTGATAAACTGCGGGTTTTCGCAGCCGCATCGCCGATGACCCTGGACGCCACCCCGGACACCACCGCCGACCACGCCCCCGAGCGTCGTCAGGACTTCATTCGCCAGATCGTCCGCGAGGACCTGGCCAGCGGGAAGCACGCCGCCGTGCGCACGCGCTTCCCGCCCGAACCCAACGGCTACCTGCACATCGGCCACACCCGGGCGATCTGGACCGACTTCGGCATCGCCCAGGAATTCGGCGGCCGCTGCAACCTGCGCCTGGACGACACCAACCCGGCCAAGGAAGACCCCGAGTACGTCCGCGCCATCCAGGACGACGTGCGCTGGCTCGGCTTCGAATGGGCCGAGCTGCGGCATGCCTCGGACTACTTCGAGGTGTTCTACCTCGCCGCCGAGAAACTCATCCGCCAGGGCGATGCCTTCGTCTGCGACCTCAGCGCCGACGAAGTGCGCGCCTACCGCGGCTCCCTGACCGAACCGGGCCGCGAATCGCCGTTCCGCAACCGCCCCGTCGAGGAAAGCCTCGACCTGTTCCGGCGCATGCGCGCGGGCGAGTTCCCGGACGGCACGCGCACGCTGCGCGCGAAGATCGACATGGCCAGCGGCAACATCAACCTGCGCGATCCGGCGCTGTACCGCATCAAGCACGTCGAGCACCAGAACACCGGCAACGCGTGGCCGATCTATCCGATGTACGACTACGCGCATTCGCTGAGCGATTCGGTGGAAGGCATCACCCACTCGCTATGCACGCTGGAGTTCGAGGACCACCGCCCGCTGTACGACTGGTGCGTGGACAAGGTCGACCTGCCGAACCATCCGGAACTGATCGCGCCGCTCATCGCGAAAGGCCTGCCGTTCGAGGCCGCCAAGCCGCGCCAGATCGAGTTCTCGCGCCTCAACATCAACTACACGGTGATGAGCAAGCGCAAGCTGATGACCCTGGTCGACGAAGGCCTGGTCGACGGCTGGGGCGACCCGCGCATGCCGACCCTGCAGGGCATCCGCCGCCGCGGCTACACCGCGGACGCACTGAAGCTGTTCGTCTCGCGCCTCGGCCTGTCCAAGCAGAACTCGCTGATCGACTTCTCGGTGCTGGAGAACACCCTGCGCGAGGATCTCGATTCGCGCGCGCCGCGTCGCATGGCCGTGCTCGACCCGCTGAAGTTCGTGCTGACCAACCTGCCGGAAGGGCACGAGGAAACGCTGACGTTCTCCAATCATCCCAAGGACGAATCCTTCGGCCAGCGCAGCGTGCCGTTCTCGCGCGCGCTGTGGATCGAGCGCGAAGACTTCGCCGAAGTGCCGCCGAAGGGCTGGAAGCGTCTGATTCCGGGCGGCGAAGTGCGCCTGCGCGGCGCCGGCATCGTGAAATGCGACGAGGTGGTGAAGAACGAGGCCGGCGAGATCGTCGAACTGCGCGGCACGCTCGACCTGGAATCGCGTCCCGGCATGCCCGGCGCCGATCGCAAGATCAAGGGTACGATCCACTGGGTCAGCGCGCAGCACGCCGTCGAAGCCGAAGTGCGCCTCTACGATCGCCTGTTCACCGTTCCGAATCCCGACACCGACGAAGACGGCAAGAGCTATCGCGACTACCTCAACCCGGACTCGCGCCGCAGCGTGCGCGGCTATGTCGAACCCGCTGCCGCGAACGCCGCACCCGAACAGGGCTTCCAGTTCGAGCGCATGGGCTACTTCGTCGCCGACCGCTTCGACCATCGCGCCGATGCGCCGGTGTTCAACCGCAGCGTCACCCTGCGCGACACCTGGTCGGCCGGCTGACGCCGCCGACCTGCTGCCATCACGCCACACCCGAACCGTCCAAGGAGATCACCGCATGCGCACGACCGTCGTCCTCGCCGCCACGTTGTTCGCGCTGTCGCTGATCGGCTGCACCGCGCCCTCGGCCACGCCCGAGGCGCCCGCCGCGCCGGAAGCGCCCGTTGCGGCGCAACCCGAGCAACCGGCCCAACCCGCGCAGCCCGCGACGCCCGAACCGGCCACGACGCCGGTGGTTGCCGAACCGGCGCCGGGCAGCACGCCAGCGGCATCGCCGATCACCGGCGCGCCCCTCAATCCGAGCCGCGCCTGCAAGACCGACGCGGACTGCGCGGTGAAGAACGTCGGCAACTGCTGCGGCGCGTTCCCCGCATGCGTGAACAAGGACGCGAAGACCGACCCCCAGGCCGTCCAGGCGCAGTGCGCGAAGGACGGCATGGCCTCGATCTGCGGCTTCAAGGAAATCAGCGGCTGCCAGTGCGTGCAGGGCACGTGCCAGGACATCGGCAGCGGCGAACAGGTGATGTGATGCTGTACGCGCAGGTCCATCTCACCCTGCCCGCCTGGGTGCACGACGCCGTCGACACGGCGCGCGTCTATGCGAGCGATGCCGACAAGGTCGCACTGGCGGTGTCGCTGTCGCGCGGCAATGTCGAACACGCCAGCGGCGGCCCGTTCGGCGCCGCGGTGTTCGGCCCGGACGACCGCATCGTCGCCGTCGGCGTGAACCGCGTGCTGCCGCACAGTTGCTCGGTGGCGCATGCGGAAATGATGGCCTACATGCTCGCGCAGCAGCGCACCCAGCGCGCGCGCCTCAACCGCGATGCCGGCGACGCGCCCGCGGGTCCGATCACCCTCGCCACCTCCTCGCAGCCCTGCTGCCAGTGCTACGGCGCCACGATCTGGGCCGGCATCGACCGCCTGCTGATCGGCGCCCGCGCCGAAGACGTGATGGCACTGACCGAATTCGACGAAGGCCCGCTGCCGGCCGACTGGATCGGCGAGCTGGAACTGCGTAGCATCGCCGTGGTCCGCGACATCGAGCGCGACGCTGCGTGCGAGGTCCTGCGCCTGTACGGCGAGGACGGCGGGTCCCGGTATTGATGCAGGGCCTGCTCTGCTACTGCCGCGCCGGTTTCGAGCCCGAACTCGCCGCCGAACTCACCGAACGCGCCGCAGAGGCGGGTCACGGCGGCTATGCGCGCACCGAGCGCAACAGCGGCTACGCCCTGTTCCTGACGGGCGATGATGTGGCCGACGACGGCGACGCGCTGGCGCATGCGCTGCCTTTCGCCGACCTGATCTTCGCCCGGCAGAAGCTGGTGCTGATCGCCGAGCTGCGCGACCTCGATCCGAAGGACCGCATCGCGCCGATGCTCGAAGCGCTGGCGATGTTCCGTGGGGGCGACGCAAGTCGCGACACCAGGAAGGCGTTCGGCACGCTGGTCGTCGAACACCCCGACAGCGACGAGGCCAAGCCACTGGCCGGGCTCGCGCGCAGCTTCGGCAACGCACTGCGGCCGGCCCTGCGCAAGGCCGGGCTGCTGAGTGCGCAGGACAACGAGCGCCTGCCGCGCCTGCACGTGTGCTTCGTCGACGGCGACCACGCCTTCCTCGCGACCAGCGATCCGCGCGACAGCGCGCCCTGGCCGATGGGCGTGCCGCGCCTGAAGATGCATGCGGACGCGCCGTCGCGCTCGGCGCTGAAGCTCGAAGAAGCCATCCTCACCCTGCTCACCGCCGACGAGCGCGCGACGCTGCTGCGCGAAGGCATGCGCGGCGCCGACCTCGGCGCCGCGCCGGGCGGCTGGACCTGGGTGCTGACCCGATACAAGCTGCAGGTCACCGCGATCGACAACGGCCCGCTGCGCCCGCATGTACTGGACACCGGCCTGGTGCAGCACCTGCGCGCCGACGGCTTCGCCTGGCACCCGCCGAAACCGCTGGACTGGATGGTCTGCGACATGGTCGAGCAGCCTTCGCGCGTCGCCGCGCGCATGGCCGAATGGTTCCGCGAAGGCTGGTGCCGGCACGCGATCTTCAACCTCAAGCTGCCGATGAAGAAGCGCTGGCAGGAAACCCGACTCTGCCTCGACCGCTTCGCCGACCACGCCGGCAAGCCGCTGACGATCCGGGCGAAGCAGCTGTACCACGATCGCGAAGAGATCACGGTGTTCGCGACGCCTGCGGGGCGCTAGGATCGGACTTCGATCCGCACGTCACCGCTTCCATGACCGAACTGCTCCCGCCCCATCCCGCCATCCCCGCCGATGTGCATGCCGACATCCTGCGCCGCCTGCTGCGCGCGGAGGAAGAGCACGGCGTGCGCATCCTGCTTGCGGTGGAATCGGGCAGCCGCGCCTGGGGCTTCGCATCGCCGAACTCCGACTACGACGTGCGCTTCATCTACGCGCATCCGCCGGCGTGGTACCAGGCCGTGGATCTGGAAGAGAAACGCGACGTCATCGAATACCCGATCGTCGACGACATCGACCTCAACGGCTGGGATGTCCGCAAGGCATTGCGCCTGCTGTGGAAGTCCAACCCCGCTTTCGTCGAATGGGCGCAGTCGCCGATCCGCTACATCGTGCGCGGCGGTTTCGCCGATGCCGCACGCGCATTGCTGCCGCAGGTCTATTCGGTCGAGAGCGGGATGTACCACTACCGCAGCATGGCCAAGAACACCGAACGCGCCTATCTGCGCGAGTCGCAGGTCTCGCTGAAGAAGTACTTCTACGCGCTCCGCCCGCTGCTCGCCGTGCGCTGGCTGGAGCGCTACGGCACGCCCGCGCCGATCGAGTTCGACAAGCTGCGGCACCTGATCGAAGACCGCCCCGCCCTGCGCGCGGACATCGACGACCTGCTGGCCCGCAAGCGCGAGGCGCCGGAGACCTGGGTCGGCGATGCGGTGCCCGGCATCGGTGCGTTCGTAGTCGAAGAACTTGTGCGCCTGGAATCGATGCAGCCATCGGTGGAGCGTCGGCCAAGCGCGCTGCCTGCGCTGAACGCGCTGTTCCATGCCGTCCTGTCGGAATGACGGGCTTCCGGGCTGTCACGTCCGTCTGTTAACTTGGAGGCATGTCCGTCGGCATCCTCCTCATCACCCATCCCGGCATCGGCAGTGCCCTGGTCGACGTTGCGACCCGGATCCTGCATCAGCTGCCGCTGAAGACCGAAGCGTTCGAACTGCCGTTCGACGCCGACGTCTCCATCGCCCTGCCCCAGGCCAGCGCCGCCCTGCGCCGCGTCGACGCCGGGCAAGGCGTGCTGGTGCTTACCGACCTGTATGGCGGGTCGCCGAGCAACCTCGCTGCGCAGGTCGCGCGGCTGGGCACGCCGGTGCGGCGGGTGTCGTCGCTCAACCTGCCGATGCTGCTTCGGGTGATGAACTACGCCGACCTGCCGCTCGACGAACTGCCCGCCGTCGCCGCTGCGGGCGCCCGCAACGGCGTTCGCCTGGACGACGCCTGACCATGACGCACACCACCACCCGCTTCACCGCCGACGCCGCCACCGGCTTCACCCCCATCGGACCTTCGCCATGATCGAACGCGAACTGCCCATCCAGAACCGCCTCGGCCTGCACGCGCGCGCCACCGCGAAACTGGTGCAGACCGTCTCCGCGTTCCGCTGCGCCGCCACCGTGTCGGCCAAGGGACGCGAAGTGAACGCCAAGAGCATCATGGGCGTGATGCTGCTCGCCGCCGGCCATGGCAGCACGGTCGTGGTCCGCACCGACGGCGAGGACGAAGCCGCGGCGATGGACGCGGTCGTGGCCCTGTTCGAACGCCGCTTCGACGAAGACAGCTGACCAAGGGCCCACATGCGACGCATCCTCTCCGGCCATGGGGCATCGCGCGGCAGCGCACTGGGACGCGCACGCGTCCGCCTGCCGCACGTGCTGGACGTGGCGGAAGAGCGTCTCGAAGCCGAACTGGTCGAAGATGAAATCGAACGCCTGCACGCGGCCATCGACGTGGTGCGCGGCGAGATGCGCGCCCTGCACGATCGCCTGCACGGCGCGATGGCGCACGAAGTCGGCGAGTTCCTCGACCTGCATGCGCTGCTGCTGGACGACCCCGAACTGATCGCCGGTCTGGACGAACTGATCCGCACCGGCCGCTATACCGCCGACTACGCCCTGCGCCTGCAGCGCGACCGCATCGCCGCGGTGTTCGCCGGCATGGACGATGCCTACCTGCGCACGCGCATCGACGACATCGACCAGATCGTCGGCCGCATCCACGCTGCTCTGCACAAGCGCGACGCCGATCTGCAGGGCATCGCCGGCGACATCCTGGTCACCGACAACGTCTCGCCGTCCGAACTGGTGCAACTGCACAGCCAGGGCGTGATGGCCGTGGTCACCGCCGCCGGCAGCCCGCTGTCGCACACCGCCATCCTCGCGCGCAGCCTGCACGTGCCGCTGGTGATCGGCGCGGCGCACGTGCTGCAGAAGGTCAACGACGGCGACGTGCTCGCGGTCGATGGCGGCAGCGGCCTGGTGATCCTCGAACCGGACGCCAACGACCTGCGCGAGCACCGCGCACGCGTGCTGGACCACGCGCGCGAACGCAAGCAGCTGCACCGCCTGCGCCGCGAACCCACGCGCACGCGCGACGGCGTCGACATCAAGCTGTGGGCGAACGCCGAATCGCGCGAGGACGTGGCCGAGGCGCACGCGCTCGGTGCGGCCGGCGTCGGCCTGTACCGCACCGAATTCCTGTTCATGCAGCGCCCCGCCGACGCGCGCCTGAGCCTGCCCGACGAAGACGAGCAGTTCCGCGCCTATCGCGACCTGGTGCTGGGCATGACCGGGCGCACGGTGACGATCCGTACGCTCGACATCGGCGCGGACAAGGCCGACGGCACCGCACTGGCGCTGCCTGGCGAACCGAACCCGGCGATGGGCCTGCGCGGCGTGCGCCTGTCCCTCGCGCGCGACGCGCTGTTCCGCACGCAGCTGCGCGCGATCCTGCGCGCCAGCGCCTATGGCCCGGTGCGCGTGCTGATTCCGATGGTCAGCGGACGCGAGGAAGTGATCGCGGTGCGCACCCGGATCAAGGACGTGCAGCGCGAACTGCGCGCCGAAGGGCACGCCATCGCCGAAGCCGTGCCGGTCGGCACGATGATCGAAGTACCCTCGGCCGCGATCGCGCTGCAGACCTTCATCGGCGCCGTGGATTTCCTGTCGATCGGCACCAACGACCTGGTGCAGTACCTGCTCGCCGCCGACCGCAACAACGATGCGCTGGGCGAACTCTATTCGCCGCTGCATCCTGCCGTGCTGCGCCTGATCCACGGCGTCATCCGCGCCGCGCGCACGCACCGCAAGCCGGTCGCGGTCTGCGGCGAGATGGCCGGCGACCCGCTGTTCGCTCCGGTGCTGCTGGCGCTGGGGCTTGAAGAGTTCAGCCTGCACCCCGGCACGCTGCTGGAACTGCGTCGCGCGATCCGCGACCTGGATCTGTCCGCGTTGCGCGCACGCAGTGCGACGCTGCTGCGCGCACGCGACCGCGGCTCGATCGAGCGGTGGCTGATGCAGGCGACGGGTTGAGACACGCGGCATGACACACTGCGAATGGCTGCAATTGATGCGATTTCCATCCGAATGGATGGCATGGGGCATGATTCCCGACGAACTCGCCGTGATCCAGGTGGATGGCTACCAGCCGGGGCATGAAGATGCCTCGGAGCATGACCGGCACGGGGCCTTCCAGTGGTGGATCAAGCGTGATCCCGACGCTGACGTGCTGGTGAAGCTGGTCAGGCTGTCCTGGCTGGACCCGGATCCGCTGATGGGACGATCTGTCAGGCGATGTATCTCAAGCCAGCCTCACTGTGACGACACGGTGAGAGAAGCACTGCAGTCCCCGTAACGACCATCGGACGTATAACACCCTCCATCGCGCACATCAAATCAGGGGATGGCGTCGAGTACCTTGAGGGACCAATCCGCATCACCGGGATCGATGCGCAGCACCGCGAAGCCGTGCTGCCTGCCTTCCACCTCGACGCCGGGCGCATCATCGATCAACAGGTCGATACCGAAGGCCGGGGGATATTTTGATGCGACACGCGCACCGCTGGCTTCGGCATGCAAATCAGCATTGATCACGCCGTCGATACGCAAGCCGTGCGCCCATAGCGTCCGGCGGATGGCGAACGGCTGGCGGAGTGACGAGGTATAGATCCAGAGTTCGTGCTTCCGTGCCTTGAGCAACCGGAACAATTGAATCGTCTGGAGTCGCAGCGGATCGGCGGCGAATGCGCGCATCGGCCACGCGACCGGCTCGACAGGAAACTGGCCCGCGAACATCGGCACCAGCGTCCCATCCAGATCGAACGCGATCCGCATCGGAGGCACGGGCGTCGCGAGGACGCCCGTTCAATCAGTCCATCGCGACGCGCACGTTGCGGAACATGCGCAGCCACGGCGAGGCGTCCGGCCAGTCGGCCGGGGCCCAGCTCATGTTGGCCGTGCGCGGCGTGCGTTCCGGGTGCGGCATCAGGATCGTGGCGCGGCCGTCGCGGCTGGTGACGCCGGCGATGGCGTGTTCCGAACCGTTCGGGTTGGCCGGATAGCTGGTCGCGGGGCCGCCGTCGTTGGCGACGTAGCGCAGCGCCATCGCGACGCTGTTGCGGTCGAGATCGTCGTCGAAGGTCGCACGGCCTTCACCGTGGGCGATCGCCACCGGGATGCGCGAACCGGCCATGCCCTGGAAGAACAGCGACGGCGACGCCGCGACTTCGAGCATGCCGAAGCGGGCTTCGAACTGCTCGCTGCGGTTGCGCAGGAAACGCGGCCAGTGTTCGGCGCCGGGAATGATCCCCTTGAGCTGAGACAGCATCTGGCAGCCGTTGCACACGCCGAGCGAGAACGTGTCGGGACGCGCGAAGAACTCTGCGAAGGCATCGCGCAGCGCCGCGCGTTCGAGGATCGACGTGGCCCAGCCGCGACCGGCGCCGAGCACGTCGCCGTAGCTGAAACCGCCGCAGGCGGCGAAGCCGCTGAAGCCGTCCAGCGCGACGCGCCCGGAAATCAGGTCGCTCATGTGCACGTCGACCGCCGCGAAACCGGCGCGGTCGAACGCGGCCGCCATCTCGATCTGGCCGTTGACGCCCTGCTCGCGCAGGATCGCCACGCGCGGACGCTTGCCGGTCGCGATGTACGGTGCGGCGACATCCTCGGCGGCATCGAACGTCAGTTTCGGCTGCAGGCCCGGGCCGTCGAAACGGCGCACGGCGGCGCGCTCCTCGTCGGCGGACTCGGGGTTGTCGCGCAGGCGCTGCATGGCATGGCTGACCGACCACCAGGCATCGAACAAGGCTTCCCAGCGCCACTCGACGACGACTTCGCCATCCTGGTGGACGCGGATCGCGCCCGCCGTGGTCGGCCGCGCGATGCGCTGCGCGCATTCGATCAGGCCGTGCTGGGCGACGAGGTCGGCGAACTCGGCGCGGTCCTCGATCGCGATCTGCACGATCGCGCCGAGTTCCTCGCAGAACAGCGTGCGCAGGGCATCGTCGCCCCAGTCGTCGAGCGTGATGTCCAGGCCGAGATGCGAGCAGAACGCCATTTCCGCCAGCGCCGCGAACGCGCCACCGTCGGAGCGGTCGTGGTAGGCGCGGACGAGGTTGCGTTCGCGCGCGTCGCGCATGAGTTCGTACAGGCCGCGCAGGCGCTCGGGATCGTCGAGGTCGGGCACGGAATCGTCGCCATGACGACCGCCGAAGCCGTCGTAGACCTGCGCCAGGATCGAGCCGCCGAGGCGCTGCTTGCCGGCGCCCAGGCCGATCAGCCACAGCTCGGTGTCGGGTTCGCGCGACATCAACGGTGTCAGCTGGCCGCGCGCATCCTCGACCGGCGCGAACGCGCTGACGATCAGCGACACGGGCGACACCGACTTGTGCGCCTCGCCGTCCTGCTGCCACTGCGCCTGCATCGACAGCGAATCCTTGCCCACCGGGATGCTGAGATCGAGCGACGGGCACAGCGCCATGCCGACGGCCTTCACCGCGTCGTACAGGCGCGCATCCTCGCCGGGGTGGCCGGCGGCGGCCATCCAGTTCGCGGACAGCTTCACCTGCGCCAGCGACGGCACCGGCGCGGCGATCAGGTTGGTGATCGCCTCGCCCACGGCCATGCGCGCGGCGGCGGCGGCGTCGATCAGCGCCAGCGGCGTGCGTTCGCCCACCGCCATGGCTTCGCCGACCGTGGTGTCGAACCCGGCGAGCGTGATCGCGCAGTCGGCCACCGGCATCTGCCACGGGCCGACCATCTGGTCGCGCGCGGTCAGGCCACCGACGGAGCGGTCGCCGATGGTGATGAGGAAGTTCTTCGCTGCCACCGTCGGATGCGCGAGCACGCGCAGGCCGGCTTCATGCAGGTCGATGGCGCGGCTGTCGAGCGCGCGCCACGTCATCGGCATGGGGCGGCGGGTGTCGCGGTGCATCTTCGGCGGCTTGCCGAACAGCACGTCCATCGGCAGGTCGATGGCCGGCGCCTGCGGGATCGCGTCGACGGTCGCGCCGTAGCCGACGACCAGGCGCTCTTCCGCCGTCGCCACGCCCACCGCCGCGAACGGGCAGCGCTCGCGCGCGCACAGCTCGGCGAATTCGGCGAGGCGGTCCTGCGGCACGCCGAGGACATAGCGCTCCTGCGATTCGTTGCACCACAGCTGCATCGGCGACAGCGACGGGTCGTCGGTCGGCACCTTGCCCAGGTCGATCAAGCCGCCGACGCCGCTGTCGTGCAGCAGTTCGGGGATCGCGTTGGACAGGCCGCCCGCGCCCACGTCGTGGAACCACAGGATCGGGTTGCGATCGCCCAGCGCCACGCAGCGGTCGATCACTTCCTGGCAGCGGCGCTCCATCTCGGGGTTGTCGCGCTGCACGCTGGCGAAATCGAGGTCTTCGGCGCTTTCGCCGGAGGCCACCGAGCTGGCGGCACCGCCGCCGAGGCCGATCAGCATCGCCGGCCCGCCGAGCACGATCACCGCGTCGCCGGCCGACAGCGTCTTCTTCGCCACCATCGGGCGGTCGATCGCGCCGAGGCCGCCGGCCAGCATGATCGGCTTGTCGTAGGCGCGGACCAGTTCGTCGCCATCGACGCCTTCGCGCATTTCGAAACTGCGGAAGTAGCCGGTGAGATTCGGGCGGCCGAATTCGTTGTTGAACGCCGCGGCGCCGATCGGCCCGTCGAGCATGATCTCCAGCGCCGGCGCCATGCGCGGATTGAGTGCGCGTTCGCCTTCCCAGGGCTGCGGCAGCGTCGGGATGCGCAGGTGCGAGACGCTGAAGCCGCACAGGCCGGCCTTGGGCTTGCCGCCGCGACCGGTCGCGCCTTCGTCGCGGATTTCGCCGCCGTTGCCGGTGGAGGCGCCGGGGAACGGCGAGATCGCGGTGGGATGGTTGTGGGTTTCGACCTTGATGCAGAACGCGCTGGGCGCTTCGGCTTCGGCGCGGTATTCGGCCGTGGCCGGATCGGGGCGGAAGCGCTTCGCGGGGTAACCCTCGACCACCGCTGCGTTGTCGCTGTACGCCGAGAGCGTGTGGTCCGGCGTCTGCTGGTGGGTGTGCTTGATCATCCGGAACAGCGACAAGGGTTGCTCGCGTCCGTCGATGGTCCAGCTGGCATTGAAGATCTTGTGCCGGCAGTGCTCGGAATTGGCCTGCGCGAACATCATCAGTTCGACGTCGTGCGGGTCGCGGCCCAGTTCGGCATAGCGCGTGCGCAGGTAGTCGATCTCGTCGTCGGCCAGCGCCAGGCCCAGTCGCGCGTTGGCGGCTTCGAGCTGCGCCAGCGGGATGACCTCCAGTTCGCCGCGCACGGGCACCGCGAACAGCGCCGAGGCGTCGTTCGCATCGGCCAGCAGCGACTGGGTCATCGGGTCATGCAGCACCTTGGCCACGGCGGCCTGCGCGGCAGCCTCGGCCGGCCAGCCCGTCACATCGATCCGGGTGCCGCGCTCGACGCGGCGCACCGGCTGCCCGGCGCCACGCAGCAGCTCGCCGGCCTTGCTCGCCCAGGGCGAGATCGTGCCCAGGCGCGGCGCGACGAAGCGCGACAAGGCACCGTCGGCCAGCGGCTCGCGATGGTCGTGGGCTTCGAGGATGCGTTGCAGGGTGTCGGCGTCGGGCGTGTGGCCCGGTTCGGGCTCGACCCAGTAGGTGAACCAGGCGCCGACGATGCGGAGGCCCGGAACGAGGGCCTGGAGGCGGGTTTCGAGACGGTCGCGGCGGAACGGCGATAGGGCTGGCTGGCCCTCGAGGACGATCATGTCCGGTGTGGTGTTGTGCGCGGGCCGCAGATTGTACCGGATGCCGCCCTCCCCCGACCTGCCCCGGGACCATCCGGCCCGGCATCTCCCAGAGACGCCGGGCCGCACATGACGTCAGATGCCGCCGATCAGGGCGCGCCGGCGACGGTGCCGCCCGCCGCACGCGCGGCCTTGCTCTGGTTCGCCAGCTTGTCCAGCGATTCCAGCATCTTGTCCGGCGGCAGGTAGCCCGGAAGCATCAGGCCGTCCTCGTTGATGATCATCGGCGTGCCGGTCAGGCCCATGCGGCGGCCGGATTCGTACTGGTCGGCGACCGGGTTCTTGCAGGCCATCGGCGGCACCGGGCGACCGGCCTTGGCGTCGGTCAGCGCCTTGCGGCGGTCGCTGGCGCACCAGACCGACTGCATCGCGATGCCATCGGCGCTCTGCAGGCCCGCACGCGGGAAGGCCAGGTATTCGATGGCGATGCCGCGCTTGTTGTATTCGGCGATGTCCTCGTGGAGCTTGCGGCAGAAGCCGCATTCGATATCGGTGAAGATCGCGACACGGTGCTTGGCCGGACCCACCGGTGCGAACACGATGCGGTCGGTTGCCGGGATCTTCGCCATTTCAGCGCGGCGGACGACGCTCAGGCCGAGCTGGCTGACGTCCTCCTTCTTGTCGATGTCGAACAGCGCGCCCTGGATCAGGTAGCGGCCGTCGTTGGTGACATAGACGGTCTGGCCCTCGGTGATGACTTCGGTGAAGCCGGGAACGGCGGCCGGGGCGACGCGATCAAGCTCTGCCTTGGGCGCGACCTTCGCCAGCGCATCGCGGACCCGCTTCTCGGTGCCGGCATCGGCCTTGGGGGCTGCGGCGGCCTTGTCGGCGCCAGCGGGGGCGGTCTGCGCGCAGGCGGACAGGCTCAGGGCGCACAGCAGCGCGAAAACCGGATATTTCATGCGAGCGGGTTCCATCGTCTGAAAAGGGTGTCTAGGCATGCGGACCGTCCTGGCCCGGGAAAGTTCATTGATTGTCGCACGGCGCCATCGGGCCGGGACGTCCCCCGGTGTGACGGCGATTGCATCGCGGGCAGGCCATCGCAGCCCGCGCTCAGCCGCGCGGATGATGCTGCGCGTGCAGGCGCTTGAGCTGTTCCCGCGCGACCAGCGTGTAGATCTGGGTGGTCGACAGGCTGGCGTGGCCCAGCAGCATCTGCAGTGCGCGCAGGTCGGCACCGTGGTTCAGCAGGTGGGTGGCGAAGCTGTGGCGCAGGCCGTGCGGGCTGATCTTCGAGGGGTCGATCCCCGCCGCCGCCGCGTGGCGCTTCACCAGCGACCAGAACGCCTGGCGGGTGGGCGGGTTCGCGGCCGGATCGAGGAACAGCGCCGGCGGCGCACGGCGACCAGCCAGCACCGGTCGGGATTCGGCCAGGTAGCGTTGCAGCCAGTGCTGCGCCTCCTCGCCCAGCGGCACGAGGCGGTCCTTGCCGCCCTTGCCGGTCACCCGCAGCACGCCCTGGCGCAGGTTCACCGCCGTCGCCGGCAGGCCCACCAGCTCGCTCACGCGCAGGCCGGCGGCGTACATCAATTCCAGCATCGCGCGGTCGCGCAGGCCGATGGGCGTGGACACGTCCGGCGCCGCCAGCAGGGCCTCGATCTCCCGCTCGCCAAGCGCCTTGGGCAGCGAGCGCGGCAGCTTCGGCGGATCGAGCAGCGCAGTCGGATCGTCCGCGCGCTGGCCACGCCTCACCCGCAGGGCGAAGAACGCGCGCAGCGTCGACAGCAACCGGGCGTTGCTGCGCGGCGAATAGCCCTGCCGCATGCGCCAGGCGAAATAGTCGAACAGGGCCGGACGATCCGCGCCCGCCAGCCCGCCGCCCGCACCGTCGCGCCAACGCGCGAAGCCTTCCAGGTCGCGGCGGTAGCTGGCCTGGGTCTGCTTGGCCAGCCCGGCCTCGGCCCAGATCGCCTCGATGAAGTCATGGATCGCGACGGCATCGGCATCGCGCAGCGACGGCAGCGCCAGCGCGCGCGCGCGGCGCTCGGCGGGCGTGGTCGCGGACGAAGGCATCGCGGCAACAGGCGTGGGCATGTCCACAGGGTACCGCGAGCGACAGGAGGCCCGGTTATCCTGTCGCGATGACCGGAACCACCGACGCCCCTGCCGCCTCCGTGCAGACATCCAAGCCCTACCTCCTGCTCCGCCTGCTTGCCCTGTTCTACGACCTGTGGCCGGTGGTCGCGGTGTGGATGCTGATCTCGGCGCTGTTCAACGCCGGCTACTACCTCGCCGGCCACGGCGAGCGCGAGATCCTCGAAACCGGCAGCCCGCTCGGCGTGCTGCTCTGGCTGTGCTGCCTGCTCGCCACCGGCGCCTACGCCGTCGCCAGCTGGGCGCGCGGCGGCCAGACGCTCGGCATGCGCCCCTGGCGCCTGCGCGTCGTCGGCATCGACGGCACCACGCCCACGCGCACGCAGCTGATCCGCCGTTTCCTGGTCGGCATCCCCGCCCTGCTGCTCGGCGGCCTCGGCTTCTGGTGGGCCTGGATCGACCGCGACCGCCTCACCTGGCACGACCGCGCCAGCGGCACGCGGATGGCGCGGGTGGCGAAGCGCTGATGCGCAAGGCATTGACATGGAGATGATCCTGTTCGTCGGCGCGCAGGGCGTCGGCAAGTCGACCTTCTTCCACGCGAACTTCCGCGATACCCATCTGCGCATCAACCTCGACATGCTGCGCACCCGCCATCGCGAAAACGGCCTGATCGACGCCTGTCTCGCATTCAAGCAGCGGTTCGTGGTCGACAATACCAACCCGACCGTTGCCGATCGCGCGCCATACATCGCCAAGGCTCGGACAGCAGCGTTCGCGGTGCATGGGTATGTGTTCGAAGCGGGCTACGACGACATGCTCGCGCGCAACGCATCGCGCGAAGGCAAGGCGCGCGTTCCGGATGCGGCCATCCGCGCCACATTGAAACGCTTGCAGCCGCCTTCGCTTGCAGAAGGATTCGACTGCCTGCATCACGTGCGGGTCGAACCCGACGGCACTTTCACGCTCACCCGGATCGCCCCCTGAAATCACCGATGAATTTCGACGACCTCGACCGCAAGCTCCGCATCCACGAAACCCTGGACGATCAACATGTCCTGCCCGGCATCCGCATCGTGGTTCGATTGGATGGACGCAATTTCACTCGACTGACGAAGGTCGAATGGGGTCTGGAGGCACCTTTCGACGCACGTTTCCGGGACGCCATGCTGGCGACCACCCGCCACCTGATGGATTGCGGCTTCGGCGTGACCTACGGCTATGTGCAGAGCGACGAGATCTCGCTCCTGCTGCATGCCGACGACGCCACCTTCGACCGCAAGGTGCGCAAGATCCTCTCCGTGCTGGCGGGCGAAGCCAGCGCCTGCTTCAGCCTTGCGATGGGTCGGCATGCCTGCTTCGATGCGCGCATCAGTCAGTTGCCATCGGATGCGCTCGTGATCGACTACTTCCGGTGGCGGCACGAAGACGCGCACCGCAACGCGCTCAATGCGCACTGCTATTGGCTCTTGCGTCGCCAGGGCGACGAAGCACGGGCCGCGACCACGCGTCTTTCTGGCCTGAGCATCGCCGAAAAAAACGAATTTCTGTTCCAGAACGGCATCAACTTCAACGACTTGCCGGCATGGCAGAAGCGTGGCATCGGCGTGTACTGGGACACTTTCGAGAAGATGGGCCGCAACCCGAAGACCGGCGAGACAACGACAGCACTGCGACGACGTTTGTGCGACGAAATGAATCTGCCGCTGGGCGATCAGTACACCGAATTCCTTCTGGCGCACCTGGGCGATTGAACCGCGCGATCGATCACCCCCGGCATCCATGTCGCCGCATGCTCGCGATGACGGCATCGGTGCTTTCCGGCGCCCGGCGCAATTGCGCCGCGAGGTCACCGCAGATGCGCGCCTTCGTCGTGCGCTGCATCCAGCCGCCGAACGAGCGGTCGCGGATCGCCGCCTCCATGCGCGCCGGTGCCGGTTCGAAGGTGGTGTCGCGGCGGGACAGCGGGTCGCGGCGGAAGGCGGATGGATCGATGTCGCGCGTGCGCGGGCTGCGTCCGGGCGATTCCGACCAGACATCGTCGCCTGCGATCAGCAGTGATGCTGTCTCGCGGCCGCTGGCCGTGGTTTCCGTCACGGCGGTCTCGACTTCGCGCGGCAAGGGCGACCGTCGCGTGGATGCCGTGCGTGCCGGCGCAGTTCCGCGCGGTGGATCAGCCACCGGCGGCACGTCCGCTGGCGGCCGTTCGATCCACGTCACCTGAAGCGCGTCGTCGCGCGCGATCGCATCGATGCCGGCCGGCCGATCCTGGCGCAACAAGGCAGTGAGCGCGACATGCACCAGGACGGTGCCCGCCACTGCAACCAGACGTTCGCTTCGCAGCCATGATGCGCGCGGGGCCGCAGCGCCACGACGCGAGAACACAAAAGAAGCGGGATCGGCGGCGCTTCCCTGCCGCACGTCATCCGTCACGCGATCGTCAACCCGATCGCCGCTTGAACAGCCACAGCGAGAAGCCGACCATCGCCAGCGCCGGAATCAGGTAGGCGATGCGGTAGTCGAACTTGAACACGCCGGCGAGGCGGACGAACTGGGTCTGCACCAGCCAGAAGCCCAGCGAGAAGACGATGCCCATGAACAGGCGCTTGCCCAGGCCGCCGCTGCGCAGCGAGCCGAACGCGAAGGGGATCGCGAGCAGGCAGAGCACCAGCACGTTCACCGGGTAGAACCAGCGCCCCCAGTAATGTTCCTGGAATTCGCCGGGATCCAGATCGTTGCGGATGCGGTAGTCGATGCCGTCGCGCAGCGCGGACGCGGTCATGTAGCGCGGGCGCCAGATGTTGCGGGTATTCGCGGCCAGGGCCGCAGCGTCGAGTTTCGAGGCCCAGCGCTCTTCCTTCGCGGTGGTGCGCTCGGCGGACTTCGCGTCGAACCGCGTGCGCACCACGTCGCGCAGGACCCATTCGCCGGCGTGGTGCTCGGCGACGCCAGCGCGGGTGATCGAAGCGAGCCGCCCGTCCTTCGCCAGCTCAAACAGGCGCACGTCGTTGAGCTGCAGCCACTGGCGGCCGTTCTCGTTGCGCTCCAGGCCGGTCTGCGCGTTGAGGAACACATCGCCCTCGCGCGCCCACAGGCCGGAGTACTGGGCGATGATCACGTCCTTCGATTTCGCCGACGCCTTCAGCGTGTCGGCGCGACGCTGCGCCCATGGCGCCACGGTCTCGGCGTTGACCACCATCAGCGCGGTCAGCACGGTCAGCGACAGGATCACCGACAGGCTGATGCGCCGGCGCGACAGGCCCAGCGCGCGCAGCACGGTCAGCTCGGAGCTGGCCGACAGCTGGCCCAGGCCGATCACCGAGCCGATCACCGCCGCATACGGGAACAGCATGTAGGCGCGGCGCGGCAGGGTCAGCACGACGTTGGTCAACGCGGCCATCAGGTCGTAGTTGCCGGTGCCGACGTCGCTGATTTCGGTCATCAGGCCGCCGATCAGCGTGTCCAGCCCGACCAGCACGGCCCAGGCCAGCAGCACCGAACCCAGCACCACGCGGCCGATGTACAGATCGTGCAGCTTCGGGAACGGCTTCATGCGCGCGCCTCGCGGCGTGCCGCGCGCGGCCGGCGGATCGCCCCGTCATTCGCGTACATCCAGGCCGCCAGCGCCAGCAGGGGCACCAGCAACCACCACAGGCCCAGGTGCGCCGGCAGCTTGCCGGCCTCGATCCATTCGGTGCCGAGCATCATCAGCAGCAGGCCGAACAGGTAGATCAGGAAGCCGACCGCCAGGTTGCCGTAGCGCGCCTGGCGCGGCGCGCTGCGCGCCAGCGGCACCGCCAGCAGGGCGAAGGCCAGGGTCAGCAGCGGCGGCGCGATGCGGGCATGGAGCTGGGCGATCGCCTCCAGCCGCGGATCGCCCAGCAGCGACAGCGTCGGCTGCAGTTCGACGGCATCGCTCTTGCGGCGCGGGGCGATGTTGTCGGGCAGGCGCACCTCGTTGCCGGCGTAGCGCATCAGCCGGTAATCGCGACCATCGCCCATCGGGCCTTCGACCTCGAAGCCCTGTTCGAGCATCAGGTAGCGGTCGCGTTCGTTGTGGACCGACAGCACGCCGGTCTGCGAGGTGGTGACGTGGAAGCGGTCGTCCTTCTGCCGGTAGACGAAGACCTTCTGCAACTGTCGGTTGCTGTCGGACATGCCACCGACGTAGATCACCCCGCCGCCACCGGGCAGCTCGGTGAAGCGACCGGGCTCCATGCCGGCGATCAAAAGGTTGCGGCTGGCGCTCTCGATCATCTGCGCCGAGGTCCGGTCGGCCCACGGTCCCAGCCACAGCGAGCACAGGGCCACGGCGGCCACCACCGGCAGCGCCATCCAGGCCAGCGGGCGGAGCATCCGCCCCGGGCCGACGCCGATCGAGACCAGCACCGGCATCTCGGCATCGCGGTACAGACGGCCCACCGCCAGCATCAGCCCCAGCATCACCGCCAGCGGCAGGATCATCGGCAGCCACTTCAGGAAGACCAGGCCCAGCTGGGCCAGCAGCATCGCCGCCGGCACCTTGCCACGGGCCACGTCCTGCAGGACATCGGCGAACGCCCCCCCCACCAGCACGATCAGGACCACCACCAGGACGGCGAAGGTGCTCTGCGCGAATTCGCGGATGAGATAACGATCGAGCTTGAGCATCAGGCGGGGCGGGGTCCGGGGCCGGGCATCCCACCCGGGCTTTGCTTTAAACTTCAAGGTTCTGCGTGTTCGCGGCGCCGGTTCGGCGTCGCGCCAAGCGCGGGAAGTCCCGTCCGGCACCGTCTCCGGGCCCGCAGGGCATCGGGGGATTGTACGGAATGCCGTGATCGGAAAGGCACCGGACCTGAATGCTGCCGTCCCGGCTGGTTCAGGCACCCGTCGCCCGCCGGTCGCACCGCCGCCCCGCGCCACGCCCCTCCTCCCGCTCGTACGGAACCCGACCGATGGCCCTCGATTTCGCCCTCCACACCGCCCCGGCCGCCGAGGCCGCCACCGTCGCCAGCGACTGCATCGTCGTGGGTGCCTTCGCCGACAAGACCCTCACTGCCAGCGGCCAGGCGCTCGACGCGGCCAGCGGCGGCCGCATCGGCGCCCTGATCGCGCGCGGCGACGTCTCGGGCAAGACCGGCAAGACCGCCCTGCTCCACGATCTGCCCGGCATCGCCGCACCGCGCGTGCTGGTGGTCGGCCTGGGCGACGCCGCCAAGTTCGGCGTGCCGCAATACATCAAGGCCGCCAGCGACGCCGCCCGCACGCTGAAGGACGGCGCCTCGACCAACGCCGCGTTCACGATCAGCGAAGTCGCCGTGAACGGCCGCGACGCCGCCTGGAACATCCGCCAGGCCGTCATCGCCTTCGGCCATGCGCTGTACCGCTACAGTGCCACCCTCGGCGAGAAGAACAAGGACAAGGGCAAGAGCGCGCTGGTCGCCGTGTCCGTGGCCGGCAGCGACGACACCGCGCTGGCGCAGGGCGCCGCGATCGCCGCTGGCGTGGACGTCACCCGCGAGCTGGGCAACCTGCCGCCGAACATCTGCAACCCGTCCTACCTCGCCGAGCAGGCGACGGCCTTCGCCGCGCAGCACGACAAGGCTTCGTGCGAGGTGCTCGACCGCGCGCAGATGGAGGCGCTGGGCATGGGTTCGCTGCTGGCCGTGGCGCGCGGCTCGGCCAACCCGCCGAAGCTGATCGTGCTGAAATGGAACGGTGCTCCTGAGGGCGGCGACGCCAAGCCCTTCGTGCTGGTCGGCAAGGGCATCACCTTCGACACCGGCGGCATCAACCTCAAGACCCAGGGCGGCATCGAGGAGATGAAGTACGACATGTGCGGCGCCGCCACGGTGATCGGCACCTTCGTTGCCGCGGTGAAGATGAACCTGCCGGTCAACCTGATCAGCATCGTCCCGGCCGTCGAGAACATGCCCGATGCCGACAGCTACCGTCCATCCGACGTGCTGACCAGCATGTCCGGCAAGACGATCGAAGTCGGCAACACCGACGCCGAAGGCCGCCTCATCCTGTGCGATGCGCTGACCTACGCCCAACGCTTCGAGCCGCAGGCGCTGGTCGACGTGGCCACGCTCACCGGCGCCTGCATCATCGCCCTGGGCAAGTACGCCACCGGGCTGATGAGCAAGCACGACGATCTGGCCGCCGAACTGACCCAGGCCGGCGAGCACGTGTTCGACCGCGCCTGGCGCCTGCCGCTGTGGGACGAATACCAGACCCAGCTCAATTCCGCCTTCGCCGACGTCTACAACATCGGCGGCCGCAATGCCGGCGCGATCACCGCAGGCTGCTTCCTCGCGCGTTTCGCCGAAGGCCAGCGCTGGGCGCACCTGGACATCGCCGGAGTCGCCAACGACGACGGCAAGATGGGCATGGCCACCGGCCGTCCGGTCGGCCTGCTGACGCAGTGGCTGCTGGACCGGGCGCAGGGCTGACCGCCTCGTGCCCCGCGCCGATTTCTACCTGATCCAGAAACCGCGCTTCCGCGAGGAACCGCTGCGGCTGGTGTGCGAGCTCGCGCGCAAGGCCTACGACGCGAACCTGTGGACGCTGGTGCTGGCCCGCGACGCGGCGCAGGCCGAAGCGCTGGACGAACTGCTGTGGGCGTTCGACGAGGACGCCTACATCCCGCACCAGATCGCCGGCACCGACGACGAGGATGCGCTGACGCCGGTGCTGATCGCATCGCCCGACACCGACATCCCGCTGCGCGCGCTGGTGATCAACCTGCGCGACGCACCGGTGGGCGACGGCTTCGAGCGCGTGCTGGAAGTCGTGCCCGCCGACGAATCCGCGCGCGGCCCGCTGCGCGAGCGCTGGAAGCAGTACCAGGCGCGCGGGTTGGAACTGAAGAAATACGACATGTAATCCCTTTCCTGTCATCCCGAGCGTCGCGAGGGATGACGAAAAACAAGACTTCGAGCTGACCCCATGACCACCCTCGCTTCCGGCTACGAACCCAAAGATTTCGAATCCCGCCTCTATGCCGAGTGGGAAGCGAGCGGCGTCTTCGCGCCGCAGGGCGACGGCCCGGCCTACACCATCCTGCTGCCGCCGCCGAACGTCACCGGCACGCTGCACATGGGCCACGCGTTCCAGCACACGCTGCAGGACGCGCTGATCCGCTACCACCGCATGCGCGGCTACCGCACGCTGTGGCAGATGGGTACCGACCACGCGGGCATCGCGACCGAGATGGTGGTCTCGCGCAACCTGCAGATCGCCGGCCAGGGCGAAACCCGCGATTCGCTGGGTCGCGAGAAATTCATCGACCGCGTGTGGGAGTGGAAGCAGCAGTCCGGCGGCACCATCGAGCGCCAGATGCGTCGCCTCGGCACCTCGGGCGACTGGACGCGCAGCGTGTTCACCATGGACCCGATGGCCTCGGATGCGGTGATCGAAGCCTTCGTGAAACTGTATGAGCAGGGCCTGATCTATCGCGGCCAGAAGCTGGTCAACTGGGATCCGGTGCTGAAGACCGCGATCTCCGACCTCGAAGTGGTGAGCGAGGAAGAAAACGGCTTCCTGTGGTCGATCGCCTATCCGCTGGCGAACGGCGAAACCTACGAGCACGTCGAACACGACGCCGACGGCAACGAAACCCTGCGCGAGACGCGTGGCTACCTGATCGTGGCGACCACGCGCCCGGAAACCATGCTCGGCGACACCGCGGTGATGGTGCATCCGGAAGACCCGCGCTACACGCACCTGATCGGCAAGACCGTGGTCCTGCCGCTGTGCGACCGCACACTGCCGATCATCGCCGACGACTATGTCGACCGCGCCTTCGGCACCGGCGTGGTCAAGGTGACGCCCGCGCATGACTTCAACGACAACGCGGTTGGGCAGCGCCACGACCTGCCGATGATCAACATCTTCACCGATGATGCTGCGGTAAATGACAACGCACCGCAGAAGTATCGCGGCCTCGATCGTTTCGCGGCACGCAAGATGATGGTGGCCGAACTTGAAGAAGCCGGCCTGCTCGTCGAAACCAAGCCGCACAAGCTGCAGGTCCCGCGCGGTGACCGCACCGGCCAGGTAATCGAACCCTATCTCACCGACCAGTGGTTCGTGGCGATGGACGGCTTCGCCCGTCGCGGCATGGAACTGGTCGAGAACGGTTCGGTGAAGTTCGTGCCGCCGAACTGGATCAACACCTACCGCCACTGGATGGAGAACATCCAGGACTGGTGCATCAGCCGCCAGCTCTGGTGGGGCCATCGCATCCCGGCGTGGTACGACGAAGCCGGCAACGTGCACGTGGGCCGCAACGAGGCCGAAGTGCGCGCGAAGGTCGGCGACATCGCCTTGCGCCAGGACAACGACGTCCTCGAAACCTGGTTCTCCTCCGGCCTGTGGCCGATCAGCACGATGGGCTGGCCGAACGTGGAACTGATGCAGGAGCGCGGCTTCCAGCAGTTCGTGCCCTCGTCGGTGCTGGTGACCGGTTTCGACATCATCTTCTTCTGGGTCGCACGCATGATCGTGATGACCGATCACTTCATGCCGAAGGACACACCGGACGCCGAGCGCGTGCCGTTCCGCGACGTGTACATCACCGGCCTCGTCCGCGACAAGGACGGCCAGAAGATGTCGAAGTCGAAGGGCAACATCCTCGACCCGCTGGACATCATCGACGGCATCAGCGAAGACGACCTGGTCGCGAAGCGCACCACCGGCCTGATGAATCCGAAGATGGCCGCCGGCATCGAGAAGGCCACCCGCAAGGAGTTCGGCGGCGGCATCGCACCGCACGGCGCCGACGCACTGCGATTCACCATGGCCGCCCTCGCCGGCCCGGGCCGCGACATCAAGTTCGACATGGCCCGCTGCGAGGGCTACAAGAACTTCTGCAACAAGCTGTGGAACGCGACGCGCTTCGCGCTGATGAACACCGAGGGCTTCTCGACCACCGGCGCACCGCAGCCGAAGACCGACGCCGAGCGCTGGATCCTCTCGCGCCTGGCCAAGGTCAGCACCGAAGCCGGGGAGCATTTCGCCAGCTACCGCTTCGACCTGCTGTCGCAGGCGCTGTACGAATTCGCCTGGAACGAGTTCTGCGACTGGTTCGTGGAACTGGCCAAGCCGGCGCTCGCCGGCAGCGATGCCGAGGCCGCGAACAGCACGCGCCACACCCTGCTGCACGTGCTGGAATCGCTGCTGCGCCTGTTGCACCCGCTGACCCCGTTCGTGACCGAGGAGCTGTGGCGCAACGTCGCGCCGAAGCTGGGCATCACCGATGCCAGCATCTGCGTGCGCCGCTATCCGCAGGCCGCCGACTTCGGCGCCGAAGCTTATGCGTCCGCCGAAGCCGACATCGAATGGTTCAAGGCCGTGGTTTCGGCGGTGCGCAGCATCCGCAGCGTGCTCGGCATCTCGCCGTCGAAGCAGGTGTCGCTGTTGTTCCGCGGCGGCGACGCCACGGACGCCGGCCGCATCGCGAAGTTCTCGGCGCAGCTGAAGTTCTTGCTCAAGCTCGAATCGATCGCGATCGTTGCCGCTGGCGATGAACCGCCGCCGGCCGCGCCCGCTGTCGTCGGCGACCTGCAGTTGTTCGTGCCGCTGGAAGGCCTGGTCGACCTCGACGCCGAACGCGCGCGCCTCGACAAGGAAATCGCGAAGGTGTCGGTCGAGAAGGACAAGAGCGAAGCCAAGCTCGCCAAGTTCGGCGGCAACGTGCCGCCGGCGGTGGTCGAGCAGGAACGCGTGCGCCTTGCCGAGTGGACCGCGAAGCTCGACGCGCTGCAGACGCAGCGCGCGCGCCTGGGCTGAACCATGCCCCTGTAGAGCGGACCTTGGTCCGCTCGCCCTTTCGCTGGGAATCAGCGGACCTCGGTCCGCTCGGCTTTTCGCGGGGATGAGCGGACCAAGGTCCGCTCTACGAAAGCAACGACGCGCTTACGCGTCGGGCAACAGCTCCATCGCCATCACGATCGCGTCCTCGCGGCCCATGTTGGCCGGGTAGTAGCGCGGACGGCGACCGATCTCGTTGAAGCCTTCGTCGAAGTACAGCGCGATCGCGCGCGGGTTCGACGGTCGCACTTCCAGGAAGATGCGCTCGGCGCGATGCATGCGCGCCACCTGCACCAGCGAACGCAGCAGGCGCCGCCCATGGCCACGTCCCTGCTCCAGCGGATCGATGCAGATGTTCAGGATGTGCCCTTCGCCGGCGGCGATGCTGATGATGCCGTAGCCGACGATGACCTCGTCGCGCACCAGCAACCACGAAGGGTATGGCGCGCGCAGGCAGTCGCGGAAGATGCCGGCGGTCCACGGGAACGGATACGCCCTGACCTCGATGGCCATCACCGCATCGACGTCCTCTTCGCGCATCGCGCGCAGCACGGGCGGCGCCAGGCTGTCCGTGAAGTCGTCCGTCGGCGGCACTGGCGCCACGCTCATGCGTCGCGTCGCCTCAATCCGCGCAGGCGCGGCCAGAGCGCGCGCTTGGCGCGCGGGTCGGCGCGCAGCGCCTGCGGCGACGGCCAGCCCGGCGCCTCGCGCAGCGCATCGGGGTCGTCGCGACCGCGCGCGGCGGCGCGCAGCAGCGCATCGACGAGCGGATCGTCCGGCCATTCGAAGGGCACGGCATGGACGCCACCCGGCAGCGCCATCGCCAGCCGCTCGAGCGGATGCCCGAGTGCAGCCAGTATTTCGCGCTGCACCGGATCCCACTGCGGGACGGCGCTCATTCGCCGGCCACCGGGCGCCGCGCCTGACGGCGCGCGAGCAGCGGCCCGAAGATCGCGAAGCCCGCCGTGGCGGCCAGCAGCACCTTCGCTGCGTCGATCACCAGGCCGATGATGACGGCAAGGAGGATCAGCAGGGCGAGGAACGGCACCTTCTCGCCCTGCGGGCCGGGCTTGCCGCCCTTGAAACTGGGGTAGCGGAAACGGCTGACCATCAGCAGGCCGGCGGCGACCGTCACCGCCAGCGCCGGGTAGCGCAGGTCCTCGCCTGCCCAGCCCAGGTCGTGCAGCACCCAGACGAAGCTGGCCACCAGCCCGGCCGCGGCCGGGCTGGGCAGGCCGATGAACCAGCGCTTGTCCACCGTGCCGACCTGGCTGTTGAAACGCGCCAGGCGCAAGGCGGCGCAGGCGGCATACAGGAAGGCGCCCAGCCAGCCGATACGGCCCAGGGTCGCGCTGTCGAGCTTCAGCGACTCCAGCGCCCAGTGGTACATCACCAGCGACGGCGCCATGCCGAAGCTGATCAGGTCCGACAGCGAGTCGTACTGCACGCCGAACTCGCTCTGGGTGTTGGTCATGCGCGCGACGCGCCCGTCCAGCCCGTCGAGCACGGCGGCGATGAAGATCGCGATGCAGGCCGCTTCGAAACGGCCCTGCGAGGCGGCGATGATGGCGAAGAAGCCTGAGAACAGCGCCGCCGTGGTGAACAGGTTCGGCAGCAGATAGATGCCGCGAGGGCGGCGAGGCGGCGTAGGCGCGTGATCGTGTTCCATGGCCGCAGTGTATCCGGCAGCGGGCTGGCACGGCATTACGTGAGGGGCGTCACGTCCCCGGACGCCCCGGACCGGCCCAGCGGACCGGATCGACACGAATAGTGACGCACAACACGCTCGATGCTTGCACCCGCCCCCAGCGGAGTGCTGCAATCCCCGGGCCCCCACCGGTCGCCTGCAGGTATCGCCATGAACCGCGCTTTCATCCCCGCCCTCGCCGCCTCGGCACTCGCCCTGGCTCTGGCTGCACCGGCGAGCGCCTGGCAGCAGGTGTACAAGTGGAAGGACGCCAACGGCGTGACCCACTACTCGCAGAACCCGCCGCCGGCCGGCAAGTTCGAATCGCGGACGATCGTCAACCGCCAGCCGACGCCCGCCCAGGGCGCCCAGCCGGGCGACAAGCCCGCCGAATCGACGCAGTGCGCCCGCGCACGCAGCAATATCGACCTGATCAACAGCGGCGTGGCCCTGAAGGTCGACAGCGACAACGACGGCAAGCCGGACCGCGACATCAGCGACGCCGAACGCAAGCGCCAGCTCGACATCAACCAGATCGTCCTGCGCGCCAACTGCAGCGCCCCGGCCAACGGCCAGAAGAGCGGCAAATCCGAAGACCAGCCGCCACCGCCGCCGAACACCAACGCGTTCTGAGCCTGCGCCGCGCGGCCCGGGCCCGCCCTGCGGGGCCTCCGGGCCCAGGGCCGGCCGACATCGGGCACAATGGGGGCTTCGTGTCCGCTCCCCATCGATCCCCATGCGCCTCTCGCAGTTCCATCTCCGCACTGAAAAGGAAACGCCCGCAGATGCCGAGGTCGTCAGCCACCAGCTGATGCTCCGCGCCGGCATGCTGCGCAAGCTCGCCGCCGGCCTGTACACCTGGAGCCCGCTGGGCCTGCGCGTGCTGCGCAAGGTGGAAACCGTGGTCCGCGAGGAAATGAACCGCGCCGGCGCGGTCGAACTGCTGATGCCGACGATCCAGCCGCGCGAGTTGTGGGAAGAAACCGGCCGCTGGCAGAAGTTCGGCGGGCAGCTGCTGAAGATCAAGGACCGCAAGGAAGCCGAGTACTGCTACGGCCCCACCGCCGAGGAAGTGGTCACCGATTTCGCGCGCCAGGAGATCAGCAGCTACAAGCAGCTGCCGGTGAACTTCTACAACATCCAGTGGAAGTTCCGCGACGAGATCCGTCCGCGCTTCGGCGTGATGCGCGCGCGCGAGTTCCTGATGAAGGACGCGTATTCGTTCCACATCGACGACGCGTCGCTCGATGCCGAATACCGCAACATGTACGACACCTACGCGCGCATCTTCACCCGCCTGGGCCTGAAGTTCCGCGCCGTGTTCGCCGACACCGGCGCGATCGGCGGCAGCGCGTCGCACGAATTCCACGTCATCGCCGATTCCGGCGAGGACGCGATCGCCTATTCGGATGCCTCGGACTACGCGGCGAACGTGGAGCTGGCCGAAGCGGTGTCGCCGGGCGAACGCGCCGACGCGACGGAAACGATGCGCAAGATCGAGACGCCGACGCAGAAGACCTGCGAGGACGTCGCTGCACTGCTGGGCATCCCGCTGACGCGCACGGTGAAGTCGGTCGCGGTCATAGGCTCCAATGCCGACGGTGACACGCAGTTCGTGCTGGCGCTGGTGCGCGGCGATCATGTCGTCAACGAGATCAAGCTGTCGAAGGTGCCCGGCCTTGCCGAATACCGCATGGCCACCGAAGCCGAGATCCTCGAACACCTCGGCAGCGAGCCCGGCTTCCTGGGCCCGGTGAAACCCGCCAGGGCCATCCGCGTGATCGCCGACCGCAGCGTCGCGGCGATGCACGATTTCGTGGTCGGCGCGAACGAAGCGGGCTTCCACATCGCCGGCGTCAACTGGGGCCGCGATCTGCCGGAACCGGACCTCGTCGCCGACATCCGCAACGTCGTCGCCGGCGACGCCTCGCCCTGCGGCCAGGGCACGCTGGGCCTGGCGCGCGGCATCGAGGTCGGCCACGTGTTCGCGCTGGGCCGCAAGTATTCCGAAGCGATGAAGTGCACCGTGCTGGATGCGAACGGCAAGGCCGTCACGCCGGCGATGGGCTGCTATGGCATCGGCGTCAGCCGCATCGTCGCTGCGGCGATCGAGCAGAACCACGACGACAACGGCATCGTCTGGCCGGACGCGATGGCGCCGTGGCAGGTCGCGGTGTGCGTGATCAATCCGAAGAACGATGCGAACGTCGCCGCTGCGGCGCAGGCGCTGTACGACGACCTCAACGCCGCCGGCCTCGACGCGCTGCTCGACGATCGCGGCCTGCGTCCGGGCGCGATGTTCGCCGACATCGAACTGATCGGCATCCCGCACCGCGTCGTGGTGTCCGAGCGCGGACTGGCCGCAGGCACGTTCGAATATCGCGCGCGTCGTGCGACCGAGGCGGAACAGCTTGACCGCGACGCGCTGTTCGCGCAGCTGTCGCAGCGCTGACGCGGGTTTTCGCGACTGGCTTTTCGACTGGTTTCGCAACCGGTTTCGAGTCGGGTTTGCAGGACCGGTTTCGCGACCGGCCCTGCCGCCTCCGGAGATAATCGACGACGACCGCGCGGATCCACCGGATAATCCGGCGCAGCATCAGGCTGCGATTCCCTGAGCCGGCGGCTTTTTGATTATCATCCCCCTGCCGCGCGGATATGCGGCATCCTCGATTTTCTGGAGTGTTTATGGCATTCGATTTGAAAGACCTGTCCGAGAAGGATCTGAAGGCATTGATCACGCAGGCCAAGAAACAGCAGTCCGCGCTCAACAAGCGCAAGCCCGTTGCCCAGATTCGCAAGAAGCTCGTTGCGCTCGCGAAGGCGGAGGGCTACACGATCGCCGAACTGTTCGGCGGCAAGACCCCGGCCACGAAGAAAGCCGCGAAGAAAGCCGGCACCGCGACGCGCAAGGTCGCACCGAAGTACCGCAATCCGGCCAATACGAAGGACACCTGGAGCGGCCGCGGCAAGCAGCCGCGCTGGATGGCCGAGCTGGTGAAGAAGGGCAAGAAACCCGAGGATTTCCTCATCAAGAAGTGAGCCCCGCCTCGCTTCCGCGCCACGGAAACGCCGGCCATCGCGCCGGCGTTTTTCATTTCCGGTGCTGTCGCGCCCGGATCCGCCGCCTGGCGCACGCACCCGGAGCAGGCGCTCAGAGATTGCGCCGGGTCGGAATCAGGATGTTGCCGAACAGCAGGCCCGCGACCAGCGCGAGCAGGATGTTCAGCGCCGCCAGCATCGCCGCCTGGCCCGCGCCCATGCTCTGCTCCTGCACCACCGCCAGCAGGCCGCGCAGGCTGGCGCTGCCGGGCACCAGCATCACGATGCCCGGCAAGCGCACCAGCGCCCCGGGCCGGTTGAACCAACGTGCATACGCATTGCCGGCAGCGGTCATGACCAGCGCGGCGACGAACACGCCAGCGGTGCTGCCCCAGGCGCCGCCGACGAACTTCGAGATCAGGTAGCCGCTCGCCGCAGACAGCATCACCAGCAGGTAATGCCGGCGATTGGTGCGGAACAGCACCGCGAAAGCGAACGCGCCGAGCAGCAACGCGATCCATTCGACCCAGTCGGGCTGCGGCCGCAGCGGACGGACCTGCGGATGCAGCCCGATCATCTCAGCGGCCGTCAGCGCCACCATCATGCCGATGGCGAGCTTGAGGATGGTGCTCATCGCGCCCGCGAAACGCGCGGTGCCGGACACCAGGTTCTGGTTGGTGAGCTCGTTCACCGCATTGGTCAGCGCCATGCCGGGCATGAGCACGATCAGCGACGAGATGATGACCGTGTTCAGGTTCAACGGGCCGATGACGCTGGCCACCATCACGGCGATGCCGCCGGCGAACATCGCGGCCAGCGCATCGCTGGCTTCCTTGAGGCGCGGGCGGTTCTGGGTGGCCAGGTCCAGCAGGCCGAGCAGCACGCCGGTGACGCCCGCAGTCGCGATGTCCAGCCAGGGCAAGCGCCACAAGCCGGCCACCGCAGCGGCCGTGAGGCCGAAGGCGAACACCGCCATGGCGCGTCCCCGCCAGCTGCCCGGGCGATCCAGGGCCCGCAGCGCGCGATGGCCTTCCTCCAGATCCAGCTGGCCCGACACGACATCGTCGGCGATGCGATCGGCCTCGCAGAGCTTGTACAGGTCGGTCTCGCCCGGCGACAGGCGCACCACGCGCACGGTGTCGTTCGGAGCGCGCCCGCTCTCGCCGAAAGACAGGATCATGCCGGTGGGGTTGGACCACGCACCGCATTCCAGGCCCAGCTTGGCCGCCACTGCGGTCACGGCCCCCTCCAGGCGGTGCGCCGTGGTGCCGTAAGCATGCAGGCGGCTGGCCAGTTCGACCACGAAATCGACGCGGGTCACGAAGTCGTGCTGTGCGAACTGCTGCGCCATCGTCGCCGGACTGCCAAGGGGTGCGACACGATAACGCACGCGCCGCAGCCCCGCGACTCGTCGACGACACGGTCCGCGCGATCCTTGCGACACGCATGACCCGGATGGGCAGACCCGCGCCGGCCACGTCACTTCAGATGCACGCGAAACCAGGCGAGCCGCCAGGATCGGAACAGGCCATGCCTGTCCTGTGACGGCATGGATTTTGCGTTGAACTTCCGAAGCCCCGCTGTTGCTGCGGCCCAGTGCCTCACCTTCCCATCCCGGAGATCCGACATGTCAATCCTGCTGCGTACACTCCCCGTGCTGCTCGCTTTCGCACCGACCCTCTGCGCGCACGCGCAGGCCACGCGCGCGCCGGGTCCCGGGACTCCACAGAACCAGCAAGCCATTCTCCGGGCATCCGGTGCACAGGCCTCGCCGAAGGAGCGCGCGGAACTGACGCGCCGCTTCGTGTCGAAGTGGGGCGCCTACGTCCAGCGCGTCTATGGCGTGCAGCCGGGCACATGGGCCAAGCGCATCGGCCCGAGCCTGGGCACCGTCGATGGCGACAACCTCCGCAACGCCCTGACCCGGGATACCTTCGAAGGCGCCATGTCCGAACTGACCGGCGACGGCGGCCGCCTGACCGATGCACAGATGAAGGCCAAGCTGATCGCGGCAGGTGGCGAAAAGGCGCTGGGCGCACTGACCAACGACGTGGTCTACACCCCCATCCAGCCCTGCCGCATCGTCGATACCCGCAGCACGGCCGCAGGCGCCATCGCCAACAACAGCACGCGCAGCTTCGTCGGCATCAACGCCAGCAGCTTCACCAGCCAGGGCGGCAGCAGCACCAACTGCGGCACGCTGGGCCTGAACGCCACGGCCCTGGCGCTGAACGTGACGGCCGTGACCCCCAGCGGCGCCGGCTATGCCACGGTCTACCCGTTCGGCACCGCGCAGCCGCTCGCTTCGAGCGTGAACTACACCGCAGGCGCCATCGTCAACAACGCGATCATCGCGCAGATCCCGAACCCGCTGTCGTCCTTCGACTTCACGCTCTACACCTTCGCCCAGTCGCATTACGTGATCGACATCGTCGGCTACTTCGCGCCGCCGGTCGCCACGGCGCTGCAATGCGTGGACACCGCGAACACCACCGTCGCCAACATCGCCGCAGGCGGCACCGCGAATGCGAACGCCCCCGCCTGCCCGGTCGGCTACACGCAGACCGCCACGAACTGCGAGACGTCGAGCTGGCTGATGCCGATCGTGTTCTCCCACGCCGGCACCTGCTCGGCGCGCAACAACGACACCACCCCGCAGGATCTGCGCGCGTCGCGCACCTGCTGCCGCGTCCCGGGCCGCTGATCCACGAAACCGCCGCAAACGAAAAGAGCCGGGGAAACCCGGCTCTTTTTTTCGTCTCTGCGAGGGCAGGCCCTTACAGGGCGTCCTGCAGTTCCGGCAGGATCTTGAACAGGTCGCCGACCAGGCCGATGTCGGCGATCTCGAAGATCGGTGCGTCGGCATCCTTGTTGATCGCGACGATCGTGCCGGCGTCCTTGATGCCGGTGAGGTGCTGGATCGCGCCGCTGATGCCGACCGCGACGTACAGCTCCGGGGCGATGATCTTGCCGGTCTGGCCGACCTGCAGTTCGTTCGGCACGTAGCCGGCGTCGACCGCAGCACGCGAGGCGCCGACGGCGGCGCCGAGCTTGTCGGCGAGGTCGTAGACGATCTTGAAGTTCTCGGCGGAACCGACGCCACGACCGCCGGACACCACGCGACCGGCGCTCTGCAGATCCGGGCGATCCGACTTGCCGGCGGCCAGGCCGACGTAGCGGGTGTGGGTGGGCAGCGCTGCGTCGACCGACACTGCTTCGACAGCAGCACTGCCGCCACGCGCGGCCTCGGCCCATGAGGCGGTGCGCACGGTGGCGACCACGACGCGATCGGCCGCCGCTTCGACCGTGACGATGGCGTTGCCGGCGTAGATCGGGCGCTTGAAGGTGTGCGTGCCTTCGACGGCCATGACGTCGGAGACCTGCGACACGCCCAGCAGCGCAGCGACGCAGGGCATCAGGTCCTTGCCGAAGGTGGTGCTGGGGCCGAAGACGTGGCTGTAGCCGGCAGCGACCTTGGCGACCTGCGGTGCAAGCACCTGGGCGACGGCATTGGCGTTGGCGGCATTGGCGACCGTAAGCACCTTGGACACGCCGGCGATCTGCGCGGCCTCGGCGGCGACGCCGGCCGGATCGGCGGCGAGCACGACGACATCGATGGACGCGGGATTCAGCGCCTTCGCGGCGGTGACGCACTTCGCGGTGGACGCATTGAGCTTGCCGTCGTGATGTTCGGCAACGATGAGAACCGTGGTCGTCATTAGAGGAGCCCCTTCGCCTTGAGTGCGGCAACCAGTTCGGCCGCGTCCTTCACCATCACGCCCTTGCTGCGCTTGGCCGGCGGCGCGTAGTGCGTGGTCTTGAGCGTGTCGCCCGCTTCGACGCCGAGGTCGGCGAAGGCGATGGTTTCGAGCGGCTTGCTCTTGGCCTTCATGATGTCCGGCAGCTTGATGAAGCGCGGCTCGTTCAGGCGCAGGTCGGTGGTGACGACCGCCGGCAGGTCCACGTCGAGGGTTTCGAGGCCGGCGTCGACCTCGCGCACCACGGTGGCCTTGCCGTCGGCGATGTCGAGCTTGCCGGCGAAGGTGGCCTGCGGACGGCCCCACAGCGTGGCCAGCATCTGGCCGGTCTGGTTGGCGTCGTCGTCGATCGCCTGCTTGCCGAGGATGACCAGGTCGGGCTGTTCGCGCTCGACCAGCTTCAGCAGCGCGCGCGCGGCGGTCAGCGACTCGATCGGCTGGTCGTTGACGACGTGGATGGCGCGGTTCGCGCCCATGGCCAGACCGTTGCGCAGATGCGGCTGGGCGTCGGCCGGGGCGATCGTGACGACCACGACCTCGGTGGCGATGCCCTTGTCGCGCAGGCGCAGGGCTTCTTCCAGCGCGATGTCGTCGAAGGGGTTGGGCGACAGCTTGACGCCGTCGGTGATCACGCCGGAACCATCCGGCTTGACCTGGATGCGGACGTTGTAGTCCACCACGCGCTTGTAACCGACGAGGATCTTCATCGTTCGGGGGTTCCTGGGTGCGGAAGAGAACCCGGCGACGGACGCGCCGCGCCGGGCGAAGACTCGGAATTTTACCTGATCGGCCAGACCTTATCGGTCTTGGCCCGAGTGGTTGCTCGGTTCGGGGGGACGGTATACGAAGGCGCGTCGCGCTGCTGCGCTCAGGCCACGATCCGTCGCGCGAGCGCTTCGACCAAACGGTCCGCCGCGCCCGGCGCTTCGGCGAAGAACAGCGAGGGTTCGGTCAGCTCCAGCTCCAGCAGGGTCGGCTGGCCGGCGGCATCGCGGATCAGGTCGACCCGGGCGTACAGCGGCGCGGCGCCGGTGCGGGCGCGCAGAGCCGCCAGCACGGCAGCGCCGACGGCAAGTTCCTCGGCATCGGGCGTGCGCGGTGCGATGGCATCGGGGATGTCGGCGTGGTCAGCGCCATCCCGCCCGGGCCGCAGGAGGGCGGCCTTGCGGATGGCATGGCTGAATTCGCCGTCGAAGTACAGCAGCGCCGTCTCGCCGCGGGTGTCGACAGCATCCAGATACGGCTGGAGCATCACCGCGCGCCCGGCGGCGAGCAGGCGGCCGACATGATTGGCGGCGGCGAAGGTCTCGTCGCGCCGGTAGCGCTGGGTATCGGCCGAGCCGGCGCTCACGGTCGGCTTGACCACCAGTTCGGCGGCCTCCGGGAAGGCCGCCAGGGCGGATTCCAGCGCCGGCAGGGGCTCCGCGTCCGGCTCGACGAAGCGCGTCGGCACCACCGCCACGCCGGCATCGGACAGGTCGGCGAGATAGTGCTTGTCGGTGTTCCAGCGCACCACGTCGAGTGGATTCAGCAGGCGCGACGCGGCATCGGCCCGCACGCACCAGCCGAGGAATTCGGGCAGGCGAGCGTGGTAATCCCACGGGGACCGCAATACGACGCCGTCGTAACGCGACCAGGACACCGTGAGGTCGTCCCAGGCGCGGACCTCGGCATCCAGACCGGCACGCGCGCAGGCGTCCAGCAGCAGCGGCATGTCGTCGTCGCGATGCAGCGCGGCGATGGCGGTGACGAGGGCGATGCGGGGCATGGCGAACCCGGGCGTTGATCGGGCCGTCAGTCTAGAACGTGCGTGCCGCGGCAGGACGACATCGGCAACATGCCCCAAAGTACGGTGTGTCCCGGCCGACGGCAGCCGGTAGAATCGCGGCTTTCACGGACCGGACGGTCCCGACAGGAGCCAGCCCCCATGCGATGCACGGTGTCGGAATGAGCAACAGCAAGGTATTCAACACTGCAGCCGAAGCGCTGCGCGGCCTCGTTGCCGACGGCCAGACCCTCGCGGTCGGCGGTTTCGGCCTCTGCGGCATCCCCGAGGCCCTGATCGAGGCCCTGCGCGACTCCGGCGCGAAGGATCTCACCGCGATCTCCAACAACGCGGGCGTCGACGGCTTCGGCCTGGGCATGCTGCTCGCGACGCGGCAGATCAGGAAGATGATTTCGTCGTATGTCGGCGAGAACAAGGAATTCGAACGCCAGTACCTCTCGGGCGAACTCGAACTCGAATTCAATCCGCAGGGCACGCTGGCCGAGCGCCTGCGCGCCGGCGGCGCCGGCATCCCGGCATTCTTCACCCGCACCGGCTACGGCACGATCGTCGCCGACGGCAAGGAAACCCGGCAGTTCGACGGCCAGTGGTACGTGATGGAAACCGCGCTGCGGGCCGACGTGTCGCTGGTCAAGGCGTGGAAGGCCGACGCCGCCGGCAACCTGGTGTTCCGCAAGACCGCGCGCAACTTCAATCCGGCCTGCGCGATGGCCGGCAAGGTCTGCGTGGCCGAGGTCGAGGAGTTGGTCGAGGTCGGCGCGCTGGATCCGGACCACATCCACCTGCCGGGCATCTACGTCGACCGCATCGTCGTGAACCCGACCCCCGAGAAGCGCATCGAGCAGCGCACCGTGCGCGCAGGAGACAAGTGATGGCCTGGACCCGCGACCAGATGGCGCAGCGCGCCGCACAGGAATTGCGCGACGGCGCCTACGTGAACCTCGGCATCGGCCTGCCGACGCTCGTCGCCAACTTCATCCCCGACGGCATGGACGTGTGGCTGCAGAGCGAGAACGGCCTGCTCGGCATCGGCCCGTTCCCGACCGAGGACGAGGTCGACGCCGACCTCATCAACGCCGGCAAGCAGACCGTCACCGCGCGTCCCGGCGCCAGCTACTTCGGCAGCCACGACTCGTTCGCGATGATCCGTGGCGGCCACATCGACCTGGCGATCCTCGGCGCGATGCAGGTCACCCATCAAGGCGACCTCGCCAACTGGATGGTGCCAGGCAAGATGGTCAAGGGCATGGGCGGCGCGATGGACCTCGTTGCCGGCGTGAAGCGCGTGGTGGTGCTGATGGAGCACACCGCGAAGAACGGCGAGCACAAGATCCTGCCCGAATGCACGCTGCCGCTGACCGGGGTGGGCGTGGTCAACCGCATCATCACCGAACTGGCGGTGATGGACGTGACCGCCGAGGGCCTGAAGCTGGTCGAGATGGCCCCGGACGTGACCGAGGCCGAACTGCGCGAGAAGACCGGCGTACCGTTCGCGGCCTGATCCGCGACATCGACGCAGTGATAAGACGACAGCTGGGGCGACCCGGCTGTCGTCGTTTCGGACCGCCGTTTGCGGGATCAGCGTCCCGGCACGCGGCAGCAGCGTCGGGACGCAGTGAGCACCGCTGCGGTGTTGCCGCCGTTTCGCGCACCGCAGATGCCGCCGCCGCGCAGGCTGGAGAAGACGATCGGCATGGACCACGAGCCCGATTCGCAATCCAGCTGGGTCGCGGTGTAGCCCGCCGCACACGCCGGCGCGGTGACCTGGCCGGTCGCGCCGATGCCGATGGTGGTCGTCGCCAGCCCGCTGTCAACGCAGGACAGCGCGGTCGCGCGCGGTGCGGCGAAGTAGCCGATGACGTCGACGACATAATCCGACGTGGCGTAGCTGAAGATCGAGAAGTCGTAGGTGGCCGCCGGATTGGGCACGCGCACCACGGCGGCATTGTTCACGACCGCACCGGCGACGTAGTTGACGCTGGCGGTCTCCGGGCGCGTCGCGCCTGCGGTGAACACGGTGGCATAACCCGCTTGTGCGGGCGTCACCGCGGTCACGGACAGCATCACCGCACCCGGCAGTTCGCTCTGCAGGCCGCAGTTCGTGGTGCTGCCGCCCTGGTCGATGTAATGCGAGCGACCCGCCGCGCCATAGCTGCGCACCTGACCGGCGGCGACGGCGCCCTGGGCGATGCGCGTGTCGACGATGCGACACGGCTGCACCGGCGTGAATACCAGGTCCTGTGCCACGTCGCCCAGCGCACGCGCGACGATCGGTGCACGTGCGATCGTGCGTTCGTCGACGCGCGGCGCCCGTCCGTTCAGGGCCGAGAGCGCACTGGCGAAGGTGTCGCGGCGCACGGCATCGCGCAGGTTGTCGGCATCGCCATGCACGAACGCGGGCACCATGCGCTGGCTCCATGCATGCACGTCCACGCCGTAGACGCGCTCGGCGTGACCGCCCCATTTCAGGACGAAGGACCGGATCAGCGCACCGCGTTCGGCGGGCGAGGCCGGCCCGTGACCGGCCGGCCGAATCTGAACGAGCGCGGCGGCGGAGGCGAAGAACGCGGCCGAAAGCGTGAAGGTACAGACGGCGGATACGACGAGTCGAACAGGCTTCATGGACTCCATCCCTTTGCTGTGGTGAATGGGGGGAACCGGGCTGGCGCCGCGGCAGCGGGGCGAAGGCATGGCCCGCGGACGATCCGCGCCGTCCCGGGCCCATCCCGTACAATGCGCGCATGCTGCCAGAGACACTCCCCCTCGCCAATCAGCTGCTGATCGCCCTGCCCTCGCTGGCGGACCCGAACTTCTCGCGCGGCGTGGCGCTGGTCTGCCAGCACGACGCCGACGGCGCGATGGGGCTGCTCATCAACCGCCCTTCCGAATACACCCTGGGCGAAGTCTTCGAACAGATGGGCATCACCACCGACGACCTCCGCCTGCGCGAACGCCAGGTGCTGGCCGGCGGACCCGTGCATCCTGAACGCGGCTTCGTGCTGCACGACGGGCAGCGCACCTGGGACTCCACGCTGAAGGTCATCGACGGCCTGTACGTCACCACCTCGCGCGACATCCTCGAAGCCATCGCCCAGGGCGACGGCCCGCCGCGCTCGACGGTGATGCTCGGCTGCGCCGGCTGGGGCGCAGGCCAGCTCGAGCAGGAACTGTCCGACAACACCTGGCTCACCGCCGACAGCGATGCCGAACTGCTGTTCAGCCTGCCGCTGGATGCCCGCTGGCATGCCGCCGCCGGGCGGATCGGCGTCGACCTCAGCCGCATGACCGACTACAGCGGGCATGCCTGAGCCGATGTCCGAACCGACGTTCGCGCACTGCCTGGTCATCGATTTCGAAGCGACCTGCTGCGACCGCGGCACGGTGCCGCGCCACGCGATGGAGATCATCGAATTCGGCGTGGTGATGACGGATGCGGATTTCCGCGACACGAAGGTGCGCGCATGAGCATTCCCGCCGACAGCCCCGTGCTCGCCTTCGATGTCGGCGCGCGCCGCATCGGCGTGGCCGTGGGCAGCGGCTTCGGCCTGACCGCACGTCCGCTGGCGGTGGTCGACGTGCACGAGGGCGTCATCGACTGGACGCACATCGACAAGCTGCAGCGCGAATGGCGGCCGGCCGGCTTCATCGTCGGCGACCCGATGACCCTCGACGGCGGCGACCAGCCGATCCGCGAACGCGCGCGCGCCTTCGCGCATGCGTTGCGCGAACGCTTCAAGCAGCCCGTGGCGATGATGGACGAGCGCAATTCCTCGCAGGAAGCCGCGCGCCGCTTCGCCGCCGGGCGCGCCGACGGACAACGCCGGCGCCGCGATGCCGAACTGCTCGACGCGATGGCCGCCGCGATCATCCTGGATCGCTGGATGTCCATGCCGCAGGACGCGGTGATGATCGACGAACCGACTTCCGACTAGCCCTTCCGTGAACACCCCGATGCCCACGACCGCGCAATACGACACCCAGGGCCGCCTGCGTCACCTGCTCACCCTGCAGGACATGCCGCGCGACATGCTCACCGCGCTGCTCGACCGCGCGCAGCATTTCGCCGACGGCCACGACGCGCGACACGCGCTGGCCGGCACCGCGATCTGCACGCTGTTCTTCGAACCGTCGACGCGCACGCGCCTGAGCTTCCAGCGCGCAGCGCAGCGTCTCGGCGCCGACGTGCTGGCGTTCGATGCATCGACCTCGTCGACGACCAAGGGCGAAACCGCGCTGGACACGCTGAAGAACATCGAAGCGATGGGCGTACGCGGCTTCGTGATCCGCCACAAGGACGACGGCGCGGTCGCCGAGCTCGCCGCCGCCGCGAATCCCGGCACCGCGCTGCTCAACGCCGGCGACGGCCGCAGCGCGCATCCCACGCAGGGCCTGCTCGACATGCTCACGCTGCGCCAGGCGAAAGGCGCGGATTTCTCGACGTTGAAAATCGCGATCATCGGCGACATCAGGCATTCGCGCGTCGCACGCTCGGACCTGCATGCGCTGCGCGTGCTCGGCGCCACGCATATCCGCGCCTGCGGCCCCGCCTCGCTGCTGCCCGACGACGGCACGCTCGACGGCTGCCACGTCACCCACGATTTCGACGAGGCGCTGGACGGCGCCGACGTGATGATGATGCTGCGCCTGCAGCGCGAACGCATGGAGCAGGGGCTCGTGTCCTCGCTGGAGGACTATCACCGCGACTACGGCCTGACCGAAGCGCGTCTGAAACGCGCCGCGCCCGACGCGGTGGTGATGCATCCCGGTCCGATGAATCGCGGCGTGGAGATCGATGACGCCGTCGCCGACGGCCCGCAGTCGCTGATCCTCAAGCAGGTCAGCAACGGCGTCGCCGCGCGCATGGCGGTGCTGGAAGCGCTGCTGGGCTGAGCCGAATCAGCCGGTAGGATCAGCCGGTAGGATCAGCCGAGCACGATCAGTCCGGGCAGGATCAGCCCGCAGCAGTGGCCATTGCCGTCTCGCGTCTCACGCGCGGCCGGCTCGGGAACGCGTGGCGCAGGATCCGCCACATCACCTGGCCGAACTGCTTCGGCAGCGAGCCGGTGTCGTAGTGCTGGCCGTAGCGCGCGCAGATCTCACGCACCTCGACCGCGATGGCGGCATAGCGGTTGGCGGGGATGTCGGGATAGAAGTGGTGCTCGATCTGGTGGCTGAGGTTGCCCGACATCAGGTCCATCCAGCGGCCGCCGGAAATGTTGGACGAACCGCGCAGCTGGCGCAGGTACCAGTGGCCGCGCGACTCGCCGATGGCCGATTCCTTGGAAAAGGTTTCGGTGTCGGCGGTGAAGTGGCCGCAGAAGATGATGACATAGGTCCAGACGTTGCGGATGACGTTGGCGATGGCGTTGGCCACCAGCACCGTGAGCCACCATGGTCCCGCGAGCAGCGGGAAGACGATGTAGTCGCGCAGCACCTGGCGCACGACCTTGCGGCCGACGGGACGGGCCTGCGCGCACAGCTTCGCGAACGTCACCTTGCCGGCGAACCAGCGGCCCACGCGCAGGTCCTGGATCGCGATGCCCCACTCGAACAACAGCGCGAACACCACCGCCACCACCGGCTGCGCGAGGTAGAAGGGTTTCCAGCGCTGCTCGGGGAAGATGCGCAGCAGGCCGTAGCCGATGTCGTCGTCCATGCCGCGCACGTTGGTCCAGGTGTGGTGACGCCAGTTGTGGGTCTTGCGCCAGTTGTCGGCGGTGCCGGCGATGTCCCATTCGTAGGTGCGACCGTCGAAGCGCGGGTCCTGCATCCAGTCGTACTGGCCGTGGATGACGTTGTGGCCCAGTTCCATGTTCTCGAGGATCTTCGACAGCGCGAGCAGCAGCGTGCCGGCGACCAGCATCGCGAGCGCGGCCGGGTGCAGCACCGCGCCGAGCAGGCCGCCGGTGATCGCGCCGGCACCGATGAGCACGCGACCGGCGATGCCGGTGTAGCGCACCGAGGCGTGGATGCGGCGGATGTAGTCGGCATCGGCCTGGCCGATCGTTGCCGCGACGCGTTCGCGCAGGGCATCGAGTTCGTTGCCGAAGCGCACCAGTTCGTCAGCGCCGAGGGGGCGGTTGCGGGGCGTGGTCATGCGTTCAGAGGTCCAGGACGAGATCGCCCGCCGCGGCGTTCACGCACAGGCGCAGCGCGGTGGCGGGTTCGGGATCGCGCGCGCCGGTCAGCACGTCGCGGGTGGTGCCGGCGGACTTGCCGCAGGCGCAGGTATTGCAGATGCCCATCCGGCAGCCGTGCGCGGGGCGCAGGCCGGCGGCTTCCAGCGCGGCCAGCAGCGGCTGGTTGCGCGGCACGCGCAGGATCTTGCCGCTGCGCGCTAGGCGGACTTCGGCCTCGCCGTCCTCGCCGGGCAGCACGTCGGGCGGGCTGAAGGCTTCGGCCTGGAACGATGCGGAGAAACCGTCGCACAGCGCGCGGGCATGCGCGACGAAACCGGCACCGCCGCAGGCGATGACGTGCGGCGCGGCGTGTTCGTCGACCAGGGCCGCGAGCGTGGCGGCGCCGAACCGGTCGTGTTCGAAACGCACATCGGTCGCGCGCGTGGTGGCGATCCGCACTCGCAGCGCGGGATGGGCATCGGCCAGCGCGCGCAGTTCGTCGATGAAGCAGGCCTCGCCCGGCGTGCGCACCCAGTACGCCAGCGTGGTCGCGCGGGTCGTGCCGCGCGCTGCCTGATCGCGCAGCAGCGCGATCAGCGGCGTGATGCCGCTGCCCCCAGCGAGCAGCAGCACGGGGGTCTCGCCCGTCGGCCATGCGAGCGCGCCGAAGGGTTCGCCGATCGACAGCACGTCGCCGACGCGGGCGGTCTGCACGAGATGCCGGCTCAACCGCCCATCCGGCACGGCCTTCACGGTGATCGCGAAACGCCCGCCCGGCAGGGGCGTCGGGCTGTAGCTGCGGGCGACCCGGCGGCCGTCGATCTCCGCACCGACCATCAGGTGCTGGCCCGGCGCGGGCATGCGGACGTGGCGGTTGGCGGCCAGCACCAGGGTCACGGTGTCCTCCGCCGCGACCTCCCGGGCCGCGATCCGGGCCAGCGGACGCCTGCGCGACCAAGTCGGCGACACGCGCCCGGCCCAGAAATCAAAGACATGGTCCGGGACCAGGGCGGCCCAGGCGCGACCGAGCAGCGGCATGGAAGAAGGAGGCATGCCGCCACTATACGCAGGCGCATACATATGTCTATACAGTTGTATATACATTTCCAGCGCTATGATGCCGGCTTGCCTGGAGCCGCCCTGCCGTGACCGACGCCCCGCCCACCGATACCGAGGCCGCACATGCCCGCAGGATCGGGATCTCCCGCGACGACCTGCTCGCGGCGGCCCTGCGCCTGATCGGGCCGCACCGGTCGGTCTCCACGCTCAGCCTGCGCGAGGTCGCCCGCGAGGCCGGCATCGCCCCGAACAGCTTCTATCGCCAGTTCCGCGACATGGACGAGCTGGCGGTGGCGCTGATCGCGCTGGCCGGCCAGTCCCTGCGCCGGATCGTCGGTGCCGCCCGCCACCGCGCCGACCGCAGCAATCGCGGCATCGTGCGCGGCTCGCTGCAGACCTTCTTCGAGCAGATGCGCGCCGACGACCGCCTGCTCCACGTGCTGCTGCGCGAGGGCACGGTGGGCTCGGACGCGTTCAAGGAAGCGGTGGATCGCGAACTGACCACCTTCGAGGACGAATTGCGCCACGACCTGGTGCGGCTGGCGGCGAAGGACGGCGTGATCCTGCACGAACCCGGGCTGGTCGCCCGGGCCATCACCCGCCTGGTGTTCGCGATGGGCGCGAGCGCGCTGGACTCCCCGCCCGAACGCGACGCCGAATTGATCGACCAGCTCGCCACGATGGTGACCATGATCCTGGCCGGCGCGCGATTGATGGAAGCCCGCAGGCGCAGCGACACCCGCTGAGCCGGGCCGGGCGACAGCTGCAGATTGCCGCAGCCGGAATCCCTCGCAGAGGCGCCTCAGCAGGCTTGGCGCCGCGGACTCATCTCAACAGGATGAGCGTCGCCAGGCCGAGGAAGGCGAGAAAGCCCATGATGTCGGTGACCGTGGTCAGGATCACCCCGCCGGCCAGTGCCGGATCGAAGCCCATGCGCTTGAGGCCCAGTGGCACCAGTACGCCGGCGGTGGCGGCGCAGACGAGATTGATGGTGAGCGCCGAGCCGATCACCAGCGACAGCATCGGATCGCGGAACCAGACGAACACGACGAGGGCGAGGACCAGGCCCAGGGTGAGGCCGTTCATCGCGGCCACGCGCAGTTCCTTCCACAGCAGGGTGCGCACGTTGGCGGCGCCGACCTGGCCCAGGGCGAGGCCGCGCACCATCAGCGCGAGCACCTGGGTGCCGGCGTTGCCGCCCATGCCGGCGACGATCGGCATCAGCACGGCGAGCGCGACGATCTTCTCGATGGTGCCCTCGAAGCGGCCGACCACGCTGGACGCGAGGAAGGCGGTGCCGAGGTTGATCGACAGCCACAGCAGGCGGCGGCGGAACGCGCGCGGCACCGGGCTGAACAGGTCTTCCTCTTCGTCCAGGCCGGCGGCGCCGAGCGCCTGGTGCTCGGCCTGGTAGCGGATGATGTCGACCACGTCGTCGATGGTGATGCGGCCGAGCAGGACGTTGTTGTCGTCGACCACCGGGGCGCTGATCCAGTCGTGGTCGGAGAACATCCGCGCGACTTCGTCGGCGCTTTCCTCCACGCCGATCGCCGGCTGTTCGTCGTCGACGAGCTGGTTGATCGGCGTGCTGGCGTCGCGGGTCAGCAGCGACTGCAGCGCGATCCGGCCGAGGTACTGGTGACGGCGGCTGACGACGTACAGGTGATCGGTGTGCTCGGGCAGTTCGCCGCGCAGGCGCAGGTAACGCAGCACGACGTCGACGGTGGTGTCGGCGCGCACCGTGACCACGTCCGGGTTCATCAGGCGGCCGGCGGTGTCCTCGTCGTAGGACAGCACCTGCTCCAGGCGCTCGCGGTTCTCGCGATCCATCGACTTGAGGATCTCGTCGATCACCGTGTCGGGCAGGTCCTCGACCAGATCCGCGAGGTCGTCGATGTCGAGATCCTCGACGGCCGCGACCAGTTCGTCCTGATCCATGTCTGCGATCAGGCTTTCGCGCACTTCCTCGCCGACATGGACCAGCACCTCGCCGTCGTCCTCGGGGTCGACCAGGCCCCAGAGCACGCTGCGCTTGGCCGGCGGGAGGGATTCGAGGAGATTGCCGATCTCGGCCGGCGACAGCGTATTGACCAGCCGGCGCACGGGACCCAGGCGACCGCTGTCGAGCGCGTCGGAGAGCAGACGCAGCTGGCGCGCGGTCTTGTCGTGGCGGATGGTCTCGGCCATGCGATGCGTCCGGTGGCGTGGGGCGCACCCTTCGAGGCGAAGCCACGACGGCGCACGGGGTCAGGTGTCCATCTGCTTATTATCGCCTGTCATGAGGGGCATGCCCAGCCCGGAGACGGCAAAAAGACGCCCGCGCAGGGCGCGGGCGTGGAAAGGGCGACGACGAGGTCGCAAGGGGAAAACGGTTCAGGGCCTCACGTGAACGATGCGACGCACCGCGTCGCGACGGTGCCGTCCCGGAGGACGGCGACCGCAGGCTCAGTACTGGAAGATCGAGTCTTCCCAGCGACGGTCCGACGCGGAAACCGTCGCGGCGTAGGTGCGGGTGTAGGCGCCATCCCACGGATCGTTGAAGTAGACGTAATCGCCCGAGAATCCCTTCACCACGACATCGTGGGCGCCGCCGCTGCTCCAGCGCCAGGACATCACGAAGGGCTTGCCGGCGTTGATCCGCGACTGCAGCGAGCTGTAGGTGATGTAGCCGTTCTGCTGGTAGAAGCGATTGGCGCCCCAGTAGGCGTTCATCGTGTCATCGACGTAGTAGTTCCAGTTGCCCTGGTTGGCGTTGCTGTTCCAGTAGAACGTCGTATTGCCGCAGGCGTAGTTGATGCCGAACGCATAGTTGACGATGCCGCACTGCGTGTACTGGGTGCCCTTGGAGAACTTCAGCACCATCTGCGCGGATGCGGCCCAGCACCAGTTGCTGTGCTCCTGGTAGTACAGCGGCACGTTGAGCACGCCGGCGGTGGCGGTGGTGCCGATGGCGGACAGCGCGAGCAGCAGGGCCGCCGAGAGTGACTTCTTCATGTTCGTATCTCCGGGAAAGGGGGCGGTCAGCGCGAGCGCTTGGCGAGGTTGGCGCGGACGGCGCCCTGCAGCGACGGCAGCAGTTCGGCGCTGCTCGACAGCGTGCGCCCCGAGGACTTCAGGCGCAGCGTGTCGACGGTTTTCGCCAGCGGCACGTATTGCGCACGGTTGTCGGCGCCGCGCACTTCCATCAGGTCGGCCGTGGCCTGGTAGACGCGGACGAAGCGGAAGCCGCCGTCGCGAGCATGACCCTGCGCAGCCGCCTGGACGTCCCGGGCGAGTCGGGTGGCGCCGGCGCCGAGCACCTGCCAGCGGCCGTCCTGCTGTCCCACTTCGAGCAATGCGACGGGCTGGCCCTTGGAGAGGACGACGAAGTTCCAGATGCCGGTGCCGCGCGTGACGCGACTGAGGTCGGCATCGCGCCGGGCGTACAGCAGCGCGGCGGGATCGATGGTGTTGACCTCGAATCCGATGCCCAGCGTGACCTGGCGAAGTTCGGCGTACGAACCCACGGCGATCGGGAAATCCTCCGGTAGCCGACCGTTGGCCGGCAGACCCTGCGCCATCGAGAACACCATGGTGCGCAGGCCGGCTTCGGCGACGGTGCGCAGCTGGCGGCTGGACTGGTCGCGCAGTTGGTGGCGAACTTCGCCCTGCGGCGTACGGGCACCGGCCGGCAATGCGGCGGCAAGCGCGAATGCGAGCACCGACAGCGTCAGGCCCTGCTTGAAGGAATGCGGAATCATTGGGACAGCTCCCCGGAAAAGTGGTGTGGCGATGAATGTGGCGTCGAAGTCTCGTCGACACGGTCTGGCGCGGCGATCCGGCCACGGCGTCGATGCCTGGCATCGCGCCGAGGGCATTGGCGGGGATGTCGTCGCGATCGCCATCCATCCATCGGCCCTGTCCTGGAATACCCGGCGTAGGCGGGCCGCCCGCCGGAAAACGCCGGCATCGATGACATCCATGTTTCAAACTGAGATGCGTATACGGTTTTCGCCCTTGGGGGCCGGCACAATCCATGCTTCGCGTCACCAGGAGTCACCACAGGGGCGGGACGCGAACATGCTGCATCGCACCATTGCACCATCCTATGCGGGAGGTCTGCCTGACGCGGTCTCGCGACGGGTCGGACGCCGCATGCGCCCTGTCGGCCACGTGCGAGCGGACCACCGGAACAAGGCGTCATCGCCATGAGCGAAATCACCGTATTGCTGGGACAGGCCCGGGAAGGCGATCCATTGGCGTGGGACCGCGTGGTGCAGTTGCTGTACGCCGATCTCAAGCGGCTTGCGCGCAGCGCGTCGATGGACGGCGGGCAGGAAGTGACCGCCTTGGTCCACGACTGCTATCTGCGGATGTGCCGCTCCGGGGCAGACGCCATCGCCAACCGCGCGCATTTCCTGTCGCTGGCGGCGATGGCGATGCGCCAACTGGTCATCAACCATGCCCGCGACCGCGTGGCGCAGAAGCGGGGCGGCGGCCAGGCGCACACCACGCTGGGCAAGGCCGACCTGGACCTGTCCGCCAGCGCGCGCGCCGAGGCCGAGGAACTGCTGGAAATCGATACCGCGCTCAAGCGCCTGGCCGATACCGACAAACGCCTGGTGCAGGTGGTGGAATGTCGCCTGTTCGCTGGCCTGAGCGAAGAAGAGACCGCCACCGCGATGGGCGTCTCCCTGCGTACATCCCAACGTCTTTGGCAGGAGGCCAGGGAGCATCTTCGGATGCTGCTAGACGACGCCGCCTGAGTGCCCGCGATGTCCCTGCGCGATCGTCTGCTCGAACCCCGTGGCCTGTTCCATGGCGCCCTGTTCAAGGACATGCTGCGCACGCATTTCGACGCCGGCAGCCTGCCGCAGGGCGTTCGCGTCGGCGCGTTCCGCATCGTCCGCGAACTCGGGCGCGGCGGCATGGGCGTGGTCTACCTCGCCGAACGCGCGGACGGCGAATTCGAGCAGACCGTCGCCCTGAAATGGCTGCACGACGCCAGTCTCTCGCCCGAAAGCGCCGCCCTGTTCCGCCGCGAACGCCAGTTCCTCGCGGAACTGTCGCATCCGAACATCGCGCGCCTGATCGACGGCGGCCGCACCGACGAAGGCCATCTGTGGTTCGCGATGGAATACATCGAAGGCCTGCCGATCGATCGCCATGCCGACACGCATCGCCTCGACGAGCGTCAGCGCGTCGAACTGATGCTGCCGGTGCTGCAGGCCGTTGAATTCGCCCATGGCCGCCTGCTGATCCATCGCGACATCAAACCCGGCAACGTGATGATCGATGCCGGCGGCCGCGCGAAACTGCTGGATTTCGGCATCGCCGGGCTGGCGCAGGAACGCGAACAGGCCACGGGGTTCACGCCCGAATACGCCAGTCCGGAGCAGCGCGCGCTGGGCGCCGTCGGTACCGCGTCCGATGTCTGGCAACTCGGCCGCCTGCTGCAGGCGGTGCTCGCCGCAGGCACGACGCAAGCGCCTTCCCGCGACCTGCAGTCGATCATCGCCAAGGCCACGGCGGACGACCCCGGCCAGCGCTACATCACCGCGACCGCGCTCAAGTACGACCTCGAACGCTTCCTCGCGCATCGTCCCGTGCAGGCGCGCCAGGGCGGACTGGCGTATCGCTGGACGCGGCTGCTGCAGCGCCATCCCGTCGGCAGCCTCAGCGCGGTGCTGGTCTCGCTCGGCGTGGTCACGCTGATCACGGGCTTCCTGTATTACGCCGCGACCGAGCGTACGCGCCTGCGCCAGGCGCGCGACGAAACGCTCGCGATCAACCGCTTCCTCAACGAGGACGTGCTCGGTGCGGGCGATCCCTTCGTCGGCAGCGCCAAGGACACGCCGATCTCGGACATCCTGCAGGCCGCGCTGGAGAAGGCCGAGCGACGCTTCGCCGACCATCCCGCGATCGCAGGCCGCATCCAGACCACCATCGGCCACACCCTGGTGAGCCGCGGCCAGTACAGCGCCGCCGAAGATGCGGCGCGGCGCGCGGAACGGCTGCTGGTGGCGAGCGACGGCGACAGGGCCGAAAGCACCGGCGAAGCCCGGCTGCTGCGCGCGATGATCGACATCCACATGGGCGACGCGCAGGCCGCGCAACCGAAGCTCGATGCGCTGCAATCGCTCTTTCCCTACGACGACGCGGCGCCGACGCCGCTGCAGTTCCGCATCCACAGCAGCCGGGCCTGGAACGCGCTGCTGCTGAACCGCTCGGACCAGTGCGCCCGCATCTACGAACGCATCCTCGCCCATGCCGACGGCATTCCCGACAACGAACTGAGCGACGCCTACAACGGCTTGAGCCTGTGCCAGAGCAACCTCGCCCGCTTCGACGATGCACTGCGCAGCGCGCGCCGATCGGAGGCCTACAGCGTGCGCTTCAGCGGCCCGGAAAGCGGCATCGCGTCGCTCTCGCGCGTGCGCGTGGCCACCGCGCTCAGCGGCCTCGGCCGCCACGTCGAGGCCACGGACCTGCTGCAGCGCGAAGTCGCCAATCTCAACCGCCTGCTCGGCGAAGACCACAGCACCACGGTCACCTACGTGAACCTGCTCGGTTCGATGCACCTGTGCGCGAACGACAATGCCAAGGCCGCCGTCTGGCTGGAACGCGCGGTGGAAGGCCGACGCAGGAGCGTGGGCGCGGCGCATGCCTGGACCACGGGTGCGACGGCCCAGTATGTCGTCGCACTGATCCGTTCGGACCAGGCCGCCGCCGCGCAGCCGCTCGTGAACCGGCTGACCGACCTCGGCCCCCTGCACGACGACATCAGCTCGCAGATCTGGATCGATCGCGCCCTCGGCGAATGGCACCTGCGACGCGGCGACAGCGAGGAAGCCCTCGCCTACTTCCGCGGCGCGCGCGAACTGGCACTGGCGTCGAGCAAGCGCTTCCGCTCGAACCTGCACGCCATCGAAGCCGGATACGGCCTGAGCCTGGCCCAGGCCGGCCGACCCGTGGAAGCCCTGGCCGCCTACGAACGCTCGGTCGCTGCGATCCCCGATGCCAGCCGCTGCGCCAGCCCGCTGACGCTCGATGCCGAACGCGATCGCCAGCATCTGCTGGCGATGGCGAAAACGCGCTGACCCCGAAGGCCCGCGCCCAGGCATGTCGTTCATCGTCGCCCCACCCTCGCCCGAATGGCCGCGCCTGTTCCTCACCTTGCGCGATGAACTGCACGCCGCATTCGCATCGACACCCGTCGACATCGAACACATCGGCAGCACCTCGGTGCCGGGTCTCTGCGCGAAACCGGTGATCGACATCCTGGTCGGCGCGGCCTCGCTGGCGCAGGTGGAAGCCCGCATCCCGGCGCTGCGCGACGCCGGATACGACTACGTGTCCAGGCATGAAGCCGTGATCCCGATGCGCCGCTATTTCGTCAAGTCGCCACCGGACAGCCTGCGCGTCCACGTCCACGCGGTCGTCCGCGACGGCGACCTCTGGCGCGACCACCTGGCCTTCCGCGACGCACTGCGCACCGATGCGGATCTCCGCGAGCGATACCAGGCGCTGAAGCTCGATCTCGCAGCGCGCTTCGCGCACGACAAGTCCGCGTACACCGAGGCCAAGGGGCCCTTCATCCGCGAGGTGATCGCCGCACTGCGCGACACTTGACCCGCGAGCGGGTTGCGGCTGGCGCCAGGCTCAGGCGACCGGATCGCCGCCGCGGCCCGGGCAGCCCCAGTTGAGGATCGGCGTGCCCGGCGGCAGCACCTTGCGGAACATCTCGACGCGCGATGCCTTCGGATTCACCACGACGGGCCGCCGCGCGGCCTTGAGCAGCGGCAGGTCGGCGCTGCTGTCGGAATACGCGGCTTCGACCGGGTCGCCGTAGCCGGCATCGGCGAGCATCCGCATCTTCATCTCGTGATGGCAGTGGCGCACGGCAGCGATGGCGCCGTACTTCGGGCCGACCTGCGTGCCGACCACCGGCAGGTCGCCGTGCCCGGCGAACGCGAGGATCGCGCGGGCCAGCTCCGGCGGCGCGCCGGTGGCGACGACCACGCGATCGCCCGCTTCGCGATGCCTGCGCAGCACGTCGAAGGCGATCGGCAGCAGGCGCGGCTTGATGGCGTCGACGTGCACGTCGACGTAGCGGTCGGTCATCGCATCGAATTCGGCCACGGTGCGCATGCCCAGCGAACCGACCCAGACGAAGCCGGAGATGCCGCGCCGACGCGTGGGCAGGAAGGCGATCATCGGCCCGAACACGGGCGCGATGAGCAGCGCGAGCAGGCGGCGCCACCAGGCGCGACCGATCAACCACGCGAACAGGTGACTGCCGGAATCGCCGTCGTAGAGCGTGTGATCGAAATCGAAGACGACCAGCGGCGCATCGGCCGCCGGCATCGGGTACTGCGTCGTGCTCATGCCGCGAAGAACAGCCGCTGCAGCGCCGCACCCGGATCGGGATCGCGCATGAAGGATTCGCCGACGAGGAACAGGTCGATGTCGGCATCGCGCATGCGCTGCACGTCCTCGCGCGTGGCGATGCCGCTTTCGGTGACCAGCGGGCGATCCGCGGGCATGGCCTTGTGCAAGGCCAGCGTGGTGTCGAGCGAGACCTCGAAGGTGCGCAGGTTGCGGTTGTTCACGCCGATCAGCGCCTCGCGGCCATCGATGGCCGGCAGGCGGAGCGCGCGCTGCAGTTCGTTGGCATCATGCACTTCGACCAGCACGTCGAGGCCGAGCGCCATCGCTTCGCGGTACAGCGACAGCAACTGATCGTCGTCCAGCGCGGACACGATCAGCAGGATGCAGTCGGCGCCGAGCGCGCGCGCCTCGACGACCTGGTAGGCGTCGACGGTGAAATCCTTGCGCAGCACCGGCAATGCGCAGGCGGCACGTGCCTGCTGCAGATAGGCGTCGGCGCCCTGGAAGAAATCCACGTCCGTCAGCACCGACAGGCAGGCCGCACCCGCAGCCTCGTAGCTGCGCGCGATCGCGGCCGGATCGAAGTCCGCGCGGATCACGCCCTTCGATGGACTGGCCTTCTTCACTTCGGAAATCACGCCCGGCAGGCCGGCCGTGCGCTTCGCCTGCAGCGCGGCGATGAAACCGCGCACCGGCGATGCGGTGGCGGCGCGTTCGCGCAGTTCGGCCAGCGGGACGCGCGCGGCGCGGTCGGCGATCTCCTCGTGCTTGCGGTCGAGGATGCGCTGCAGGATGTCGGCGCGGGCGGAGGTGGTGGTCGACGTCGCTGTGTTCATGGTGCCTTCGAAAGCCAGTCGTAGGCGCGTTCGACTTTCGCGACGCGCGTGATGTAGCGGGTGTACCAGTCGCGCCGACCGCGTGCGCGGATGGCGGCGTGCTCGACGTGGTGCTTCCACGCGAGGATGTCGTTCTCGCTGCGCCAGTAGCTGATGGTGATGCCGAGGCCGTCCGCGCCACGCACCGATTCGACGCCGAGATAGCCCGGCTGCTGCGCGGCCAGCGCGAGCATCGCCTCGGCGGCCTCGGCATAGCCTTCGGCATCCGCATCGCTGCGCTGCGAGGTGAATATCACCGCGTGGTACGGCGGCTCGGGCGTGTTGGCGAAGCCTTCCGCACTCATGGAAGCAGGCTCATGACGGCAGGCTCATGACGCGGCGAGCTTCTGGGTGGTGTCGATGAAGTGTTCGAGCTTCGCGCGGGCATCGCCGCTGGCGATCGCCGCGCGCGCGGCGTCGATGCCGTGGGCGATGCTGTCGGCCACGCCTGCTACGAACAATGCGGCACCGGCGTTGAGGCAGACGATGTCGCGCGGCAGGCCCGGCTTGTTGTCCAGCGCCTCGATCAGCATCGCCTTGGATTCCTCCGCATCGGCGACCTTCAGGTTGCGGCTGGCGGCCATGCCGATGCCGAAATCCTCCGGATGCACTTCGTATTCGCGAACCACGCCGTCGCGGAGTTCGCCGACCAGCGAGGCCGCGCCGAGCGACAGTTCGTCCATGCCGTCGCGGCCCCAGACCACCAGCGCGCGCTTCGCGCCCAGTTCGTGCAGCACGCGCGCCTGGATGCCGACCAGGTCGGGATGGAACACGCCCATCAGGATGTTCGGCGCATCGGCGGGATTGGTCAGCGGGCCGAGGATGTTGAAGATCGTGCGCACGCCCATCTCGCGGCGCACCGGCGCGACCACCTTCATCGCCGGGTGGTGCACCGGCGCGAACATGAAACCGATGCCGGTCTGCGCGATGCACTGCGCCACCTGCGCCGGCTGCAGGTCGATCTTCGCGCCCAGCGCTTCGAGCACGTCGGCGCTGCCGGATTTCGACGACACGCTGCGGTTGCCGTGCTTGGCGACCTTGGCGCCCGCGGCGGCGACCACGAAGATGCTGGCGGTGGAAATGTTGAAGGTGTGCGCGCCGTCGCCACCGGTGCCGACGATGTCGACCATGTGGTGGCGGTCGACGGTCTCGACCTTGTTGGAGAATTCGCGCAGCACGGACGCGGCCGCCGCGATCTCGCCGACGGTTTCCTTCTTCACGCGCAGACCGGTCAGGATCGCGGCCGTCATCGACGGCGACACCTCGCCGCGCATGATCTGGCGCATCAGATCGACCATTTCGTCATGGAAGATCTCGCGGTGCTCGATCGTGCGCTGCAAGGCTTCCTGGGGTGTGATGGGCATGCCTGTGATCGTCCGTTCTGCTGGCCGCCGGCGGCGGGCGTCCATGATGGCGGCTGCCGGCGTGGCGGACAACCGGCGGTAGCCGCCTGCGCTCAGGCGGCGCGGGCGAGGAAATTCTTCAGCAGGGCGTGGCCGTGCTCGGTGAGGATCGATTCGGGATGGAACTGCACGCCTTCCACCGGATGCTCGCGGTGGCGCAGACCCATGATCTCCTCGACCGAACCGTCGTCGTTCTCGGTCCAGGCCGTGACTTCGAGGCTGTCCGGCAGGGTGTGCCGGTCGACGACCAGCGAGTGGTAGCGCGTGGCCTCGTAGCGGTCGGGCAAACCGGCGAACACGCCCTTGCCTTCGTGGCGGATGTGCGAGGTCTTGCCGTGCATGATGCGACCGGCGCGGACCACGTCCCCGCCGTAGGCCTGGCCGATGCTCTGGTGGCCGAGGCAGACGCCGAGGATGGGAATGCGGTCGCCGAGCTGGCGGATCACGTCCACCGACACCCCGGCTTCGTTCGGGGTGCAGGGGCCGGGCGAGATCACGATGCCCGACGGGCCGAGGGCCTCGATTTCGGCCACCGTCAGCTCGTCGTTGCGGACCACCTTCACGTCCCCACCCAGCGCCTGCAGGTATTGCACCAGGTTGTAAGTGAAGCTGTCGTAGTTATCGAGCATCAGGATCACGACAGCGGTCTCGCGAAGGTGGGCCGGCCAATTTATCGGCGGGCGCCGGGCTTGGCAATCGCATGCGGTGCCGTACGCCGCTGCGTCTGGCCTGCCGGCGCAGCGGCATTGAGGGCCGCCGCCGTCTGCTGCACGCCACCGGGACGGCTGCGGATCTGGCAGCGTCCGCTGCTGGCGATGTCGAGCACGAAGCCGTCCGCGGTCTCGGACTTCACGCCGATGCAGAACTGCCGGTCCGCCGACACCCAGCGTTCGCCGACCTTGAACATGCTGCCTTCGTTGTTCGCGCGATTCGCTGCGGGCTTGTCCGCGTCGATGCTCCAGGCCGGTTCGCTGCGGCCGGTCTGCACTTCATGGATGATCACCGCGTTGCCAGCCAGATTGGCGTCGTAGTTGCCGGTGCGCTTGCGCACTTCGATGGTGAAATAACGGTTGGTCTGGCCGGGATAGTTGAGCGTCACCATCTGGATGTTGGACGAACCGTCGAGGCTGGCGCGGTCGACCGTCACCGTGGTGTTGCTGCCGCCGGCATTGATCGCGAGCTTGCGCGCGGTGGTCACCCAGCCCAGGCGATTGCGCGAATAGATGTTGATGTGCTTCGGCAGCGTGCCGTAGGTGGCGTTGGAGACGCCGTTGTTCCAGGCGTCGCTCATCACGTCCCACGGATTGTCGTAGGGGTCGCTGTCGGCATCGGAATTGTTCGCGTGCGGCAGGCCGTAGGCGTGGCCCATCTCGTGCGACAGCGGCGCGAGGTTGTTGAACGACCACGGCGGGTTCCACGTGGTGCTCCAGCACTTGTTGACGCCGTCCAGCGTGGAGCAGCGGCCGCCGCCCCAGGCGTAGCCATCGAGGTCGCCGTTGAACATCATGTTGATGCCCTGCACGCCGCCGTTCACGGCGAAGTTCACATCGGCATCGAAGACCGCAGTGCAGTCGTCGTAGAGCTTGTTCAGGTTGGCCTTGTCCTTGCCGTTGGCGTCCTTGGTCACGTAGAAGCTGCGCGGCTGCGGCAGCGCACGCCAACCGTAGGCCTGGCTGCCCCCCAGGTTGATCTGGTTGTAGGACACCTCGCGCCAGTAATGGTCGAGCTGGCCGATGGCGCTGCCGTACTGGCCCTGGAAGAAGGACTGCGGCTTCTGTTCGGTCGTGATGTCGCTGAACTTGCACATCAGCGTCACCCAGGTGGTGACGCCGGTGATCTTCTCGCCGCCCGCCAGCGCCTTCACCGGGCTGCCGCCACGGGCGCCCGACATCAGGTCGCCGACCGGCACGATGGCGTCGATCCGCCGCGACGGCGCGCCACCGGCCTTGGCTGCCACCGGCACGGTCGACACGGCGACGCGGCGGCCATACAGCGCGTAGAGGTCTTCGGCGGCACGCAGGGCCTCGGTGGTGTCCAGTGCGCGACGCACGCCGGCATCGTCGACCAGCGCGGCATTGAACAGGGTGCGTGCACGTCCGTCGGCCGGCGCGCCGGGACGCAGATCGCCCCATTCCAGTTCCAGCCGCCCGACCATCAGCTGCGGCTGATCGGCCGCAAGGGCATCGGCGCCGGGCGTACTGCGCCGGGCAGCGTCGGCCTGCAGGCCACAGGCAAGCACGAGGGAAACGAGGGCGAAGGTGCGCACGGGTCGCATGGGGGCTCCGGGGACGGTCGGTCGATCAGGGGACCGACGGGATCGTACACCGCGCCCGCCGACGGGTTCGCGACCGCAGTCCGGTTCCGGCGCCGACCGGCCCGGCCGGCGTGACCGGCGGCTCGGGCGGGGGCTCGCGACAAGGCGCACGGCAAGGCGCGCAGGGTAATCTGTTGCGCCCAGCGTCCAAGCCCGGCCCGCCCACCATGCCCTATCTCGAACTGTCCCTGCGCTGCAGCGAAGCCGAACAACCGCGCTACGAGAACGCGCTGGAGGACGTCGGTGCGCTGGCCGTGACCCTGCTCGATGCCGATGCCGAAACCCCGAACGAGCGCGCCATCCTCGAACCGGGCGTCGGCGAAATGCCGATCTGGGGCGAAGTGGCGCTGTCGGCGCTGTTCGACGCCGAAGCCGACCCGCTGCTGCTGCTCGCGGCGCTGGAAGCCTTCGACCCCGAACTCGACTGGTCGTGCGCGGGCTTCCGCAAGGTCGAGGACCAGGACTGGGAACGCGCGTGGATGGACCAGTACGTGCCGCTGCACTTCGGCGCGCGCACCTGGATCGTGCCCTGGAACCAGGACCTGCCCGAAGGCGCGGACGCGGCCGATGCCGCCGTCGTGCGCCTCGACCCCGGGCTGGCCTTCGGCTCGGGCACGCATCCGACCACCTCCCTGTGCCTGCAATGGCTGGACGGCCTGGCCGCGCAGGGCGAACTGCAGGGCCGGCAGGTGCTGGATTTCGGCTGCGGCAGCGGCATCCTCGCGCTGGCCGCGCTCAAGCTGGGCGCGGCCCAGGCCATCGGCATCGACAACGACCCGCAGGCCATCGTCGCCACCCGCGACAACGGCGAGCGCAACGGCGTGGGCGACCGCCTGCAGGTGTTCCTGCCGCAGGACGAGCCGGCGGCGCGCTATCCGGTGGTGGTCGCCAACATCCTGGCCTCGGCGCTGGACGCGCTGGCCGACCTGCTCGCGGCGCGGGTGGCGCCGGGCGGACGCGTCGCGCTGTCGGGCATCCTCGCCGGCCAGGAGGACGAACTCCTGGTCCGATACGGCGAATGGTTCGCGGACCTGCGCGTCGCCCGCGAAGACGATTGGGTGAGGATCGACGGCGTTCGCAGATAAGCACCGCCGAACCTGATGGAATAGGACGCATGTTCATCAACTGTCCCTACTGCAAGGCGCTGGTGTCGACCGATCCGGTCACCGACCTGCCGCCCACCCATTGCCCGCATTGCGACAGCCTGCTGCGTCGCGATCCGGAGGCTGCGGACGACACGGCCGAGATGACGCCGATCGACCTCGGCACGCTGCTGGATCCGCGCGCCATCGCGGAGGCGGCGGCCGAGGCGGAAGCCGATGCCGCTGCGCGCGCGGCAGCGACTTCCGCAATGCCGCGCGTCGAAGCGCCGCGCATCGAAGCCACGGACTTCGCGTCCATCTTCGAATCGGTGCGGATCGACGCGGCCCGGCAGGAACAGGCACCCGACGACACCGCGGCTGCCGATGCGTCCGCACCTGCCGCCGATGACGCGCCCCATGCGGATGTTCCAACGGCCGGCGCGCGCGTGTCACCCGCAGCCGTCGTGCCGGCGGTGGCTGCGACGACGCGACGACTGCCCAGCTTCGCGCGCAGCGCCGATGGCAGCGCAAGGCCGGCGCGCGAACGCTGGCTGATCGTCGCCGTCGTCGCGCTGGCAGTGCTGCTGGTGCTGCAATTGCTGCTCGCCGATCGCGCGCGCCTCGCTGCGAACGCGCAGTGGCGACCGCTGCTGGCCACGGTATGCACGGTCTTTCGCTGCGAACTGCCGCCATGGCGCGAACCGACCGCATTCACGCTGCTGCAGCGCGACGTCCGCCAGCATCCGACGCTGCCCGGCGCGCTTCGCGTCTCCGCAACGTTCCGCAACGACGCACGCTGGTCGCAGCCGTGGCCGCGCCTGCAGCTGACGCTCTCCGACGTCAACGGCCGCCCCGCAGGGCAGCGCCGCTTCGACGCGCAGGAATATCTCGGCGGCGCCCCGGGCCAGGCGGAACTGGCCAGCGGAGAAAGCGCGACCGTGGCGATGGACATCCTCGAACCCGCGCCGCAGATCGTCGCCTACGATTTCCGGTTTCGCTGATCTCGCAGGCTGATCGTTTGGACTGATCCTGCGAACGGGCCCTGTCGGCGGGTCTCCGCGCGTTGCTGAACACGCGGCGTCTGCATGCGGCGCCGCCCCTGTCCACCCGGGACAGCACCGCTCATCGGGGAGCGATGGCCTGCACACCATTCCGCAGCACGGCGCCGTGGCAGCCAGCCCGCGCCCACGCTAGACTCGCTCCCCCGCCATGCGCGGCCACGGATGGATCCGTCGTCCCACCTCCCCCCGAGAGCCCGTCCTTGAACGTCGAACGCCACGACTCCGCCGCCCGTTCCGCCACGCGCACGCCGCTGCGCGAACATGTCGCGAATTCGGTGCGCCGCTACATCGGCGACCTCAACGGCTCCGACGCGAACAACCTCTACGAAGTCGCGCTGCGCGAACTGGAAATCCCGCTGTTCGCCGAAGTCCTGAAGCACTGCGACGGCAACCAGAGCCGCGCCGCGACCATGCTGGGCATCCATCGCGCCACCCTGCGCAAGAAGCTCAAGGACTACGGTCTGTCGACCTGACGGCCCCGCCTGGCGGCGCGACGCCCCCGGCCTGCACATACCCCATCGTTCTGAGCCAAGGGACCGGCCGGCCCGACCCGGGCGGCTATAATTGCGGTTTCCCCGCCTCCGCACGCCCCGCCTCCCCATGACCAGCCACCTGCCCAGCGCCCCGGTGACGATCCGCCGCGCGCTGCTGTCCGTGTCCGACAAGACCGGCCTGCTCGAACTCGCCCGCGCCCTCGCCGCCCGCAACGTCGAACTGCTGTCCACCGGCGGCACCGCCCGGGCCATCCGCGACGCCGGCCTGCCGGTGCGCGACGTCAGCGACGTCACCGGCTTCCCGGAAATGATGGACGGCCGGGTGAAGACCCTGCATCCGATGGTGCACGGCGGCCTGCTCGGCCGCGCTGGCCTGGACGACGCGGTGATGGCCGAACACGGCATCGGCGCGATCGACCTGCTGGTGCTGAACCTGTATCCGTTCGAGGCGGTCTGCGCGAATCCCGACAGCAGCATCGAAGACATCATCGAGAACATCGACATCGGCGGTCCGGCGATGCTGCGCTCGGCGGCGAAGAACTATGCGCGCGTCGCCGTCGCCACCGATCCGGCGCAGTACGCCGGCCTGCTCGCCGAACTCGATGCGAACGACGGCGCCGTCAGCGGCAGGATGCGCTTCGCGCTGTCGGTCGCCGCGTTCAACCGCGTTGCGCAGTACGACGCCTTCATCAGCAACTACCTGTCCGCACTGCAGGACGACGGCAAGCTCGCGCTGTTCCCGGCGCAGAACAACAGCAATTTCGTGAAGGTGATGGACCTGCGCTACGGCGAGAATCCGCACCAGCAGGGCGCGTTCTACCGCGATCTGTGGCCCGTGCCGGGCACGCTGGCGACCTTCACCCAGCTGCAGGGCAAGGAACTGAGCTACAACAACCTCGCCGACGCCGATGCCGCGTGGGAATGCGTGCGCCAGTTCGACGCGCCGGCCTGCGTGATCGTCAAGCACGCCAACCCCTGCGGCGTGGCCCAGGGCACGGGCTGCGCCGACACCTACGAACGCGCCTACGCCACCGACCCGACCTCGGCCTTCGGCGGCATCATCGCCTTCAACACCGCGCTCGACGGCGCCACCGCGAAGACCATCCTCGACCGCCAGTTCGTCGAAGTGCTGATCGCGCCGGACTACGACGACGAGGCGCTGGCCTACGCGAAGAAGAAGGCCAACGTGCGCGTGCTGCGCATCCCGCACGGTGATGGCCGCAACAACATGGACGTCAAGCGCGTCGGCTCGGGCCTGCTGATGCAGACCGCCGACATCCGCGAAGTCACCGCCGACGAGCTGAAGGTCGTGACCCATCTCGCGCCGACCGCCGAGCAGCTTGGCGACCTATTGTTCGCCTGGCGCGTGGCGAAGTTCGTGAAGTCCAACGCGATCGTCTATGCGAAGGACCTGTGCACCATCGGCGTCGGCGCCGGCCAGATGAGCCGCGTGTATTCCGCGCGCATCGCCGGCATCAAGGCCGGCGATGCCGGTCTGGTCGTCCCGGGCTCGGTGATGGCCAGCGACGCCTTCTTCCCGTTCCGCGACGGCATCGACGCCGCCGCCGAAGCCGGCATCAAGGCCGTCATCCAGCCCGGCGGTTCCATGCGCGACCAGGAAGTGATCGACGCCGCGAACGAACACGGCCTCGCGATGGTGTTCACCGGCGTGCGGCATTTCCGTCACTGAGCAGGTCTTCTCTTTCCCTCGCCAGCGGGGGAAGGTCGGGATGGGTGCGCGCATTCGGCAGATGAATGCCTCGCCTGTTGCAACAGTTGAATTGAGCAAGATTCCCGCCGCATGACCCAAGCCTCCACGCTCATCGCCGGACTGCTCCTCGTCTTGCTGCTCGGCCTTGCCGCCTGCGAAGAAAGCGCACCGCCAGCGCGCGCGCCACATGCACCGGCGCGCGCCGAGGTCGCTGCACCACCGGCACCCGTTCCCGAGGCGGTGACGGACACCGCCCTGATCGCCTTCCTCGCCAACGCGCTGGGCGAGGAACCCCGCGACATCCGCCTGGACGGCTGGTGGAAGATCACCGCAGGCTTTCCGGCGCAGACGCAGACGGTCGTGCCCGTCGAACAGCGCATCTGCGCGGACAGCGGCGCCGCGCCGGGCATCCGCGAGGTCGCGCTGTGCACGCGCTACGCAGGCGCCGAAGCCGAAGACCCCGGTTCGGTCAGCCTGTGGCGGATCGGGCCCGACGCGAGCGATACCGGCGCGCGCGGCCTGGCCTACCTCGACCGCATCGACAGCGGCACGGACGGTAAACCCGGCGAAGTCGAACGCATCGCGATCGGCCCGGCGCGGCATGCCTTCCTCGTCCACTCACCCGGGCGCGAGGCCGGCCGCATCGCCACCGCGCGCACGGCGCTGTACGCGGCCCAGGGCGACACCTTCGTCGCACTGCTCGAGGTGGATGCGCTCTGGAGCAACCTCGGCGGCTGCGATGCCGGAACGCCGGGCGACTGCGTCGCCCGCACCTGCACGCTCAAGACCGGCCGCGAAGTCGATCCCGACGGCTTCCATGCGCTGGTGTTGCACGTGGTGCGCGAAGGCGACACCGGCAGCACGCTGCAGATTCCCATTCCCCGCGTCAACGGCGCTTACCGGCTGTCCGAGGATGCGCTGGGCGAAATCGCCTGCGGGGCGCCATGACCGCGTTCCGTGCCCGGCGATCGACGGCCGGATCCGGGATCGGCGGGCAGGCATCGTCGCCTCCCCAATTCCGGCGCGACATGCCAAGCTCCGAACCCGACACCCTCACCCGCACGACCCAGGAAATCCGCCCATGCGCCTGACCCGCACGATCACGATCGCTCTGTCCACCCTTCTCGCCGCCGTCGCGCTGTCGGCCTGCTCTTCCGACGCGACCAAGGCCGCCGTGGCGATCAGCAAGTTCAGGGTCGAGTGCCCGGCCCAGCTGAAGACCACCTTCAGCGCCGATCCCACGTTCTCCTCGCTCGGCGACAGCTTCGTCACCAACCTCAGCAGCGACACCTGCAGCTGCATCGCCACCCGCCTGCGCGCGCTGCCGCCGGAGAAGGTCGTCGCATTCGACCAATCGAAGTCCACGGCCGAACTTGAAACGCTGATGTCGCCCTGCTCGGCGATCGCGATCAAGCCGCACCTCGGCGAACTGTGCATGGCCGCCGTGAAGCAGACCGGCGGCGATCCGGCCATTGCCCGCTCGCGCTGCGAGTGCGTGCAGGACAAGACCAGCGCGATGGACGACGCCACGATCGAGAAGACCTTCGGCAATCTCGAACAGGGCTTCAAGAGCGTCGCTGAAAGCTGCATGTCGGCCAGCTGAGCCGACGAACGCGCCCTGCATGCTCACATCGGATCCGACCCTGTCATGAAACTCCTCGTCATCGGCTCAGGCGGCCGCGAACACGCCCTCGCCTGGAAGCTCGCGCAGTCCAGGCGCGTCAGTGAAGTCCTCGTCGCACCCGGCAATGCCGGCACCGCGACCGAAGCCAAGTGCCGCAACGTCGACGTCAAGGCGACCGACCTCGATGGTCTGGTCGCGCTGGTGCGTGCCGAAGGCGTGACCACGACCGTGGTCGGTCCGGAAGCGCCGCTGGTCGCGGGCGTGGTCGACCGCTTCCGCACCGAAGGCCTGCGCATCTTCGGCCCGACCGCCGCGGCCGCGCAGTTGGAAGGCAGCAAGGCCTTCGCCAAGGACTTCCTCGCACGCCACGGCATCCCGACCGCGTACTACGCGGTGCACACCGATGTCGACGCCGCGCTGGCCTACATCCGCGAGAAAGGCGCGCCGATCGTGGTCAAGGCCGACGGCCTGGCCGCCGGCAAGGGCGTGATCGTGGCGATGACCCTGGAGGAAGCCGAGAACGCGGTGCGCGACATGCTCAGCGGCAACGCCTTCGGCAGCGCCGGCTCTCGCGTGGTGATCGAAGAATTCCTCGACGGCGAGGAAGCCAGCTTCATCTCGATGGTCGACGGCGTCACCGCGCTGCCGATGGCCACCTCGCAGGACCACAAGCGCGTCGGCGACGGCGACACCGGGCCGAACACCGGCGGCATGGGCGCCTACTCGCCCGCGCCGGTGGTCACGCCCGAGGTGCATGCGCGGGTGATGCGGGAGGTGGTCGAGCCGACCGTGCGCGGCATGGCGGCCGACGGCATCCCGTTCACCGGCTTCCTCTATGCCGGCCTGATGATCGATGCCAGCGGCGCGCCGAAAGTCATCGAGTTCAACGTGCGCTTCGGCGACCCCGAAACCCAGCCGGTGATGCTGCGTCTCGAATCCGACCTGCTGGACCTGGTCGATGCCGCCATCGACGGCCGCCTGCACGAGACCGAAGCACGCTGGAACGCGAAGCCCTCGCTGGGCGTCGTCATGGCGGCCGCGAATTATCCGGAGACGCCGAAGACCGGCGACGTCATCCATGGCCTGCATGTGCCGGCGCCCGTGGGCGCGAAGGTGTTCCATGCCGGCACCACGCTGGATGCCGACGGCAAGGTCGTCACCTCAGGCGGCCGCGTGCTCTGCGTCTGCGCACTGGGCACCTCGGTCGAAAGCGCGCAGCGCTCGGCCTATGCGGCGCTGGAGAACATCGGCTGGGACGGGGAGTTCCACCGCAACGACATCGGCTGGCGGGCGATCGAACGCGAGCGTGGCTGACACGCTCCGGCACCACGCTGTTGATCGATAGACAGGGCCGGCAGCAATGCCGGCCCTTCGTCATGGTGAGGCATTCGCGCGGCTCAGCGCGTCTTCTTCGCCGTCTTGCCGGCGCCCTGGTGGCGCGCCAGCTCCTCGATGAGGTTGCGCACGAGCTTGCGCTGCGCAGCCGGCAGCTTGAGGAAGGCCTCGATCGCGAGCTGGTCGTGCGGATTGACCTTCCATTCGCCCCGGGCTTCGCGGACCCGCTTGTCGTCGCCGAACTGCAGTTGCTGCGGCTCGATCGACAGCATCCGCGCCAGCGCGCGGAGATTGGCCTGGCGCGGCATCGCGCGGCCGTTGAGCCAGCCGGACACGGCCTGCTGCGAGACCGGCTCGCCACCGAAACGGGCCAGCAAACGGACCAGTTCGGCAGGACTTTCGCTCATGCCGGCCTGGCGCAGGGCCGCCCGCAGTCGTTCGCTGAAAGCGTCTTGTTCGGTTTTCATGGCGCGACGTTAGGCCGGCGCCACGCCCGATGTGAAAGTCGCTGTTGTCGATCACAGCCAATCTATGTTTCGGCACAACAGACTCCGGCGACGCATTCATGCAGGTTTCATAACCTGTCAGATGGGTCAGGGTCGCAGCCGTGATCGATTGTCCATATCGCCGCGACGACACCGCAGGACACATGCAGCCCATACTGCGGCGTGCAGTCGGCATCGCGCGCCTTGCGCCCCGCGCCTATCCCGGCACGCTCATGGCTTGCGGCCCGTCGCTGCGGATTTCGCGAATTCGTCGATGAGATGACGAAGCAGCTTGCGCTGTGCGGTCGGCAATTGCAGGAACGCCTCGATCGCCAGCTGATCGCGCGGGTCCAGCCGCCATTCGCCCTTCGCCTCGCGTGCGCGCCTGGCGTCGTCGCCGTACTGGAGCTGCTGCGGCTCCATCGACAGCATCTTCGCCAGCGCCTTGAGATTGGCCTGCCTTGGCATCGCGCGCCCCTTCAACCAGCCGGAGACGGCTTGCTGCGAGACCGGCTCCCCGCCGAACCGGGCCAGCAGTCGCACCAGTTCGACGGGACTCTCCCCAAGGCCCGCCCGTTGCAGGGCAGCGCGCAGCCGTTCGCTGAACGCGACTTGTTCATTCCTCATCACCTGACGTTAGGCCGGTGCACGCCGGCATTGGAAAATTGTGATTTGTACCGTATCAAACTTTTTGTTACGTTGCACTTCTACATCGAGCACGGAGGGCGGACGATGGCAAGCGGGCAGGGACGCGGGCGCATGGGCAACAAGCTGGGCAGCAAGGGCGGCATCGGAAGCAGGGGCGGAACAGGGCGCATGGACAGCACCGGAGCCCTGGCGGGTGGCCATCTGCCGCCACGGCCGGTCCGGGATCACGGGCCAGCCGCCGCGTCGCCACGCTGCTCGCCGCTGACCGATCCCCACGCCTCGCAGTTGCAGGCCGTGCTGGGCTATCGCGCGAAACACCTGCTGGCCGAACTCGAACGCGGCGACGCGGATGCGCCGCTGGCCCGGCAACTGACCGCGACCAGCGCCGCACTGCTGCGCTGGTGGTTCGCCGACGCAATCACGCGCACGCGCGAGGACAACTTCCACCCCGGGCAGCGCGAAGCAATCCTCCACGTGGTGCTGGCGCACGAAGTGTTCGGCGACTGCGACCCTCAGCGGCTGTCGCTGCGCGCTGCAGGATCATGCGCTGCGGCATCGCCCTCGACACCCGCCGCATCCGCCGCGGACACCGGCACGCAGCAACCCCGCGACATGCGCCTGAACCTGCGCAGCGCACCCGGCACCGGCCAGCGCTGGGTGCTGCAGGCCTTGCTGCTGTGGCAATGGGCGAACCACATGGCTTCGCGCGCCGCAGGTCGCGAGGATGCGCGCTTCAGCGACCGCTTCTCGGTGCTGGTGCCGGCATCGCGTCGGCAGCACTGGGAGGACGCCCTGCTCGGGCCCGTCGCCGTGGCCGGGCTGCGCACGGTCGGCGACGCCGGCGTGCTGCGGCGCATGCGCCTGTTCCTGCCGCCCGCCCTGCGCGCGCCCTACCGGTTCTGGCTGATGATGCAGGCCTGCGCCGGAGATGCCCTGCGCGTGCTGGCGGACGATGACGATGGCGACGCGACGACCACGCTGGTTGCCGGGCGCGGCCCGCGACTGGCCAGCGGGCTGCCGGCGCCCGCCTTCACCGGCGCCGGCGCGGTACCGCTGCTCGCACCACCGAGCCTGCGCCTGAGCTGGCGGAAGCACACTGACGCAACCGGCACCGAAGCGACCGGCACCGATGCATCGGATCACGGTGCCTGCGTCGCCGACTTCGACCCGGCGCGCGCGATCCGCTACGGCGTCGCCAAATTGCCGGTGCTCGCCTGCGCACCGTCGCATCGGCCGCTGCCCGACAAGGCCGCAGCGCATGCCGATGCGCACGAACTTGGACGACCGACGCTGCGCCGCGATCACACCGCACAGTTGCGCCTCGGTCTGCGCGCGCTCGCGCATCGCAGCCGCGCCTTCGCATCGCTCGATACGACGCGTCTGCCGCGCATGCAGGTGCTGTGCGACACGCCCGCGCTGCTGCGCGCGGCACGTGCGCGATTGCGGGAACTCGGCATGGGCGCGCGCAAGACCGAGATGACATGCGATCCGCCGGATCATGGCGGCATCGATCTCGCGATGTTGTGCTCTCCGCCGTCACCCGATCCGAGTGTGTGCGTGCTCGTGGTGCTGCGCAGCGCGGCGCCCGACGCAGGCGAGGTCGCGCCCATGCAGGCCCTCGGCACGCCGGCACAGTGGCCCGAGCCCGAACTTGCGAGACTGCGCGCGGGCAATCGCGAGCGTGCGGCGTTCGGCCAGGCACCGGACACCCTGCTCGACGTGCTGACGGTGATCGAGCATCGCGATGCCCTGCCTCTGTATGCGCCATGGCGGCGTCGTGGGCTGGTCACGCTCGACCCGCGTCCACCCGAGGCCGTGCCGCCCGTCGGCGATGTCGTCGCAACGGTGTTGCGCAGCGATGCCGCGCGCTTCGAGATCGCGCTGCCGCCCACCTGCGCGGACATCGCGGCGCTGGTGACGCCTGAGAGGCTCTCGGCAGTGCCGCGTCGCCTGCTGCGCAGCAGCCGCGCGCTGCCGGTGCTCAAGTCGATCCATCCACTCGCCGGCTGGCACGAGGACGACAGCGGCCTGCGCCGGGGCTTCATCGAAGCGGCGGAGCGCGACCCGCGCATCGACAGCCATTGCCTGCTCGACCCGCGACGCCACGCCTGCCGCCATCGCGACACCCTGCTCGCACTGGGCATGGACGGGCGCGGCCGCGTCGATGCGCTGGCCAGGACCGCCACGCACGTGTTCCTCATCGAATTCCTGCCCGATCGCCCGGGCGGCGCAGCGACGCCCCACGATGGCGGCGAGCGCGCGCTGCGGCTGTGGCGCCGCCGCACCAACACGTTGCCGCCCGAGCAGCGCGACCATCGCCTGTGGCGACGGGTGAAGCTGCAGGCACCGCTGTTCTGGTCGTGCAAGCGCCACGACATCCCGCTGAGTGCGCTGCTCGAAGCGCTGGCCAGCACTCGCAGTCTGGTCGCAGCGATGCCCGCATCGACACCGATGCCGGCCACGGGGCAGGTCGCGCCCGCAGGCTGAGCGCGCGGATTCGGCACACGGGCTGGGCAGGCGCCGCTCTGACAGCGCACACCGGCGTCTGCTAGGCTGCGGCGGTCGATGAAAGCCACGGGGCGCGCATGGCGTACAACCAGTTCGAACTGCTGCGGCAACGCCGGTTCCTGCCGTTCTTCGTGGTCCAGTCGCTGGGCGCCTTCAACGACAACGTCTACCGCCAGGCCATCATCGGCCTGCTCGCGTCGATCGGGCTGTCAGCTAGCCAGCAGTCGCTGTACACCAACCTCGCGCCGGCACTGTTCATCCTGCCCTTCTTCCTGTTCTCGGCCACCGCCGGGCAGATCGCCGAGAAGCTGGAGAAGTCGCGGCTGATCCGCATCACCACCACGATGGAAATCGTCATCATGTCGGTGGCGGCGGTGGGCTTCCTGCTGCAGAACATGCCGCTGCTGCTGGTGGCGCTGTTCGGCACCGGCCTGCAGTCGGCGCTGTTCGGGCCGGTGAAGTATTCGATCCTGCCCTCGGTGCTCAAGCCCGAGGAACTGACAGGCGGCAACGGCCTGGTCGAGATGGGCACGTCGATCTCGATCCTGATCGGCATGTTCGCCGGCGGCCTGATCTTCGAGCTGGCCGGCAGCCACGGCCCGGAAACCGCCGCCGCCGCGATCGTGCTGCTGGCGATCGCCGGCAACCTCGCCAGCCGCCTGATCCCGCCGGTGGACGCCGGCGCCCCCGAACTCAAGGTCAACATCAACCCGATTCCGGAGTCGCGGCGGGTGATGGCCCTGGCGAAGAAGCAGCCGGCGGTGCGCAACTCGATGCTCGGCGTGTCGTGGTTCTGGTTCTTCGGCACCATGCTCACCGCGCAGATGCTGACCTATGCGCAGATCAACCTCGGCGGCACGCCATCGCTGTACCTGCTGCCGCTGGCGCTGTTCTCGGTCGGCACCGGCATCGGTTCGCTGCTGTGCGAGAAGCTGTCGGCGCGCACGGTCGAAATCGGCCTGGTGCCACTGGGCGCGTTCGGCATGAGCGCGTTCCTGCTCGACCTGTACTTCGCGCGGCCCGACGCGGCCGTCGCCACCGGCCTGTCGCTCGCGGAGTTCGTGCGCGCGCCGGGCAGCCTGCGGATCATGATCGACTTCACCGGCATCGGCCTGTTCGCCGGCATCTTCATCGTGCCGCTGTTCGCGCTGATCCAGAGCCGCACGCCCAAGCAGGAAATCTCGCGGGTGATCTCGGCGGTGAACATCCAGAACGCGATGTTCATCGTGCTGGCCGCCGTTGCCGGCATCGCCCTGCAGCTGGAGCAGTTCAAGGTCGGCGACACCGTCGTTCCGATGCCGGGCCTGAGCATCCCGCAGCTGTTCCTGTGCCTGGCGATCGCCAACACGCTGGTCGCGATCTGGATCTTCACGCTCGTGCCCGAGTTCCTGATGCGCTTCCTCAGCTGGGTGCTGGTGCGCGCGCTGTACCGGCTGGAGCTGCACGGCATCGAGAAGCACGTGCCCGACGAAGGTCCGGCGCTGATCGTGTGCAACCACGTCACCTACATGGACGCGCTGGTCCTCTCGGCCAGCATTCCGAGGCCGGTGCGCTTCGTCATGTACTACAGGATCTTCAACATCCCGGTGATGCGCTGGATCTTCCGCACCGGCAAGGCCATTCCCATCGCCGGCGCGAAGGAAGACCCGGAAATCATGCGCAAGGCCTTCGATGCGGTCGACGCGGCGCTGGCCGAAGGCGAGATCGTGTGCATCTTCCCCGAAGGCGCGCTGACGAAGGACGGCAGCATCGCCCCGTTCAAGGGCGGCGTGGAGAAGATCCTCGAACGCCGGCCGGTGCCGGTGGTGCCGATGGCGCTGCGCAACATGTGGACGAGCATGTGGAGCAAGCGTGACGGACGTCTCGCGCGGATGCGCGTGCCGCGTCGCTTCCGCGCTCGCATCGAGGTCGTCGCCGGCGAACCCGTGCCCGGCCGGGAGGCCAGCGCTGCAGGCCTGGAAGTCCGCGTGCGCGCGCTGCGCGGCGATGCGGCTTGATCGGCCGAGGCGGCCACACCTGCGCAGGCAGCCGTACGCAGGCGTTTGCGCCGCGCGGCGGATTGGGCACAATGCCGGCTGAACTTCCGCCCCCGGGCGCCGTGTCTTCCCCCTTCTCCAGGCAGCGATCATGAGCACATTCCCCTCTTCCGACACCACGCATGCGCCCCAGAACTACATGGTCTGGTCGATCATCAGCCTGGTGCTCACCTTTGCCACCTGCTGCCTGTGCTACACGATTCCCGCACTCGGCACCGCGATCGTGGCGCTGGTGTTCTCGATCAAGGTCAACGGCGCCCTGAACGCGGGCGATGCGCAAGGTGCGCAGAAGGCTTCGAAGAACGCCAAGCTGTGGAACCTGATCACGCTGGGCCTGTTCGCGCTGGGCGTGGTGATCTGGCTCATCGCGTTCTTCGCGATGGGCGGCATGGAAGGCCAGCAGGAGCAGATGGAAATGCTCCAGAATATCCTGGACCAGCAGAAGACCAACTGATCCGAGCCCGGTTCGCCGTGACGGAACGTACGTTCGCCACCTGGCTGCTGGCCGCCGCTGTCCTCGCGGCAGCGGCGGCAGTCATCCTGTTCCGTCACGTCGACCCCAACGCCCCGGGCAATCCGCTGCCCGGCTGCGCGTTCTACGCGGTGACGCACCTGTATTGCGCGGGCTGCGGCATCACCCGCGCGCTGCACGCGCTCGCACATGGCGACGTGCTGCGCGCGCTGCACATGAACCCCCTGGCCGTGTTCATGCTGGTCACCGGTCCACTGATGCTGCTGCATGTCCGCGGCTGGCGCCCGGATGCGCTTCGACCGGTGATGCGCGTACTGCTGTCGGGTACGTTCTGGCTGGTGCTGCTGCCCAGCTACATGCTGCTGCGCAACCTGCCGTGGTGGCCCTTCACCCTGCTCGCGCCCGGCTGACGCGGCCGCGTTCATCCCGCCGGGGTTAGTGTCGCGCCATGCCTGTCGTCCTCCGCCTGTCCCTCGCCGCGTGCATGGTGTCCGCCGCGCTCGTCCTGCCCGCGCCACCCGCGCCCGCGCAGGCCCCGAAACTGAATCGCTGCGTCGGCGCCAACGGCGACACCGTGTACACCGACCGGCGCTGCGAAGAGATCGGCGCGCAGTCGCGCGGCATCCGTTCGCCGTCCGGCGCCACCCTGTCCACGCGACGCATGGCCTGCGCCCGCACGCTGCAGGACCTGGTGCACGAGATCTCCGCTGCGATCGACAACCGCGACGTCAATCGCATGGGCGCGGTCTACCACTGGGTCGGTCATGACGACGCCAGCGGCGCCAGGGTCTACGACCGCCTGCAGGCCATCGTCGACCGTCCACTGGTCGACATCACCCCGCTGCGTGCGGCGGCACCGACGATCGATCCGTCGACAACCGAACCGCCGGCCCTCACCGCACCTTCCGCAGGCGATGCGACGACGGCCCCTGTCGGCGCCGTGCAGGCCCCGGCGCCCGGCGCCGAAGACACGGCCTCCGCGCCCGCGCAACGCCCCGTGCGTCGCGCGCCCTACGGCCTGCGCCTGCAGCAGACCCTGCGCAACGGATCGACCCCCTCACGCACCGATCTGCGCCTGCAACGGCATTTCGACTGCTGGTGGATCACGTTCTGAGACAGTGTTCGCGGCCTCGGCCGTGATGCTGCGCTGCAGCTTGCGCAAGCCGCGCAGGGCTGAAAAACATGGTAGCGGGCAAGGGGTCCAGGCACGCGTACACCACACCACCACCATCCCGGCAACGCACCCTTCGGCCTGGACGCCGCGGTGCCGAGGATCAGGGAGAGATCGATGAAGCGTTCCATCCTGTTCACCGCGCTGGGCGCGGTGGCACTGCTTGGCTTTGCCGCAACCGCAAGCCAGGCCGCACGTACCCCGCTGTTCTCGGCGTCGAAGACCGCGGCCGGCATCACCGGCGACGTCAGCTATCGCGCGCTGGCCGACAACCGCGCCACCGAATCGCTGCAGATCGTCCGCGCAGATGCCGGCCTGGTCAGCGCGAAGACGGACGTGCTGCCGCTCGGCCTGGGCGACTTCGGCAACGCCTACCGCCAGTACAGCAAGCGCAATGCCGACGGCACCGAAGTGTGGTACGGCAACCTCGGCAAGCAGTTCGGCGTGATCGATACGCTGCGCTACAAGGCCACCGGCGAAATCGCCGACGACCCGAACAACTCGGTCATGATCGTGCGCAACGGCGACAAGCTGACCGGCACCATCCGTTCGAAGGGCCAGCTCTACAGCCTGCGTCCGCTGCGTTCCGGCGGCCACGCCATCGTGCGCGTGAACGAAGCGAAGATGCCGGCCGACCATCCGGCCGCCTACGGTTTCCTGCCGCGCATCGAGATGGGCAACGTGGCGAAGCCCCAGGGCCGCGCCAGCATCGCCGCCAGCACGATCCGCCTGCTCGTGGCCTACACGCCGTCGGCCGCCACCGCCAGCGGCGACATCACCGGCCTGATCAACCTGGCCGTCGCCGAAACCAACCAGGGCTACGCCAACAGCGGCGTCGACATCAGCGTGCAGCTGGCCTCGTCGGTGCGCGTGACCTATACCGAATCCGGCAGCTTCAGCACCGACCTGTCGCGCTTCCGCGGCACCAGCGACGGCTACATGGATTCGATCCACGCCACGCGCAACAGCACCGCTTCGGACGTGGGCGTGCTGATCATCAACAACAGCTCCTCCTGCGGCCTGGCCTCGGGCATCGGCTCTTCGGCATCGACCGCGTTCGCCGCAGTGCACTACAGCTGCGCCACCGGCTATTACTCGTTCGGCCACGAGATCGGCCACCTGCAGTCCGCGCGCCACGACATCGCCACCGATGGCTCGCTCACGCCCTACGCGTACGGCCACGGCTATCGTTCGCCGACGAACGCCTGGCGCACGATCATGGCCTACAACTGCACCAACTCGGGCGGCTGCCCGCGCATCAACTACTGGTCCAACCCCGCCAAGACCTACGGCGGCCAGGCCATGGGCAACACCACGCGCGCGCACAACCAACGCGTGTTGAACACGACGGCGGCCACGATCGCAGCTTTCCGCTGATCGTTCCGGGGCATGCGTCGCAACGGGACAGGGCCGCGAGGCCCTGTCCTTTTTTGCTGGCGCGAGACAAGGCATCGCCTCGCCGCGTGATCGGACGAACGGTGCTTGCGGGCCATCGCAGGCTCACGCAGGATCGATGCGGGCAAGGCGGACCGGGCCATCCTTCTCACGGATCGAGCACCTGGAATTGCCCATTGATGTCGGCTCGGACGCCGCAGTTCCAGGTTGCAGGGAGACGCAACGCATGAAACGTTCCATCTTGTTCATCGGCATCGCCGCCATCGTCACGCTCGGCCTCGGTGCTGCCGCCACGCAGGCTTCGCGCACGCCCCTGTTCTCCGCCGCCACGGCGAAATCCGCGAATGCGGCCGACGACAGCGGCTATCGCACGCTGTCCGCCAATCGCGCCACCACCTCGCTGCGCGTGGTGCAGGCCGACGCCAGCCTGATCGGCGACCACACCGACGTGCTGCGGCTGGGCCTGGGCGACCTCGGCACGGCATTCAAGCAGTACAGCCGGCGCAATCCGGACGGCACCCAGGTCTGGTACGGCACGCTCGGCAAGCGCTTCGGCCTCGTCGATACGCTGCGCTACAAGGCGACAGGCGAAATCGCAGACGACCCGAACAACTCGGTGATGATCGTGCGCCAGGGCAACCAGATGTCCGGCACCATCCGCGCCAACGGCCAGCTCTACACCCTGCAGCCGCTCGCGAAGGGCGGTCACGTGATCGCGCGCATCGACGAATCGAAGATGCCTGCGGACCATCCTGCCGCCTACACCGACATGTGGCGCGCGTCGCTCGCCGAGCACCCGCAGGTGAAGGACGCGATCGCACGTGCGACCACGCGCGCGCCGATCGTCGTACGCGTGATGATCGTCTACAGCACGGCCGCCGCGAGCGCGGTCGGCAACACGACCACGAAGTCCAACCTCGCGATCTCCGAGAGCAACCAGAGCTTCACCAACAGCGGCGTGAACGTGACGTTCCAGCTCGCCGGCTCGTACACGGCGAACTACGTCAATTCCAGCTTCGACACCGACCTCAGCCGCTTCCGCGGCACCACCGACGGTTACCTCGACAGCTACCACACCACGCGCAACAGCATCGCCGCCGACGTGGCCGTGCTGATCACCACCAACACCCAGTACTGCGGCCTCGGCTATCTCAATTCCAACGCGGCCAGCGCGTTCAGCGTGACCGCCGCCTCGTGCATGACCGGCTACTACTCCTTCGCGCACGAGATCGGCCACAACTTCGGCGCGCGCCACGATCCCGCCACCGACCCGAGCACCACGCCCGTCGCCTATGCGCACGGCTACCGTTCGCCGACGAATGCCTGGCGCACGATCATGGCCTACAACTGCACCAACGCCGGTGGCTGCCCGCGCATCAACTACTGGTCCAACCCCGCCAAGACCTACGGTGGCCAGGCCATGGGCACGGCCGCGACCAGCAACAACGCACGCCTGCTCAACGAACGCGCCCCCACGGTCGCCGCCTTCCGCTGACCGCCGGACGCACCATACCTTGCTGTACGGACGGGGCCGGAAGGCCCCGTTCCCTTGGGCGCATGCCGCGCCGGAATGACCGGCCCGGCGCCTGATCGCCTAAAATTGCGGTTTCCCTCATCCCGCGGACACCGACATGGCGCAGCAATACCCCGAATGGATCTGGCACAACGGCAAGATCAAGCCCTGGGCCGAGGCCACCACCCACGTCATGTCGCACGCGCTGCACTACGGCTCGTCGGTGTTCGAAGGCATCCGCTGCTACGACACCCCCGATGGCCCGGCGATCTTCCGCCTCAACGACCACAACAAGCGCCTGTTCGCCTCGGCGAAGATCTACGACATGGCCATCCCCTACGGCCTGGACGAGATCAACGCCGCCTGCCGCGAAGTCCTCAAGGCCAACGACTTCACCACCGACTACCTGCGCCCGGTCGCCTATCGCGGCCTCGGCGGCTTCGGCCTCTCGGCCGACACGCCGACCGACGTCGCCGTCGCGACCTGGAAGATGGGCCAGTACCTCGGCGCCGAAGTGCTCGAGGCCGGCATCGATGCGTGCGTGTCCAGCTGGCAGCGCTTCGCCCCGAACACCATCCCGGCCGGCGCCAAGGCCGGCGGCAACTACCTCTCCGGCCAGCTGGTCGCCCGCGAAGCGCGTCGCCTCGGCTTCGGCGAAGGCATCGCGCTGGCGTCGACCGGCCTGCTCAGCGAAGGCGCGGGCGAGAACCTGTTCCTCGTCTTCGACGGCGCCCTGCACACCACGCCGGTCAGTGCCGCGCTGCTCAACGGTCTGACCCGCAACACCATCATCACCCTGGCCCGCGACAACGGCATCGACGTGATCGAACGCGACCTGCCGCGCGAATACCTGTACCTCTGCGACGAGCTCTTCATGTGCGGCACCGCCGCCGAGCTCACCCCGATCCGCTCGGTCGACGCCCGCCAGGTCGGCACCGGCAAGCCTGGCCCGGTCACGCGCAGGCTGCAGGATCTGTTCTTCGGCCTGTTCAACGGCAAGACGCCGGACAAGTACGGGTGGCTGGAACGGGTGTGATCCCGCATCTTCGCTGCAATCAAGAAGGCCGCGCACATGCGCGGCCTTTTTCGTTGGCAACCTGGCCATGCATCGGCGCCGGTCATCGGAAACACCCCCGAATACTGGCCGTCCGCATCAAGCCACGGCGTTGCGCTTGATCAGGAACAGGGGAAATCCGACGTTCCACCGGCGGGGGCCGGGATGGCCCTGCGATGCGTGGAACGCGTCCAGGCTCGCGCACGGAACAGGAGCAGCGCCATGACGTCCAGGTTGATGACACCGGCACGGGATGCCGGTATCGCGATTCACCGCAACGCACGCCTGCGCAACCGATGGCCGGCGTTCCTCGCCGCGTCGATCGCGCTCGTCGCCGGGCTGCTGTCCGCATCCGCCCCGAACGCCCAGGACGAGCGCGGCAACCTCGTCGAGTCGCCGCGATTGGCGGCCCCTTCCCTGCAGCGTGCGGCGATCGGCACGGTGCTGCGGGCGCCGCGCGTCGCGACCAATCGCGCGGACCTGCCGCCGCCGCGCGTGCGCTGCAGCTTCGTGTGCAGCGCGATCACGCCGCGCACGCCGATCGCGCAGATCGTCATCGATGGCGAAGCGCGCGCGATGACGCCGTCGCTGCGACTGGATTTCGCAAGCACGCCACAGGCGCTGCGCGAAGGCGACTTCGGCAGCGTGCCGCTGATGGCGATTCCCGAAACGCGCGTGCAGCCGGGCACGGGCATCGATTTCGAACGCCTGCGCGTCCGCGAGACGCCGGTCTTCCTCGATCGCGTGCGCGAATTCCGCGTGGTGTCGCGCGACGCCGGCATGGACACGGCGCGACTGCGCAGCGCGCGACCCAATGCATCCACGTCTGCGGACACCGCGCCGGCGCTGCGCGAGGCGATGGTCGGCGACCTGCGCAGCGGCGCGCTGCAGCAGATCCGCGCGATCGCGCAGGGCGTGGAAGTCCAGCGCGGCACGCCGCAGCGCACGCTGGTCTTCGAAGGCATGCAGCCGGGGATGAGCTACGAGATCCGCCTGGTGCGCGATGGCGTCGAGGCGGCGGAAAACCTCGGCGAGAACGTATGCCGCGTGCCGGTGTGCCCGGCCGACTTCGTCGATCCGTAATGCCTCATCACGCGCCGCCCGCGCATGCGACGCGCGGCGGCCACACGTGTCTCCAGGGAGAGAGCGCCATGCAGGACACCATGCGCAAGATCGGACGCCACACCCATCGTCGCCACGACGCGCCGCGCGCGGCGCTGCTGCTGGCATCGCTGGCCGCGCTGCTGGCCTTCGGCGGCACGGCCGTCGCACAGGCGAGCTGGCGCATCGACAACATCAGCCCGGTGCAGTCCGACCAGGACGGCAACGACCCCAACAGCGCCAGCGGCGGTCGCGTGAACCAGCTGGCCGCGCATCCGAGCAACAACCAGATCTATTTCGCCGCGAGCGAATGGGGCGGCCTGTTCCGCACCGGCGACGGCGGCCGCAACTGGACCTACGTGCCGGGGTATCGCGCGCAGTCGACCTGGGATGTCGAGTTCAATCCGGGCAACGCCAACGTGCTCGTGGCGACCTCGCGCTTCGACGGCAAGACCACGCCACAGTCGGGCGTCAACGTCAGTCGCGACGGCGGCACGACCTGGGCGGTGCCGACCGGCGCGCGACCGGCGGCCGGCGACTGCCGTTTCGCGGTGGATCGCACCGAACCCGAAGCCTTCGGCATTGCCTTCGACCCCGCCAACAACAACCGCATCTTCGTCGGCACCGGCTGCGGCCTGGCGGTGAGCACCGACAACGGCGTGACCTGGGACTACCGCGACCCCACGCCGGCGACGGCCGGCGGCTCGCGGGTGTGGGACGTCAGCATCCACCACGGCGTCATCGACATCTGCGGCGACGAGGGCCACCTGCGCTCCAGCGACGGCGGCACGGTCTTCGTCGCCGGCGCCACCGACCCCGGCGGCACGTGCTCGCTGGCAGCGTCGCCGGACGAGGCGAACACCATCTTCCTGTCGGTCGGCACGCAGTTGTTCGAAAGCCGCGATGGCGGCGGCAGCTGGCCGACCACCTTCACCAATCCCGGTCCGCAGGGTCGCATCCCGTTCGTGCGCGTGAACGACCGTGCAGGCACCGCCTTCGACCTGTGGTTCGGCGACACGCAGCTGTTCCGCGCGGCCTGCACCACGCCCGCCAATCCGGCATCCACCGCGCAGCGCTGCCCGTCGAACAGCTGGAACAACGCGCAGACCGGTTCGCACTGGGACGTGGGCGACATCGCGTTCAATCCCACCGGCGGCGTCGGCGCCTGCCCGACGCTGTTCTCCAACGACGGCGGCGTGTACTTCAACCAGCGCACCGGCGCCGACTGCCACGATCCGCGCTGGGAGCAGCCGACCACCTCGGTCACCGCACTTTGGTTGTGGGACATGGATGGCAACGAGCGCACGACGCTGGACGAGGAAGGCGTCTACATCGGCCAGCAGGACAGCGGTGCCTTCGGCACCCGCGACGCCGCCCGCACCACGCCCGCCTGGCGCAGCCCGGGCTGCTGCGACGTGTTCGACGTGGAAGCCGAAGCCAGTCGCGTGGTCTACACGATGTGCTGCTTCGGCGGCGGTGGCCGCGCGACGCGCCTGTTCCTCGACGGCGACAACATGGATGGCGGCTCGGAAATCCCGACGTATCCGGCCGGCAACCTGCTGGGTTTCAACGATCTGGACAGCATCACCAACTACGCGGCCAACAGCTATGCGGTGGTCTCCAGCTCAGGGGTGTTCTTCACCACGAACATCGGCGCGAATCCCGTCACCTGGCAGACCCTGGGCACCGGGGCGCCGGCGAATGCCTGCGGCGTCTACGCATCGCGGCGCGGCGACGGCACCGCCGTGTTCCTGCTGCGCGCGGGCCCGGGGGCCTGCAACATGGGCGGCACCGGCTCGCTGTGGCGACATGACGGCGCCACCACCACCGGCGCCTGGACGCAGGTGCAGCGCAACGGCAACAACCAGTTCGGCGCGTTCGCGGTGGATCGCAACGACGCCAACCACATCATCGCCAGCGACATGGCCGGCGCCGCGCCGGCGATGGTCCGCACCACCAATGGCGGCACCAGCTGGGCGGCGATGACCGATGTCGACGCATTGCTCGCCGGCAACGGCGCGTTCCTCGGCGAAGTGCAGCAGGGCGCCACCGGCGGCGGCTATCCGCAGGCATCGCTGATCGCGATCAGCCACCTGGATCGCAACGTCTTCGTCGTCGGCGGCCAGGACTCCGGCATCCACTACAGCGCGAATGCCGGCGGCAGCTGGACGCTGCTGTCCGACCCGGTGAACAACACCGCGTTGCGCCCGCACATCTCGCGCCCGCTCTACGCGCACTTCGAACGCCTGGGCAACCAGCGCTCGAACCTCTACATCGGCGCGCGCGGTCGCGGTGCATGGCGCATCGGCATCAACCAGGAAAACCGCTGGGCGGGTGCGATCTGGCGCTTCACCGGCACGACCTGCACCGGCGACAGCTGCCCGGGCTGGCAACGGCTGGACAACAATATCCGCAGCGTCGACATCGCGGCCGGTGCCGATCGCCTCTACCAGTTGCACTACGACGGCACGATCTGGCGCGCGACCGGCACGCCGTGCACCGGCGAAAGCTGCCCCGGCTGGCAGCGCCTGGACAACAACCCGAAGACGGTGTCGATCGAGGCCAGCGGCAGCAGCCTGTACCAGTTGCACAACGACGGCATGATCTGGCGGTCCACCGGCGGCGCCTGCTCGGGCGAGAGCTGCCCGGGCTGGCAGCGGCTGGACAACAACCCGGCCACGCATGCGATCGCGGCGAGCGCCGGCAAACTGTTCCAGATGCATCGCGATGGCCGCATCTGGGAATGGACCGGCCAGCCCTGCAACGGCGACAGCTGCCCGCACTGGCGGATGCTCGACAACAACCCGCGCACCGTCGCTATCGCCAGCAGCAACGGCACCCTGTTCCAGCTGCACGACGACGGCCGCGTCTGGCGGGCCACCGGCACGGCCTGCAGCGGACAGAGTTGCCCGGGCTGGACGATGCTCGACAACAACCCCGGCACCGCCGATCTCGCCACCAACGGCGGCACGCTGTTCCAGCGTCATCGCAACGGCAACCTCTGGCGTTCGACCGGCGCCGCATGCTCGGGCCAGAGCTGCCCGGGCTGGCAGCGGCTCGACAACAATCCGCGCAGCACCGCGATCAACGGCGGCCTGTACCAGGACCATGGCGACGGGCGCATCTGGCGATCGACCGGCACCGCGTGCAGCGGCGAAAGCTGCCCGGGCTGGACGATGCTCGACAACAATCCGCGCACGAAACTCAGCCTCGCCGCCGAAGGCGACAACGCACGGCTGTACCAGTTGCACGCACCGAAGCTGTATCAACTGCACAACGACGGCGCGATCTGGCAATCCACCGGCGCACCGTGCAATGGCGAAAGCTGCCCGGGCTGGCAACGCCTCGACAACAATCCGCGCACGCGCAGCATCGCTGCGGCTGGCGGCCGCCTGTACCAGCTGCACGTGGACGGCAAGATCTGGCGCAGCAACGGGCAGCCGTGCTCGGACGATGTCTGCCCGGGCTGGGAACTGGTGGACAACAACACCCGCACGGTGAAGATCGTCGCCTCCGCCGGCCAGCTCTTCCAGTTGCACAACAACGGCCACATCTGGCGCTTCACCGGTCGCATCTGCAGCGGACAGAGCTGCCCCGGCTGGGTGCGCCTGGACAACAACGCCGCGACCCGCGACATCGTCGCCGGCGGCGGACAGCTGTACCAGTTGCACACCGGCGGACGCATCTGGCGCTGGACCGGCCGCCCCTGCAGCGGCGAATCCTGCCCGGGCTGGACGATGCTCGACAACAACGCCGCGACCACCCGCATCGCCGCATCCGGCGGCGTGCTCTATCAGCTGCACACCGGCGGACGCATCTGGGCGCACACCGGCGTTGCCTGCACCAACAACAGTTGCCCCGGCTGGCGCATGCTCGACAACAATGCGCGCACCACCGACATCGTCGCCGGCGGCCGCGAGCTGTACCAGCGCCACAACGACGGCCGCATCTGGGAATCCACCGGCGTCGCCTGCACCAACAACAGCTGCCCGGGCTGGCGCATGCTCGACAACAACCCGCGTACCCGTGCGCTCGCCGCCGCTGGCGGACTGCTGTACCAATTGCACGACAACGGCGCGATCTGGCGCAGCGACGGCCGCGCCTGCGTGCAGCAGAGTTGCCCGGGCTGGGTGCGACTGGACAACAACCCGCGTACGGTGGCGATCGTTTCGGCGGAGGAGTGACCGCGACACCACGATGCCGTCCCGGATCGACGCGACGCCACCCTCGACGGGTGGCGTTTCGTTTCAGGCCTGTGCGCAGTGCGGCATCACCTTCGCCGCCGTCGTCAGCCGCCGAATTCCAGCGTCGCCACCACGCCCTTCTCCTCGCCCGGCACCACCCGCACGCGCCAGCCGTAGAGCGCGCACAGGCGGCGCACGATCGACAGGCCGATGCCGCCGCCCTGCGTGTGTTCTGCGTGGCTCCCGCGGTATCCGCGCTCGAACAGGCGCGCGGCGTCCTCGGCGCTGAGGCCCGGGCCGCTGTCGATCACGTCGACGGCGTTCGGACGCAGGCGCACGATCACGTCGCCCTGCAGCGTGTACTTCACCGCGTTGCCGATGAGATTGCTCAACGCCACCGTCACCGCCGCATCGGGCGCATCGACGACCACCGCCCCCTGTGCGTCGTCCACGCGCAGCACCAGCGGTTTGCCGGCCAGCTGCCCGCGATGGGCATCGAACAGCTGCTCGGCGAGCTTGCCGACATCCGCCGCGCCGTGGCCGCGTTCGTTGCGCGACAGCAGCAGCAACGCACTGATCAGGTCGGTGCACTGCTGTTCTGCACGCTGGATGCGCTGCAGGCGCGTGCGGGTCTTCTCGTCGAGTTCGGTCCTGGCCAACAGCAGCTCCACCGCCCCGCGGATCACCGCCAGCGGCGTACGCAGTTCGTGGCTGACGTCGGCATTGAATTCGCGGTCGCGCTTGACCACGTCGGTCAGGCGTTCGGCATAGTCGTCCAGCGCCTTCGCCAGTTCGCCCACCTCGTCTTCGGCGAAGTGCGAAGCCAGCGCCTCGGGTTCGCTGCTGCGCCCGGACCGGCGCAGGCGTCGCGCCAGTTCGGTCACCGGGCTCATCACCCGCGATGCGGCCCACCAGCCGACCAGCAGCGAGAACACGGTGAACAGGATCACCGAGCCGAAGATCGCACGATTGAACTGCGCTTCGCCGCGACTGGCGCGGGTCATGTCATAGGCGAGGAAGAACCACGCGTCCGGCGTCTTGCGCACGGCGAGCTTGTAGGAGAACGGACTGCCGTCGGGATTCTGGCCGCTGAGGCGGTGGATGCCATCGCTCAGTTCTGCCCACTCCGGGTATTCCCTGCGTACACGATCGAATTTGTCCGCGTTGAACGCATAGGCGCGGATCTGCTCAACGGGCACATCGGGGCTGATGTCGGGGTTTTCGTAGTAACGCCGCGCGAATTCGTTGATGTTCTGGTTCATCACGTCTTCGACCAGCGCATTCTCGACCCGGTTGCGGGTCCATTGCGTGGCGAACGCGAACAGGCTGGTCAGCCCGAAGCCGAGCAGCAGGAACGACAGGATGATGCGGCTGCGCAGCCGCCGACGATAGGTGGGACGCGCGCGGCGCGGCGCGGGTCGGTCAACTGCCGGCATCGGGGACTGCGATGCGATAGCCGATGCCGTGGCGGGTCTGGATGTAGGGTGAGCCGAACGGCTTGTCGACGACCGCGCGCAGGCCGTGGATATGCACGCGCAGGCTGTCGGAATCCGGCAGCTCCTCGCCCCACACCCGGGTTTCCAGCTCCTGCCGCGTGACCACCGCCGGCGACGCTTCCATCAGCGCCTGCAGGATCTTCAGCGCGGTCGGATTGAGCTGCAGCAGCTTGCCCTGGCGACGGACCTCGAGGGTGTCGAGGTTGTATTCCAGTTCGCCGACTTCCAGCACCCGCGTCTGCGTGCCCTTGCCGCGACGGGCCAGCGCGTTGAGGCGCACTTCCACTTCCTGCAGCGCGAACGGCTTGATGAGGTAGTCGTCGGCGCCGGAGTCGAAACCGGCGATCTTGTTGTCCAGGCTGTCGCGGGCGGTGAGCATCAGCACCGGGGTCTGCTTGCGCGCCTCGCCGCGCAGCTTGCGGCAGACTTCCAGACCGTCCATGCCCGGGAGGTTGAGGTCGAGCACGATCGCGTCGAAATCGTGGACCACCGCCAGATGCAGCCCGGTGATGCCGTCCGCGGCGAAGTCGATGGTATGACCCCGCTCCTCCAGGTAGTCGCCGAGGTTGGCGGCGATGTCCTGGTTGTCTTCGATCACGAGAATGCGCATGCGTTCGAGTTCCTCCGGAAGTTGTGCTCAGACCGGCCGCAGCGCGACCGGTTCCGTGGCGGACGGCATCGAACGGCCTCTTCGATGGCACGCCCGCAGGGCGCCACGGCATTCTGGCACAGCGCGCGATGGCCGCCACGCACACAAGGCGTCGCGGCCATCGCAAGCGAAAAAAGCGGCCCGGCGATCTGCACCGCCGGGCCGAACATTGGGTTGTTACCCCGATTACCGGTTCTGCATCTGGCACCTGACGAGGATGGCGGGATGGACAGAAATCGGTCCGCACACGCTACGCCCGCTTCGATTAAAGCCCTGTTAAAGCCCCGTGACAGGCGACCGGGGGGCGGCAGGCGGGAGTGGGATCACTTCGGCGGAGCCATCGGGCGGCGGATGTTTTTAGCGCCGTTGGCCAGGAGTTCGACGATTTTGCCTGCAATATCGACGCCGGTTGCAGCCTCGATGCCCTCCAGGCCAGGCGAGGCGTTGACCTCCAGCACCAGCGGCCCGCGGTTGGCCCGGATCAGGTCCACCCCCGCCACCCCCAGCCCCAGCACCCGTGCGGCGCGGATGGCCACCTGGCACTCATCAGGGCTGGGCTGGACCGGCTCGGCGGTGCCGCCCCGGTGGAGGTTCGAGCGGAAATCGCCCTTCGGCGCCTGCCGGCGCATGCCCGCGACCACCTCGTCGCCGACCACGAAGCAGCGCAGGTCCGCGCCCTCGGCCTCGGCGATGAACTCCTGCACCAGGAAGTTGGCGTACAGCCCGCGCAGGGTCTCGACCACGCTGCGCGACGCCGAGGGCTTCTCGGTCAGGATCACGCCGGCGCCCTGCGAGCTTTCGTTGAGCTTCACCACATGCGGCGGCGGCCCCAGCATCGACAGCAGGTCGACGGTGTCGTCGGGGTTGTCGCCGAACACGGTCGCCGGCATGCCGATGCCCTGCGCCGACAGCAGCTGGTGCGCGCGCAGCTTGTCGCGGGCGCGGGCGATGGCATCGGCCCCGTTCGGGGTGTAGCTGCCCATCAGTTCGAACTGGTGCAGCACCGCCGTGCCGTAGCGGGTGATCGAAGCCCCGATGCGCGGCAGCACCGCGTCGTAGCCCGAGATCGACCGCCCCTTGTAATGCATGTCGAACCCGTCCGACGCGATCCGCATGTAGCAGCGCAGCGGATCAAGCACCCGCGCGCTGTGCCCGCGCTCGCGCGCCGCCTCCACTAGGCGCCGGGTCGAATACAGCTTGGTGTTGCGGGAGAGGATGGCGAGCTTCATGCATGATGTCCGACGCGGCGACGGCCGCAGCTTGCGGCGGAAATGATGACAGTTCCCGCGCGGCACGGGGCGAAAAGTGGCCCGGGCCGGAATGTCCGCTGGCCGCCGAAGACGCGTGTGGCGTCGCCTGCCGGCGGACCGGACGACGTCAAACCGGAAGCCACCGGACATCGCGCACGCAGGATTGGTTTCCGAAGCACGAAAGGAGTTGAAGGACGCGCAAGCCACAGGGAACGAGGAAGCGATTGCCAGGGCAGATGCCAAGGCACGGCTGATGCTCATGATGTGCGAGTAGCCTGCTATGTTCGGGTGGCTCGCAAGGACATCACCGCCGCAGTCAACAATGCTCCGCATCTCAGGATTTGCGCAGACGCCTGGCATTGGCGGTTGCGATACGGTGGTATGGCGCAAGCGCTGCGGTCATCAAACCCGCGCCCGGGTTGGAATCGGCGTTGGCCTGCCTGGTCTGGATGCCGAGCCATGGAAACATGGTGGCCTGCCAGAAGGATTGCGCGGCTTCCATCTGCAGATTGAAAAGGAACAGGGTGCTCGCCACCGCAGATTGCGACGCGGCCTGCCATTTCTCGCTCGACATGCGCGCGAACTCGTTGCGATCGGCGCGTGATGGCTGCGTCCCGGCCCATGCGAACCGCATCAGACGGCTGGCAACGATGCCTGGCACGACCGCGTTGATCTCGGCGATTTGGCGGGCCAACCGCAATGTTTCGTCAGTGCGCATGCGCAAGCATCCATGAGGTGGGGGATGCCGGAGTCTGCGCGCGGATCGATGAACCTCATGCCTGCATCTGCGTGCGAATCCAAACACGGAGCACGTGGCGCGCATGTTTCACTCTCGACACATCGCCGTTCATCAGGATGAACATCCGTGACGCGCTCATGCGCATTGCACGGGCGAAGGGGGTTATGCAACACCTGTTGCGCACGAGAGGCACCGCAGCGATTCGATGACGATCATCGTGTTCTCGCGTGCCATTGCACGTGATCGCCCATGAAAGACGGCATTCCGCATGCCGAACGATCGCTCTGTTCCACCACGATGAATCGCTCGAATGCGATCAGCATCGTCTGGCACGCTAATTGCGCCCTTTCCGATACCGGCATCCGCCGGCATCCCCCAAGGAATCAGGCCATGGCCCAGAATCAGACGAATCCGAACCACACCGACCAGAACCAGAAGAACGGACAGAAGCCCGACGACCAGAAGGACCAGAAGGGCGCCCAGAAGCCGGAAGGCGACAAGGATGATCGCAAGAACGACCAGAAGCCCATCGGCGACGAGAAGCAGGGTCGCCAGGATCAGACGGGCCAGTCGAAGTCCGGTCGCTGATTGATCGAACAGCGCGCCCCGGGCAACCGGGGCGCGCTTTGTTTTGGCAGGACGCCAGTCGATCTGGCTCACCCGCAGTCTTCCCCACGCGCAACCGCTCGCACGCCACTCCAAACAAGAACGGCGACCTCCGAAGAGATCGCCGTCCTGTTGAATCTGGAGCGGGTGATGGGAATCGATTCCTCAGCGAGAGAAACCATTACAATCAATCACTTGCCTGCCGCAGCGGGTGCAGAAAATGGTCCCCGAGATGGTTCCCAGGGAAGCTGCAAGGTAGCGGATACATTGTGTTTGCATCAACGGCCACTAACATCGTTCATACCAACCTCGGCCCCTTCGGCGCCGGATCATCCGGCCCCTGCATCGTTTGCGTCTGCGTCGGCTGCTTCAGGCTTTGCTCCAACGATTGTTGCTGGTTGATGGCCGCGACGTTCTCGCTGCTCTTCGCCAGCGTTTGACCGGCGAGCTGCCCCACCTCCCCAACCGCGGTCTTCGCCCAAGGCGCCGAGAGATCGGTGGTGTCGGTCATACCGACCTTCGTGCCGTCCGGTGTGAATTGCGCCGCGCCGATCGTCTCCAGCCCGCGCTCGCGCGCCTTCTCGACTAGCCCGCCGGCGAGCTGTCGGCTGACTTCGTCGGGCTGCCGGCCCATCTGGGTATCGCGGTCGTTCACGGCCCGCAGGGCGGCGGCGAACATGCTGAAGTTCTCGTGCGAGGGGTGGTCGAGCATCAGGGCCGCCTGCCGGGGTTGCGTCCCTGGCTGTCCCGGCTCCGGCCCGTCTGCATCCGAAGCATCGGCGCGGCGCCCGGGACCCGGCGCGCGGGGCGCCGCGGGCTGCCTCGGCGGCTCGTGGGGTTGGTCAGGGCGCACCCCGGGCGCGCGCGGGTCGACGTGCAGCAGCGGCACCGCCACCCCGTTGCGCGTCACGTTCAAGTCCACCACGCCGTTGCCCCGGTCCAGCCGGGTCACCTGGTCGCGCTCGACCTCCTGCCAACGCCCCCCGATGTTCGCGTGCCCGTGGCCGTCGCGGTTCCACTGGACGAAGTCGTGGCCGGAGACGTAGAGGCCCGCGGTGTGGCCGGCCGGGGCGCCCTGAAAGCGGACGTCCTGCGCGCGGGTGCCGCCGGCGTCCAGCGCCTCGACGAACGCCCTGCCCTGCGCCGGCGCCAGGAACAGGTTCTTGACCGTCGAATACTCGGCCGGCAGGTTCGGATGTGCCCGGTCCTGATCGAGCTGGGTCGGGTTGACCAACGGGTTCGCCATCACGTCCCGCCACGCGCCCCGGAGCGGGTTGTCCGCTTCGGCCCCGCGCAGGGCGATCACCAGCTCCGCACCCCGCAAGGCGTTGTCGCGGTCGCCTTGGAGGTGCCGCGGGACGGCCGCGTTGAGGTCGTCCACGGAGGCGATGGTGCCGTTCTCGATGCGGTTGATGATGCCGGGCCAGTTCCGGCGCCCGTCCTGGTTCTCCAGCTTGGAGATGACCGTGGCCATGCGGATCTGGTCGTCGGCCGTGGCGTTGCGATACAGGGCCGTGTCCGCGAGCTCGCGGACAGCGCCGCCGTCCCGGAGCAGGTGGTTGACCTGCCGCACGTCCTGGTTGTGGACGAAGGTGATGCCCGCGTCCGATTGCAGGAACTCGTTGAGCCGCGTCTTGATGCCCGCCGGCACGTCGTAGCCGTTGTCCGTGACCGTCTGGCGGTCGCCCCGGATCTCGTTGCCTTGGCGCCGCAGCGCGTCGCTGGCCTGGTCGTATTCGGCCTGGGTCAGCGCCAGGTTGGGCCGCTGCCCGGGCTGGCGCGCCCACTCCTGGTAAGCGTTGAGCAACTGGTCGGCGTTGCGGTTGGCGTCGTTGCGCTGCTGGCCGAAGTCCGTTTGCAACGTGCCGACGGAGTAGCCGCTGTTGTAGATGGGCTCCAACTGCCCTTCCCGGTAGACGCCCGCCTCGCGGGGCTGCCCCCGGGCCGTGTCGCCTTCCCGGTGGATGTAGCCGGCGAAGGCCAACTCGTAGGCGACGTTGCGCCCGCGGTTGCTGCCTTCGGACGCCACGCCGACGGCGAAGTAGATCGTGGCCCTGAGTTCGTTGTCGTTGAGCGTTGCGGGTTGCAGTTGCGCGTTCACGGGGTGCCTCCTTGGCGTGCCGTTTTCCTATTCCTTGATGTCGACCGTCCGGAGCTGGGGCGCGGCGCCCACCGGGGTCAGGTCCTTGCTGCTGAGCCGGAAGACGCGGGTCCTCGTGGCGAGGAGGAAGGTGTTGTCCTCAAGGTTCACCGCGTGGATCGGTTGCGTGTTCCAGCAGCGCTTCGCGGCGTCGTAGTCCGCGAGGATCTTCGCGCGGGGCACGAAGCCGGGCTCGCTGTCCTGCGAACTCGACGCCTGCGTGCGCGCGACGTAAGCCGCGTCCTCGCACGCGGGCTGCCCGCCGAAAAACGGCCGCGGATCGACCGCGCGGGTGACCGCCTTCGCGACCCCGTCAGGGCCCGTTGCGGTCTTGCGCTCGAATAGCGTCGCCCCCAGCACCACGTCGTGGCCGGTGCCGTCCTTGCCGTCCCAGCCGGCGTAGGCCGAGGGCTGGTCGGTGTCCACCTGGGACGGCAGCGCGCGGACGGCCGCGTATCGGCGTCCGCTGCGGTCCGTGAAGCTGTAGGTCCAGCCTTTCCCGGGCGCGGAAGACCCGGACGGTTCGATGCGCACGTCGGCCACGCGCTCGCCCGAGAAGAACTCCAGGGCCTGCGCTGTGCCCTGCGACGGTGAGGACACCAGCCAGACCTTCTTCGGCGCGCCGCGATCGTCGAGGACGATGGCCGCGGTCGGGAAATCCCGCTCCGCAACGGTCGTCGGCGATGGGCTGGGCGGTTGAGGCCGGGGGGTTGCCTCCGCGCGCGGACGTTTGCCCGTGGGCGGATTCGCGCAGGCGGCTGCCGCGGCCAGCACGGCGCCGGCGATGACCACGGCGGCGAGACGACTCCAGCGCCCTGCGCTTACGCGGGGTTCGGTGCGCGATGCGGCGCAGCAACCGTCGAAATCATTCCGGGCCGGTTTGGGCACTTTCCATTTCCTCATGGCGACGCTTCCTTGCTAAACCTCAGCCTGGCCAGTATGCATCAAGGCGCAGGCCATGGGCTTTAGTCAGACCCACACGGGTCCAGTGACTCCCCCTCGCACGGATCCGTTCAGGTTTGCGAGATGACGATAGGCCATCTTGCGAAAAACGTAAACGTCGCTTTGATGGGTGCTCCCCCACTGCTCGAGGAGAGCGCACATTGATGGATCCAAAAAAGTTGCAATTGCCTTCGTCTTCCGAACTTCTGGCCAGACTTCGTTCCAAGGATGGCCGGCGCAGCACCGCCGAGTTGGACGGCGACATGGAGTTCCACATGAAAATGGCCGATGATCTGGTTCGGCGCTACAAGCGAATGAAGGCGGAACTCGCCAACGCGCCGGACGAGCCGATCCCACCCAACCGCCAAGTGGTCGTCGACCGCGATCAGGGCGCTCTGACCGCTCTCCGCGCCAAACGGGCCAAGAAGAAGCGGTTGAACTGACCCGCCCCTGCACGGCATCCAAGGGGGAGACCGTGCCCCTCAACCCAGACGCCCCGCGAAAGCGGGGCGTCTTCTTGGGTCAGAACTTCGGACGATAAGGTCGGGTGTCTGATTTGGAGCCGCCTTGCTGGTCATCCTGTTCAAGCGGGGCCGGGGGCTCTTCTTTCTTCGAAAAGCGCGGCATGTCGGGAGTCCAACTGTCGGCATCGACTGGGAATTTTTTCAGCATGTCGGCACTCCAGTTTTCCAGGCTCTGGGCGCGCTCCTGCAACTGCTGAGCGTAGCGTTGCTGAGCGTCTTCGCTGATCGCTTCCCGCGCTTTCCGCCACGCGCTGCGGCGCTCGCTCACGGCCGCCAATCGCCTGTCGCGCCGCTGTTGCCACTCGCGGCGCTGCCACGGCATGGGCTTCGGGTGTTCGGCGTCGAACGCTTGGAGCTCTTCACGTGCAGCCTCCCATTCCGCCTTCGCGCGCTTTTCGGCCGCCTGCTCCCGCAACAAGCGGCCGGTCTCGTGGACGACTGCTTTCATGTATCGCACCAGTTGGCGGAGGTGGACCGCGAACGTCTGCGTGTCGATGTGCGCCTTCAAGCGCGCGGCGTAGTAGCTCAAGATGCGGGGGGTGTAAACGAACAGCGCGTGACTGGGCCCCACCATGCCGGTCGCCCACAGCTGCCTTGCTTCCGTGTAAGCCTCCCGCGCCGCCCCTCGGCGCCCCTCAACGGTGGCCAAGCGGGGTGTATTGCCGCGCGGTTTGGCCTTGGGGGTGATGCGAATCTCGCCGGGATGGGACAGCGCATCGGCGGCGTGGGGCGGCGCTTGGCCGATCGCAGCATTGAACGCGCCCAGCGCCGTCGCCTCGCCCTTTCGCTCCAACGCGGTGGCGTGCTTGCCGAGGTGAATCGTCGGCTCGCGGGTCAAGCCGAGTGCTGCCGCGAGGTCTCCCCGCGATTCCGCGTCGGCGCGCTGATCCTCCAGGCTGCGGTGGTCGACGCGCGCGCTGACGGCGGCCCGCTCCAGGTGCTGGTTGATCACCCTGGCGACCATCTGCCGCGTCCACTCGACTTCCGCCCGGCCCGTGGGGCCGCCGTCGAGTTCACGGGTCTTGCCGTCGAGGCCCAACGGACCGATGCGCCTTGTGGTGGCCAGCATGTGCACGTGGTGGTTGAGCGAGCCCTCTGCCGCGGGCCGGTGGATGCTTACTTGCATCGCGAAGCGGTAGCGGGTCACCAGCTCGTCCGCCAGCGCCATGGCGACGCCCACGCGCTGGTCGTCGCTGAGCTCGTGTGGCAGGGCGACTTCGAATTCCCTGGCGAGGGTCGCGTCCTTGCGTTTCTCCGCCGCCTCCGCCGCGGCCCACAGCGCGCCCGGCTCGAACGCCCAATTGGGGGCGTCGTGCGGCGCGATGCACCGGGTTTCGACGACACCGTTGCGGAAACGGTAGTTGTGGTGGCGCCCGGTGGCCGGGTCGGTGAGCAGCATACCGGCGCGGTAGGCGGCCGCTGCGATCGCCGACTGGCCTTTGCTGCGGCTGATGGTTTTGACGTGTGCGTGATAGATGGCCATTGAATCCTTGCGAAGTGGGCGAGGATTCGTTTATGGCATCGCACGCGGCGTTGGCAAGAGGCTTTTGAAGGCTTTTTTCTTCTGCTGTTGCGCTGTGCGTTTGGGGTTCGGGGGCGACGCCCCCGACGCACGCGTCCGACGCAGGAGGATGCATAAGTGCGCTCTTGCTCCACGTTGTTCGCTTTGCGTTTTCTTGCTTTTCCGACTTTGAGTTTTTCGTCGTTTCAGTTGCTGCGAACCGTCTTGACGCGGGAAGAATCAACGCTTCAATCGGAGCACCCCACCTTCGAAGGATGCCCCCCGCATGCAGCAAACCGATCACCTGCACAGCAAAATCGCCCGCGCGACCACGCGGCTGGCGCAACTCCAGGCGCAAGATCTCATCGCGGCGCAGCGCAAGGCCTTGCGCGATCGCCAACAGGCGCGCCGCGACAGCGAGCGCCGAAAGCGCCGGCTGGCCGAACTGGTCATCGCCGCCGGCGCGCAAGACCTGCCGGATGCAGAAGTGACCGGCGCGCTCGCGCACTACGTGCGCGAGCGCCGCGACCACAACCTCCAGCAGCAAGCCGATCTGTCGGGCCAACGGCTCCTAGAAGCGATGCTTGGGCCGCCGAGCGCCCCATGATCGCCCCCGAGTCCTTGCAGACTTAGGGATATGCCCGCCCGCTCGACAGCTTGGCGCTGTTTTGACACCGTATGGGCACCATCCGGGCAATGGATTGCACATGGCTGCTACCAAGCAGGAAGCCGCGGCGCGCGCCGCCAAGAAAATCCTCGGCCACTTCTCACCCACACAGGGCGTGCCGTGGGAGACGCTGCGGCAAGCGGCTGAGAAGCAGGTCGCGGCCCGGCGCCAGCGAAACGACACGGGCTACACGGTCACGCTCAACGAGGCCGCCGGCCTCTTGGCGCTTGAACCCGATCGGCTGCGCCGCCTGGTGGTCAAGCATCCCTTCGGCCCTCCGCCGCTTTTCAGCAGGCCCGCGAGCAAAGTTTCATCCAAGTCCGTCGGCGGCGGGGAGAAGCCCGTGCGCAAGCCGAACACCGTGCAGCGCGCTTCGCTCGTGCGGTTGTTCGACTGGCACGACGCGCTCGTAGCGCAGGGCGCCGTCGAGCCGATCGGCGAGCGCATCCACCCCGATGCGCGCGTCGGGGGCACCGAAAACGCGTTCGTGGCCCGCGACCGCTCCGTCCTCACCGTGCGCGCGCCGTTTCTCTACAGCCGCGACAAGCGCGGCAATTTCAAGATCACCGGCGTGGCGGACCCGGACGACTTGAACGGCCTGCTGCGCAGCCTCGGGGGCCGAGAGGTGAAGCTGCAAGCGCTCTTCCTCACCTTCCCCGAAGCTTTCCAACTGCCTTGGCAATCCCTACCGATCCGCCAAGCGGTGGCGGATGCCTACGCCGCCATCGTGCAGGACGCACTCGCCGCAGCGCGCGCCCACGTGGCCGCGCTGGAAGCCGCTCGGCTGACCGCCGTTCTGCTGCCTGCCAACAGCGACCGTCCGAGGCCGCGTCGGCTGTAGCGGTTGAATCGAACTGGCGGTATGCCGCCAGTTCCCCAAGCCTCGAATCCCCCAGTTCCTAGCATGCGCAGCGTCGCCCCTCGGCGGCGCTTCTCTAACCCTCGCCGCACGTGTCCTCGATCGGACGCGACGGCGGCGCATTGCACAAAGGAATTGACATGGTCACGAAACTTAAAAGTCGGGTTGCCGTCCAGAAGTGCGTGGGCTTCGATCGCAACGCACCGGGCGGAACCACCACGACCTGGCTGACGCCCAAAACTCTCGTGGACGTGCTCGGACCGTTTGATCTAGATCCGTGCGTCCCGCCCCAGATGCCCTGGCGCACCGCGACTCGAATGCTCACTGTGAAGGAAGATGGTCTAGCGACACCCTGGCCTCGGTCGGCGTTCGTGTTCCACAACCCGCCCTACGGCAAAGGGCAAGTCGCCTGGATGCAGAAGGCGGCCGAGCACGGGAATGGGGTCACCTTGGTGTTGGCCCGTTTTGACACCCGGTGGATGCACGACTGGGTGCTCAACCATCCCGCAACGACCGCGCTGGTGTTCGTCAAGGGACGTGTTCAATTCTGCCGGCCGGATGGATCTCCCGGCCCCAGTTCCCCGGCACCATCCATCTTCATCGGCTACGGGAAAAAAGCCTCGAAGCGTCTGGAGCGCGCCGTGCGTTCCGGCGCGATCTCAGGCGCGTTTTTCGCGGTCGATCGACTTGCTCTTGTCGCTCGAAACCATTCCGTCGCTGCCAACGACGAATGCTATCGCTTGCCGCTTGGCGCCGGTTGATCCGTGGACAAAATCAGACTTATTTCGTCGGTGGCCAAATGGACGCCGACGCTCTCAATCATCGCAGTGCTTACGCGCGTTCGGACCTCCCGCTGCCAACAGGGAAATGAAGCCATGATCAGGACTTGTCCTTGTAGGCGAGCAACCGAAGCGCGTTCACCACCACGAGCAAGGTAGAGCCTTCATGAATGGCCACCGCCGGACCGATTCCCAGCCCAAAGATCGTGGCGGGCACGAGGAAGGCGACGATGCCCATGCTGACGAACACGTTCTGGCGAATCACCCCACGCGTGTGTCGGCTGAGCCCGACGGCGAACGGCAGGTGCCGCAAGTCGTCGGCCATGAGCGCCACATCGGCCGTTTCCAGCGCGACGTCGGAACCTGCCGCGCCCATGGCGATGCCCACCGTTGCGTTGGCCATTGCCGGTGCGTCGTTGACCCCGTCACCGACCATCGCCACCTTGTCCTGCGTGCGCAGCTTGCGAATGGACTCGACCTTGTCGTCGGGCATCAGATCGCCCCAGGCTTCGTCGAGCCCCACCTCCTTGGCGATGGCCTCCGCGACGCGTTGGTGGTCGCCGGAGATCATGATCATCCGGGAGATGCCCTGTCGGCGCAGTTCGGCGAGCGCGTCCTTGGCGCCTTCCCGCGCGGTGTCCAGCAAACCGATGGCGCCCAGATCCCGGCTGCCCTTGCGCACTACCATCGTCGTGCGCCCGGCTTCCCGCAGCTTGGCGATAGCCGCGGCGGCCGATTCGCCCAACGGAGCGATGCCGTCGGCACCGAACATTTCGGCCTTGCCGATCCAGACTGGCTCGCCATCCAGTTGTGCCTGCACGCCACGGCCGATTAAGTTATCCAGATCACTGGCCGTGCCGATGGTCGCATTGCCCAACCGTTCACGCCCGTCGCGCGTGATCGCTGCCGCCAGCGGGTGGTCGCTGAGTGACTCGACTGCCACGGCGACTTGAAGCAACTCTTCATCGGAAGCGCCATCCACCGGCACCACATCGGTGATCCGCGGGCGTCCTTCCGTCAACGTGCCTGTCTTGTCGAAGGCCATCGCGTTGAGCGACCCCAACTCTTCCAGCGGCGCGCCGCCCTTGATCAGCACACCGGAGCGCGCCGCGCGAGCGATGCCCGAGAGCACTGCGCTGGGCGTGGCGATGGCCAGCGCGCAGGGGCTGGCGGCGACCAGCACCGCCATCGCGCGGTAGAAGCTGTCGCGGAAGGGTTCGTCCACCACCACCCAGGCGAACAGCAACAGGAATGCGAGCACCAGCACAGCTGGCACGAAAATGCGTTCGAACCGATCCGTGAAACGTTGGGTCGGCGATTTTCGGGTCTCGGCCTCGCTGACCATTTTCACGACGCGAGCCAGGGCTGAATCACTGGACTTGCGCGTGACCTCCACTTCGATGGCGCCGCTGCCGTTGATGGTGCCGGCGAACACGCGCGATGCCGCATCGACAGCGTCAGGACGTTCGCGCGAAACCGCGGTATCGGCCACGGGGCGCTTGTCGACCGGGATGCTTTCGCCGGTCACAGGGGCTTGGTTGATGCTCGATGTGCCCTGCACGACGAAACCGTCGGCCGGGAGGCGTTCGTTCGGTTTGACCAGGACGATGTCGCCCACGACCAGCGCGTCGACCGGGATGTCCTGCACGCTGCCCCCACGCCGAACGGTCGCTGTGTCTGGCGCGAGTTCGGCCAGCGCTTCGATGGCGCGCTTGGCGCGGCCCATCGCGTAGTGCTCGAGCGCGTGGCCCAAGCTGAAGAGGAACAGCAGCAGCGCGCCTTCCGCCCATGACCCAAGCGCTGCGGCGCCTGCAGCGGCCACCAGCATGAGCGTGTCGATCTCGAAGCGCTTGAGTCGCAGGTTGTCGTAAGCCTCACGGACCGTGTAGAAGCCCCCGAACACGTAGGCCAGGATGTAGAACGCCGTAGGCAACCAGGACGGGGCGGATGAAGCGAACTTCCCGATCAGAAAGCCGGCCAGCAAGAGCGCGCCGCACGTCAAGGCGAAGATCAGTTCGGTATTCGGGCCCAACAGGCCGCCGTGTGCGTGGGAATGATCGCCTTCCTTGCCGTGCGAATGCTCATCGCCCTTGCCATGGCTGTGGCTGTGGCCATCGCCTTCGGCGTGCGTGTGCCCGTCTCCTTCCGCGTGATCGTGGGCTTCATCGTCGTGATCACGCGCTGCCCCGTCGCTGCGGCGCGGCAAACTGGGCGTCACTTGCATTTCGGCCAATACCGAGAGGATCTGGTCTTCGTCCAGCTTCTGGCGATCGTATTCGACGTGGACCGCCCCCGCCGCGCTGGCTTCGGCTTCAAGCATTCCAGCGGTCAACTTCAAGCGATCGGCCACGGTTCGGGCCCGGCGCTCGTGGGTGATGCCGTCCACCATCCAGAAGGCGTGGCCATAACGCTGGCTGATCGCGGCACCGGTGCTTTCCACGACTTCCCTGATGCGCGCCAGGGGTATCGCGTCGGCGTCGTAGTGGATACACAACTGCGTGGGCATGCCGTCCACTGCGGCCCGCACGTGCACCTTCTCGATGCCGTTCCGGCCTTCCAGTTCGTTCACCAGCCGGCCGACGCATGCGTCCGCTTCATGCGGCAAGTCGGGCAGCAGTATCTGCAGGTCGATGCGAAGCTTCTCGGTCATTGCCGTTCTCCTTCGACGCCAGGGTCTAGGCCTGGGATATCAGTGAAAAATCGAACCCGCTTGACAGGCAAATTGCTGCCTCAACGGGCATGGTCAACCGGCGGCGACATTGGATGTCAGCCATCGCCGGTCTTGCTGTCTTTGACGCTTGTGAGGATTTCGATGCCGCCCTTGAAGGCGATCAGCGCGATCAGCGCGCCCGCCACCAGATCAGGCCACGGCATCCCAAGCCAGAGCACGAGTGCGCCGGCGACGATGACGCCGCCGTTGGAAATGAAATCGTTGAAGCTGAAGGTCTCCGCGGCCTTCATGTTCACGTCGTCCGAGCGAAGGCGCCTGAGCAGCACCAGGCACCACAGGTTGATCGCCGCCGCTGCCAGCGCGATCAGCATCATGGCCGGGCCCAACGGTTCCGCTCCGCCGACCCACCGGCGCACCACATCGATCACGACTGCAACCGCGAAGAGCAGCAGCATCACGCCCGAGATGGTCGCCGCCCCGCGCTTCCACGCGGGGCGGCGATCAATGGCCAGGTAGCTCAGCAGGTAAACGGCCGCATCCGACGCGTTGTCCACGGCGTTGGCCAGCAGGGCGCTGGAATCGGCGATCCAGCCGGCCACGCCCAGCCCCACGAACAGGCCCAGGTTCCACAGCAGGACCTGCCGCAGGATCCGCTTCTGCTGGACGCCGCCGGCGGTCATGTCACGTGCCGCTTCGGTCGCTTCGCCGTGGCCCGAGCCGCGAACGTGGGCAGCACGAGCAAGGTGAGCACCGTGGCGGTGAGCAGGCCGCCGATGACCACGGTTGCCAAGGGCTTCTGCACCTCCGCCCCCGACCCGGTGGCGATCGCCATCGGGATGAACCCGACGATGGCCACGAGCGCCGTGGTCAGCACCGCGCGCAGACGGCTGGACGCACCGTTGGCTGCGGCCTCAAGTGGTGCGTCGCCTGCGGTGAGCCGTTCGCGGATGGCCTGCATCAGCACCAGCCCATTGAGGGTGGCCACGCCCGACACCGCGATGAAGCCCACGGCAGCCGATACCGAGAACGGCATGCCGCGCACGAGCAGCGCCAAGGCACCGCCCACCAGCGCCAGCGGCACGCAGACGAAAACCAGCCCCGCCTCGCGAACCGTTCCCAGCGCCATATACAGGAGCGTCCCGATCAACAGGAACACGACCGGGACCACCAGCAGCAGGCGGGCCTCCGCCCGCTGGAGGTTCTCGAACTGCCCGCCCCACGTCAGGTAGATGCCGGAAGGCAAGGACACGCCGGCAACCGCAGCCTGGGCCTCCTTCACGAAGCCGCCCAGATCGCGGCCTCTCACATTCGCCTGCACCACGATGCGGCGGCTGCCGTTGTTGCGGCTGATCTGGTTGGGGCCTTCGGTAACCTCGATTCGGGCAAGGGACGACAGCGGCACCGTTGTGCCATCCGCAGTCACCACCGGAAGCGCGGCCAGTTGCGCGGGATCATTCCGCGCTTCTTCGTCCAAACGCACCACGACATCGAAGCGGCGGTCGCCCTCAAAGATCTTGCCGGCCGCCGTGCCGCCGACGCCGGTGGCCAAGGCTTCGCTGACATCCGCCGCGCTCAGCCCATACTGCGCGGCCGCCGCGTGGTCGATGCGCACGGTGAGCGTCGGCAGGCCGGATATCTGCTCCACGCGCACGTCGGCAGCACCCTGCACGCTGCGCAACTTCACCGACACCTGATCGGCCACGCGTTGCAGCACTTCGAAGTCGTCGCCGTAGACCATCACCGCCAAATCCGTGCGCACGCCGGAGATCAGCTCGTTGAAGCGCAACTCGATGGGCTGGCTGAATTCGAACGCGTTGCCGATGCGGTTGCCGACGACCTTTTCCAAGCGCTCGATGAGCGCTTCCTTGTCCAGCGATGGGTCCGGCCATTCCGCCCGGGGTTTGAGCACGATCACGCTGTCGGAAATGTTGGTCGGCATCGGATCGATGGCAGCCTCGGCCGTGCCGGTGCGGGAGAACACCGTCGCAACCTCCGGTTCCTTCGCCAACGCTTTCTCCAGCGACAGTTGCATCGCCAAGGACTGCTCCAGGGACGCGGACGGCACCCGCAGTGCCTGCATGGCGAGGTTGCCTTCGTCCAGGGTGGGCATGAACTCGCGTCCCAACGAGAAGAAGGCTCCCGTGCCCACTGCCAACATCAAGGCCGCACTGGCCAGCACGGCACGCGGTCGCGCGATCGCAGCGCGGATGGCCGGCTCGGTCTTGCGCCGTGTCCATCGCAGGATTCTGGTTTCGTGTTCCTCGGCGTGGCCGTGCGTATCGCTGCCGTGCTGACCTGCTTCCGCGTCCGCAATGTGGGAGGCGTTCTTGGCGTGCACCTCCTTAGGATCCCGCACGAACAGCGCTGCCATGGCGGGCACGAACGTGAACGAGAAGATGAAGGCGCCGACGAGCGCCAGCATGAAGGTCGCCGCCATGGGCTGGAACGTCTTGCCCTCCACGCCTTCGAGCGTGAGGATCGGTGCGAAGACCAGCAGGATGATGAGCTGGCCGAATGCCGCGGGGCGCACCATCTTGCGTGCCGCCTGGATCGCCACGCCCAACCGCTCGCCTGCGGAAAGGTGCCGACCGAGTTCGGCCTGCTTCTGCCCCAGCATCAACAGCGTCGCCTCGATCACGATCACCGCGCCGTCGACCAGGATGCCGAAGTCCAGCGCGCCCAGGCTCATGAGGTTGCCGCTGATGCCGAAGCGGTTCATGCCGATGACCGCGAACAGGAACGAGAGCGGAATCACCAACGCGGTGATCGCCGCCGCGCGGATGTTGCCGAGCAGGAGGAACAGCACCACGACCACCAGCAGCGCGCCTTCGGTCAGGTTCTTGGCCACGGTCTTGATGGTCGAGTTCACCAGCAAGCTGCGGTCGAGCACGGGTTCGGCTTCGATGCCCGGCGGCAGCGTCCGGTTGACCTCCTTGAGGCGCTCCGCTGCGGCCTGGGCCACGGTGCGGCTGTTGCCCCCGGCGATCATCAGCGCGGTGCCGAGCACGGCCTCATGGCCGTCGCGCGTGGCCGTGCCCAACCTGGGCGCCTGACCAAGTTCGACACGCGCCACGTCCGAGACCCGCACCACCAAACCGTCACGGTTCGCCACCGGCGCCTGCGCGAGGTCATCGATGGTCTGCGCCAGGGCGTCGGCACGGACGATGAGACCCTCGCCGCCGCGCTGCACGAAGCCCGCGCCGGCCTGCACGTTCGAACGCTCCAGCGCACGCACCAGATCGCCCATGCCCAAGCCGTAGGCCGCCATGCGTGCCGCGTCGGGACGAATGGCGTATTCCTTCACGTAGCCGCCGATGGTGTCCACGCCGGCCAGACCGGGCGTCGACCGCATCTGCGGCGCGATCAGCCAGTCCTGGACGGTGCGCAGGTAGGTCGCTCGCTGTTGCGGCGTGGTCAGCCGGTCGCCCTCGGGCGTGAGGTAGGCCTTGTCGGCCTGCCACCCGGGCTCGCCGGCCTTGGCGACCTTCTTCGCGTTGAAGGGCACGTAGTCCACCGTCCACATCAGCACCTCACCCAAACCCGTCGTCACCGGCGACATCATGGGCACCACGCCTTCGGGCAGATCCTCCTCGACTTCGCGCATCCGTTCGGCCACCTGTTGGCGGGCGAAGTAGATGTCGGTCTGGTCGGTGAAGATCGCGGTCACCTGCGAGAAGCCGTTGCGCGACAGCGAGCGGGTGCTGCTGAGTCCCGGAATGCCTGCCAGCGCGGTCTCCAGCGGGTAAGTGACCTGCCGCTCGATCTGCCCCGGCGCGAGCGCCGGCGCGATGGTGTTGATCTGCACCTGCCGATTGGTGATGTCCGGCACGGCATCGATCGGCAACCGGCTGAGTTGAAACAGGCCATATGCGGCGAGCATCGCCGCGGCGAAGACCATCGCCCAGCGGAATCTCACCGCTGTTTCGATCACGATCTTGAACATGGCGGCGCCCTCAGTGACCGTGCTCGGCTTCGCCCTTGGCGAGCTCTGCCTTCAGCAGGAACGCGTTGCTGCCAGCGATACGCTCGCTGCCAGTCAACCCGTTGAGCACTTCGATGCGGCCACCGGCGCGACGGCCGGCGAGCACGGGCATCGCGCGGAAGCCCGTGTCGGTCACCACGAACACGACCGATCGGCCTTCGACGGTCTGCACCGCGTCGGCAGGCACGCTCAGGGCCCGGCCTTGCCCCGCGGACACCACGACACCCGCGACCGGCGAACCCGCAGGCGGCAGCGTCCCGGACTCGGCGCGAGCGCGGATGACAGCCATACCGCCCTGTTCGCGGACATCGGCCGCAGCGCCGATCACCACGGCCGTGAAATTCCCGGCCGGACCGGACACTTCGATACGAGCACCGGGCGCGACCTGTGCCGCCAGTGCCGGCGGCGCGGAAAACACCAGTTCGGTCTGCTTTGGATCGGAGACGTTCGCCACCAGAGCACCTGCACTCACCACACTCCCCGGGGTGACCTGCACCGCGCCCACCACGCCCGCCACCGGGCTGGTGATGGTGATCCGGCCGCTCGCGTCCGGCGTGCCGGCAGCGCTGGCCTGGGCGACCGCAGCGCGAGCAAGCGCATCGGCCGCCAGCGAGCGAGCGCGTGAGGCTTCGAGTTCCTGCCGGGCGACCACGCCCTGCGAAACCAGAGACTGATCGCGTCGGAACACCAATCGTGCCGCCTCCGCCTCTGCCCGAGCCGCGTCGGCGTTGGCCCGCATCGTCGCAGCTTCGCCGCTGACGACCACTGCGAGCGGCTGGCCAGCGCGGACCTGCGTGCCTGGCGCAACGATCACGCGCTCCACCCGACCGGCGATGGACGATGCCACTGCGGCCCGAGCACCGATCGAAGGCTCCACCCGGCCGCTCAGCCGGGTCTCGCCACCGCCACCACGCGACACCGCGACAACGGTGATGCCGGAGGCTTCGATTTGTTCTTTCGTGAGCGCAACGGTGCCTTCTTCTTCGGCTCCTTTCTTGCCTTCTTCTTCGCCGTGCCCGCCTTCGTCGGCGTGCGCATCAGCCCCCTCACTTTCTTCGTTGTGGCCCTCTTCTCCAGCGTGGGCGTCGGCAGCGTCTTTGTCTTCGGCGTGTTCGGCGTGGGCCGCTTCGCCAGCGTCGTCGCCTGTCACACGCGCAAGGCCGAAGCCTGCTGCCAAGGCGATCAGGATCGCGGCAACCAGCACCAGTCGGTTGTTCTTGAATGTCATCGGGATTCCCCAAAAGGAGCACGGCCTTCCAGGCCGGCCAAGTCGATTTCGGCGCGGACGCGCGCGAGGCGCGCTTCCACGGCGGCGTTGCGCGCGGAGATGAGCGAGGCGCGCGTGCTGCGTAGTTCAAGTTGCGAGAGACGCCCGGCGTCAAAACCGACACGTGCCATGCGATAGGCCTCTTCAGCGGCGCCAACACCGCTGTCGGCCGCGCGAACGCGCGCCATCGATGCCGACAGCGTGGCCTCTGCAGCCAGTCGATCGGCCCGGGCTTCCTGCTGCTGGGCGGTCAGACGCGCTTCGGCAGCGCGCTGGTCGGCGTAAGCAGCACGGACACCGCCACGGTTGCGGTCGAACAACGGCACCGACACGCTCAAACCGATGGTGAACGCATCGTCCCCGGTCTCGCGGAAGCGACGCATGCCCATGCTCGCGCTGAGATCCGGACGGGCGCGCCGCTGCTCCACCGTGAGGCGCTGACCGGCTGCATCGACCTCGGCCTGCGCGATGCGAACGGCCAACGGGTCGCTGGCGTCGAGCGCATGCGATGCAGGCGCAGTGTCCAGCAAGCTCGCGCCAAGCGTTTCCACAGGGGCGTCGAGCATGGCGATCGCGGAAAGTCGGGCGAAGGCCGCATCGCGCACGGCGCGGGCTTCTTCCAGCTGGGCGCGTGCCGCATCGGTCTCGCTGCGCGCCTGGATACCGCGCAGAGTGGCCTCTCGACCGGCTTCCACCAGCAACGCGACTGCACGCGCATCCTGCTCGGACAGGGCAAGCGCTTCAGCGGCGAGATCGTAGCGGCGCGATGCCGCCTCGGCATCGCTGTAGGCCTGCGCGAGCCTGCCTGCGGCCCGCCAGCGCATCTGCTCGCTGCGCAGGCCGGTGGCGAGGGCATCGGCCCGAGCGGCGCCGATGCGGGCGCTGCGCTGGCCGAACAGTTCCAGCGGCTGCGTGACGGACACCGTGGTCTCGGCGTTGCCGAACCCGCGGTAGGGGCCGGAACCCTGGATGTTTTCGGTCTCCCAACTGAGGGAAGGGTTCGCGATGGCTCGCGCTTGTTGCGCACGGGCATCGGCGGCCTCGGACAGCGCCGCAGCCTCGATCGCGGCGGGCATCTGCTCCAACCGTGCGAGCAGGGATTGATAAGACGGCGCGACTTCCCGTGTCTGCGCCATCGCCAAGGGCGATGCGCAGACAAGGATAGCCACGCCCAGCCAGACCGCTCTGAGCGGTCGGCCAAGCAACATGGGCATTGGACACTCCTGGATCGAAATGGACGTGGAAAGCGCCCGCGCAAGGCGGGCGAAACACGTCAGATCCGGGGCGGCCTCATGAGTCCGTCGGACGCATTCGCCAAGAGGTTGGCGTCATCGATCGGTTGCGGATCGGCGGCCTTCAGAAAGAAGGCACCGACCGCCGACTGCGGCGGCAGGTCCGCCGTCGTGTGGTGGCAGTGGTTGTGCACGCAAACGTCGTGGGAGGCTTCGCCGGTGTCTTCTTTACCGGAGCTGTCCTCGGTATGAGACGCCTGATCGCCATCGGTCACGAATTCGGCCGAGTGAGTCGATTCGCCTTCCAAAGAGCAAGAAAAGGCCTCCGTCACAGGCATCAAAACCATGACTGCAAGAAGCAGCATGGCGATGGGGCGCGTGAATGGGCGGAAAAACCGATGCATAACCAAGATTATGAAGGTATCAATGCGTGTATACAATTACAGCGGCTCCCCATCTGGCTCAGGAGCATTCAGGTCGTTTCCCTGGCCGGCGGGCAGCCCCACAGATACCTGAGGTCTTGGCGTCGCGCAACTGCCAAACAGGTCCAGGGCGGGCTCGTAAACAGCGGTGGTCACCTGCATCAACCCCAGAACGGAATGGAACAGGTTGTCGTGGCTGGCCGGCTGATCGGCCCGGGCCCTCACGCAGCGCATGTCGATGCCGGTGCTGGCGATCATGCCGGGCGAGAGCCAAGCCACCATGGGCACCTTGATCTGCGTGTCCGGTGCGATCGCATACGGGAAGCCGTGCAGGTAAATGTTGTTCTCGCCCAACGACTCACCGTGATCGGACAGGTAGATCAAGGCCGTGTCGTGGGACGCGTCCTGGGCCAGCATGCGGATCGCCTTGGCCAGGAAATCATCGGTGGCGAGGATGGCATTGTCGTAGGCATTGACGATCTGTCCGCGGCTGCACCGCTTCAGGTCAGCTTCCCTGCAATCGGGCAAGAAGCGCCTGAACTCGTCGCCGTATCGCTTGTAGTAACTGGGACCATGGTTGCCGATTTGATGTAGAACGACCACCACGTCTCCCGGGTTGTCGTCGATGGCATCGTGCAAGCCCTGCAACATCACGGCGTCGCGGCACGCTTCGCCATTGCACATCGGATCCTTCGGCGGCTTCCGATAGGACTGGAACGGCAGCCCTTCGCAGACCCCTTTGCATCCCGTCTGGTTGTCGCGCCACAGCGTCCGGACCGCCGCCCTCTCCAGCACGTGCAGAAGCGAATCGGAATTGCTGATGCGCTGCTGGTCGTAGCGCCGACGGCCGGTGGAGGAGAACATGCAAGGCACCGAGACTTCGGTGTTCGAACCGCACGCGCTCACGTCCTTGTAGTTGACGACGTCCAGACGGGCCAGCTGCGGCGTGGTCTGGCGGCCGTAACCGTTCAGGCCCCAGTTCTGGGCGCGCGCGGTCTCGCCGACGACGATCACGAGGAAATGCGGCTTGGTCGATGCCGTGTGCCCCTGGAGTTTCGCATCCGCGCCCACCACCTGGCGCGGCCCCTCAGGCTCGCGCGCGCGCTCGGCCAAGACCTTGGTCGTGGCCACCAGCACGTTGCCAGGCGCAATCATGTAGCGCAGCGATGGATGGTTGCGCATCAGGGGCGAAAGATCGTCGAACGCAACGAACAAGGATGCGGCGGTCAACACGATCATCGCGAAAGCGAACAGCATTCGCCGCATCAATGCCACGCGAAGCGGACGCACATGGATCCGAACCAGCCAGACCAGCAACGACGGCAGCGCACCGAACAGCAGCAACGACACCCCGAGATCCAGCGTCAGCAGCTCTCCCGCCTCGGTGGCATCGGTGCGCAGCACGTTCCGGATCATGCTTGGATCGATGTAGACCGAATACTTCTTCGAGAAATACGACACCCCAGCCGCCGCCAGAAGCAACAGGGTCAGCGCAGGCTTTGCGACGGCACGCGGGATCAGAACCACGAGTAGCAGCGCATGAAGGGCGAAGATGGCGAGGGCAGGGGAAAGCACCACGACCCATGCGTCTGGCCCGGAAAGGGTGCCGGCCGCTCGCATGCCCGACCAGAAAGCGGAGTTCGTGGCCAGCACGAAGTAGGCGGCCACGGCGGCGGTCAGCGCTTCAAAGCTGATCGAAGGCAGGTTTCTGGTCAGCGCCCTACTTGGGCTTGCGCCCACCACGCGAGAGCCGCGTGTTTCATCGAGAGAGCGCTTCATCGGCGCGGCCCTCCCGCAAACGGATTCACATCGAAACGGGACGCAACGCGCTTGTACGGCGCCGCCTTTGATGGCGACACACGCGCATAAGCGGCCACGCCCGAGCCAGCCGCGTTCCGCGGCCGGGCGAGCAAGCTGCACATGGGAAACTCCTGGATTGAGAAATGACGTGGAGCTGCGCCCGCGTTTGCGGGCGTCACGTCAGGCCCGTGGGGGCCTCATCAATCCATCGGAGCAGTTGGACAAACGGTTCGCGTCCTGGCAGGGATAGGCGGCTCCGCCGCGCCCATGGTCCGGGGCGGCCAGCCCGTCAGACGGAACGTCCGCTGTGGTGTGGTGGCAATGGTTGTGTGCACACACGCCGTGCTGGGTATCGGCTTCACGCTGCTTGCCGGACGGATCAGAAGCGGTGCGCTCTCCGGCTTCGGCGGCATGGGTGGATTCGGACTCGAACGCGCAGGCGAAAGCATCGGCCACGGGCACAGCGGCCATGACTGCGATCAGCAGCATGGCGACGAAGCGCCCGAGATGTCGAAGAGGCCGTCGCATGTGCCACGAGTATGAATCCACACCCTGCAAGGCCACAAGACGGGCGCAGCCTTGGGGATACCGGTGTCGCAGGCGCGCTGGGGCGGCGCTTCCTGTTGCATGCAGGAGGACGACCCAACGTAGGTTCCTGTGCGCCGCTCGCCAAGGTGCGCGCATCAAAGTTTGGCACTGGCCTGCTCCGACAGTGGTGGCGAAAACAGAGCCATGCCGGTCAGCGCTTCATGGGTAGCCATCGAAAACGTTAAGGATTTGGTTTCCAGTTCGAGCGCGAGTGCCTCACGCGCTCAATTTCTACACGTCCGCCGATGCGGCGGTAAAGAATAACGAAGTGCCCATCGTGGGTCGTGTAGAGATGCGAATCCGCTAAAGGCCCTTGCTTGTAGGTGGCCACACCATCGAGCGCGTTTCCTTCAGCCTCAATCCGATCATCCTGCTCGGCGGCCGCGGCGTGTATCTGCGGATCCGCACTTGCGATCGCACGCTCCAGCGCGTTGACTAGGAACCAGGTGCGATCATTGAGCGCAGTCTGTTTCCATTCAACTGTCACGCGCGCGCGCCCCCGTTTCGCACAGCCGCATCAAGGCGCGCTTGCTGCTCGGCCTTGACCGCATCCATCTGCTGCTTCGCTTGGAAGCTCGATAGAGCAGGCCTAGGATCGGCGCGAGCTTCCAGAACGTCCTCACGCAGGGAGGCGACATAACGGGCATCGGCGTCTTTGAGCTTCATCGCCGCCGACCGATCGGGACGACGTCGAACGCCTTGGCCTCCTTCAGCTTCCCATTGCACGGCATCGACTCGGAGCAAATCCAACCGCACGCCCAACTCGCGCAGGACTTTCAGGGCGCTCTCAAAGGTGCCAAACCGACGGGGTTCGTTGGCCTTGGTGGCCAATACCCGGGCTTGGTTATAGGTGTGAAGTTGCACAGTCCAGCCGCCGGGCAAGCCGATCACCTCGGCCTGCTTGACGGCACCGGCGTCCACCAGCTCTCGCGCGGTGGCTAATTTCAAGAATTCGGCCATCACAAAGACCTTTCATTCATTTATTGGGATGCAATTTACCATTAACTGGGTGTCAGTCAATGAATAGAGTATGTCAGCGAAAAGGGACGGATTCCCAGCCCGAGCGCCAGCCCGTCTGCTCCGCGTCCTATCAGGCCTTTATCGGGCACCGTTGGCCCGGATCCTCCACCTGCAGAGCTGACGCTTGCGGTCAGCGGGGGCCTGCCAACGCGTCGTCGATCTGCCGCCGCGCCTCCAGCGGTTGGTTCATCGCCTGCGCAGCTGGCACCGCCACGCGAGGCGCTTTCGGATCCGGAGGGTCCTTCCGCGCGAAGAGCGTCTGCGCATCGGCACTGGCCACGGCGCGATCCGGGTCGAAGTCCGCCTTGACCGTGGCGCTGGTCAGCGCGCGTTGCGCGGGCCGGGGGTGCGGTTCGACGGAAGCGTATTGGCGTATGTGGGGTCAAGATGAAGATGGGCCGCGCTGTTGAAGTAAACGGTGAGAGCTTGGGCCAAGAGCTCAAGCACGCCATCTCCCCGGTCCAGACAGGAGACAGCCGCGCCGACTTGCCTCCGAAACGCGATTGCGCGCGGTATTGCATCGCACTCTCGGTGCATAGGGCTGAGCGGATTTGGATCCGCTTCTGGCGTGGTCTCGATGGCCTAAACGCTTGCAACAGCAGCGCCGCTCATCCAGGAAATTTCGGATACTTCTGCTTTGGGTGCTTGGCTTTCCACTCGCGGTGAGAAACAGTGCCCTCCCACGCAGCAAACGATCGCGGCGGTCGGCCGCGACCGGACCAGGTCTCGCCCGTGTGCGGAAGCCAATACTTCGGCGGAGCTTCCGAAACAGCACGTGCCGCCTTCTTCGCCGGACGCGTTCCGGCTGCCACCAGCGCGGCGATCTCGCTCTTTTGCTTGGCGTCGAAGGAGCTCGCGAACAAGTGCAGGATGCTCATTGTCTGAGCGAACGCGTCGTCGGTTTGCTCCTTTCGCAGTTCTTGCTCCTGCTGATCCAAGCGGCGGATTTCCTCGGCCAATTCCGCTTTGGCCGAGGCGATGGATTCAAGGGTCGGTTTCATAATCAAGAAGTTGGAATCGCGTGCGGACAATTGTAGCGCCACGCTCGGCTTTGCTTGCTTGACGGGCACCTGCTCGGTGGTATGAATCCACTTTTCCGGAGGATCCCATGCCCAATCCGCCATACCCGGTCCCCACCGCGAAAGCGCACGCCCCCTTGATTGATGACGAAGAGCGGGCGATTCGCCAGTATGCGGTCGAAGAAATGTTCCGGGTCCACGCCGAAATCGGCCATCGCTTGGACGACTGCTGCTTGCCTCTCCTCGATCAGTTCACCAACGGCGAGTTGGATGTCGACGAGTTGCACGCGGCGATGATGCGGCTTTATTACCACTGATCCGGATGAACGTGGCGGCGAATACGCAAATTTTAGCTTTACGGCCTTTCACTCAACGATGCGATCATCTTGACGGAGGTGGTTATCTTGGTAGGAATCGAGCTCCCCCAGGAGGCCGCCCATGACCGCGAAACACATCCACATCGTCCGCACCGCCCCGATCGCCGATTCCGAACGTGCCGTGCGGCGCGGCGTCGTCGACAAGCTCGTCGCAGACTGCCGCGCAGCGGGCGTTCCCATTGGCCCGCACGCCATGGACGTCATGGAACGTTTCGCAACAGGCGAAGTCGACGCTGACCATTTGCATCGCGAGATGCGCGTGGCCGCCACGCTGGAAAAGAGCTCTTACAACACCTCGACGCGCGAAGGTCGGCAAGCTTGACCGCCGGAACTCTGCCTAGAGGAACGGCGCAACGCGATACGAGCGCGGGCCGGTCGTGTGCGAGATCAGAATTGACTAACAACCCAGCGCGGGTTCGGTCTGATTCGACTCTTTCGACGTATTCTGAAAAGCCTAACATTTATCAGACGTACAGACTTAGACTAACAACCGCGCCGTTAGGCATTCCTTGAACAGTACAGTTATGCCCGTGATGCATGCATTGGGATTTCACATCCAAAATCCCTTATTTTTCTAGCCTTTCTTGTAACCATCGCCCTAAGAACAGTCACCTGCCCCAGTGCCACTTGTTGCGCATGTTTTAGCGCCTCTGGACAGCGATCAGGATTGCCAAAACCCCGTTGACGGATTTCTTTTATCCCCTATCACGTCTCCTGACTTCACATGGAGATCAACGTGACAGATGACGCTGTTGATGACATCGACTCTTACATGAAAGCCCCAAAGGGCGTCCTCATCCTGGCGGACGTTCGAATTGGCCGCATGAAGGTCGGGAAGATGGTGATCCAAGGGGCTGATGCGGCCCAAAGCGCGCTGGATGTCATCCGACATTCCTTTGAGAACACGCGCCGGGTGCGGACGAAACGCTTAGGAACGCGCCATGCCGACGCGCTGCCCCTCGGGTCCCCCGCACGCATGCTCTCGGTGGAGATCGCCGACTATGTCGGTCACCTCAAGCGGCGTCGGCTAAAGAAGGACACTATCGATGCCGTCACGCGAACGTTGCGCGTGCTTCTCGCCGCGTGCGGCGACACCGTCGTGTCGAACATCACGACCGAGCACATCTACCTCGCATGGGACCTGCTCACTTGGGCATCGCCCGGAGACATCTGGGAACTGCATTTGAAGTCGGTTCCCCCAGAAGACATGCTCGCGCAGGTCAGGCGCCCGGACGGCCGACCCGCCGCATCCAAGACACTCGAAAAGCACCGCCGCTTTCTGACGACGTTCTTCAAAAAACTTCAGACAACGGGCGCGATCTACCAGTCGCCCATGGCGGGTTTCGGCAAGTTGCCCAACGATCTCCGACGCCCCGCGAACAGCGTGGTCCGCTACTTCTCCGAACAGGATTTGAAGAAGATTTTCGAACCGGGCACGTTCATCCCATGGGCGAAGAAATACCCGCATCGGTGGTGGTGCCCCATCCTGGCGCTTTACACCGGCGCCCGCATCAACGAGGTCGCGCAGCTCAAGCTCTGTGACGTGTTCGAGAAGGCTGGCCGCTGGTGGATCGCCATCCAGATCACGGACGACGCCGAGGCACCGGACAAGACGCACTCGGCTTCCAGCCAAAGCCTGAAAGGCGTGTCGGCCATCCGAACCATCCCGATCCACCCCAGACTTCAGCAAGCAGGCTTTCTGGAATTCGTCCAAGACATGCATGTGTGCGGGCACGAGCGGCTCTTCCCCAACCTGCCCGCCGGGACGAACAAGGAAACCAAAGAGTCCAATCGGCGCTACGGGAGCGCCATCGGACGCCAGTTCGGCGCCTACCTCAAGGACTTGAAGTTCGGCGTCGGCATCGGCTTCCACGCCTTTCGCCACGTGTTCATCACCCACTTGTCGAAGAAGCGGGTCCACGACGGCGACTTGGCTCTGCTAACCGGCCACAGCAAAGGAAACGACTACCCCGTGCTGCAAGTCTACAAGCACCCAGACGAAGTCTTGGACGACCAGGCGAAGTGGGATGCCATCGTGAAGTTCACCCCGGACGTCGAGGTGCCCAAGTATCGCAAGGGCCAGTTCCGCGAGGCGTTGTCCGACCCCTCTAAGTTCTATCCTCCGCTCAAGCAGTAGATAAGTGCAGAGTACTTCCCACAACTGCGCCTAGGATGTGAGTCGCCTATCGTATTCAGGTACGCGTTTGCCCATCTTGACTTTAGCCGCTATAAGTTGTAACTTAACCCTCAATGGGGGCTTTAATGGCCATGTGGAAGCTGCCCAGGAGTCTACCGAAGGGGGCCACCTTTTTAGACCACGCAGGTTGCGCCAAATGGTGGGCAATCCTGTGATACCACAAGAAGAGTTCGCAATCGCGAGCTCTTTTTTTTTGGGAAGTTGCGAGAATGGACAAAGAACGCGTAGTAGAGATTATCACGCAACTGGTGTCTGAGCTTGGCCCCATCACGGGTTCCAAGCTGTCTTCTTTGCTTAGGAAAGCAGATGGATCTTGGAATCCGAGTGCGTATGGCGTGCCGACGCTCGGAGTGTTTATTTCAAGTTTCGTGCCGCAAGTTAGCGAAGTGGGCCGAGCCGGCTTGGATCCGCTCTATGGAATACATCACGCTGACAGGGACATCGTAACTGCCGCAGTTGAAGATATCTGGCGAGCTTGGTCAAGTCCGAACAGTAAGCTTGCAGTTGAAGTTAGCGCTTCCACAGGTGAACTGAGGACGGTAGAACGCCATCAACCTATTACTACAGGATGGGCTCGCTTAGCCACGCCGGATGCCGATGCGCACCGATCAATGGCCCGCGACTTCATCGCATTGCAGTTTCCTTCCGGCGATCCCGAACTTTCCGAATTGATCACACCTGACACTTACTGGTGGCAGACGTGGTTTAAGCAAATCAGACAACGCAAACTTGCGCGTGTTTGGTCGGACTTCCGGCGTGCTCGCCTTTTCGCAGAGTTTGAGCGCGCGGTATCGCTGGCAACCATCTCCCCTGAAGCTGATGCGTCTGCCCGTCTGCTAGTGCGGCGATGGGGTAGCTTAGGCGCTGAATTACATGAAACACTGGCGCTTCGCAGTGAGTCTCCAAATAAGAGCGAACTTCGCACAATCGCAATGCTTGCGATTGAAGAAATGAACGACGACGAGTTGTTAGCACTTCGTCTGCCTCTCGGCCTTGTATTGCGCGCCATCAAACGCAATCGGTGACGCGCCAGCCAAGGACCGGGCACCATGCGATTTTTGTTCATACTTGATCGGCATGCTCGAGCTTTGGATGCTGTGATCCAAGAACTCGGCGTGAGCGATATTGAAATCATTGCCGTCTCCAAGCGAGATCGCACAATTGCAACTCCTTTGCTTGAACGACTGATCAAAACTCAAACAGCAGTTGGTTTGTGTGAGATTGACCGAAGCTACCGAAAAAGTCTAGGCAATTTGACCTTTAGCTTGTGTCGAAAAGCGTTTCGGAGTGATGACGCAATATTGAGAGAGTGGTTAAAGCCACCACCACCGGCTCCTACAGCAGAGTCACCTGCTCCGTCTGCAAGTTTTCTGAATGCTTCCTCTATCCAGCCAAGGTTGATACTTGCGGATGGAGCACTCGACAGAGCAGATGAAATCCCCGAGCACCGGTGGCTGTTCGTGAGCAAATCTGCGAGCCTGCTTGCTAGATACGCAGGTGGGGAAGCGATGGGAGACATGCGAAATTGGGAGCATCTACACGGTGTTGACTTCGCGGCTACCGGTAAAGTGATTCACGTCTACAAGTTGCCTGGTCAACACAAAGCAACAAAAACGCAGTGGCATCTGAAACAGGGCGATAAAACAAGTGCGATAAGTGCTGCCCGAATTTATTTTGATAGCTGCTCGGTAAATGGAGAGATGCACACAATTGTCTTCTATGTCGGTCCTCATCCACCCGACGGGCAGTATGAGCCGAAATTCAGCAGCGCGCAGTGGGTAAAGCGAGAGAGCTAAGTCGACCACAATTGACTCAAAGAGTCGTAAAGAAAAGAGGCAAGTCTATGCCCAAGTTCAACTTTTGCCTTTGACGAATTCTTTCAATCGCTCCAATGCCTCTTTCTGCTTCGCAGCCGGTAGCTTCGCCACCAGTAGGATGACGTCAGCCATCACCTCGGACGTTGCGTGGAAGTAGGCAGCCGGCACCCCCAAAGCTTTGGCCAAGGCCTGCGCCGTTGCCAGATCCGGTTCGTGCTCACCGGTCTCGTAGCGGCTCATGCGGGCTGCCCCGGCGACGGGGTCGACCATCCCAATGCGCCTCGCCAGCTCCGCCTGGGTCCAACCCGCCGCCGTGCGAGCGCCGCGGAGGCGCTTGCCGAACAAGGTGGTTGGCGGCTTGGGCTTGGGCATCGATGCAGTTGCACGGTGGCTGAACTCCCAGAATTTTGATCTTTCCAACTCGGCATTGCATTTGCGATTATCGTAAATGCCGCCGGGTGGTGGTTCAACGGGGATACCCATGCATACGAACAAAGGATCGGGCCTTTTAGCCCTCGCCTGCGCTTTCGCGCTCGCCGGCTGCAGCGCCGGCCCCTCGAAGGCCGATGCCCAGAAGGCGATCGAGGCCGAATTCTCCCGGATGTTCGGGGCCGCGCTCCAAGGCGTCGAAATCCAGGGCTTCGAGATGGCCGGCTGCCGAAAGGCCAAGGCCGCCGACGGCTACGCCTGCGACGTCACCGGGAAGGTGGTGCTCAACATCGCCGGCACCCAGCAGGTCCGTCCGCTCCAAGGGAACCTCCGCTTCCGCCGGGACGGCGGCGGCTGGAAGGTCTACGAGAAGTGAGGGCCGCCTCCATGACCCAACATTCCTACGCGAACGTCGGCTGCGCGACGGTCATCCTGGGCGGCTTCGGGCTGCTCCTCTTCGGAGTCGGGCTGGACGAACTCTCAGGGAGCCGGTTGGCCCCGGCCGGCGGCTACCTGCTCGGCGCGGGAGCGGTCTGGGGCTTCCTGGCCTTCCTCTGGGCCATCAACATCCGCGCGAACGGGCGCCGGGCGTGGGTCGCCCGGCAGCCCTACCCTCACTTAGCCGAAAAGGGGCTCAAGCGTGGCGGATTCTTGAAGGGAGCGGCCGTGACCTGGGTGCTAGTGGCCGCGGCCCACGCGGCAGCCTACTTCGCGGTGTTCCAGCCAGCGCTGAGCGATGGCTTGCGGACGACCGCCATGTCGCTGGCTACGGCATCCTCCCGCTGTGCCACCTCGTGGTGCCGCTGACGGGAGGGTTCCTGTGGAGCGCATGGGTGGGCTCGTCGACGCCCAAGAGCTAGCGAGTCAGATTTGGAATCTCCTAGAAGTCCTGCAAGAACTTTTCTTACGGTATCCGGAGTAATCACATGCTGCCTGACGCAGGCGGCGTTGATCGGAGTAGGACCTAAAATATCTAGAAGAGAACCTATTCATCGAAAACATGCTCACTGTTCGTCAGCAATTTTCTTGGTCAAATAACTCCGATACTCAATCAGCCGTTCAACGTCTGCCGGGGCCAAGCGCTTTATGAGGTCATCCGTTTCAGAAACCGCCTGAGCGCAGCTCAACGGCCCTACTTCCAATGCTTGTTCGCGTTGCGCAAAGTGGGCTTTGACAGCTTGGCTCTGCTGCTGTGTAAGCAAGTGAGGAACTTCGTCGTGGAGAAGCCGCATTCCAAGCAATCTCAGTCGGTCATCCTTGAGCCGACTTACCAAATCGGCGCGCTCGTGCCACCCTGCCTCATGGAACTGCTGCATCAATACCTCATCCTCACGCGTATAGAAGCCATCATAGATGCGCTGTTCTACATACGACGAGGTCGGCCATGGCTTAGCACGGGAGTGATAAATTCTAATCAGACGTTCACACACACTGGGGTCAGCCTTGACCTCGCAGGCAATCGTTTCCATCTCATATTGGTCAAGGTCGAACTCCAACTCATCGACTTCATACAGCGGAGTTAGGCTTGGCGCAGCATTGACTCGGACACGCCGCAACGGGCACGGCTTTTCGTCAAGTGAGGCAAGAATTTCATCGTCCGACGCCATCAGAAGAGTGCGTGTGCGCGAATTCAGCGTTAGACAGAGTCGTGCATTAGCGTCTGCGGGATCAATCCCAACGCATACTACGGGCGTGTGATATGCCTCGTTCGAATAAAACTCGGTCAATAGGAAAGCATCTTCGCCTTGAATAAAGTCGATCACAGTCGCCTTCTTAGAAAAGCGAACGAAACGCTGCCATGCCTGCGGGGCGCGGACACTGACCAAACGACAAAGGGCAAGAGTGGCTTCGACATCGGACATCGCAGCATGTGCTTTCCGATGCTGTAGCTTATTTGCACGAGCCAAATCTGGCAGCCTGAAACTCCGACGCCCGGTTTCACCGACTGGCACTATAAGCGCATCGGATGAATTAGCGACGGCTGACAGCGCGAGACCAAGAACATCGGCTCGCCCGTTGTTGTGAAAGCTCGTCAAATAAGGCGGATAGAGCGCTTGGTAGAACGCTTGACGTAAAAGCTCTTCGTCGAAGCGGATTGAGTTATACCCTGCAAAGATTGAAGGTGACCAAGATAAAAGCTTCGCGTGGATAGCGCAGACCATCGAGTAGAAAGACGGTAGAGCTGGATCCAGGAGCTGGGAAATCCCGATCTCATTCACCCATAGGGCAGAAGGATGAGGGATGACATGGCCGCGCAACCGAGACCGTATTTCAAATCTATCAATCTCCTTGAGATTGCTGTCCGTTCTGATCGCAGCAAAGTGAACGATCTGGTCGAAGGCTTTAGAAAGCCCCGTCGTTTCAGTGTCGAAAAAGACGAAGCTCACTTCGTCTGCGGATCGTTCATGAGGCCAATTAACCGGAAGCGGAGCGCGGAAGCACTCACCCTGAATTTCTTAGCAAGCGTTTCAATCTGAGTGTCATCGTCCATGTCGACACCACCTTCATCCAAGGCCTTAACCAACAGATCCTTCGGCATTAGCAGTTCTGAAGCAAAGGCATTAGCCTCAATTTCTAGCAAGTCGACACCCTGAGAGGACACGTCATCTCTCAGCAGAACGCGCAACCCTTTATCGACATGCACTGCATTTTTTAGATGCTCGGCGTGAAGCACATGATGGCCCAACTCGTGGGCAGCCGAAAAACGCTGTCGATTAGGATGGTGCAGAGCGTTGATGCCAATGATTGAAAGGCCATCGTTGATATAAGCCATCCCCGAGAGATCTTCCTCGAAGGGCGCGTATTGCAGAACGATATCGCGCTTCTTAATGATCTTCTCGATTGGCACCGGCGCGGATGTCACACGAAATTCTTCTAGCAATTCGCGAGCTCGCTGCCTCGCAATTTCTTTGACATTAGGCGAGCCGGCGCTCATGCCTTGCTCTTCCGCTGCGATAAAGCTTTGGACACTAGTTCGCTCATAACTGCCTTTGTCTGTTCGCTGATGTTCTGATCTGCGAAGGGCACGCCAAGCAATTCAGTGTCAAGTCGGCTAGAACCAACAGCTGTCGGAAGCAAGTCCGCAGCATTAGACATCTTCAGCGCCTCAGCGAACCGATAGAGATGATGAAGCAATACGTTCTGTCTGCCGCATTCGATGTTAGCAATCGAGGCTCGTGACATGCCTACAGCAGTCGCAAGCTTCTGCTGGGTCATCTTCAGCCCACGTCGCCGCGCCGCTATTTGCTGGCCCAGCCGTTCATATATCTCTTCATCGCGCACGAAAGATGTTTGCACCTGCTTGCCCGCAATGTCAAGGTCGCAAACAATTGTGCTTAATACAAACTTCTATTTGTGCTTATTGACACAACCTTTCAGGATATGGCCTCATAGTCTCACTGCGGGATTCGCCCGCTAGGAGATTGAGATGAGCAAACGTATCCACGTCGTCCCTCACGGCTCCGGCTGGGCCACGCGCAGCGAAGGCGCGAGCCGAGTGGGCGGAACCCACCGCACGCAGAGCGAAGCCGCTGAGGCCGCCCGCAATCAGGCCATCCGTCAACGCGGCGAGGTCGTGATCCACCGTCCCGACGGACGGATCCGCGATTCCAACAGTTACGGCAACGACCCCTTTCCTCCGAAGGGCTAAGCCCCCAGCACATCGAGGTAATACACATGACCATCAACGATACGAGCGCCGAGCCGCCCGACCATTACCGGGTCCAATTTGCTCACGAAGGCTTCAATTTCGTGGCGAAGACCATCCAAGATCCGGTCCCCACCGGCGAGCAGTTGTTGGCCGTGGCCGGCCTCAAGCCGGCCCGCGAGCACCTGCTGTTCCAGCTCTTGCCCAGCGGCGCCCTGGAAGAAATTCGCCCCGACGAAACGGTGGATCTGCGGGAGCCGGGGCACGAACGCTTCGTGAGCTTCAAGAGCGATCGCACCTTCCGCTTTCATATCGACGACGAGGCGCGGGACTGGGGACAGCAGAAGATCAGCGGCTTGCACTTGAAGCAGATCGCGCAGGTCGACCCGCTCAGCCACGATGTGTTCCGCATCGTTGTCGGCGGTAACGACCAGCTCATCCGCGATCAAGAAACCTTCGACCTGGGCGCGGCTGGTGTGGAGCGTTTTGCCACCACGCCGATCGAGATCGAGGTGTTCGTCAATACGCGCCCGCACATTGTCAATCGGCGCGTGCTGGACTTCTGGACAGTGGTCCGCTTGGAGCATCCGGACGCCGACCCTGCCAATGCCCAGGTCGAATACACGATCACCTACGACAAGGGGCCGCGCCAAAACCCCTCGGGCAACCTGGTGAATGGCCAGTCGGTCGAAATCAAGGGAGGGATGGAATTTTATGTCCTCCTCACTGATAAGTCGTAGTCCTCATCTGCTGCGCCTGCGGGACGAAGGCATGACGCTGGAGGTAGCCCACGGCTACCTCCTCGTCCACGATGTTCCCTACGTCAACGCAAGCCGCGAAACGAGAATCGGCACGCTTGTTTTCCGTCTCGACTTGACGGCGGATATCGCCGTCAATCCGGCGGACCACACGGCCTACTTCATTGGTGAAGCTCCGTGCGACGCGAGCGGCAAGCGCCTTTCCAGAATCATCAACAACAGCAATCCGCAGGAGTTGGCGCCCGGCATTCGGGCTGACCATTACTTCTCCGCCAAGCCGCGATCGGGAAATTACAAGGACTACTACGAGAAGGTCACCGCCTACGTCAACATGCTCACAGGCCATGCTAAGGCCATAGATGCGTCGCTGAAGGCACAGGTTTTCAAACCGTTCCTCAGCGAAGAGGATGAAGGTCCTTTCGTCTATGCCGACACAGCATCCACGCGCGCTGGGATCGCACTAGCCAGTCAGCGGCTTGCCGGTCAACGAATCGCTATCGTGGGACTTGGCGGCACTGGCGCCTATCTGCTTGATCTGGTCGCGAAGACTCCGGTTGCCGAAATTCACCTCTACGATGGAGACACGTTGCAGCAACATAACGCCTTCCGCTATCCGGGCGCAGTGGCTTTCGAAGCACTCACGGAAGGTCACGCCAAAGTGGCCTATCTCGCAACCGAATACGGAAAGATCCATCGGGGAATCTACCCGCACCCCGTCATGATTGATGAGAGCAATGTGCCTGAACTCAAGGGATACGATGCCGTGTTCGTGTGCGTGGACAACGGTCATGCGCGCCGATTGATCGCCATCGCTCTGGCTTCGAGCGACACGGTGATGTTCGACACAGGCATGGGTGTTCAGATGAATGCCAATGCAGAACTCTTCGCCATTGTGCGCCTGTCGACACTGGACCGTGCATCGGCAACGGAAGCGGCCAAGAACATGCCGATGTCCGCCAATGAGGACGACAATCTCTACGGGACCAATGTGCAGGTAGGAGACTTGAACTGCCTGAATGCCTACCTCGCTGTCGAAGCGTGGAAGAAGCGGTGTGGGTTCTACTTCGGAAGGTCTCGCCCTCATCTGACCACCTATACGACAGCGAGCGCATCGATGGCAGCGAACGATGCAAGCGAAGACAACGAATGAAACAGTCGCGCTTCCGCCTGGTCGAGGTCGAAAGCTTTCCGCGTCCACTTCAAGAAGGTGTTGTCTACTTTTCCGAAAGATTTAACTGCGCTGCACATGCCTGTGCGTGCGGGTGCGGAAAGGAAGTGATCACACCAATTTCACCAGTTCAATGGCGCATCTCAAGAAGCACTCGGGGTGTTTCGCTCAGCCCATCGATCGGAAACTGGAACTTTGCCTGCCGATCGCACTACTGGATTACCGATGGTCGTGTGGAATGGGCAATGGATATGACGAGGGAAGAAATCCAGGCAGGACGCGAATACAACGCAGCCCTCCGAGAAGAATACTTCAAAGCAAAACGTGGAAAGACAAAGGCTGCCATCCAGCATCCCGAGGCACTACCTCGCTCGCGTGGACTATTCGCCCGTTTCATTAACTGGCTGACAGGAAGTCGCAGGTGATCGAAATACATTTTCAATGCCAATTCCCGCACCCCATCTGCGTCTTCTGCTTTAGACGAAGCCACATCTGAAAGGATTAAAGTCATATGCAAATGAATATGCTTATCGCACACCATGGCCGCGTGCAGCAGTGGTGGTCTTCTCTCGACAACGTGAAGCAGTTGTATGTGGCGGGCATGATCATGGCCGGCTTTTTCGTCGCTACAATCGCCGCATCAGACATCGGGCTGCCGGCCGACGTTCTGCTGATGACCGCTATCACCATTACGGCCATCGCGTTTGTCATCGAGTCTTACCGCTGGTTGGTCGCCGCGCTCGAAGCGCCACTGGCGAAATGGCTGACCGGCGTCGCTGGGGTGATGGCCGCCGCCGTGGCCACGGGTGCCGCCTCGGCCACACTGGCGGTAGCGACCGGCCAAGACCCCAATGCATTCAAAACGGCGACGGCATTTCTTGCCCCTTTGTCGTTCATCCCTATCCTTGCCATGCTGATCATAGCCGGCGGATTGCTGTGGTTGCCCTTCTTCGTCATCGGTATGCTCGCGAAGCACAGTCTCGCGCGTGGGAAACCGAAAGACTTCGACATGCTGTTGTCATTCGCTCGGATCGTCGGGTTGACTGGTATTGCGGCTGCCGCTGGTCAGCTTATCTCTCCGCCGACGCGGATCAACGAAGGCCTGGAAACGGCGGCGCGCTACAGCGCATTTTTCCTCGACATGGTGCCCGACCGCACCTGCGCCCCCATCGAAGGTGATCGCGTGGCCCGCATCAACGACAGTCTGGTCATCGTTGGGCGGATGACGGACGATGGGTTACAGTTTGTTAGGAAAGATTGCGCCATTTCTGCGGAATCCGCCGAATTGAAGCCGCCACGGAAGCTGGACAGCTCACTGACGACGGAGAGCGCGGGGGGAAACGCGCCGAGCGTCATGCCAAAGGCTTCCGGGTAGCCTTGACACTCTCTCAGCATTTGCTATCAAGAGCCCCCGCAATTCGCATGAAGGGATTTTAGATGAAGATCGAGGAGTTTTGGAATCAAGCCTTCTTGATGAGTCTAAGCAGAGTATCGCCTGAGCAGGCGAAGGCGGATGCAGACCTAGCCACCGATCTATGCATCAAGCATTGGCAAGAGCGGAAATCCTGCTGGGCACACCCAAATATCATGCGCTGGAAAGATCAAGATATTGTAGATGTGCCGAAAGGAGTCCGGGCACAAATGGCCGCTAGCGAGGACCCCGACCAGACCTAGGCGGCGGTCCGCTCTTGCTGGAGTGGTCGAATCCAAATCCTGAAATGATTACGGGATGTTCGTAACGAATACATCGCCAGTGTCGCTGCATGAGCTGACGCGAAAGCATTTGTTCGCCTGTTTGAGTTACTTCGACAAGATCGACTACGCACGGATCAGTTTCACCTTCGGTCGCTGTCTTTTCTGATGAGAATCCAGATTCAAAAAAATCGCTCGGAATTTCATCAACTGAAAGCTGTCGAAGGTCCTCGGCGACCATCCAAGATGCAGCTTCTTGCGGTGAACTTACCGCATGTAGCATCTTGGTTTCGCCGATCACTGCCCAAACCTGATAACTGCCAGGTGGCTGCGGATAGACCGGGTGTCCGGAATCGTCAAGAGTGGTAATTCTGATGACCAACACTCCGTATCTGGCCGACGTTACCTCAGAGACTTCCATTCAAATTATTTCCTTTCGTTTTTGTGGGGCAAATTCGGCATACCGAAAACTCCCGCACTACCTGTGGAGTTCTTGAGGACATGCCAGTCCGTTGGTGAATTGGCCTTCTCTGAAACGTCGAACTTGGACTGGCGGTTTGAATTTCCTAAGTGCCGCCACCCGCTCCTCCAGCGTCTTCACATCGGCGATGTGAATGTAATGCGTCTCAAGCACTGGCACATCCAACTTTCGCGCATGCCCCGTGATGAGCGCAATGGTCGTCGCCGGCACCTTCGCTTCTGCGAGCGCAGTCGACATAGTGTGCCGGAACGCATGGAATGCGGTGCCTTTCTCGATGCCGAACTGCTTGAGATACACCGAAAACTGCCTGGACAACTGCCGACCGTAGCCAAGACCGTTCGGCTTGCCGTCTTTTCGCGTGCCAGCCGGTAAGTGAGGAAACAGCCGCGGGTGACCGGTCTTGCGCATGTCTTCAACGAATTCGAGGAAACCCGCGTCGAGCACCGGCTCCGCCAAGGGGATGAAGCGGATCGAGGACTTTGTCTTGACCTTCTGATTGCGATCTTTCTTCCACACGAACAGGCCCCACACGCCATCGACTTGACGAACGTCGTCGAGGTAGAGCTGAGCGATTTCGTTCACGCGCGCGCCCGTGTAAAGGCCCAAAATCGGTCCCCACCAACGGTGCGGCAGATCCTTTGCCCACGGCACGAAATGCTCCGGCGCGAAGATTTGCTTCAGCTCTTCAGGTGTGAACGGCCGTCCGGTTTCGAGTTCGGTGCCGGTGTCGATCTCTGAGCCCATGCCCTTGAGCGGCGAGCGTGGGATCACGTCCATATTGACCAGAGCGTTGAAAAACACGCTCAGCCGTTGGCGGTGCTTGTTGCGCGTGTGCCTCGATGGCACAGACACGTTCTCCTCTTTCCCCTTCGCAATTGTCTCGGCCACTGACAGGCGCCGATACTTCGGCTTCACCGTGGCGTTCGCGGGCCACCAGCGCACGCCCTCCCAAAAGGCTCGCAGGTGCTTCGGCTTGATTTGATCGACCGGCATGTCGCCCACGATGCCCAGCAGCAGCCGCAGGCTGTGCTTGCTCTCGGTGATGGTGTCTGGCGACAGTTCCCGTTGCTCCAGGTCGGCGACGTGGTTCGCGATTTCGAGTGAAAGTAAGGGGGCCGGCTCGGCTTTGGGCGCACACGTGGCGGGCGCCCCAGCAGGCGCTGCGAGAGCCGCCGCCGGGAATACCATCGGCAGGCCTTCACGCGCCATCTCGGCGGCGGCCTTCATGGTTTCGATGAAGTCAAGGGTGTCTCGACGGCCCGTGGTGGTTACGGTGCCGAAATCAACGCCGCCCACGCGCACGCCGGTCGCGGTCCACTCGCGCAGCGAGCCGTCTTCGGCCGCGCACTGTGCGCTCTCCAAAAGTTTCTTGACGTCGACATCGGCCATCCCGGCCCCCTTCCGTAGGCGCGCGAACGCTTCGGAGAGTGCCACAGCCTGGAGCGCGGCGGATAGTCGTGCGGCATCACCGCGGAGCCCGTGCAGCGAACGCACGATGGATCCGAACCCCAAGCGGGGCACCAGGTCGCGGGGCACTCGGAAGCGGACGTAGAGGCCGCTCGGACGGGTCAACAAATAGGGCTTGGGCATGAAAAAGGTCCCTCAAATGGTTCCTCGGGAAGGAACCGCTTGGGGACCTGTTTTCTGAAAACCCTCAACAAGTCAGTGACTTGCGCGACTGGGTGCCGGAGTGGAGCGGGTGATGGGAATCGAACCCACGTTAGCAGCTTGGGAAGCTGCAGTTCTACCATTGAACTACACCCGCGTCGGCGTGCAGTTTAGCCGGTGCGGCGCCCTCCGCAAACCTGTCGGCCTGCGAAGGGCGGCGCGGGCGACGATCAGAACTTCTTGCCGAAGGTCGCGTACAGGGTGGCGTCGTTGCCGCGGCCCTGCGAGGTGGTGGCGGTCATGCCGATGTCGGCGTCGAGGCCGAACAGTTCGGTGCGGGCGCCGAGCTGCAGGGTGGCGTAGCTGTCGTCGAATTCCAGGCCCGGGACGGCGTAGGGCAGCGAGCCGGCGATGGACTGGGCGCGGGCGAAGGCTTCCTTCGGCTGTTCTTCGGTCTCGTGGTCGTAAGTCAGGCGTGCGTACGGCTGCAGGTGGTCGTTGATGCGGTAGCTGGCCTGCCAGCCCGCGCTGACCAGCAGCGAGTCGTATTCCTGGTCCGGGTAGGCCAGCGAGGTGGACAGTGCGGCGTCGTTTTCGGCATAGCCGTCGACGTCGATCTGCTGGGCCAGCACGCCGATGACCGGGCCGTGGGTCAGGGCTTCGCCCTTGAACTCGAAGCCGGCCTGCACGCCGAAGGCGAGGTTGCTGCCGTCCGGCGAGCCGGTGTGGCTGCGCTTGGACGGGCCGAGCCAGACTTCGCGGTCGACGTCGTAGGCGACGTGGGTGTAGCTCAGCTGGGCGTTGACCCAGGCGCGCTCGCCATACCAGCCGGCGAAGCCGCCGATGGTGGTGTCCATGTGGTCGAAGTCGCCGCGGCGCTGGCCCCAGGTCTGGGCATTGCGGCCGAAGCCGGCGAAGGCGCCGTAGACGAAGTTGCCGCTGGTCCAGTCGACGCCGCCGGTGAGGGCCGGACCCACGCCGTCGTACAGCAGGCCTTCGTCGGCATCGCCACCCTTGTAGCGCTGGAAATCGCCACGGGCATCGAACCACCAGCGCATGCCGTCGCCTTCGGGCTTGCCGGCGAGATGGCCGGCGACGCGTTCGGCACGCGCACGGCCGACCACGGCTTCGGCGTGCGGCAGGACGGCGAGCTGGCGCGGCGCTTCCAGCACGGAGACGGTGTACTGCGCCAGGATCTCGTGGGCGCGGCTGGTCGGATGCACGCCGTCGGCGAACAGATAGGAACTGGCGGCGTCCGGGGTGACGTAGCTGGTGGGGTTGCAGGTCAGCGAGTTGGCGGTGATCTGCGGCTGGCAGGCGGTACCGGTGACGTTGCGGAAACCGTATGCGGCCGGCGAGGCGATGATCTCGCGCAGCAGGTTGAAGGTGTCGACCGGGATCACGCGCAGGCCGGCGCTGGCCAGGCCGCCGAACAGGGCGTTGTTGTAGGTGTTGGTCAGCGCGGTGCCGTTGGCCTGCGCGACCGGGCCCAGGGCACGGAAAGCCGGGGCGGCGCCGAGGTCGGGAATGGTGGGCACGAGGATGTAGCGGGCACCGGCGTTCTGCAGCTGACCGACGATGCCGATCTGCGCGGTGACGGCGGCCGGGATGACGACGTTCGGGTCGGCGCCGGCATTGGTGACGGCGAACAGGTCGTTCGCACCACCCCAGACCGAATACAGCGCGCGGCTGTCGGCGCGGCCGCCGTTGGCGGTGAGGTAGTTGTTGACCTGGGTGGCGAGCGAGGGGATCGGGCCGAGGGCACCGGTGCTGTTCACGCCGACGCGGGCGCCGCCGGCAGCGTAGTTGGTGCCGGTCTGGCCGTTGCCGTTGGGATCGGCGCGGGTGCCGTAGAAGTCGGCGAGGTACTGCGCCCAGACCTGGCCCGGGTTCGTGGTGAACTGGCCGGTCACCGGACGCACGGACAGCGGCAGCAGCGGGCGGAAGAAGCCGCCATCGGTCAGGCTGTCGCCGAAGAAGACGGTCTGCGAGTACGGGCCGGCGGCGAAGGCCGGCGTGGCAGCGGCCGCGGTGGCGGCCAGTACGGCCGTGGCGAGCAGGCTGCGGATGGGCCGCTTGGCCCCGCGATGGTTGGACATGAATCCCTCTCCCGGTGTGGGTTGTTCTAGTTGGAATGCCGAAGCAATACGGCTCCGGATGGTGACGGAATCGTTTCAGAAAGCCCCCGGCGACTCAAGTGCGAAAAGGCCGGGCTGGCCCGGGCCTTTGCGGGCCTTGCCGGACATCGCTGGGCAGCCGGCGCGCAGGCGCGCGACAATGCCGGCATGGACATCCGACTCAATGGCGACGCGCTCGCCCTGCCCGCCCCCTGCACCATCGCCGAACTGCTCGCCGCCCAGGGCCTGGCCGAACGCCGGGTCGCCGTGGAGGTGAACGGCGAGATCGTCCCGCGCGGCCGCCATGCCGACCACGCCCTTGCCGATGGCGACGTGGTGGAAATCGTCCATGCGCTTGGCGGTGGGTGAGATGAGCCGCTATCGAGATGCCCCAAGGCATCTTGAGGCGAATCGAACGGGCGCGCCGGGAGCGCGCCCAGGGCCATCCGGAGCCTGATTCCCTGCGCCATGGATGGCATCGATCAGGTGCTGAAGCACCACGACGCAGGCCCACCGCATCGCCATCGGCTGCGAGACCGAACGCCCGGCCACGGATGGCCGGGCCGGACGATCCGAAGCCCATGCCGTCGCGCCATGGAGGGCATCGATAACCGCAAGAGCCTTGCAGAAGCAAGGCACGCCCCATCGCCATCGGCTGCGAGCACGAACGCCCAACCTGAGGCGCATCGATTGCGGCCGCCTTCGTAGAGCGGAGCGAAGCTCCGCCTCCCCCTCCTCACCGCGAGGCCGGGACCGGCCATGCGTTCGCAATGCCGGCTTCTGAACAGGAGCAGCGGAGCTGCGCTCGACTGCACGCCCAACGCCATCGGGTACGGCCCATTCCGTCTCCCGAGAAAGGCAAACGAAACTGCGCTCCGCTCTACAGGGGCGATGACCTCGTGAGGTTCCGCCACGACATCAGGCCGACGACATGCTTGACGACATTTACCTTGCGTCATAAAGTAATCGACATATGGCTAACGACACGACCGACGAACAGATCCTCAAGGGCCTGCTGGACACCCTGGTGATGCACGTCCTGCGGGACGGGCCCAACTACGGGTTCGGCATCCGCGAACGGCTCGACCAGGTGCTCGGCACGGATGCGGGGATCGTGAAAGAGGCCACGCTCTATCCGCTGCTGCACCGACTCGAGCGCAACGGCCTGCTGGCCTCCCACCACGAGCCCGGCGAACGCGGCAGCCCGCGCAAGTACTACCGGCTCACGCCCGACGGCGACGCCTTCCTCGATCGACGCATCGCCGAATGGCGCCGCGTCGCGGCCCTGCTGCACCGGACCATCCTCGACTGACTAGGAACATGACCATGTCGTTCTCGCTGCTGCGCTTTCCTTCATCGGGCTTCCCGGCCGACCTCGCCACCGGCGATGCCCGCATCGATGCCCACCTCGTCGCCCTGGACGCCGCACTGGTCGGCGCCGCATCGGTGCGCCGACAGACCGTCATGGAAGCCCGCGATTTCCTGCTGGAAATGCGCGACCACGCCCGCGATGCCGGCCGCGACCACGCGGCTGCCGTGGACGATGCCATCGCCGCCCTGGGGCCGATCAAGGCGATCGCCCGCGAACAGCGCGCCAGCCGTCTGGCGATCTTCCACCGCATGATGCTGGGCATGGGCCTGGGCTACGCCACGCTGATGCTGCTGTTCTCGCTGCTGCGCACCGGGCTGGCCGCAGCGGAGTGGCTCCCGCTCGCGGGCGCGTTCGCGGCGCATGCCGGGTTTTTCGGCATTCCGATGGGTTACCTGGTGGCCTACGTCTTCAAGCGCGCGGAGCCCTTGAAGAACGACGCGAGGGAGAGCGGCTTTCTCGTCCACTTCACGCCGGTTGCCATCGGTTTGTCATGGGGCCTGGCTGCGTTCTTCACGCTGAGCAACGGCGTGATCGCAGCCGGCATCGCCGGGATCGGCCCGTTGGCCGACTGGCGACCGCTGTCGTTGGCCATGCTCATGCTGCTGGGCCTTCGGTTGGTGATCGGCTCGCTGCGCGCGGCCCGCTTCCGGGCTCTCGTCGAAGACGACGCCCTGACGATCGACGGTCTGTTCGGCCGGACGCGCATCCCGCGCGCATCGATCACCGGCACCGCCCGCGCATCCTGGGGGATGCAGTTGGTGATCCCGGCGGCGGGCTTGTCGCACGGGATCGAATGGCACGATACGGACGGCCGCACGCGGCGTACCTACGTGTCGATCGCGCCGGATCTCGTGCACGGCGACCGGCTGATCGCATGGCTCGAATCCGCCGCTCGCGCCAACACGACACGGTGCGGTACGGCCAACAGCCGCGCGTGAACCCCTTGGCCCGGATGCGGGCCACGAGGGACGGCATCCGCGCGAGGATTTGGGCGATAATCCGGCGATGACCTCGACCCCCGATTTCGCCGCTTCGACGCCGGCCGACGACAGCTTCGTCATCGCCGGCAAGACCTATCGCTCCCGCCTGCTCACGGGCACCGGCAAATTCAAGGATCTCGACGAGACCCGCCGCGCCACCGACGCCGCCGGCGCCGAGATCGTCACCGTCGCCATCCGCAGAACGAACATCGGCCAGAACCCCGGCGAGCCCAACCTGCTCGACGTGCTGCCGCCGGACCGCTACACCATCCTGCCCAACACCGCCGGCTGCTACACCGCCGAGGACGCCGTGCGCACCTGCCGGCTCGCCCGCGAACTGCTCGACGGCCACAACCTGACCAAGCTCGAAGTGCTGGGCGACCAGCGCACGCTGTTCCCCGACGTGGTGCAGACGCTGAAGGCCGCCGAACAGCTGGTCGCCGACGGCTTCGACGTGATGGTCTACACCAGCGACGACCCGATCCTGGCCAAGCGCCTCGAAGAGATCGGCTGCTGCGCGGTGATGCCGCTGGCCGCGCCGATCGGCTCGGGCCTGGGCATCCAGAACAAATACAACCTGATGGAAATCATCGAGAACGCGAAGGTGCCGATCCTGGTCGACGCCGGCGTCGGCACCGCCTCCGATGCGGCGATCGCGATGGAACTGGGCTGCGACGGCGTGCTGATGAACACCGCGATCGCGGGTGCGCGAGACCCGGTGCGCATGGCGCTGGCGATGAAGCTGGCGATCGAGGCCGGCCGCCACGCCTTCCTCGCCGGGCGCATCCCGCGCAAGCGCTTCGCCTCGGCCTCGTCGCCGGTGGACGGGCTGATCGGATGACGGGGACGATGCGCCCGCCGCGCGACGACTCGGCGGACGACGCTGCCGGCGGTCGCGAGCTGGAACAGCCCTTCACCGTCGAGCCGGGCCAGCGCAAGATCCGCAGCTTCGTGCTGCGCCAGGGCCGTTTCAGCCCCGCGCAGCAGCGTGCGTTCGACGAACTCTGGCCGCGCTTCGGCCTCGACTACGCGGGCACGGTGCGCGACTACGCCGCCGCGTTCGGCCGCGCCGCGCCGCTGGTCTTCGAGATCGGCTTCGGCAACGGCGAGGCCCTGCGCTTCGCCGCGAAGCAGGATCCGTCGCGCAACTACGTCGGCCTCGAAGTGCATGCGCCCGGCGTGGGCCGCGTGCTGAACGCACTGGGCGACGATGGCAGCGACCATGTGCGCGTCTACCGCCACGATGCCGTCGAAGTGCTCGAACGCGAAGTCGCCGACGGCACGCTCGACGAGATCCGCATCTACTTCCCCGACCCGTGGCACAAGAAGCGCCACAACAAGCGCCGACTCGTGCAACCGGAGTTCGCGGCGCTGCTGGTGCGCAAGCTGCGCGACGGCGGTCGCCTGCACCTGGCGACCGACTGGGAAGCCTATGCCGAGCACATGTGGGACGTGCTCGACGCCACGCCGGGGCTGCGCAACGTCGCGGGTCCGCGGGGCACGGTGCCGCGCCCCGCATGGCGGCCGCAGACGCACTTCGAGACCCGCGGCCAGAAACTCGGCCACGGCGTGTGGGACCTGCTCTACGACAAGGTTTCGGCGGAATAAGCGGAGCGATGGAGAACCAGCTCACCCTCACCAGCGACATGCAGCTCGTCCTCGGGCTGACGCTGCTGACGATGGTGCTGTTCCTGTTCGAGCGCCTGCGCGCCGACGTGGTGGCGCTGGTGGTGCTGGTGCTGCTGGGCCTGACCGGGCTGGTGGCGCCGGAAGACCTGTTCAACGGCTTCTCGGGCAACGCGGTCATCAGCGTCATCGCGACCATGATCCTCGGCGCCGGTCTGGACCGCACCGGCGCGCTCAACCGGCTGGCGGTGTGGCTGCTGCGCCGCGCCGACGGCATCGAGAAGCGACTGATCCTCTACACCTCGGCGATCTCCGGCCTGAACTCGGCGGTGATGCAGAACCCGTCGGTGATGGCGCTGTACCTGCCGGTCGCCTCGCGCCTGTCCTCGCGCACCGGCATGCCGCTGTCGCGGATGCTGCTGCCGATCGCGGTGGCCATCGTGATGGGCGGCGGCCTGACCATGGTCGGCAACTCGCCGCTGATCCTGCTCAACGACCTGCTGGTGTCGGCCAACGCCAACCTGCCTTCGGGCATGACCACGCTCAAGCCGCTGCCGATGTTCGCGCCGCTGCCGATCGGCCTGGCCCTGCTGATCGCCGGGCTGGCCTACTTCCATTTCTTCGGCAGCCAGCGCCTGCACGAGAACGACGCCGACGCCGGCGTGACCCCGGCGCGCACCGAAAGCTACTTCGCCAGCGCCTACGGCATCGACGGCGATGTCTACGAGCTCACGGTCACCGCCGACAGCCCGCTGGTCGGCATGTCGATGCGCGAGGCCGAAGCGCTGCATGACGCGCCGCTGATCCTGGCGCTGAAGACCGGCAACGAATCGCGCCTCACGCCCCCGGGCGACGCACGCGTCTGGGTGGGCAGCGTGCTCGGCGTGATGGGTCCGCGCCAGGACATCGCCGATTTCGCGCAGAACCGCTTCCTGCGCATGAGCGCGCGCCTGCGCGAGTTCGCCGACCTGTTCAACCCGGCCCGCGCGGGCATTTCCGAAGCGGTGATCCCGCCCACCTCCACGTGGATCGGCAAGACCGCGACGCAGTTGAAACTGCGCAAGCAGTACAACCTGCGCCTGCTCGCGATCAACCGCGACAAGCAGGTGCTGCGCGAGGAAGTGCGAGAAGTGCCGCTGCGCGCGGGCGACCTGCTGGTGGTGCACAGCATCTGGACCGACCTGGCGCAGGCATCGGGCAACCGCGACTTCGTGCCGGTGACCGACTTCCCGAAGGCCGAACAGCGGCCGCACAAGTTCAAGATCGCGATGACCATCTTCGCGATCACCATGCTGATCGCGCTGTCGTCGCGCATCCCGGCCTCGGTGGCGCTGATGACCGGCGTCGCCGGCATGCTGATCACCGGCGTGCTGAAGATGGACGAGGCCTACGCCGCCATCAACTGGAAGACCGTCTTCCTGATGGCCTGCCTGATTCCGCTCGGCTGGGCGATGGACTCGAGCGGCGCCGCCGCGTGGGTGGCCGCGCACACCCTGGACCGGCTGCCCGAAGGCACGCCGGTGTGGCTGCTGGAGATCGCGGTCGGCCTGCTCACCACGGCCTTCTCGCTGGTCATCAGCCACGTCGGCGCGACCATCGTGATGGTGCCGATCGCGATCAACCTGGCACTGGCCGCCGGCAGCGACCCGACCGCGTTCGCGCTGATCGTCGCGCTGTCGGCATCGAACAACTTCATGACCGCCTCGAACCCGGTGATGTCGATGATCACCGGCCCGGCCGGGTACAGCGCGAAGGAGCTGTGGAAGGTCGGCGGCCCGCTGAGCCTGATCTACACCGGCATCGTGGTGCTGGTGGCCAACCTGCTGTTCTGAGCACCCATCGGCTGGCCGGTCGCCACCGCCTCCCGCGTTCGCTCCACCACGGCCCCGGCCTGCCCTGTCTCACTTGGCTGCATGCGAATGGACCTCGAATGCCTGGCGCGTTCGACCGTCATCGCAGGCGGCAGCACCGTTCACCCTGCAAGGAACCGCCATGACAACGCCCTCCCCCGCAAGTGCCGCCCCCGCAAATGGCGCGCCCGCGAATGCCGCCGAGATCGGCCACCGCGTGCTGCAGCTGATCGACACCATCCACGGCCCCGAGCAGGTCGACGCCGCACACATCGAGCGCGTCACCGGCATCCCGGTCGAATTCAACGACGACAACCCGCAGCAGTACGGCTTCGGCGGGCAACTGTCGCAGGACTGGGCCTACAACCTGGTCTCGCTGACCGAACTGGATGGCAGCAAGCCGCATCGCCTGCTGTTCTCGCTCGATGACCAGAGCGCCGACGCCAACGCCGACATGGCGCCGATCGACCCACTGGCCTTCGAAACATGCGACCAGGCGCTGGCGTCCGCCGGCTACACCGGCGCGCCCAACCTCGGCCGCTACGGCCAGGTCGAATACTGGGAGTACCAGCGCGGCGACGTGTCGCTGCAGGTGCACGTGCGCGGCGAGAGCGATGCGAAAGCAGAGCGCGCCTGCGTGTCCATGATCGTCATCAACGCCTGAGGAGACGACCATGTCCGTTGCCCCCGAGCACATGCAGAAGAAGACCCCGGCCGAACAGCTGGAGGCCCTGGTCGCCAAGTTCGAAACCGCGAACAAGACCGCGACCGACAACCCTGGCAAGGTCCTGCGCGACCTCATCGCCACCTCGCCGGCCCTCAAGCAGCAGCTTGAAGATGCCGTCTCCAAGGGCGAGCTGACCGAATTCAAGGGCCTGCCGCCCGGCACCAACGCCGGTGGCCAGTACTCCGGCACGACGATGGAGATCCCGGTCTCCAAGTTGAACAAGGCCGCCACCGACAAGGCCGCCGCGAACGAAGTCGTGTTCGTGCTCGGCCACGAGACGCGTCACGGCCTGAACAATCCCGCCGAGAAGATCGCCGGCGACGCTTTCGAAAAATCGCTGGAAAGCATCGCCAAGGTCAAGGGCGGCAAACACGACTACACAGCCGCGGTGGGAAGCTACATCCAGCACTACCGCGACAACGAAGCGCAGGCGCACCTCAGCGGCTGGAACGCGCTGTCGTCCAAGCTCGCCAAGGACAAGGGCTCGGCACCGACCCTGCAGGAGATGTACGACGCCAACCCCGGCCGCATGCAGGACTTCATCGACCGCACCGGCACCGCGCCGAAATTCGGCTATGCGATGAAGGCCGGCCTCACCGTCGACAAGGACATGCAGCTGCCGCTGGATGCCGCGAACGTGAAGGCGATGGGCGGCTACTACTTCGACAAGCCGTTGAGCAAGGGTTCGCTGGGCACCAACGGCAACCAGAACTACCCGAACTACTACGGCGATTACGCGCTGAACCGCGTGAAGGACTACGAAAAGGCCTATACCGATCACTTCAAGAAGACCGACGCCGCGTATACCGGCGCCGAAGTGCAGGTGGACCTGGGCAAGCTGGGCCTGAGCAAGACCGTGCTGACCACCGGCCTGACCTACACCGACACCACTGCGCCGAAGAAGCCGATCGAACAGGGCGTCGGCGGCGCGGAGCCTGCGCTCTACACCCAGGCCGCCACCGCGCTGCAGAAGCTCGACGGCGCGCCGCAGGGCGCCGAACTGCGCAACGTCGCTGCAGCGATGGCGCTGCAGGCGCAGAAGGACGGCATCACCGGCATCGACGGCGTCGTGCGCGGCAGCAACGGCAACCTCATCGCCTACCAGGGCGATCCGGCCCAGGATCACGCAAAGCGCTCGATCGTGAATGAGGACCAGGCCAAGGACGCTCCGGCCGACAAGTCGCTGAGCGACCTCGGCCAGCTGCAGCAGGCACCGCAGCGCCAGGAACAGGCGCAGCCGCAGCGCGCGGTGGGGATGTAAGTCCCTGCGTCATCCGCAGCAACGCAAACGCCCCGCATTTCTGCGGGGCGTTTGCGTTTGGTGCGCGTGCATCACGATCTTCGGGGATCGGAGAGGCGGAAGAAAAAACAACGTCATCCTCGCGCAAGCGGGGACCCACGCATCGCTGCCGATCAAGCTTGGGTTCTCGCTTGCGCGAGGATGACGATGCTTTGTTCACGCAGTGATCGCGGTTTCCTGCAGGGACGCTGCGTTCCTGCAGGATCGCGACGGATGACGCGCGCCTACAAGCCCTGCGCCGCCTGCTCCACTGCGCGGAACAGCGCGCGGCCCTTGTTCATCGTCTCTTCCCATTCCTTCTGCGGATCGGAGTCGTAGACGATGCCCGCGCCGGCCTGCACGTGCAGCTTGCCGTCCTGGATCACGGCGGTGCGGATCGCGATGGCGGTGTCGGCGTCGCCGTGCCAGCTGATGTAGCCGATGCTGCCGGCATAGACGTTGCGCTTGATCGGTTCCAGTTCGCGGATCACTTCCAGCGCGCGGATCTTCGGCGCGCCGCTGACCGTGCCGGCGGGGAAGGTCGCGCGCAGCACGTCGGCGTAGCTCAGGCCGTCCTTCAGCTTGCCGGTGACTTCGCTGACGATGTGCATGACGTGGCTGTAGCGTTCGATCACGAAGCGGTCGCCCACTTCGACCGTGCCCGGTTCGCTGACCCGGCCCACGTCGTTGCGGCCCAGGTCGATCAGCATCACGTGCTCGGCGCGCTCCTTCGGATCGGCCAGCAGCTCGACTTCCAGTGCGAGGTCTTCCTCGTGCGTCTTGCCGCGCGGGCGGGTGCCGGCGATCGGGCGCACGGTGACGTTGCCCTCTTCGAGGCGCACCAGAATTTCCGGCGACGAACCGACCACCTGCGTGCCGCCGACATCGAGGAAGTACATGTAGGGCGACGGGTTGAGCGCACGCAAAGCGCGGTACACGTCGACCGGACGCGCGTTGAACGGCACGGTGAGGCGCTGGCTCAGCACGACCTGGAAGATGTCGCCGGAGCGGATGTATTCCTTGGACTTTTCCACCGCTGCGATGAAGCCTTCGCGGGTGAAGCCGGAGACGAAGTCGCCTTCGTTGAGGCCGGGGCTGTGGCGCGGTTCGGGATAGCCCGGACCGCCCTGGCGCAGGCGGTGCGTGAGTTCGTCGAGGCGGCGGTTCGCGCGCGCCCAGGCCTGCGGCTCGCGCGGGTCGGCATGCACGATCAGGTACAGCCGGCCCTTGAGGTTGTCGAACACCGCCACGTCGCGGCTGTCCATGAGCAGGATGTCGGGCGTGCCCAGTTCGTCAGGCTTGCCGCCGCCGCGCAGGCGCGGCTCGATGTATTCGATGCACTCGAAGCCGAACCAGCCGACCAGCCCCCCGGTGAAGCCCGGCAGCCCCGGCAGGCGCGGGATCTTCTGCGCGCTGCGCAGGCGCTCGACCTCTTCCAGCGGATCGTCGACGACGCGGCTGTCGACCAGTTCACCCAGTTCGCTGACGAACAGCGTGTGCCCGGCGAAGGCGTACACGCGGTGCGCGGGCAGGCCGATGATCGAGTAGCGACCGAAGCGTTCGCCGCCCTCGACCGATTCGAAGAGATAGGTGTTGTGGCCGTCGGCGAGCTTGAGATAGACCGACAGCGGCGTATCGAGGTCGGACAGCACCTCGCGCACGACGGGAATCAGGGTGTGGCCGTCGGCGGCATGCTGCTGGAATTGTTCGAACGAAATCACGCGGAAATCCTTGAGGGTCGATCAGGGCGGAAAGCGAAGCGTCGGATCAGGCCGGGCGCCGCCATCGCCGGTTCGTGTTCCAGATCACTTTCCAGATCACATTCCGGGGGGCCTTCATGGCCACCTGGCATCGGGGAATGGTTTCGTTCATGGGCGCCAATCGTAGCGACTTCACGCCCGGGCCGCACCCGCGCCGACATGCCCTCGACATGCCGGCGTCATCACGCTGTCACGGCTCACCCGGAGCATGGGAGTCCATCGCAGGGACGACTGATGGAAGCGGGATTGCTTCCAATCTCACCGGGGCGGCGCCGAAAGGCGTCGCCCTTTCTCTTGCGGCAGCACGCCCCGCAGGAAACATACGCACCGGTTCGGGCAGGCATGACGGGGCGTCATGTCGACACGCCTGCGCCTTGCAGGAGCGAAGCGAGTCGCGACGCTGCGCTGCGGACGCTCGGCCGCGACTGGCGTCGCTCCTGCAAAAAACACCGCGAGCCCGTGGCAGGCAAACGGCTATCGCGACGCCACCGACAGCAGCGGACAATCCGCCGGCAGGTGCATGCGCAGCCGGCCCGGCTCGCAGGCGATGTCGAACCGGTTCGCCTCCAGCGGCTCGCCGTCGAGATTCAGCACCAGCGGCGCCTCCGCCACGATCCGCAAGGTCGCCAAGCGCGTGCGCACCGACGCCTGATCCAGCGCGGCCTCGCGGCCCTCGGCGATCAGCGTGCCGAGCGTGGCGGCCATTTCGCCTTCCAGCGGCGGCACGAGGGTCAGGTCGAGCAGGCCGTCGTCGATGCACGCGTCCGGACACAGTGGTTGCCCGCCGCCGGCCTGGCGGCCGTTGCCGATGCCCAGCGCGATGAAATCGCCTTCCCAGGCGAAGCCCTCGCCCGCAAGGCTCTGGCCCTCGAAGCGCGCGCGCAGCGGCTCGATCCGGCCCAGGCTGGTCAGGCCCTGCAGCACGTAGGCCAGACCGCCCAGCGCCTTCTTCAGCCCCGCGCCGGTGTCGCGGGTGATCGATGTACCGAAGCCGCCGCTGGCGAGATTGATGCAATGGCGGACCTCGCCATCGGCTTCGATCCGCAACAGGTCGATCGCTACCGGCGGGCGCCGGCACAGCGCCAGCGCGGCGGCCACGTCCTCGGGCACGCCGGCGGCGGCCGAAAAATCGTTGGCGGTGCCCAGCGGCAGCACCGCGAGTGCCGGCAAGGCATCGCCCCGGTCCGGCCGCGCAGCGAGCGCGGAAGCGACTTCGCCCAGCGTGCCGTCGCCACCGGCCGCGACCAGGGTGGTCACGCCCCGGGCGATCAGCTCATCGACGCAGCGCGCGGCATCGCCGGCTTCCCAGGTCACGCGGACGTCGACCGCGATGCCTTCGTCGCGCAGGTCGGCGACGGCCTGGCGCAAGGCCTCGTCCGCGACGGCCTTGCCGTTGAGGACGAGTCCGAGATGCATGCTCAGCGCACCGCCGCCACGGCGGCCTTCATCGCCGAGACGATGGCCGGGTAGTCCGGCTGGCCGAAGATCGCCGAACCGGCGACGAAGGTATCGGCGCCGGCACGCGCGATCTCGGCGATGTTGTCGACCTTCACGCCGCCGTCGATTTCGAGGCGGATGGTCCTGCCGGTGCGCGCGGTCACGGCATCGATGCGCTGGCGCACGACGCGCAGCTTGTCGAGCGCGGAGGGAATGAAGCCCTGTCCGCCGAAGCCCGGGTTCACCGACATCAGCAGCACCAGGTCGAGCTCTTCCAGCACGTAGTCCAGCACCTCGACCGGCGTCGCCGGGTTCAGCACCAGGCCGGCCTGGCAGCCGCTGCCCTTGATCAGCTGAATCGTGCGGTGCACGTGGCGGCTGGCTTCGGGATGGAAACTGATCAGCGAGGCGCCGGCCTTGGCGAAGTCCGGGACGATGCGGTCCACCGGCTCGACCATCAGGTGCACGTCGATCGGCGCTGTCACGCCATGCTTGCGCAGCGCCTCGCAGACCAGCGGGCCGATGGTGAGGTTGGGCACGTAATGGTTGTCCATCACGTCGAAATGCACCCAGTCCGCGCCGGCGGCGAGGACGTTGTCGACCTCCTCCCCGAGCCTGGCGAAATTGGCGGACAGGATGGAGGGGGCGATGACGGTGGATTGCACGGAGGAAGACATGGGGACCGGCTGCAGCGGAGATGTGGGCCCAATTCTACAGGGCGCCTGCATCCGCCCGCCTCCGGCGGGCGTAGGCATCTGTACTCGTGGAGCGCCACGCCAACCGGAGCAGTCACCATGCGCACGACCCGTACGACCCCATTCTCCACTTCGATCGCCGCCGTCCTGCTCGCCGTCGCCCTGCCGGCCACCGCCCTCGCCGACGACGCCCCCTGGCATGGCTTCCACGTCGGCGGCAGCCTCGGCGGCAGCGAGCCCATGTCCAGCGACGGCGGCCGCATCCTGTTCGACACCAACCTCGACGGCCAATTCGGCGACACCGTGCGTACCGGCACCGGCGCCGACGCCTTCTCGCCCGGGTTCTGCGGGGGCGCCGCCTACGGCCGCACTCCGGCCAGCGGCTGCCGCGAAGACAGCGGCGGCGCCGAAACCAGCCTGCGCGCAGGCTACGACTGGCAGTCCGGGCGCTGGGTCTACGGCATCCTGGGCGAATACACCGATCACGACGCCCGCGACAGCGTGGCGGCCTTCAGCACCACGCCGGCCCTCTACACGATGACCCGCGACCTCGAGCACTCCATCGCCTTGCGCGGCCGCGTCGGCATGAGCTTCGGCGGCGAAGGCCAATGGCTGGGCTATGCCACCGCCGGCGCGGTGCGTGGCCGGATCTCCAACAGCTTCGCGACCAGCAATGCCGCGAACCAGTTCACGCCCACCGGCAGCGACGACGCCGACGGCTACCAGGCCGGCCTGGGCATCGAGCGCCGCGTGCTGGGCAACCTGTCGATCGGCCTGGAATATCTCTACACCCGCCTGGACGATGGCGACGCCCGGGTGCGGGTCGAGCGCGGCACCGCGCCGGCGACCAACCCCTTCCTGCTGGTCAACCCCGCCGGCACGAACTTCCGCCGCAGCGACGACAATTTCAGCGTCGGCAGCCTGCGCCTGACCGCGAACTGGCGGTTCTGATGGCCCGCCGGCCGTGCGTCAGCCGCGCTTGCGCAGGGTCTTGATCCGGTCGTAGGCGGCGTTGATGTCAGCGGCCTTCTGCTCGGCCTGCCGCCTCAGTTCCTCGGCCACCCCGGCCAGCTTGTCGGGGTGGTACTGGCTGATCAGGCGGCGATAGGCCTGGTCCACCTCGGCATCGGTGGCGTCCTCGGCCAGGCCGAGGACGCGATAGGGCGTGTCGCGCTTGCTGCGGAACCAGTCTGCATCGAAGGCATGGCCCAGCAGCAGGCCCAGCACGGCCCCGGCGGGATGCCGCAGCAGCAGCCAGCCCGCGATGAAACCCAGGACTTTTCCGTACCAGCGCGTGTTCATGGGCACAGTCTACAGGCGGGGCGAGCGCCCCTGCCCGTCCCAAGGCGTCCGCCGGGCCTTACACTAGGCGGCCGAACGCTTCCCCCAGGACTGCGCGTGGCGACCACCCTGCTTCAATCCGACCTTCCCGGCCTCACCCTGCGCCATCGCGGCAAGGTCCGCGACGTGTTCGACCTCCCGCCCGCGCTCTTGCCGGCCGAGGCGCGCGAGCACGGCCCGCTGATGCTGATGGTCGCCACCGACCGCCTGAGCGCCTTCGACGTGGTGCTGCCCGACCCGATCCCGGGCAAGGGCGAGATGCTCTGCCAGATCAGCAACTTCTGGTTCGACAAGACCGCGCACATCCTGCGCAACCACCTGACCGGGATCGACGTCGCCCGCGTCCTGCCTGCCGGCACCGATGCGGCCCTGTACGCCAAGCGCGCAGTGGTGACGAAGAAGCTCAAGCCGGTGCCGGTGGAAGCCATCGCACGCGGCTACCTCATCGGCAGCGGCTGGAAGGACTACCAGCGCACCGGCCGGGTCAGCGGCATCACCCTGCCCAACGGCCTGCGCCAGGCCGAACAGCTGGCCGAACCGATCTTCACGCCCTCGACCAAGGCCGCCGTCGGCGACCACGACGAGAACATCGATTTCGACACGATGGTCAAGACCGTCGGCGCCGACTTGGCCGAGCAGGTCCGCGACGCGACGCTGCGCATCTACCGCTACGCCGCCGACTACGCCGCCGAACGCGGGATCCTGCTGGCCGATACCAAGTTCGAGTTCGGCACCGACGCCGACGGCCGTCTCTACGTGATGGACGAAATGCTGACGCCCGACTCGTCGCGCTACTGGCCCGCCGACGAGTATGAAATCGGCATCAGCCCGCCGAGCTACGACAAGCAGTTCGTCCGCGACTACCTGGAAACGCTGGACTGGAACAAGACCGCACCCGGCCCCGCCCTGCCGGCCGACGTGATCGAACGCACCCGTGCCAAGTACGCCGAAGCGCTGCAGCGGCTCGCGGGGATTTCGGTGGATTGAGGCCGATGTCCGCCACGCATGACTTTGGTGGCACGCTGACCGCTGACGATTTCGTCGCCGCGCAGACGCTGCACATGCGGAAATGGCGGAAACGTCAGTACATCGTGATTGGCGCCGTCATGCTTCTCGGAGTCGCGATTGCATCCTTCGGCTGGCGAATGGCGGGAATGGTCGTGATGGGTGCCGCGCTGGGCGGCTTCGCAGGCAATGTCGTCCTGCATGCACGTCGCTTGCCAGGCACGTGGACGCGTCTGTTCGAACAACAGAAAAGCCTTCACGAGCGTTTCACATACAGCTGGGACGAAACCGGCCTGACGGTATCCACTCCGCTAGGCCAAGCGAAACGCCCGTGGGCCCACTTCATTCGGCATGAAGAGGATGCAGGATCGCTCCTGCTCTACCACTCGGACGCGATGTTCGAGCTGATCCCCAAGCGTTGGTTCGATGATGGATCAACGCTCGATGCTTTACGCACGGAAATTTTGCGTCACCCTTTCGCAGCCAGGAGATGAGCGCATGAACGCCACCGCCGAACCGCAAGCCTTTAACCGCCCCATCGACCGCTGGTTCGCGAGTTATTCCGCGGACCACCAGAATCCGACGAACCAGAAGATCCACTACGTGGCGGTGCCGCTGATCCTGTGGACGGTGACCGCGCTGCTGTGGTGCATCCCGGTGCCGGGCACCTGGTTCCAGGCGGGCTTCTGGTGCGCGCTGGCGATGTTCGCGGCGTGGAGCTTCTACTACCGCGCGTCGCGGGCGCTGGGCTTCGGCATGCTGGCGGTGTTCATCGCGATGGCGTGGTTCAACCGCTGGCTGTACGGCGCCATCGGTGGCGCGATGCTGCTGAAGGTGGCGATCGCGGTGTTCGTGGTCGCGTGGATCGCGCAGTTCGTCGGCCACAAGATCGAAGGCAAGAAGCCGAGCTTCCTCACCGATCTGGTCTACCTGCTGATCGGCCCGGCGTGGATCCTCGGCAAGGCGTTCCGCGCGTTCGGCCTGAAATTCTGATGCCTGCGACGTTGATGCGCGCAGCACCCATCGGCATCGTTCCGATGCAGCACGGCAGGGCGACCGGCGGCAGCCGATGAGCGAGCAGCGTTTGGGCGGGCGCGATTTCACGCTCGCCCTGGTCATTTGCATCGTGTGGGCGGGCAACTTCCTGACGTCGGCGCATGCGCTCCGGGAGATTCCGCCGTTCCTGTTCAGCGCGTTGCGCATGACCATCCTGGCGCTGCTGCTGATCGCCTTCCTCAGGCCACCGCCGCGCGAACAGTGGCCGCGCCTGGTCGCGGTGGCGCTGCTCAACGGCGCACTGCACTTCGGCACCAGCCTGTGGGCGCTGCGCATGGCCGGCGACGTGTCGTCGCCAGCGATCGTGATGCAGAGCTATATCCCGATGTCGGTGCTGCTGGCCTGGGCGCTGCTGGGCGAACGCTTCGCCTGGCGCACCGGCTCGGCGATCGCGCTGAGTTTCGCCGGGGTGCTGGTGCTGGGCTTCGACCCGCTGGTGCTGGATCACCCCGCATCGCTGCTGATGATGCTGTTCTCGGCCTTCCTGATCGCGCTGGGCACGGTGCTGATGCGCGGCCTCAGCGGCATCAATGGCGTCAGCCTGCAGGGCTGGACGGCGGTGATCGGCATCGTGCCGCTGTTGGCGATCAGTGCGGTCATCGAACCCGGCGGCTTCGCCGCGCTGCGCGACGCGCACTGGTCCAGCTGGGGTTCGGCCGTCTACTCGGCGGTGTTCGCTTCGCTGATCGGACACACGCTGTTCTTCAAGCTCGTACAGCGCCACCCGGTCGCGCAGGTGATGCCCTACCTGCTGCTCACGCCGGTGTTCGCGGTGGCGCTGGGCATCTTCGCCTGGGGCGATCGTCCCGGCGCGAACCTGTGGATCGGCGGCGCGATGGTGCTGGGCGGCGTGCTCGCGATCGCGCTGCGCGCACGGACCAAGGCGCTGCAGGGCGACTGAAACGCGATCCGAGACGCAGGCCGGACACTCCATGGAAAGCGTCCGGATGTTGTCCGGTCCGCGAAATGCTTGACGTGACTCCGGGTTGAGGTCCGCGACGCCAGGCTGGCGTCATCCCCCGGAGGCCACCATGCGCATCCTTGATCACAAGCTGTTCCGTTTCTGCGCCATCGCCGCCTGTTCCGTCGTCGTCGCCAGCGGCTGCCTGCTCGACCGCAGCCCGATCCGCGCGCCCTGGGGCGATGTCTCGCCGCGCGAATACTGCGCCGGCGACACACTGCAGGCCTCGTACCAGTTCTTCGACGGCGCCTGCCCCGCTGGCGCGGACTGCACGATGCAGTTCCCCAACGTGACCATCAGCAGCATGCCATCGCTGTTTCCGAACACCCCATTCAACGCCTATCGCGGCAACGTGGATTTCCCGGCCAGCGGCGACAGCGTGGCGGTGACGTTCGACATCGATCGCGACATCGTCTCGCAGCCCATGGAAGGCGGCTTCCGCCAGATCACGGGCATCAACGACCTCACCATCACCGCCAGCCGGATCACCGGCGTGCGCGAATTCACCCAGACCCATGAGGGCATGTGCGCCGGCTCTTTGCCGGTGAACGCACCCGCCGAACTGCCGACGCGCCCGCGTTTCTCGCAGAACCTGCGCCTGCGCCAGTTGTGCAACGCCAACGGCGTGCAGGTGACGGCGACGCTCAGCGGCGGTGCGCCTGGCGTGACCTACTCGCAGATGCTGGCGCCGGGCGAATGCATCGACACGGGCATGCCAGGCGTACCGGCAGAGATCGCTGCGTCGCGCGTGGTCGACGTGCGCCCGCTGTTCTTCGATCCCTCCGTGCGCTGCAGCGCCACCGGCCCGAATTCGCCGCCGGGCACGCTGCGCACGGTGGCCCGCATGTCCTGCCCCTGAGCGCCGTCCGGCAGGGAGCGCCGTCCCGCGACCCTCCTCTTCCGGCGCACATCCGTGCGCCGCATCGCGCGCCGTCACCCGCGCCTGATCCATGCCTCCCAACCGCGCAGTCATGCGCGCGCCCGTCCTCCCGAAAGGAATGCCCCTCATGTCGCTGTTCCGCACGTCAAGCCGCATCGCACTGTCGTCGCTCGCCGCCGGCATGCTGCTCACCAACGGCTGCACGCTGACGCACGCCTCGCTGCCCTATGCGAAGGTCACGCCGGCGCAATACTGCCCGGGCGACGCCATCACTGCCGAATACGACGCCGTCGGAAGCCAGCCCTGCGTGTCGCATACCGGCGTTGATTGCGCGACGCTCACGCCGACTGTGGTGATCGCCAGCGATTCGGCATCGCTGCCCGCCGCCAGCATCACCGCCTTCACCGGGTCGCGGATGTTCATGCCCACGGAAAGCGCGGTCACGGTGACGTTCAATGCGACACCCGCCGACCTGATCTATCCCGCCCGCAACAGTGCAGGCGAGAACATCTTCGCGCGCCGCGACCTCCGTCCGATCACCCGCACCATCACCCGCATCGACGGCGAGGTCGCTGAAACCCTGACCCACAACGGCATGTGCGCGGGCACGAATCCGGTCAACGCACCGTCACCCCTGCCCGGCGCGCCGCGCCTGTCAACGCGCCTGGTCGCGCAGCGGATCTGCAACACGAATGCCGTGCCGATCATCGTGAACATCACCGGCGCGCCGGGCGCACCCGGCGCCTCGGCCACGCTGTCGCCGAGCGAATGCCTGCCGTTGGGGTTTCCCGCCGATGGCGGCGTGGTCAACGTCGCGCCCGCCGCCATCGCACCGGGCGACCCATGCGGCAGCACCCAGACCGACGGACCGCCGCAGACGCTGACCACGCGCGTGTTCCTCAGCTGCGGCTGATGGCCATCCGTATCCCTCCCTTCCCGCGCCACCGCCCCCGTTCCGGAGTGACCGACCCATGAAACGCACTCGTGCCCTCATCGCCGCCGCGCTCGCGTTCGGCCTCGTCTTTGCACCGTTCACCGCGAGCTTCGCGCAATCGGCGACCGACTACCTGCAAGCCCTCGACAAAAGCACGTACAGTGGCGCGCTCGACGTGCGCGTCGACCTGTATCCCGCGCCCGACAAGTACGGCAAGGTCGGCCAGCCGCAGCGCTATCCCGCGAAGCTGCTGTTCCAGCGCCCCGACCGCTTCCGCATGGTGCTGTATCCCGGTGCGAAGAACGAATATCGCGCGGTCGCCGAAGCCGGCATCGTGCGCTGGCTCGACCTGTCGACCGGCCTCTCCGGCAAGGACAAGATCGACGCGCTGGTCGACCCGCTGGCCATCGCGCTGCTCGGCACCGCCGGCGAATTCGCGCGCTTCGGCGGCGCGAAGAACCTGCCGCTGGCCAAGGGCAGCAAACTGCTCGGCGCAACGCTGTCGCCGAAGGGCTGGGGCAGCCGCGTGACGCAAGGCCTGGTCTGGCTGAGCACCGACGGCAAGCCGGTGGGCTACGAATTCCGCTTCGCGGACGGACGCAAGCTGTTCGTCGCGGTACTGACGTTCCAGCACAACCCGCAGTTGCCACCGGACACCTGGAAGCTCTGAGGGAACACCGGAATCCTCCGCAGCATCACTCCGGTCGCGGGAACATCGCCGCGACCGGATGGAAGCCGCGCGGCGCGTAGCCGAAGTCGCGCTGCGCGTCGGCGGGATCGAACACCAGGTCGCTGCGCATGCGTGCGACGGCGGCTTCGTTGAAGTCGAGCGCGAACCCTGCCGCGTGCGCCATCGCGAGCACGAGGTTGAACGCCGGCGCCGGCACTTCATGCAGGCGCGGCGGCGGCTGCAAGGCGGCGAGCACGCGCGCCACCATGTCGCGATAGGTCAGCGTTTCGCCGCCGGGCAAGGCATAGATGCGGCCGAACGTCGCGTCCGCCGCGATGCAGCGGAACGCGGCATCGGCGAGGTCGTGCGCGTGCACCGGCTGGCGCAGGCCAGTGGCGTCACGCGGCAGCACGATGCGGCCGAAGCGCTGCGCGACCTGGGCGATGCGGCTGAGGTTGCGGTCGCGCGCGCTGCCGTACACCAGCGTGGGACGCAGCACGGTGACCGCGGCACCGCGCGCGGCTGCGGCCTCGAACAGCATCCGCTCGGCCTCGCGCAGGCGTGCGACGAGGTCGCGTTCCTCCGCATCGGCCGATCCGCGCTTGATCTCGATGCTGGTGGAGCCGAAAGCGATCACGCGCGGCGCGTCGACATCGTGGCGCGCGTACCACTGCGCGAACAGGTCCAGCGGACCGCAGCTGAAAATCGTGTCCGCCTGCAACGCATGCGCCCCGACACCATGCAGTTCGAACCCGGGCAACTCGCCCGGCAGCCAGACCAGGCCGGGCTGCTCCGCGCGTGGATCGCGCGAGACCGCGTACACCCGCCAGCCATCGTCGCGCAGCCGATCCAGCAGCGGCATGCCGATCTGGCCGCTGGCGCCGAACACGAGCGCGGTCTTCATGCGTCGCCGCGCGAAGCGAAACGCGTCACGCGCCGTCCGCAGCGTCGCCGTCGCGCTTCGCGGGCAGCACGGCGCGCAGCCACAGATAGCCGACCACCGCAGACACCACCGAGGCGCACAGCACGCCGAGCACGCTCGCCTCGGCCTGCGCCGGCGACGCGGTGAATGCCAGCGATGCGATGAACAGGCTCATCGTGAAGCCGATGCCGCAGAGCATGCCCAGGCCGATCACGGCCTTGAAGCTCATGCCTTCGGCGAAACGCGCGATGCCGGTCGCGTGCGCGAGCACGGCGGCGGCGACGATGCCGATCGGCTTGCCCAGCACCAGGCCGAGCGCGATGCCCAGCGGCACGGGCTCGAGCAGATCGGACGCCGACATGCCGCCCAGCGCGAGGCCGGCATTGGCGAACGCGAACAGGGGCAGGATCGCGTAGGCGACCCACTTGTGCAGCGCATGCTCCAGCCATTCGAGCGGCGAATACTCGACTTCGTCGTCGACCTGGTTGTCCTTGTCGACGTGCGGAATCAGCAGGCCGGTGGCGACGCCCGCCAGCGTGGCGTGCACGCCCGACTTCAGCACGAAGACCCACATCACCGCGCCCAGCACGAGATACGGCGTGAGCGCGCGCACGCGCATGCGGTTCATCGCGATCATCACGCCCAGCACCACGAAGGCGCCGGTCAGCGCGCTCGTCGACAGCTCGCTGGTGTAGAACACGGCGATGATGATGATCGCGATCAGGTCGTCGATCACGGCGATGGTCGACAGCAGCAGCTTCATCGCGAGCGGCACGCGCGAGCCGAGCAGCGACAGCACGCCCAGCGCGAACGCGATGTCGGTGGCGGTCGGAATCGCCCAGCCGCGCATGGACTCGGCGTCCCCCATGTTCACCCAGGCGTAGATCGCGCCGGGCACCGCGACGCCGGCAGCGGCGCAGACCAGCGGCTGGATCAGCTGCGCGCGGCTGGACAGCTGCCCGCTCAGCACTTCGCGCTTGATCTCCAGCGCCACCAGCAGGAAGAAGATCGCCATCAGGCCGTCGTTGATCCACAGCAGCAGCGGCTTGGCGAGGTCCAGTTCGCCCACGCGCACCTGCACCGGCAGGTCGCGGAAGGCCTCGTACCAGGTCGACAGCGGCGAATTGGCCAGCAGCATCGCCAGCACCGCCGCGATGATCAGCAGGATGCCGCCGGCGGCTTCCATCTGGAAGAAATCCTGCAGCGCGCGCGCGGCGCGCCCTGGCAGGACACGGATGATGACGGACTCTTTCCCGCTGTCGGACATGATGCGACGAACCTCCCGCGCCTCAGCGCGTCAACACGATTTCGAACACGACCCAGAGCACGAAGGCCAGGGTCAGCACCCAACCTTCGGCACGACTGATCTGCAGATCCTTGCGCAGCATCGGATACAGCAGCAGCGAGACCGCCAGCGCCGCCGGCAGCTCGAAGCCGACGAAGGACGCGGGGATCGGCAACGGTCGCAGCGCGGCCATGCCGCCGACCACGATCAGCAGGTTGAACAGGCTGGAACCGATGACATGGCCGACGACGATGTCGCCCTGGCCGCGACGCGACGCCGCCACCGCCGCCACTGCTTCGGGCAGCGCGGTGGCGATGGCGACCACGATCAGGCCGGTGAGCAGCGGCGTGAATCCCCAGCCCGCGCCGACGATGGGCGCGTGCGCCACCAGCCACTTCGCGCCGAAGAACAGCAGCGTGCCGCCGAGCGCGAAACGCAGCAGGTTGAGGCCGAGGCCATCGCCGGTGCGCAGGTAATCGGCGATCTGCGCCTGCAACGCGTCAGGCTCGCGTCGACCGCGCATCCAGGCCCAGGCCAGCAGCGCGAAGAAGGCGGCAACGAACAGCAGGCCTTCGGTGCGGGTGAGGACGCCGTCGTAGCCGAGGGCCGCCAGCGCGATGGTGGCGACCACCAGGCACAGCAGCAGCGGCGCGAGCGTGCGCCAGCGCACCAGCAGTGGCGCAGCGATCGCGGCCACGCCGAGGGTGAGCCCGAAGTTCACGATGTTGCTGCCGATGGCGTTGCCGAGCGCCAGGCTCTGGCTGCCGACGACGAAGGCACGCAGGTTGACCGCGAGTTCGGGGATCGAGGTGCCGAAGGCCACCAGCAGCAGGCCGGTCGCGAATGGCGGCAGCCCGAAACGTCGCGCCAGTCCCGATGCGCCCTTCAGCACCGAGTCGCCGCCCAGCGCCAGCAGCAGCAATGCCAGCACGCACCAGCCGATCGCCATGCCCATCGCGTCTCTCCGTCGTGCAGAACTGTCCCGATTCTATGACAAGGCGGAAAGCCTGTCGCCCGAAAGCGTACCCATGCGAATGTCACGGGGGTTTCACGCCATGCCGATAGATTGCGCGCATTCGCCTCCCCACCGGGCAAGACACATGCTGCTGCACAAGACCGAACGGGCGCGCACCGCGCTGGCCGACACGCGGGCCGGCGACCTGTCGCTGCACCATCGCCGCATCCTCATCCTCACCGACGGCAAGCGCAGCATCAACGATCTGATGGCGATGCTCGGCAACGGCATCCTCGGCGACATCGATGCGCTGATGCGCGCCGGCTATCTCGCCACCGCCGATGCGCAGGCCACGCGTGCATCGGCCAGCGCAGGCCTGGGGCAACGCCTGCGCGACGCGGCGGCGCGCCTGCGACCCGCCGGTGGCGACGGCATCGACGATGCGCCGGCGCCCGTCGGCATGTCGCCCGCTGCATCGCCCGACACCGGGACGGCAGCCGCGCCGGCATCGATCCCCGCATCTGCGGAACGTGCGCTCCCCCTGGCCTCGCGCCGCTCGCTGGCCGCCTCGAAGATGTATGTCATGGACCTGCTGCAGATGCAGCGCGACCTGGGCATCGCCGAGTGCCGCACCGAGATCCAGTGCGCGCAGGACGAAGCCGCCACCGTGGTCGCGCTGCTGGACGGTGTGCGCCACCTGATCCCGCTGGTGTCCACCGGCATGGCCGCGCGCATCCTCGCCCGCCTCGACGAAGTGCTGCCCGAACCCTACCTGCCCGCGCTGCGCGCGCTGCAGTCCGAACTGACCGGGAAGCCGGTGCTGGCGATCACGAACGCCGCCTGAGCCATCCGGCCGCCGCGAGGCAGGCACCCGGCCACGCCTTGCGCTACCATCCCGCCCCCGCGCGCTGCTCCCGCGACGACGCGGGGCCGGTCGCTTCCACGCGCCGGACGTGACCGTTGGCGCAGAGCGTGCGCCGCGACTTGGCCACAATGGACTGGCGGCAGGCAATGCGGATCAAGCACATGCAACCGGAAGACGTCCGGCTGGAAAAGACCGAGAAGGCACGCGGCGTGCTGGCCAGCACCCGCGCGTCCGGTCTGGGCGTGGCGGAACGACGCATCCTGATCCTCGCCGACGGCCGCCGCAGCCTGGCAGACATCGCCAGCGTGCTCGGCGACGACATCCTGCCGACGGTGCAGGCCCTGGTCGACCAGGACTACCTCGCCCGCGCCCGACCGGCCCCCGTGCAGGATTCGCCGCAGGTGCGCGCCGAGCCACTGGGCGAACGCCTCGGCCACCTGCTGCGCGGCGCCTCCCTGATCCGGCAGGCCCGCGCGCGCGGGGACGATGCCGGCGAACCGGTGCCGGAGCCGCGCGCCGACGACATCGTGGTGCTCTCCGGCCGCACCTCGCGCGCGTCGCCGCTGCCGAAGGAGGTCGCGCCGCGCTCGATCATCTCGGCCAAGACCCATGCCGTCGACCTGCTGGCGCTGCACACCGATCAGCGACTGGTCGCTGCGGTGGACACCATTCGCGAGGCGCGCGGCGAAGACGAAGTGGCGAAGAACATCCTCGACGCCGTGGCCATCCTGCGCGACATGGGCGAACCGCAGCTGCTCTCCGGTGCCGTGGCGCTGCTCGATCCGCTGATGCCCGATCCCTACCTGCCCGCATTGCGCGCGCTGGACGCGCCCGAGGCGGAGCGCAGAACTGAGTCGGACTTCACGGAACCCGCCCACGACAGCCGCTAGCATGCGCGCGCGACGGCGATCACGACGCTGATCGCCATCCCTCTCGCCCCACCGGATTCGGGGCATTTCGCGGCGAATGGCCGCACGCACCAAGGAAGGCCCCATGCCATTGCGCTCGCTCAAGCCCCACCGCGTCCTGCTGGACAAGACCGACAAGGCGCACGCGATCCTGTCGAAAACCTGCGCCGAGAAGATCAGCCTGGCCGAACGCCGGATCCTGATCCTCACCAACGGCGAGCGCAGCCTGAAGGATCTGGTCGATACGCTGGGCGCGACGATCATGCCGTCCGTCCACCACCTCGTCGAACAGGGATATCTCGTCGCGCGTCCGCGCGACAAGGTGATCGATCGTTTCGTGCTGACGCCAGCCGACCGCATCGGTGGCCTGCTGCGCGGCAAGTGATCCCTGCAAGCTGGGTGCGAGGGTTGGATGCGCGGGGCCAGGGCCGCCGCGCATCCCGTCTTGCCCGCGAAAGGGCTCAGCCCTTGAAGTGCTTCGCGAGACCCGCCCAGCACTGCTGGTAGTCGCGCTGGCGGTGCGCGGCATCGACAGCCTGGCGCGTCGGGCGGATCACCGCGCGCGCCTCGAACATGAAGGCCATGGTGTCGCGGATGTAGTGCGGCTTCGAGGTGTCGGCATTGCTCGCCGTCTCGAAGGTCGCCGCATCCGGGCCGTGGCCGCTCATGCAGTTGTGCAGCGAGCAGCCGCCGGGCGCGAAGCCTTCGGCCTTGGCGTCGTAGGCGCCGTGGATCAGCCCCATGAACTCGCTGGCGACGTTGCGGTGGAACCACGGCGGACGGAAGGTGTTCTCCATCGCCAGGATGCGCGGCGGGAAGATCACGAAATCCATGTTGCCCACGCCCGCCGTGTCGCTGGGCGAGGTCAGCACCAGGAAGATGCTCGGGTCCGGATGATCGAAGCTGATCGAGCCGATGGCGTTGAAGCGGCGCAGGTCGTACTTGTACGGCACGTGGTTGCCGTGCCAGCCGACCACGTCCAGCGGCGAGTGGCCAATGCTGGCGCGCCACAGGTGGCCCTGGAACTTCGCGATGAGCTCGAAGTCTCCCTCGACGTCCTCGAACGCCGCGTTCGGCGTCAGGAAGTCGCGCGGATTGGCCAGGCCGTTGCTGCCGATCGGGCCGAGATCCGGGATGCGCAGGAACGCGCCGAAGTTCTCGCAGACATAGCCGCGCGCGACGCCGTCGGGCAGCGATACGCGGAAACGGATGCCGCGCGGGATCACCGCGATCTCGTGCGGCTCCAGTTCGATCACACCCAGCTCGGTGTCGATCTTCAGCCGACCCTGCTGCGGCACGATCAGCAGCTCGCCATCGGCGCTGTAGAAGAACCGCCCCTGCATGTCGGCATTCGCCGCGTATAGATGGATGCCGATGCCGCTCATGGCTTCCGGCGAACCGTTGCCGGCCATGGTGAACAGGCCGTCGACGAAATCCACGCGCGGCGCAGCGGCATCGCTGCCGGGCAGCGGCAGCGGGCTCCAGCGCAGTTGGTCCGGCGTCACCGGGCCGTCACCGAAATCGTTGTGGAACTGCGCGGCGGCACCGGGCGTCGGCGCGTACGGCGCGAAGCTGCCGTGCATCGCCGCCGGGCGGATGCGGTACAGCCAGCTGCGACGGTTCTCGTGTCGCGGCGCGGTGAACGCGGTGCCGCTGATCTGCTCGGCATACAGACCGTGCGCCACGCGCTGCGGGGAATTGCGTCCCTCCGGCAGCGTGCCGGGCAATGCCTCGGTGGCGAACTCGTTGCCGAAACCGGATTGGTAGCTGACTGTCATTGCTGCGGTCCTGTCAGAGCATCTCTTGCCACGTATTGTCGGGGATTGGCACGGATGAAAAGCAAAAATGGCTCAGATCGCGCCGGCCCACTCAGCCTTTGCTTCATCCGCGTCCATCCGCGCAAATCCGTGGCCCATCCCTGCTTGCAGCGCGCCTTACAGCACGCCGCGCTTCATCTGATCGCGCTCGATGCTCTCGAACAAGGCCTGGAAGTTGCCTTCGCCGAAACCTTCGTTGCCCTTGCGCTGGATGATCTCGAAGAAGATCGGGCCGATCGCGTTCTGGGTGAAGATCTGCAGCAGCTTGCGCTGCTTGGTTTCCAGGTCGGCGTCGATCAGGATCTTGTTCTTCTGCAGGCGCGCCACGTCTTCGCCGTGGTCAGGCACGCGCTGGTCGATCACTTCGAAGTAGGTATCCGGCGTATCGAGGAACTCGACGCCCTGGGCGCGCATCGCCTCGACGGTGCCGTAGATGTCGTCGGTGAAGCAAGCGATGTGCTGGATGCCTTCGCCGTTGTAGGCATCGAGATATTCGTTGATCTGCGACTTCGGGTCGCTCGATTCGTTCAGCGGAATGCGCACGATGCCGTCCGGCGCGGTCATCGCCTTCGACACCAGGCCGGTCTTCGCGCCCTTGATGTCGAAATAGCGGATCTCGCGGAAGTTGAACAGCTTCTCGTAGTAGTTCGACCACTTCTCCATGTTGCCGAAGTAGAGATTGTGGGTGAGGTGGTCGATGAAGGTCAGGCCGAAACCGGCCGGGTTCTGCTCCGCGCCGTCAATCGGCGCGTAGTCGGCGTAGACATCGCTGCCGGTGCCGTAGTCGTCGACCAGATAGAGCATGGCACCGCCGATCCCCATCACCACCGGGCGATCGATCGCGCGCGTGTCTTCGCGCGCGACGCGCTCGCCGCCGCGCGCCAGCACTTCGGCCTGCACCTCGGCGGACGGCTTGCGGAAGCGGATCGCGAAGCCGCAGGCGCAAGGGCCATGGGCGGCGGCGAAATCGGCGGCGAAGGAATCAGGATCCTCGTTGACGAGGAAGTTCACCCCGCCCTGGCGGTAGACCGTGATCGCACGGGTCCTGTGGCGCAGCACGGCGGTGAAACCCATGCGGCGGAAGTAGTCGTGCAGGGCTGCGGCGCGGCCGGCCGGCGCGGCGTATTCGACGAACTCGAATCCGTCGATCCCCATCGGGTTCTCGAAGGTGGTGACCTGCATGCCGAGATTGGGCTGGGCGCTCATGGACGTGCTTCCTGGGATGGGAGGGATGCGGGCCGTCGAACCCGCGACGCTCGTCCGCACACCGGACGCCACGCCACGTACACTGCCGGGTTCCACGCCTGCGACGGTCGGCACCGACAGCGAGGGCCGGGCGACAGGCGTGGACAGGCCCCATGCATTCGACGGACCGAGCACGGGAATATAGTTTCAATTGAAACTACAGACAAGACAGTTCCGACCGATGACCGACCCCGTGATGCCCGATCCTGCGATGAGCGCCCCCGCGACCAGCGACCCCGCGAGCACAGGCACCGCACCCGCCGCCCGTCCCGCCACGCACGCCGCGCTCGACCTGGAGCACTTCCTGCCCTACCGGCTCAGCGTGCTGTCGAACCGGATCAGCCAGACCATCGCCCAGACCTACGCGGACCGGTTCAACCTGGTCATCACCGAATGGCGCGTGATCGCGGTGCTGGGCCGGCATCCGGGGCTGTCGGCGAACGGCGTCGCCGAGCGCACGGCGATGGACAAGGTGGCGGTGAGCCGCACCATCGCCAAGCTGCTGGAGCGCGGTCTGGTGCAGCGCGACATCCATGGCGACGACCGCAGGCGCTCGGTGCTGGAACTCAGCGAAGCCGGCTACGCGATCTACGACGAAGTCGCGCCGCTGGCCCAGGACTGCGAACAGGCCCTGCTGGCGCATTTCAGCGAGGAGGACCGCCGCCAGCTCGACGGCTTGCTGTCCAAGCTCGGCAAGGGCCTCGAGCGGCTGACCGGCCTGGGCCTGCCGGAAGACTGAACGCGCGGCGTCAGGCGCTCTCCCGTCAGCGCAGCCAGCCCTTGGCACGGGCCCGGCGGGCAAACCAGACCAGGAAGAGGGCTCCCGCCAGCACGAGGGCGGGCAATACCGCTCCGGTGGGACCGATGACATCCCACGCGCCGGCGATGCCGAACGCGTGGCCCAGCTGCACCAGCACGCCGACCAGCGACAGCACGAGCACCGGAAGCGCCGAGCGCCGGCGGATCAACAGCAGCAGGCAGCCTGCGACACCGCCGAACACCGCCACGGCATACGCGGCGGTCGCCCATGCGGGACGCGACACGATCAAGGCACGCTGCCCCTCGGGCAGCGTCTGCAGCGCTTCGGCGGACATCGTCGCCTCGGTGATGTAGGCCATCACACCAAGACCATTCCACGACAGCAGCAGCACGCCGACGATCCAGAACCACAGCGGCGGTTTCTCGCGCAGGGCCATGCGTCCTCCCCAGGATGCACACACACGATGGATGAAGATGCCGGAACGACGACGGGCCCGCTTCCGCGGGCCCGTCGAGCCATCCGGATGTCCGGATGGTACGCCGCGACACGGGGTCGCGGCATGTGCGGCCCTTGCGGGCTTTACTTCACGCCATGCATCAGGCGATTGACCAGCGGCGCGACCAGGAACAGCAGCACGCCCGAACCGACCAGCGCCCAGAAGCCGAAGGTGTAACCGGCCTGCGCCGACTGCACGGTCATGCCGCCGGTGCCGCTGACGTGGCCGGCGAAGATGCCGGCGAGGTTGTTGCCGATCGCGATCGACAGGAACCAGCAGCCCATCGCCATGCCGGCCAGGCGCGCCGGCGCGAGCTTGGTCGTCATCGACAGGCCGATCGGCGAGAGGCACAGCTCGCCGACGGACTGGATGACGTAGACCATGAACAGGGTCCAGAACGGGATCTTGCCGTTGCCGTCGACCATGCTGTTCAGCGCGATCATCAGCAGCAGGAACGCCAGGCCGTTGAAGATCAGGCCGAGGCCGAACTTGCGCGGGATCGACGGATTGTTGCGGCCCATCTTGACCCACATCCAGGCCATGATCGGCGCGAGCGTGATGATCGCGATCGAGTTCACCGACTGGAACCATTCCAGCGGGAAGGTCCAATCACCGAACTCGCGGTTCACGATCTTGTCGGCGAGGAAGGTGAAGGAACTGCCGGCCTGTTCGAAGAACATCCAGAACAGCACGTTGAACACGAAGATGATCAGCATCGCCACGACCATGTCGCGTGCGACCTTGCCGTTGCGCGCGCCTTCCATCAGCAGCATCACCGCAGGCACGACGAACAGGCCCATCAGGATCGCCTGCAGCGCGGTCGCGTCGATCGTGAGCAGGAAGTAGAACAGCGGGATGCCGATCACGGCGCCAAGCACGGCGACCAGACCGAGGCGGCCCAGTCCTTCCTGCCCGGGAGCCGGCAGCCCGATGCCCTTGAGCTGGCCGCGACCGACCCAGAACCAGATCAGGCTGATCACCATGCCGATGCCGGCGGCGATGAACACCCACTGGTAATGCGGATCGGTGTCGGTGCCGAAGATCTTGCGCGCAAGCCAGCCGGTGATGACCGGCGCGATCATCGCGCCGATGTTGATGCTCATGTAGAAGATGGTGAAGCCGGCGTCGCGGCGTGCATCGCCCTGCATGTAGAGCTTGCCGACCATGGTCGAGATGATCGGCTTGAACAGGCCGTTGCCGACGATGATGGTGGCGAGGCCGAGCTTGAACAGCGGCTCGGTCGGCGAGGCCAGCAGGAAGAGGCCGAGCGCCATGAAGACCGCGCCGAGCAGGATCGAACGCTGGAAGCCGATCAGCTTGTCGGCGACGTAGCCGCCGAAGATCGCGCCGGCGTAGACCAGCGCCAGGTAGGCGCCGTACATCTCGCTGGCCGGCTTCTCGCCTGCCGATTCGCCGCCGTGGAACTGCGCGACGATGTACAGCACCATCGCCCAGCGGATGCCGTAGAACGCGAAGCGCTCCCAGAATTCGGACATGAACAGCATCCACAGGGGTTTGGGATGCCCCAGCACCTGTGCGAATTCGGGAATGGGCTGCTGCCCGTCGTTGGTCGTCGCTCCGCTCATGCGGGTTCTCTCTCAGAAAGGAAACGAAATGAACCCGGGCGGTCGCCGGGCCGCCGGAGAATGACCGACCCGCTCCAGCGCGTCAAACCGCACCCGTATTGCTGCAATGCAGCATGGACTGCGATCAGCCGCCGGCCGGATAGGTGTAGGACGACTGCACGCCGAGCGGCAGCCCGAGCCCCCAGAACGCCATGAGCAGCAGGGTCCACACCACCAGCAGGGTCGCTGTGTAGGGCAGCATCATCGCCACCAGCGTGCCGATGCCGGTGCCTTTCACGTAGCGCTGGCAGAACACCACGATCAGCGGGAAGTAAGGCATCAACGGCGTGATGATGTTGGTGGAGGAGTCGCCGACGCGGTAGGCCGCCTGGGTCAGGTCCGGCGACACGCCGAGTTGCATCAGCATCGGCACCATCACCGGACCGATCAGGCCCCACTTCGCCGAGGCCGAGCCCACGAAGAGATTGACGAAGCCGGTGAGCAGCACGATGCCGCACAGGGTCACGCCCATCGGCAGGCCCATCGCCTTGAGCGCTCCGGCGCCTTCCAGCGCCAGCAGTGCGCCGAGGTTGCTCTGGCCGAAGGCGTGCACGAACTGCGCGCAGAAGAAGGCCATCACGATGTAGTAGCCCATGCCGTTCATGGCCTTGCTCATGCCGGCGATGACGTCGCGATGGGTCTTCACCGTGCCTGCGGCCATGCCGTAGACCATGCCGGGCACGAGGAAGAACACGAAGATCAGCGGCACGATCGACTGCATCAGCGGGGCCGCGGCCACGGCGAGCTTGCCGACCTCGTCGGGCTTGGCGGTCGCCGGGGCGCGCCACGCCGAGGCTTCAGGCAGCGTGCTGAGCCACAGCAGGACCAGCATGCCCAGCATCGAAGCCACCGCCCAGGCCAGGCCGCGCTTCTCCTGTGCGGTCATCGCATCCATCTGCTTCGGCAGTTGCGCGGGGTCGCCATCGATGGGCGTGCCGCGCAGGCGCGGTTCGATCACGCGATCGGTGAGGAACCAGCCCACCGCCATGATCAGCAGGGTCGAAGCGCAGGTGAAGTAATAGTTGTTGAGCGGATTGACCGTATGCGCCGGATCGATCAGCTGCGCAGCCTGCTGGGTGAAGCCGGCCAGCATCGGGTCCAGGCTGGACGGCACGAAGAAGGTGGCCGAGAACCCGCCGGACACGCCAGCGAAGGCAGCCGCGATGCCGGCCAGCGGGTGCCGGCCCGCTGCGTAGAAGATGACCGCCCCCAGCGGAATCACCAGCACATAGCCCGCATCCACGGCGACGTGGCTGAGCACGCCCACACCGATCAGCACTGGCGTGAGCAGCATCTTCGGCGTGACGCCCAGCATGGCGCGCAGCGCCGCGTTGATGAAACCGGTGTGTTCGGCGACGCCCAGGCCGAGCATGGCGACCAGCACCACGCCCAGCGGCGGAAAGTTGACGAAGGTCTTGACGATCTCGGACGCAAAGCCGGTGAGGCTGGCGCCGGCAAGCAGGTTCTTGATCTTCAGCGGCTCGCCGCTGCGGGGATCGATCGCTTCGAACTGGACGTTGGCCAGCAGGGCCGACAGTACCCAGACCAGCAGCATCAGCCCGAGGAACAGCACGGCCGGATCCGGCAGCTTGTTGCCGATGCGTTCGACGCCGTCCAGGAAACGGGTCAGGATGCCACGCGGCGCAGCGGATGGAGTCGGTGTCGGCACGGCTTGCGACATCGCGGACAACCTCGATCGGTCAGGGATTCAAGATCCTAGAGGGTGCGCCGTACATTTTCACCCCGATGCCGACAGCGCCCGCGCTGCGGGCGGTTTCCGCACATTCAGCGCCCGGGGCCGACCGAGGTGCGGACGTCGAACAGTTCGGGGAAGAAGGTCAGGTCCAGCGCCTGCTTGAGGAAGCCCGCGCCGCTGGAGCCGCCGGTGCCGCGCTTGAAGCCGATCACGCGCATCACCGTGCGCAGGTGGCGGAAGCGCCAGATCTGGAACTGGTTCTCCAGGTCCACCAGGTCCTCGCACAGCGCGTATTCGCGCCAGTAGGTCCCGGTGTCCTCGTAGATGCGTTCGAAGACCGGCACCAGCGCCGGATCGTGCACATGCGCCTTGGTCCAGTCGCGCTCCAGGTGCGCGGCCGGCACTGCATGGCCCCAGCGGGCCAGATAGCGGAGGAATTCGTCGTACAGGCTCGGCGCTTCCAGTACGTCGCGAAGCCCGGCCTGCGCTTGCGGGTCGTAGTCGAACACCTTCAGCATCGCGGCGTTCTTGTTGCCCATCAGGAACTCGATGGTGCGGTACTGCAGCGACTGGAAGCCCGACGACGGCCCCAGCGTCTCGCGGAACTGCATGTATTCGGACGGCGTGAGCGTCTCCAGCACCGACCACATCCCGGTCAACTGCTCCTGCACGCGCTTGCAGCGCGCGGTGACCTTGCCGAACTGCCAGACGCGGTCGTTGCGCAGATGCGCCACCGCCGCCGTCAGCTCGTGGACCAGCAGCTTCATCCACAGCTCGGCCACCTGATGCTGGATCACGAACAGCATCTCGTCGTGCTGCGGCGGATCCGACAGCGGGTGCTGGGCGGACAGCAGGCGGTCCAGATGCAGGTAGCCGCCGTAGGTGATGCGGCCGGCCAGGTCGGTGTGGATGCCCGATTCGAGCGGGCGTTCGTTGCGTTCGATGCTCATCCGTACAGGATAGCGCAGGGGCGTATGGAAGTCGGCAGCCTGAGGTCCAGGTGGTGGACTCGGCCCCGGTCATCGGCCTGCAATGCACAGGCCGCAGGATTTCCGTCACAATCCGGAGCCGCCCAGACGGGGGCGCATGGTTTCTGCTTCTCCGCGACGCATGCAGGAGACGCAGGAACCCGGCGATGCATGCTGGACCGTGCGAGCAGGGAACGCCGCATCGAGGGACGGGCGCCGTGGCGCTGGTCCGTGGGGAGCCCTCCCGGTCGGGATCGGTGGGGAGATACGGGGAACGGACACGGGGTGCGTTTCCCGACCAACAAGCCAAGGGGACATCGAATGCTTCGTTACGTTGGCCGCGCCAGTACGGCCGGTCTCATGCCAATGCCCGCACGCCTCGTGCTGGCGGCGCTCCTGCTGTGTGGCGCCTGCGCGCCCGCACTTGCCCAGAACATCCAACTCACCGGCGGTACCTACACGCAGGACTTCGACACCCTGTCGAACACCGCGGGCAGCACCACCAACAGCACGCTGCCCACCGGCTGGCTGCTGACCGAGGCCGGCGGCGGCGCGCGCGACAACGAGCAGTACGCCGTCGACACCGGCAGCAGCAACACCGGCGACACCTTCAGCTACGGCGCCGCCGGCAGCACCGAACGCGCGTTCGGCAGCCTGCGCAGCGGCACGCTGATCGCCACGATAGGCGCCTGCTTCAACAATGCCACCGGCAACACGTTGACCAGCTTCAACGTCGCGTTCACCGGTGAACAATGGCGTCTCGGCACCGCTGCGCGCACCGATCGCATCGACTTCCAGTACAGCCTCGACGCGACCTCGCTGACGACCGGCACCTGGACCGATGTCGATACCCTCGACTTCACCACGCCGAACACCGCGACGACGGGAGCGAAGGACGGCAATGCCACAGCCAACCGCACGGCGATCAGCGCGAGCATCGGCAGCGTGGCCATCGCGAATGGCGCGGTGTTCTGCCTTCGCTGGAACGATGTCGATGCCTCCGGCGCCGATGACGGCCTGGCGATCGACGATGTCTCGATCACCGTCGGCGGCAGCCCGACCCCGGTCGTGTCCGTCAACGACGTCTCCGCCATCGAAACCGACAGCGGCACGACCCAGTTCTTCTTCGCCTTCGGCCTCAGCCAGCCGGCGGGCCCGGGCGGCGTCAGCATCACGTACAGCACCGCCGACGGCACCGCCACCGCGGGCAGCGACTACGTCGCGGCAGGCGGCACGCTGACGATTCCCGAGGGCGCGAATTCGGTCGCCTTCAGCATCACGGTCAACGGCGACACCACCACCGAAGCCGACGAAACCTTCTTCGTCAACATCGACTCGGTCACCGGCGCGATCGTGGCCGACGGCCAGGGCCTGGGCACGATCCAGAACGACGATGTCAGCGTCGTGCAGATCCACGACATCCAGGGCAACGGCCTGACCTCGCCGCTCAACGGCGCCGTGGTCGTCACCGAAGGCATCGTCACCGCGCAGAAGTTCAACAACGGCTTCTTCCTGCAGACCGCCGACGCGAACGTCGATGCCGATCCGAACAGCTCGCAGGGCATCTTCGTCTTCACCTCCACCGCACCGCCGGCCACCGCCGCCGTGGGCAACCGCGTCCGCGTCAGCGGCACGGTCACCGAGTTCACGCCCAGCACCAACCTGAATCAGCTGTCGATCACCGAGATCGTGTCGGTGACCTCGATCCAGGTGCTGTCGACGGGCAACGCCCTGCCGACGCCGGTGGAACTGACCGCTGCGGACTTCAGCCCGACCGCGAACCCGGGCACCGCCGAGAAGTTCGAAGGCATGCGCGTCAGCGTGCCGCGCGCGTTCTCGGTCTCGGCCTCGGACGGCAACATCACCGAGTCCAGCGCCAGTTCGTCGACCACCGGCGTGTTCCACGTGACCCTGCCGGGCGTGGGCCGTCCGTTCCGCGAGCCGGGCATCAGCGTCATGGACGTGTTCCCGATCCCGGGCGGCAAGACCCCGCCGCGCTTCGACACCAACCAGGAACGCCTGATGGTGCGCAGCCGTGGCCAGGTCGGCGCGACCGCCGTGGCCATCGACGCCGGCACCGACGTCAACGGCATGGTCGGCGTGCTCGACTACTTCTCCGGCACCTGGGCGCTGCTGCCCGACGCCGGCACGGTCTCGGTGAGCGGCGGCAAGACGCCGACGGCGGTCGCCGACGCGCGCTACGAGGACGTCACCATCGGTGGCTTCAACCTGCTGCGCTTCTTCGATGAAGTGAACGACAGCAACGGCGGCCCCACGATCCAGGCCGCCGCGCTGGACAAGCGTCTGACCAAGACCTCGCTGGCGATCTGCGACTACATGAAGGCGCCCGACATCCTGGGCGTGGTCGAAGTCGAGAACCTGCGCGTGCTCGGCCTGCTGGCCGATCGCATCAACAGCACCTGCGCGCGCGCGCCGCAGTACGTGCCGTACCTGGTGCAGGGCAACGATCCGGGCGGCATCAACGTCGGCTTCCTGGTCAGCAACCGCAGCCTCGGCACGACCAACCGCGTCGACGTGCTGGAAGTGACGCAGTTCGGCAAGGACACGCTGTTCACCAACCCCGACAGCAGCACCGCGCTGCTCAACGACCGTCCGCCGCTGATGCTGCGTGCGCGCGTCCTCCAGGACAACGGCGCCAGCTACCCGGTCACCGTGTTCGTCGTCCACCACCGCTCGCTCAATGGCGTCGACGATACCGCCGCCGGCAGCAGCGGCTGGGCCAGCGAAGGTCATCGCGTGCGGGCCAAGCGTGCGCAGCAGGCGCTGTACCTGGCCAACCTGGTGCATGCGCGCCAGCAGGCCAACCCGTCCGAGCACATCGTGCTGCTGGGCGACTTCAACGCGTTCGAGTTCAACGACGGCTATGTCGACGTGATGGGCATCGTGCGCGGCGACGAAGCGCCGGCCGCCGAGGTCATCAACGACGTGGACAGCCCGATCACCACGCCGCTGGTGGACGGTTCGGACCTGATCGTCGATGACGCCGAGAAGTACTCGTACGTGTTCGAAGGCAACGCGCAGACGCTCGACCACGTGGTCGTGAACGAGGCGATGCTGATGGACGTGGCCGCGCTGTCGGTCGACCACGCGCGCATCAACGCCGACTTCGGCGTGCACAACTACGGCGTCGCCGGCAACGCGATCCGCGTGTCCGACCACGACCCGGTGCGCGTGACCATCGGCGTGGCCGACTTCCGCACCGCCGATCTGTCGCTCGGCGCCACCACCCCGTCGGCCAGCGTCGCTGCGGGCGCTTCGGTGCCATACACCATCACCGTGAACAACGCCGGCCCGAACAAGGCCGCGTTCCCCGCGGTCGCGCTGGTGTTCAACGCGCTTGTGCCGGTGAACGTGTCCGCACCGGCTGGCTGGACCTGCGGCGCACCGGTGCAGGCCGGCGGCACGACCACCGTCACCTGCACGGCCTCGTCGATGGATGAAGTGTCGCAGGCGGTGTTCACCGCCACCGCCACCGCACCGTCGCAGCCCGCCGCCAGCACGCTGGAGATGGCCGCATCGGTGCAGTCGCAGACCCGCGACCGCGCCAACGCCGACAACTCGGCCACCGTCAGCGTGTCCGTCGCGGCCGTCGCACTGCCGTCCACGGATCTGCAGATGCGCATGATCGGTGGCCCGGCCGGTACGGTGCGTGGCGGCTCCTCGCTGGTGTTCTCGGCGATCGCGCGCAATGGCGGAACCAATGCCGCCGCAACGCCCGTGGCGACATTCACCGGCAACGTGCCGCTGGCGAACGCCAGCGTGACCGCCCCGCCGGGATGGAACTGCACCAGCAACGGCACGGCGAACAGCTTCACGATCCAGTGCACGTTCGCCAGTTCGATGTCGCCGGGTGGGCGTGCGACCTTCGCGCTCTCGGTGCGCACGCCTGCTGCAGGCGCGCAGCCGGCCCTGTCGGTCTCGAGCAACATCAATGCCGCCGGCATCACCGACACGGTGCCGGTGAACAACACCGCCAGCTACAGCGCCACGATCGTGCCCTGACCCGGCACGCATCCGACGCGAATGCAGTCCCGGAAGCGCGGCCCAGGCCGCGCTTCCTTTTTTCGCGAAGCATGGGTGCGCGAAACATGAACCGCGGCACCATACCGTCGCGCACGTCGTATACGTTTTCTTCACAAATGCCTTGAAGCAAGCGCTGTCAAGTGCGTTCGTGCACCCCGATCGTTGCGCAGTGCGCAAACGCCGTCATGCCGACACCGGCTATGATTCGCGTTCGCCCCTCGGAACGACCGAACACGATGACCGTCGCAGCCCGATTCGAAATCGAATACCTGCAGTACCTCGGACCCGACGGCACGCTCGTCGCGGAACCGCCGGCGGCCTTCGCCGATCCGGCCACGCTGCTGCCGCTGTTCAAGCAGATGCTGTTCGTGCGCACCTTCGACAGCAAGGCCATCGCCCTGCAGCGCACCGGCAAGCTCGGCACGTATGCCGCCTGCCTCGGTCACGAGGCCACGCACGTGGGCATCGGCGCATCGATGCGGCCCGAGGACGTGTTCGCACCGAGCTACCGCGAATACGGCGCGCAGATGGTGCGCGGCGTGCGCCCGCGCGAGATCCTGATGTACTGGGGCGGCGACGAGCGCGGCAACGACTTCGCCGAAGCGCCGAAGCACGACTACAGCTGGTGCGTGCCGATCTCCACGCAGTGCCTGCACGCCGCAGGCGCCGCACTGGCGTTCAAGCTGCGCAAGGAGCCGCGCGTCGCGGTGACCTGCTGCGGCGATGGCGGCAGCTCGAAGACCGACACCTACGCCGCGATCAATTCCGCCGGCGCCTACACCCTGCCCTTCGTGCAGTGCATCATCAACAACGGCTGGGCGATCTCCGTGCCGCGCGCCGCGCAGACCGGCGCGCCGACGCTGGCGCAGAAGGGCCTGGCCGGCGGCCTGCACTGCCTGCAGGTGGACGGCAACGACCTGATCGCCGTGATGGAAGGCATGCGCCGCGCGATGGACCGGGCGCGCAACGGCGAAGGCGGCAGCGTCATCGAATTCATGACCTACCGCCTGCACGACCACACCACCGCCGACGACGCCCGTCGCTATCGCGGCGAAGAGGAAGTGAAGGCCGCCTGGACGCGCGACCCGATGACCCGCCTGCGCACCTACCTCACCAAGGCCGGGCTGTGGGACGAAGCGCAGGAAAATGTCTGGGCCGACGAGTGCGGCAAGCGCATCGACGTCGAAATCAACGCCTACCTGGAAACCCCCGTGCAACCCGTGAGCGCGATGTTCGATTACCTCTACGCCGACATGCCGCCGGACGTGCGCGCGCAGCGCGACGAAGCCATCGCCGCGGAGGGCCGCAAGCATGGCTGACGCCGCGCCCATCACCCTCATCGAGGCCATCACCCAGGCGCTCGCCCACGAGATGCGCGTCGATCCGCGCGTGCTCGTGCTCGGCGAGGACGTCGGCGTCAACGGCGGCGTGTTCCGCGCCACCGCCGGCCTGCAGGCGGTGTTCGGGTCCGAGCGCGTGCTCGACACGCCGCTGGACGAGACCACCATCGCCGGCCTCACCGTCGGCCTCGCCGCGCAGGGCATGCGCCCGGTCGCCGAAGCGCAGTTCGACGGCTTCGTCTATCCGATGGTCGACCACATCATCTGCCACGCCGCACGCTTCCGCACCCGTACGCGCGGCCGCCTGACCTGCCCGATGGTGCTGCGCGTGCCGTGGGGCGGCGGCATCCGCGCGCCGGAACACCACAGCGAAGCGAACGAATCGATCTTCACCAACGTGCCGGGCCTGCGCGTGGTGATGCCGTCCTCGCCCGCGCGCGCGTACGGCCTGCTGCTGGCCGCGATCCGCGACGAGGATCCGGTGATCTACATGGAACCCAAGCGCATCTACCGCCAGTACAAGGAACTCGTACCGGACGATGGCGAAGCGCTGCCACTCGACGTGTGCTACGTGCTGCGCGACGGCACCGACGTCACGCTGGTGACCTGGGGCGCGCAGGTGAAGGAATGCCTGGAAGCCGCCGATGCGCTGGCGAAGGACGGCATCAGCGCCGAAGTGATCGACGTCGCCACGCTCAAGCCGCTGGACTTCGCCACCATCGCCGAATCGGTCTGCAAGACCGGCCGCTGCGTGATCGTGCACGAAGCGCCGAAGACCGCCGGCTTCGGCGCCGAGATCGCCGCGCGCCTGGCCGAGGAATCGATCTACGACCTCCTCGCCCCGGTCGAGCGCGTCACCGGCTACGACACCCACATCCCGCTGTTCCGCCTCGAAATGAAGTACCTGCCGAGCGTCGAGAAGATCGTCGCCGCAGCGAAGCGGACGCTGGCGGCGGGCTGAGCGATGAGCGCAACCACGACCACGGGCGGCGCGATCAACTTCGCGCAGAAACTGGGGCTCATCGCCGAGCACTGGTCGCCGCGCGTGGTCGCGGAGATGAACGATTACCAGTTCAAGCTCGCGAAACTGCAGGGCGAATTCGTCTGGCATGCGCATGCGGACACCGACGAAACCTTCATCGTGGTCGCCGGCACGCTGCACATGCAGTTCCGCGACCGCGTCGAGATCCTGCGCGAAGGCGAGATGATCGTGGTGCCGCGCGGCGTCGAACATTGCCCGCGCGCCGACGACGAATGCCACGTCCTCCTCATCGAACCGCGCGGCGTGGTCAACACCGGCGATGCCGGTGGCGACCGCACCGCGCCGAACGACGTCTGGATCTGACGCCATGGCGCCTGAACGCACCCGCATCGTCCGCGACTACCGCACCCAGTACGCGAATCCGATCCGGTTCGCGTCCGGCGAGATCGTGACGCTCGGCGAGCGCGACACCGAATGGCCCGCCTTCATCTGGACCACAACGCCGATGGATGGCAACGCCGGCTGGGCGCCGTTCGACTGGCTGAAGCCGCTCGGCGATGGCCGCGCCGAGGCGCTGCGCGACTACTCGGCGCAGGAGCTGGATGTGGATGCGGGCGACGCGGTCGTGCGGCTGCACGAACTCGGCGGATGGTGGTGGTGCGAGCGCGCCGATGGACAGTGCGGCTGGGTACCGGCCTCGCACCTGGAGATCGCATGAGCGATCTGAACGTCGAACGGCTCCTGCAGGACCTGCAGCTGACCCATCCCGACCTGCACGCGGTCGTGCAGGCCGTACGCGCGACGGTGCGCGAGGTCGCGCCCGCCGCATCGGAAAAGCTGATGTACGGCGGCATCCTGTTTTCCGCACCTCAGCAGTTCTGCGGCGTCTTCGCCTATTCCGCGCATGTGACGATGGAATTCGGCCAGGGCGCCGAACTGGACGATCCGCACCGCGTCCTCGAAGGCAAGGGCAAGTTCCGCCGGCACATCAAGCTGCAGGCGATCCCCGACATCGCATCGAAACACCTCAAAGACTACGTCGCGCAAGCGCTCGCGATGTCCACCGCATCCAAGACCTAAGCCGAGTACGGCATCGGCTACGCAACCCAAGGAATCGCGCCATGAGCCAGACCAAGACCTTCCTCCTCCCCGATCTCGGCGAAGGCCTGCCGGACGCCACCATCGTCGAATGGTTCGTTAAACCGGGCGATGTCATCAAGCTCGATGCGCCGCTGGTCTCGATGGAAACCGCGAAGGCCGTGGTCGAAGTGCCGTCGCCGGTGTCGGGCAAGGTGCTGAAACTCGCGGGCGACGCGGGCGACGTGATCGTCACCGGCACGATGCTCGCGGAATTCGAGATCGACCCGTCGATGCCGCAGCGCGCCGAAGGCCAGGACACCGGCCATCACCACGGCGGCGGTCATGCGACGCCGGCACCGGCGAAGGCCGAACCGGCACCTGCACCCGCAACCGAAACCAAGCGCGATGACGCCGGCACCGTGGTCGGCGCGATGCAGTCCTCCGACGCCGTGCATACCGAAGCTGCAGTCGCGGTCGGCGGCGTGAAGGCGATGCCGGCCGTGCGCGCGACGGCGCGCAAGCTCGGCGTCGACATCGCCCGCGTGCGCGCCACCGGCGCCGACGGCGTGGTGACGATGGACGACGTGAAACGTGCCGCTGCCGATGGTTCGGCCAAGCCGGGTGCGTCCGCACCGGCACCGCGCGCGGCTGCGGCGCCTGTGGGAGCGACGCAAGTCGCGACTGGCGTCGCTCCCACAAGTTCACCGACAACCAGCCCGCGCACCCAGCTCTCCGCCACCGGCAAGCCGATGCGCACGCAGCCGCCGTCGGTGTCGGTCACCGGCCAGCCGGAACAGCTCAAGGGCGTGCGCCGCAACATGGCCCGCGTGATGGCCGACGCGCACAGCAAGGTCGTGCCGACCACGCTCAGCGACGACGCCGACATCCATGCCTGGGCGCAGGGCAACGAAGTCACCGTGCGCCTGATCCGCGCGATCTGCGTCGCGGCGAAGACGGTGCCGGCGATGAACGCGTGGTTCGACGGCGAGAAGCTGGTGCGCACCCTGCATCCGCAGGTCGACATCGGCATCGCGGTCGACACCGACGACGGCCTGTTCGTGCCCGCGCTGCGCAATGCCGACGTGCTCGACGCCAACGGCGTGCGCCAGGGCATCAACCGCCTGCGCGCGCAGGTCGAGGACCGCAGCATCCCGGCCAGCGAACTCAGCGGCTACACGATCTCGCTGTCGAACTTCGGCATGTTCGCCGGTCGCTACGCCACGCCCGTAGTGGTGCCGCCCTGCGTCGCCATCGTCGCTGCGGGCCGCGCGCGCCACCAGATCACCCCGGTGATCGGCGGCTTCGAATCGCACAAGGTCATCCCGCTGTCGGTCACCTTCGACCACCGCGCCTGCACCGGCGGCGAAGCCGCACGCTTCCTGCGCGCGATGCTGGATGATCTGGCGTTGGCGAATTGACGACACTGGTGCCAAGGGATCGGCAATTGTGGTTCGGCCTCGAAGAATGCTGCGAAACAGGTTATGCCTCTGCTCGCCAGGAAGCGTTCCTCCGGCATCTCCATGCATGCTCGGTGCGAGACGGTTGGTTCGGGGATGCGTGGTACTGGGGTGAAGCCACCATCGTGACGATCACGTTTCTACGCCCGGGGACGAACACCGTCGACAAGACACTCAGAATCGATTTGTTCGATGATCGGGTCGTGGTCGGCTATGACTCGACACACCAACTGACCGATGACTTGGACGAGGCCAGTAGTGAAGTGCATGTTCGGCGCGCAGATTGCATCGCCGAACTTGCAGAATTTGCGGCCTAGCACGTGAGGATTGAACAACAAGTTCGATCCCGCGAATCAGGGGCCGCCTGATCTCAATACCTCGGCACCGCCGGATCCACTTCCAGGCTCCACGCATCGATCCCGCCGACGACGTTGTAGAGGTCGCTGAAGCCCTGCTGGGCGAAGTACATCGCGGCCTGGGCGCTGCGGCCGCCGTGGTGGCAGAGGAAGGCGAGCGGGGCGTCCTTGGGCAGGGCGAGCAGGCGTTCGAGGCCGCCATCCTCCAGCCCTTCGAACGGGGCGGTCACGGCCGCGATGCCGCGTTCGTCCGGCGGGCGCACGTCGACCAGAGTGACGCTGCCGTCGCGGGCACGGGCGTCGGCGTCGGCGACGGACAGGTTGCGGAAGGCCATGGTCGACTCCGGAGGCATGTGGCGGGGCGTGGCATCATGCCGCGATGACCGACCGCTCCGCCAGTCCGCCCGCCACGCTCGACGACGCCCTCCGGGAAGCGATCCATCGCGTGCCGCGCAGGCCGCATGCCTGGCTCGTGTTCCTCGCGCTGTCGCAGGTCGCCTTCCTGCTGATCTGGTGGCGCTGGGGCTGGACCGTCGGCCTGCCGGCGATGGTCGCCAGCCATGCGCCGTTCTGGTGGGGCATCCTGTGGCCGCACTCTGCGGTGTACGGCCCGGTGCTGAACCGCCTGCCGGTCGACGACAGGCGCGTCTGGCTCACCATCGACGACGGCCCGTCCGACGACACCCTGCCGATCCTCGACGCGCTGGACGCGCACGATGCGAAGGCGACGTTCTTCCTCGTCGGCGAGCGCGCCGCGCAGCGGCCGGACCTGGTGCGCGAGATCCTGCGGCGCGGCCACGGCATCGGCAACCACAGTTGTTCCCATCCCGCACGCTGGTTCTGGGCGCTCGGCCCATCGCGCATGCGTCGCGAGATCGCCGAAACGCAGCGCATCCTCGCCGGGATCGCCGGCACGCCGCCACGCTGGTTCCGCGCGGTGGTCGGCATGAGCAATCCTTTCGTGCAGGCACCGCTGAAGGCGCATGGCCTTGCACGCGCCGCATGGAGCGCGCGCGGCTTCGATGGCGTGGCGGGCGACGCGGCCACGGTGGTCGCGCGCATCGAACGCAGGCTCGCGCCCGGCGCGATCGTGCTGCTGCACGAAGGCGCGGCGCACGGCGGCAATGTCGAAACGATCCAGACGCTGCTGAAGCGGCTGGACGCGCTGGGTTACCGCACGGTTCTACCCTGAATCCAGTTGACGCGATGGCGACCGACGACGCCGGTCACCATCGCAGGCGCATCACCGCGTCTTGCGGATCTGCGCTTCCACGGCGGCGATCGCGGTCATGTTGACCACGCGACGCGGGCTGGAGGCCGGCGTCAGGATGTGCGCCGGGCGGTTCAGGCCCATCAGGATCGGGCCGATGGCCACGCCGTCGGTCATCACCCGCACCATGTTGTAGGTAATGTTGGCGGCATCGAGATTCGGCATCACGAACAGGTTGGCGCGGCCGCTGAGCGTGGTGTTCGGGAACATGCGCTTGCGCAGCCCGTCGTCCCACGCGGTGTCGGCCATCATCTCGCCGTCGATTTCGAGCTTCGGCGCGCGCGCACGGATGATCTCGTAGGCACGGCGCATCTTCGCGGCGCTGGGGTTGTCGTGGCTGCCGAAGTTCGAGTGCGACAGGAGCGCGACCTTCGGTTCGATGCCGAACAGCTTCAGGCGATAGCTCGCCTGCAGGGTGGCCTCGGCGATCTGCTCGGCCGAGGGATCCACCTGCACGTGGGTATCGAGGAAGAACCACACGCCCTGGTTGTTGATGACGCCGGTCATCGCGGCGGTGCCGCTGACGCCCTTGTCGAAGCCGAACACGCTGCGCAGGTAGCCGAGCTTCTTGTGGAAGCGTCCGACCAGGCCACAGATCATCGCATCGGCTTCGCCGCGCTCGACCATGATCGCGGCGATCAGCGACGGGCGCGAGCGCAGCAGGTTCTTCGCCGCCGCCGGCGTCACGCCGCGACGTTCGGTCAGTGCGTGGTAGTGCTGCCAGTAGTCGTTGAAGCGCGGATCGTCGTTGATGTTGGTCAGGTCGAAATCGACGCCGGCCTTCATGCGCAGGCCGAGGCGCTGGATGCGCGTCTCGATCACGTCCGGGCGACCGATCAGGATCGGGCGCGCCAGCTGTTCGTCGATCACGGTCTGCACCGCCTGCAGCACGGTTTCCTCTTCGCCCTCGGCGTAGACCACGCGCTTCTGCTCGCTGCGCGCGCGGTCGTAGATCGGCTTCATCAGCAGGCCGGTGCGATAGATGAACTGGCCGAGCTTCTCGCGGTAGGCATCGAGCGAGGGCAGCGGACGCTGGGCGATGCCCGATTCCATCGCCGCCTGCGCCACCGCCGGAGCCAGCACGGTCAGCAGGCGCGGATCGAACGGACGCGGAATGATGTATTCGGCGCCGAACTTCGGCACCTCGCCGCCGTAGGCGCTGCCCAGGTCCGAGGCTTCCATGCGCGCGAGCTTGGCGATCGCGCGCACGCAGGCCAGCTTCATCGCTTCGTTGATCTCGGTCGCGCCGACGTCCAGCGCGCCGCGGAAGATGTACGGGAAGCACAGCGCGTTGTTGACCTGGTTCGGATAGTCCGAACGGCCGGTGGCGATGATGCAGTCCGGCCGTACCTTCTTCGCGTCTTCCGGCAGGATTTCCGGATTCGGGTTGGCCAGCGCCAGGATGATCGGCCGGTCGGCCATGGTCGCGACCATCTCCGCCTTGAGCACGCCGCCGGCGGACAGGCCGAGGAAGATGTCGGCGCCGGCAACGATGTCGGCCAGCGTGCGCTTGTCGGTCTCGCGGGCGTAACGGGCCTTGTCCGGGTCCATGTTCGGGCGGCCGGTGTAGAGCACGCCATCGCGGTCCACCGCGAGGATGTTCTCCGGCTTCATGCCCAGAGCGACCAGCATGTCGAGACAGGCGATGCCGGCGGCGCCGGCGCCGGAGGTGGCCAGCTTCACGTCGCCGATCTGCTTGCCGACGATCTCCAGCGCGTTGAGCACGGCAGAGCCGACGATGATCGCGGTGCCGTGCTGGTCGTCATGGAACACCGGGATGTTCATGCGCTCGCGCAGCTTGCGCTCGACGATGAAGCATTCCGGCGCCTTGATGTCTTCGAGATTGATGCCGCCGAAAGTGGGTTCGAGCGAGGCGATGATGTCGACCAGCTTGTCGGGGTCGCGTTCGTCGACTTCGATGTCGAACACGTCGATGCCCGCGAACTTCTGGAACAGCACGCCCTTGCCTTCCATCACCGGCTTGCCGGCGAGCGGGCCGATGTCGCCCAGGCCGAGCACGGCGGTGCCGTTGGTGATGACGGCAACCAGGTTGCCGCGTGCGGTCATCTCGCTGGCGGCGTTGGGATCTTCGACGATGGCCTCGCAGGCGTAGGCCACGCCGGGCGAGTACGCGAGGGCGAGATCGCGCTGGGTGACCAGCGGCTTGGTCGGGGCGACCTTGATCTTGCCGGGGGGATCCTGACGGTGGTAGTCGAGGGCGGACTGCTTCAGATCGTTGGTGTTGTCGGACATTCGGGTCTGGGTGGGCCGTGCGCCGGCCGTGCACGTTGGGCCCCCGATTCTAGCCCCAAAGCATGACCGGAACCGTGCGGTGACGGATGGTGCGTGGCCGCCATGAGCCCCCTTTGCAAAAGGGGGCGGCGACAGCGGGGGATTTCCGGGCGACGCATGCACCGCAAATCCCCCCGCCGCGCTACGCGCGTCGGCCCCCTTTGCAAAGGGGGCGAACGACAAGGCACACCGCCGTCAGACCCCCAGGCCCAGCACCAGGTCATCGGCATCGACGCGGTCGAGCCGGATCTTGTTGGCGAACAGCGAGAACGCGAGCATGCCCGCCAGGCCGTTCGCCCGCTGCATCCATGGCGGCAGGTAATGCGGCTGGGCGATCGCGCCGCTGTCGAACATCGGCTGCAGGGCGAACACGTCTTCCAGCGCCAGCTTGCCGGCGAACAGCTGCCGCGCGACCGACAGCTTGCGGTGGCGCAGGCACCAGCGGAAGAAGGTGTGCACGCTCAGCAGCCCGTGCAGGTACACGGTGTCCTTGGTGAACGCGGCGCCGCCGCCCAGCGGCGCGCCGCGGAACACGCGCTGCGCCGATGAGAAACTGTCCTCGGGGCTCTGGCCGGCATCGAGGAAGAAGCGGAACACCTGCACGAAGTCGGCGCCGCCGATCGCCATGTCGATGGCGACGATGCGCAGGCTGATGCGCTTCATGCGTTCGATGTCCATCGAGCCGGAGATCAGTTCGGCGAAGGTCGCCAGCCCTTCCTGCGTCGCGGTGGTGCGCGGTGCGCTGCGCGCCATCGACTGCAGATGCGGCTGCTCGCGGCCGTTGATGCCGGTGAGCGTGTGCACGAAGGCTTCGTGCACGAGCAGCTGGTGGCGGTCGTATTCGCTGAACCCGGTGTTGGTGCGCACGCGGATGCGGGTCGGGCTGGCAGCGGCCTTGGCGATCAGCGCCGGGTCCAGCTCGACCTTGACCTTGTGGTCGGTGAAGAAGGCATCGACCGCCGCCTGCAGTTCGTCGCGCACGGTTTCGGCGGCGATCACCGCATCCGGCTCGATCACGCGCAGTTCCTGGTCCATGTCGTCGGCCAGGGTCACGAAATGCTGCGCCGCTTCCAGGTTGGTCGGGCCATCGCCGGGCAGCAGTTCGACCGGACGTCCGTAGAGCCGTGTCGAATAAGCGGTGACCCGGTAACTGCCGGCGGCATCGAGCAGGCGCGTGGCGATGCGCCAGCTGTCGGCGGTCTGGATGAGGTAATGCCCCAGCGGATGATCGGGATCCGCCGCCTTCGTCACCGCATCCAGTTCGGCGCGCACGTCGGCGTGGTCGTCCTTCGGATACTCGATCTTCGGCAGGTGGATGCGACCGATCTTCCACGCGCCGAGGAAGGTCTCCTGCGCGCTCGCCGGCCAGCTGAGGGTTTCGAGCAGGCGGATGCCGCGCACTGCCGAGACCAGACGCGCGTCCAGCGCGGCGTGGTGAGCAATGTCGCGGGGCATGCTCATCGTGCGTCCCCATGGCCCTTGTGGGAGCGACGCAAGTCGCGACGGGGCCCGATGAGGATGCTTCCGGCAGTCGCGACTTGCGTCGCTCCCACAATCGCCCCCACAAGCGCGAAGCGCTCAACGCTTCCCATACTTGTCGTCCAGGCGCTTGTTCAGCGCCTTGCCCTGCACGCGCGCATCGGACTTCTGCGCCAGCCGCGTCGCCAGCACGTTCGCGGCGCCGGCGACTTCGTCGCGCAGCTTGAGGTAGTTCGCGAAACGGGCGCGATCCAGCGTGCCTGCGTCGATCGCCGCGCGGATCGCGCAGCCCGGTTCCTTCGCATGGCGGCAGTCGCGGAACTTGCACTCGCCGGCCAGCGTCTCGATGTCGGCGAAACCGCCGTCGGCCAGGTCTTCCTCGCCGGTCGGCTTCAGCTCGCGCATGCCGGGCGTATCGATCAGGCAGGCGCCCGACGGCAACGGGATCAGCGTGCGGTAGGTCGTGGTGTGGCGGCCGCGCGCGTCGCTCTCGCGGACTTCGCCGGTCTTCATCTTCTCGGTGCCGAGCAGCGTGTTGGTCAGCGTCGACTTGCCCGCTCCCGACGAACCGACCAGCACCACCGTGCGCCCCGGGCCCAGCCACGGATCGAGCGCGGCGACGCTGTCGCGATCCTTGGCGTTCACCGCCACGGCCACGATGCCCTGCGCCGCCAGCTCCGCAAGCGCAGCGAGCGAGGCCTCGGCGTCGCTGCCGTCCTGGTCGGCCTTGGTCAGCACCACCACCGGCTCGGCGCCGCCACCGCGCACCAGCAGGAGGTAGCGTTCGATGCGGCGCGGATTGAAGTCCGCGTCCAGCCCGCAGACCACGAACACGGTGTCGATGTTCGCGGCGATCATCTGCTGCTGGTAGTGCTCGCCGGCGGCGGCGCGCTTGATCGTGCTCCGCCGCGGCAGCAGGGCCGCGATCTGCGGGCGCGGACTTGCCTCGCGGATCAGCACCCAGTCGCCGACGGCGGCGCGGTCCTGGGCCGGGAAGCGGCGGCGCATCCATTCCGGCGGCGATTCCACCGTCAGCGCCTGCCCCGCAGCCTCGGCGACCACGTAACCGGTGCGGTGCTGTTCGATCACCCGCGCAGGGCGGGCATCGGGGTGCGCGGCGATCAGTGCCACCCACGCCGGATCGTCGACATCGCCGACCGCCGTACCGGGCCAGGGCCAGCCGATCGCCGCCAGTACGGCGACGGACGGAACGGAAGCGACGGAACTCAAGCGGGACGGGGGATGGCGTGCATGCGGCGATTCTAGCCGTGTCCCGGCACGTCAGGCCGATTTCCGCTAGGCTGGCGGCTCTTTTTTGTCCCCATCCCAACCCCTGTCGCCGCGATGTCCACCTCCAGCCCGAAGCCCGCCCTCAAGACCCGTGAACGCCTGTCCGAAGTCCGCTACGAGATCCGCGGAGAACTGGCCCGGCGAGCCCGGGAGCTGGAAGGCCAGGGTCGGACGCTGATCAAGCTCAACATCGGCAACCCGGGCGCGTTCGGGTTCCGCGCGCCGGAACACCTGCAGCGCGCCATCGCCGACCACATCGCCGACACCGATCCCTACACCCACCAGCAGGGTCTGCCGGCCGCGCGCGAAGCCATCGCCGCGTTCCACAAGCAGCGCGGCACGCCCAATGCCTCGCCCGAGCGCGTGTTCGTCGGCAACGGCGTGAGCGAACTGATCGACCTCTCGCTGCGCGCCCTGCTCAATCCCGGCGACGAAGTACTGCTGCCCTCGCCCGACTACCCGCTGTGGTCGGCCGCGACCATCCTCAACGACGGCCGTCCGGTCTACTACCGCTGCAAGGCCGAAAATGGTTTTCTGCCGGACCCGGACGAGATCGCGCAGCTGGTGTCCTCGCGCACCCGCGCGATCGTGCTGATCAACCCGAACAACCCGACCGGCGCGAACTACAGCCGCGAGATCCTCGAACGCATCGTCGCCATCGCCGCGAAGCATCACCTGCTGCTGATGGCCGACGAGATCTACGACCACATCCTCTACGACGACGCATCGTTCCAGCCGCTCGCGCCGCTGGCCGGCGACCTGCCCTGCCTGTCGTTCGGCGGCCTGTCGAAGGTGCATCGCGCCTGCGGCTGGCGCGTGGGCTGGGCCGTGCTCAGCGGCGACCCGATGCGCAGCGGCGACCTGCACCACGCGATGGACCTGCTCGGCGCGCTGCGCCTGTGCGCCAACGTGCCGGGCCAGTTCGCGATCGATGCCGCGCTGCATGGCACCGACACCATCAGCGGACTCACCGCACCCGGCGGCCGTCTGTACGAAACGCGACGCGCGCTGATCGAATGCTGCGACGCCAGCGAACACCTGTCGCTGGTCGCGCCGGCCGGCGCGCTGTATGGCTTCCCGGCCGTCGTCGGCGACGCCGCGAAGGGTTTCGACGACCACGGTTTCGCGCTGGAAATGCTGGAGCACGAGGACGTGCTGATCGTGCCCGGCTCCAGCTTCAACGTGCCCGAGCGCAACCATTTCCGCGTCACCCTCCTGCCGGAAGCGCACATGCTGCGCGAAGTGTTCGCACGCATCGACCGCGTGCTCGAACGCCGCGCCGAGCGCACCCGCGCACAGCAGGCGGCGGTGGCCTGAGCATGAGCACGGGCGCGACGATCGTCCCCGCGCTCGCCGCCGTCATCGCTGCGACCGTCGCCACGACGCAGGCGCACGGCGGCGCGCGCAGCGGCTACCTCGCGCTCGGCGACAGCTACACCATCGGCGAAGGCGTCGACGAAGCGGACCGCTGGCCGATGCAGCTCGCACGGCGCCTGCGCGAGGCCGGCATCGCCATCGACGACCCGCGCATCATCGCCACCACCGGGTGGACCACAGACGAACTGTCCGCCGCGCTCGATGCCGCCGAACCGCTGGGCGACGACTGGGCGCTGGTCAGCCTGCTGATCGGCGTGAACAACCAGTATCGCGGCCGCCCGGTCGACGATTACGTGCCCGAATTCACCGCCCTGCTCGACCGCGCGATCGCGCAGGCCGGCGGCGACCCGCGTCGCGTCATCGTGCTGAGCATTCCCGACTGGGGCGTCACGCCCTTCGCCTTCGCCGGCAGCTTCGATCCCGAGGTCATCGCCGAAGCGCTGGACGCCTACAACGCCGCCGCCGCGCGCATCTGCGCCGAACGCGGCGTCGCCTTCGTCGACATCACCCCGGTCAGCCGCGCGCGCGGCGCCGAGACCGCGATGCTGGTCGAAGACGCCCTGCACCCGTCCGCCGCGATGTACGCCGAGTGGACCGCACTGGCGGCACCGGTCGCGCAGCGCCTGCTGTCCGAAGCCCGCACACCCGCAAGCACAGAAGTCCGCATCGAATGACCGACGCAGCAGTTCCCGGCCGCCCGCTGTCCGCCGGCCATGCCAAGGCCATCGCCCGCGCCTTCCTGCCGACGCTGCCGCTCGGCAACCGCTACGACTACTACTACGTCGGCGCCAAGCTGCGCAGCGACCCGCTGTACCCCGGCGTGCTCGACGCCCTGCGCGGCAGCACCGCGCCGGTGCTCGACCTCGGCTGCGGTCTCGGCCTACTCGCGCACACGCTGCGCCAGGACGGCCAGACGCAGGTCTATCGCGGCGTCGACAACGACCGCGCCAAGATCGAACGCGCCACCCGCGTCGCCGGCAAGACCGGCCTGCGCGACGCCACCTTCGAAGTGGTCGACCTCGCGAACACGCTGCCCACGCACGCGGGCTCCGTCGCCATCCTCGACGTGCTGCAGTACCTCGATGCCGAATCCCAGCGCGGCCTGCTCCACGCGGTCGCGCGCATGCTCGACGGCGATGCCCGCCTGGTGATGCGCGCCGCGCTCGACGGCGGCGATCGCCGCTCGCGGACCACCCGCGTGACCGACCGCCTCGCCAACCTCGTCGGCTGGATGGGCTCGCGCCCGCGCCACTACCCCACCCGCGACGGCCTCGAAGCCATCCTCGCCGAGGCCGGCCTGCGCACCGAGTTCCGCCCGCTCTACGGGAACACCCCGTTCAACCACTGGCTGATCGTCGCGCAGCGCTGACGACCCATAGGGTGCGCCCCGGCGCACCGGCTCTTTGACCGCGCGTGCTTCGGACCGATGTGCCAACACCGGCTCGGGCAATCGTGCGCGATGCCAACGGTGCGCCGGGGCGCACCCTATGGCGACGCTGTGTGTCGCTCCGCCTGTCCCGCGACATCCCCCGCCGTATGGAATCGTTTTCGCCCCGACAGGCCCGGCGCACATGCCCGCACGCCATCAGGGGGCTGCGGATCGCCTGTTAGAATCTCTGCTCCAGATTTCGTATACCCCCACACAATCGCGGCCAGGTGGCCGCAGCGGAGCCCACGGCATGAGCTGGTTGAACGAACTGCTGCAGAACGACCCCGATCCCACCGAGACCCGTGAATGGGTCGAGTCGCTCAAGGCGGTCATCGACACCGACGGCCCGGCCCGCGCCCACCAGCTACTCGAAGGCATGGTCGAACTGACCCGCCGCGCCGGCGCCCACCTGCCCTTCGCCCCGACCACCGAATACATCAACACCATCCCGGCGCATCTGGAACCCCGCATGTCGGGCGACCAGCACATGGAATGGCGGATCCGCTCGATCATCCGCTGGAACGCCATGGCCATGGTGGTCCGCGCCAACCGCAAGCCCGGCGACCTCGGCGGCCACATCGCCTCGTTCGCCTCGTCGGCCACGCTCTACGACGTCGGCTTCAACCACTTCTGGCGCGGCCCCGATGCCGACCACCCCGGCGACCTCATCGCCGTGCAGGGCCACAGCTCGCCCGGCATCTACGCCCGCGCCTTCCTCGAAGGCCGCCTGACCGAATCCCAGCTCGACCACTTCCGCATGGAAGTCGACGGCAAGGGCGTCAGCTCCTACCCGCACCCGTGGCTGATGCCCGATTTCTGGCAGCTGCCCACCGTGTCGATGGGCCTGGGCCCGATCAGCGCCATCTACCAGGCGCGCAACTGGAAGTACCTCGAAGGCCGCGGCCTGATCCCGAAGACCGATCGCAAGATCTGGTGCTTCATGGGCGACGGCGAGTGCGACGAACCCGAAAGCCTCGGCGCGATCTCGGTCGCCGGCCGCGAAGGTCTCGACAACCTGGTCTTCGTCATCAACTGCAACCTGCAGCGCCTCGACGGCCCGGTGCGCGGCAACGGCAAGATCATCCAGGAACTGGAAGGCGGCTTCCGCGGCGCCGGCTGGAACGTGGTCAAGACCGTGTGGGGCAGCTACTGGGATCCGCTGCTGGCCAAGGACAGCACCGGCCAGCTCAAGCGCCTGATGATGGAAACCGTCGACGGCGAATACCAGAACTGCAAGGCCTTCGGCGGCGCGTACACGCGCGAGCATTTCTTCGGCAAGTATCCCGAGACCGCCGCGCTCGTCGCCAACATGAGCGACGACGACATCTGGCGCCTCAATCGCGGCGGCCACGATCCGCACAAGGTCTACGCCGCCTACGACAACGCCACCCGCACCAAGGGCCAGCCCACCGTCATCCTCGCCAAGACGGTGAAGGGCTACGGCATGGGCGCCTCGGGCGAATCGCTCAACCCCACGCACCAGACGAAAAAGCTCGACGACGACGCCGTGCGCGCCTTCCGCGACCGCTTCAAGATCCCGGTCAGCGACGAGCAGCTCAAGGACGGCGCCGTGCCGTTCTACCACCCCGGCGAGAAGTCGCCGGAAGTGGAATACATGATCGAACGCCGCCGCGCGCTCGGCGGCTTCCTGCCGCAGCGCCGCCGCACCAGCACGCAGACCCTGGAAGCGCCGAAGCTGGACGTGTTCGACCGCCTGCTCAAGAGCAGCGGCGACCGCGAGATCAGCACCACCATGGCCTTCGTGCAGGCGCTCAATGTGATCCTGCGCGACAAGCAGGTCGGCCCGCGCTGCGTGCCGATCGTCGCCGACGAAGCCCGCACCTTCGGCATGGAAGGCCTGTTCCGCCAGATCGGCATCTACGCGCCGCACGGCCAGAAGTACAAGCCGGTCGACCGCGACCAGCTCATGTACTACCGCGAGGACGCCGCCGGCCAGGTGCTGGAAGAAGGCATCACCGAAGCCGGCGCGTTCGCGTCGTGGATGGCCGCGGCAACCAGCTACAGCACCAACGACCTGCCGATGCTGCCGTTCTACATCTACTACTCGATGTTCGGCTTCCAGCGCATCGGCGACAGCGCCTGGCAGGCCGCCGACATGCGCGCGCGCGGCTTCCTGCTCGGCGCCACCGCCGGCCGCACCACGCTCAACGGCGAAGGCCTGCAGCACGAAGACGGCCACTCGCACCTGCTCGCCGGCGCCATCCCGAACTGCCGCGCCTACGACCCGACCTTCGGTTTCGAAGTCGCGGTCGTCCTGCAGTACGGCATGCAGCGCATGCTCGCCGAGCAGCAGGACGAGTACTACTACATCACCCTGATGAACGAGAACTACAGCCATCCGGACATGCCAGAAGGCGCGCCCGAAGGCATCATCAAGGGCATGTACCTGCTCAAGGACGCCGGCAAGCCGAAGAAGGGCGAGTTGCGCGTGCAGCTGCTCGGCAGCGGCACCATCCTGCGCGAAGCCATCGCCGCCGCCGAACTGCTCGACAAGGACTTCGGCGTCACCAGCGACATCTGGTCCTGCCCCAGCTTCACCGAGCTGCGCCGCGACGGCTACGACGTCGAACGCTGGAACCGCCTCAATCCCGAGGCCAAGACCCCGCGCAAGGCCTACGTCACCGAACTGCTCGAAGGCCGCCAGGGCCCCGCCATCGCCGCCACCGACTATGTCCGCGGCTTCGCCGACCAGATCCGCGCCTTCGTCCCGATGCGCTACACGGTGCTGGGCACGGATGGGTTCGGGCGTTCGGATACCCGTGCGAACCTGCGTCGCCACTTCGAAGTCGACCGCTACTACATCGCGCATGCCGCGATCGATGCGCTGGCGAAGGAAGGGAAGATGACGGCGAAGGATGCGGCCCGGGCGATCAAGTTGTACAGGATTGACGGTGAGAGGCCGAATCCAATTGGGGCTTGAGGCACAGTTGCTTTCCCTAGAGACACCCTAAAGACTAAGGGCGGCCACATGGCCGCCCTTCTTGTTACAAGGTTGACCCTAGTTCCGTTCAGCTCGGATTACCCATTCTCCTTGCCATACCTGCTCCCAGTACCCAATATATTGGGGCGTCTTAGCCCTTGAGACATCAGTGTGGCTTAGTCCTCGCTCCGCCTATCAGCCATGCACTAACCGGGCGCTACAATCATTTTGGTTGCAAAAAAACAATGTCGCATAAAAAGATAAACGTGATCGATCTGTTCGCGGGGGCTGGGGGGCTTAGCGTTGGCGCCCACCTCGCTGGGGCCAAAGTCGCGGCAAGTCTCGAATTTGATCCAATCGCGTGCAAAACCCTTAGGAGCAACTCCCAATTCCATGGCGAAGTCATTGAGGGTGACGTCTGCCATTTTGATGGCCAGACATTGCGGAAGAAAGCCGGCTTGAAGAAAAAGGACCCTCTGATCGTTGTTGGCGGCCCACCATGCCAGCCATTCTCGAAGGCCGCGTATTGGACAGAAGAAGGAGACGATGCCGCGTATAGGCGCGCTCGAGCGAATGGTATTGCAGCAAAGAAGCCTACGGCAAAAAAATCTGTTAAAAAGGATGCGCGTCGAGATTTAGTGCAAGAGTTCTGGCGCTTGGTGGTTGAAGCTGATGCTGATGGCTTCGTTTTTGAGAATGTTCCAAGCATCAAGCATCCAAGGAACAGACCGATATACGAAGCGCTGGTCAAAAAAGCAAAAATGGCTGGTTACCACATTACCGAAGTGGTCGCTAACGCTACCGAATATGGCGTTGCTCAAGCGCGCGAACGAGTATTAGTACTTGGATCTCGACGAAGCCAACCTATGCACCCACTAAAAACGCATGACAGCGATCCGACCTCCGGATTGCCATCGCCAGTTACAGCAGGTGAAGTTCTCAAGAAATATGCGGCCAAGCGCTTCTTTGAACCAGAAGAGGTTGTAACGGGTAGGTGGGCAAAGCATCTCGAAGAGGTACCCCCAGGCTGGAACTATAAGGCTCACACCGCATGGGCTGGGCATCCGAACCCAACATTTATCACAGAAACTCGTTTTTGGAATTTTCTTCTTAAACTTGCGCCTGACCGACCATCCTGGACGATTGCAGCGAGCCCAGGCCCTTGGACAGGACCTTTTCATTGGCAAAACCGTCGATTAAGAACCCCGGAGCTAGCTGCTCTTCAAGGCTTCCCTGGCGGATATGTCGTGGAAGGAAGTAGACGAGAAAGAGTGAGGCAAATGGGAAACGCGGTACCAGTCCCTTTAGCAACCGCCATGCTTAAAAGCGTCCTTGAGTCGCTGGAGTGATTTAGTGGAAAAGCCAAAAAATGACATCCGCCCCACATGCATTAGCCTATTTTCAGGCTGCGGCGGCATGGATATTGGTGTGGAAGCCGCAGGATTTCGAATTGCCGTAGCCACCGATGCGGACGAGACATGTGGGAAAACATACGAGAGAAATTTCCCTGGCACCCCGTTTATTGTTGGGCGTATTGGCAAAACTCCGACATCTGAAATTCTCAAAACAGCCGGCCTCCGGCCTGGCCAGCCTGATTTGCTTGTCGGAGGCCCGCCATGCCCTGCCTTTTCCAAGAGTCGCTTTTATCTCAAGGAAAAACCCCGAGCACTCGAAGACCCTATAGCAGCGGAAACCGTTGGCGGTTACTTACGCGTTCTGGCAGAAGCACGCCCGAAGGCTTTTCTGCTCGAAAACGTAAAAGGGTTGGCGTACGGAATTCACAAGCAAGCACTGGATCACATTATCACTACCGCATCAGAACTGGGCTATGACGTTTCATGGCACATCATTAATGCAGCGGATTATGGAACTGCACAAATTCGAGAACGTTGCTTGGTAATGGGATCCTTACGAGGCTTAGTTCCAGCACCACTCCCTACTCACTCAAAATTTGGCAACTCATCCGGTCTACCAAAGTGGATATCAGCAGGAGATGTTCTAAGAGACCTTGACACTGAAGAAAATTCGTCAGATGAAGGTCATTTCGCCGGAGGACAGCATCATGCATTATTGCGCGGCATTCCACCTGGCGAGAATTATCTGTATTACACCGCGGAACGAGGGCATCCCAATCCCGTTTTCAAGTGGCGCTCGCGTTACTGGTCATTTTTGCTCAAGTTGAGCCCCGAACTGCCGTCTTGGACGATCCAAGCGAGGCGCTCAAACAACATGGGGCCATTTCATTGGCGAAATCGAATACTACGCATTGAAGAGATAAAACGACTTCAGGCCTTCCCAGACAAATTCACGCTGGAGGGAAATATAGAAAAGCAGTGGCGGCAAGTTGGCAACGCTGTACCACCAGTGGTGGCACAGCGTTTCGCCGAAGCAATTTTTGCGCATATTTTCAGCAAAAAGCGGGCTCGTCTTGCCGCCTAACTAACTTGACTATTGAAATAAATCTTGGAGATAGGCGATGCCACGGTTAAGTCAGAGCGATTTGCTGAACCTGGTAGTAAGATCCATCGAGACTGGCGGCTGGAACTCGCTTATTGCAGATCAACACAAGCCATTCGAAGTTCGTGTCTTCAAAGATCGCTATAGGGCTCTAAATCTTCGCATTTACATCTGGAACTGCACACACGGGGGCGGCGCTGCAAGAGCGCCGGACGAATACAGAATTCAGTTCACGGGGGTGGTTCCCCGTAACCACAACAACGCCATTACGTTGCTACTAGGTTGGCATGGCGGCTATGAGGTTTTCGCTGCGTGGGATATTCGCCGACATGACAACCAAGCATCGGCCTCGCCCTCTGCACAAATACGCGAAGAAATTTTAGGGCAAGCACATGCTCGCCAATTCGCCGTTGGGACACGCGCAAATGGAGAGCTAGTCGTTGCATTTCGCCCCGAGTTCCTCGTCGACTACGCCCTTAGTTCCGCCTCATTGCATCGAATGGGTGTGACCGAAGAGAATTTCAGCCTGCTGAATCAGATCGACAGCGTTAAAGACGAAGAAATTTCCGGGATTAAGGATCGAGAACGCCGCAAAGTAGTTGCAACCATTGTTCGAAAATTCCGCGAGTCCGATTTTCGCAAGCGCGTACTTGGCGCATATAACCACCAATGCGCCATGTGCGGAGTGCAATTGGAGCTAATTGATGCTGCCCACATTCTTCCAGTAGCAGCGGACGGCAGCACTGATGAAACGATCAACGGGATCGCTCTTTGTAAATTGCATCATGCAGCTTTCGATCGCAACTTGGTTTCGTTTGACGAAAAATACAGAATACAGGTGAGCGTTACCGAAGCAACTCGGCTCTCCGAGTCAAATCGTGGCGGTGGAATGTCCGCATTCCAAGAAAGGCTAAGGGCCGCCCTCATTCTACCCAATGATCGCCGTGACTACCCGCCATCGCAGTTGATTTCATTGTCGCGAAGTGTGCGCAATTGGTCGCTCTAAGATTGTACAAGCTTAGTAATTATCCGGAGACAGGACCGGGACACCCACTGTCTTCTCGATCCGCCCCATCACCCCATCCACCCACGTCCATGGACGAAGATGACGAGGGGGCGAAAGCACCGCCCACAACCCATCCTCCCGGACGGGCTTAGCTGCTCTTTCGCCTACCTCATGCCAGTCGCAACGCCAACCGGATTCCCTTGAGCCATGCCAAACCCATCCGCTCGGCGAGTGCCGTCAGATCCTGAGCGGTACCGACTACGCGATACCAACCGCTACCGAAGGCGGCGACGCGGGCCGTCCAGCGCTGGCTGTCGTGATCAATCCCCGCGAGGGGGCTGGGTGCCCTGCCTGCAATCCGCCCGCGCTTGCCGGGCATGAGTTGGCGCCCGGTCCAATCGAGGATCTGCAGGTAATCGGCAGTGGTCAAGCGGGTCGCAGGGGCGAGATTGCCGGCAACAGGCTTGAGCGGCGCATGCACGAACGATGGCTCGCACTTCGCTTCGGCCATGCGGGCAGCGACGGACGTGTGCACGGAACCATCCAGATCTTCGGCCATGCCCGCACGGATCGGATTGAGGTCGACATAGGCCATTGCCGCAAGCAACGAGCGTTCGTCGCAAAGCCGCTGGCATTTGTAGCGCCCCTCCCAGAAGCGGCCTTTGCAGCCATCCTCACGGTTCGCGCGGCGGGCGATCGGCTCAACCAAACAGCGCATCAGCCAGGAGAGATTGCCCAGACGCTGTCGCAGCAGAGACACGCGCTCGGGATGCGCGAGGAGTCGCAGGCGCTTGTGCATCACGGCTTCGTCGCTGTCCTCGCGTGGCGGAAACAGATGGACCCAGCGCGCGGCGACTTCGTCATCGGACCATGCCGCTGCCGTTGCGGGATCGATGCGCAGCACGAGATGCAGATGATTGCTCATGACCGCATAGGCTTCGATGGCGACGGCGAAGCAATCCGCGACCCGCCGGATCCGATCTTCGACCCAATGCTTGCGATGCTCGAAGGATTGACCGGTGTAGTGATCGACGCCGCAGAGAAAGGCTCGGCGCACGCAGCGCTGGATGCAGTGGAATGCACCAGCGGTGTCGGGCGGGACGATGTCGGCGCGCGGTCGGGTCATGGCCCAGTGTGACGGGCACGGCGCAGAGAGGATGTCGGAGAAGTCTGATTGCGTGGTAGGGAAAGTCTGATTTGTGGGTGTCCTCGACTAGCCTCCTCGACTAGACCGATGTAGGAAAATCCTGACACGGAATCAGGTCATTCCCCGATTCAACGTCCCATGCGCTTACGACAGCATGAGCGCAAGTAGAGGCTCATGAGGGCTGACTGCCCTAGAATACGCAGGCCCCAGCCAAGACATGGAACGACGTCATGGATTACCACAGAATTCAGGCCTTCACCGGCATTGCGCTCTCGCTACTGCTCATACCAGCGTGCAAGAAGGCCGAGCCTGTTGAGCAACCCTCCGCACCGCAAAGCATGAATGCGCCCGAAGCCGCATTGCCTTCGACGCAAACGCCAGCATCGGCGCCAGGAGGCACGCTGGCGACCAATGCGAACCGCTACGTGCGCGCATCGGACCTCAGTCGATTCGACTACGTCATGTCGAAGGCATCGATTACCTGTGTGGATGCAAAGCGTGGATTGGATTGCTCCATGGGCAATCCCGACAACGGGGATACGTTCGATGTCCGCATGTACTCCGGATGCGGGGCTGCAGGCCTCTTCGGCGGCGTGACCGCCGAGGCCAACCTCTTCGATCGCTATCCGCCCAAGTCGAGCGCATGGCCCGCCTCGTTCCGGAAAGGCCAGTTCGTCTGCATCCTCGCGCAGGCCGGCACCGCCGACGAAGCGTACCTGTACTACGTCGTAGAAACGCCGACAGCCAGCGTCGCCGACTGCGCCGAAAGCCGCCTGTGCAAGGACTATGGCAGCAGACCGGTCAAATGGAACGTGCCGACGACCGGAACCGCATGCCGCGCAACCGGCGCAGGCGCATTCGAAGGCGATTGCGCCATGGGCTGGGTGGACGCCGAGAACGTCGAAGCATTCACGATGGGACTGATTCCAGAACCGGACTATCGACAACCACAAGGATGATGATCAATGACCCAAGGAAGGATCGTTCGTCTCGTTGAAACGGAAGGCAAGACACGCACGCTGCAACTGGAAGATGGGCGCGTGATCGAACGCGCCAACGGCAGCGTCTCGTGGCGGAACAACAATCCCGGAAATCTCAAGTTCGAGTTCGACGGTAGCGCGGACAAGACCGTGCGAACGACGCGAACGAAGGACGAGGCCCTGGCTGCCGCACAAGGCAGATACCGGGGAATCGTCGGCCTCGACCAGTGGGGCAATGCCGTATTCGAGTCCTACGAAGCGGGCCGGGACGCAAAGATCCAACTGCTGACCCGTCGCCACGGCGACAAGGATGTCGAGTCCATGCTCCGTGGCTATTCGGTGGCCGACTACAGCGGCCAGACGAATTACGCCGCACAATCAGCCTTCATCTACAGCGAAGGCGATCGTCAGGGCGTCGACCTGAGGCACAAGCGAATCAACACGATGTCGCGAAGCGACCTGGAAGCGCTTGCCGACGGTATCCGGGGCTTCGAGGGCTGGTTCGAAGGCAAGACCCGGGAGGTCACTGCGACACGGGCTCCGTCATCGGCAGCGCCAGGCCATGCGATCTATCGCGAGATCGACATTCATTTCTTCAAGAGCGGACGGGAGTACGAATACGGCCGTCCGGACCTTCCGAAGCCCGGACGGGACCGCAGCCGGCTAGAACGCGACCTCGACGGTGATGGCCGATATGGCGTGGATTGTTCTGCGTTCGTATGGCGCGGCCTGAAGAATGCGGGTTTCGATGTGCCGGGTGAGACCGCAGCGGCATTCACGACCCATACCTTGTTCAATGGCAACAGGATCACGCCCTTCGCACAGAAGAATTTCGATCTGATACCAGCAGATCAGGCGCGACGTACGCAAGGCAGCCTGCAACCGGGCGACATCGTGCTGTTCGCTGGTACTTGGCAACATGTAGGTGTCTTCAAGGAATACGACGACAAGGGGCGCATCGTGTTCGTCGGTTCGCAATCCAGCACAGGGCCGAAGGCGGTCGCCATCGAGCCGGGAAGATACTGGGACGGAGGTGAACTGCGCATCGTGGGCGCCCTTCGCGCGAAAGCGGATTTCCAGGTCCGCGAACCGCTGCATGGACAAGCCTCGGCGCCGGATGTCTCGACGAGCCTGGAGCAGCTGGGTCAGCGTTTGCGAGGCTTCGCCGGTACGAAGAGCCCATCGACAACATCCGATTCGGATATCGCGAACGGTATCCCTGCATATTTGACTCCGGGACAATCGAACAGTCGCGCGCGCCCTCCCGAAAGCGCGCCGGCTGGCGCATTCAGCGACGGTCGCTTCAACGCAGGCGACACCGGCGTAGGCGTTCAGATACTTCAGGCGCGACTCGCCGTACTCGATTACCCGGGTGGGGATGGTCGTCCATTGGTGGCGGACGCCGAGTTCGGTCCGAACACCCGCCATGCCGTCACGCTGTTCCAGAAGGACAATGGCATGCCGCAGACAGGCGCAGCCGACATGGACACGCTACGCGCGATCGAGAGTGCGATTTCAAGACACGCGAAGCATGTTCCGGAAACATCGCGTACCACGAAGGATGCGCGTGAGATGCCGCCACGATCGATCGAGGAACAGCCAGCACGGGTGCTTGTCGAAAGTGTGATCTTGCCTGAATCCACTTTCATCCGCGATACGCGAGCATTGCATGCAACCATCGAGCTTGCGCAGATCGGACACGAGACACCGAGAGCCAGTCTGTCCGGTAGTACGATGGTTCGAACGCCCGGTGTCCAGCCAGCACAGGCAACACATGACAGCAACGCGGCGGCGCAGATGGAATCGCAGCCCCCTGCCGAAGCAAATGACGGAACACAAAGTACAAGGGTCCTCCTCGACAGTCCCGCACACCCGAATCACGCGATGTATTCGGCACTTTTGAAGGTCGTCCACGAACGCGACCGCGAAATCGGACGCACATCGGATGATCTCAGCAAGCAGCTGGCAGGCGGTTTGACCGAGCAGGCGCTCGCACGCGGCCTGACCCATATCGGTTCAGCACGATTTTCCGAGGATGGTCGGACCGTCGGCATGACCGACACCGCGAACCCGTCCGCAGAGTGGGCAAGAACGGCTGTCGGCAATGTCGGCGATCTGGTAGGCAAGCACTTGGCCCGGAGCAGCGAGGGCGCAGCCCAACTGAATCAACACATCCAGCTATCGCAGACACAAAACCTCGCGCAGAGCGCACAGACACAGGATGACTCGTCGCTGAGAGGACCGAAGATGTAGGTGAGGCGTTCATCTGCAGCCCTCGCACTCACCTGAACAACAGAGAGAATCGACCCTGCGCTTGATTCAATGCATGCGAACCGTGAGGGCGCACACGGACGGCCATCCATGACGGCCGGATGATGAGCTGGCGCTCATGCAGCATGCCGTGTTGCACCCGCGGCCCTGTCACGCATCGCGCAGGCCCTGGCGGAGAACCCGCCCCGATCATCACGTTCTTATGGAGGAGTACGATGAAAACGACCCTGTTCGCCGTCCTGGCATTCGCGACCACGCTGGCCGCGGCCATGCCCTTTTCCGCCGGTGCCGGCGGCAACCCCTGCGCATACTGCGATGCGATCTTCGCCGAATGCATTGCGAATGGCGGCACGCGCCCGGCCTGCAGGCAGGAATACCTGCAATGCACCTACGATTTCGGCTGCGTCATTCCCTGACCATCCGGCCAATGCGCAACCCGCAGGGCGGGCGCACAACCCGCCCTGCGATCCGATGATCGATCGTGCGATCGCTCACGCTCGACCGCTCAATCCCACCACAACCAGACCCACGTCGACTTGGCGAGCGCATCGGGTTCCATCTCGAAGGTTTCTTCGATGTCCGGGCAGAACTCGACGATCTCCTGCGTCAGTGCATCCAGGTCATCGGGCAGGCGGAGGAAGCGGAAGACGAGGGTTTCGGTATCCGCAGCCACGATCTCGACGCCATGACGCTCGTGCCATCGGATCATCTGAGCCACGACATCCTCCGGCGTGAGGCCATGGTTCACAGGCTCGACTTCGGCGACGCGAATGACCTCGAACGGGTCGGATGACGCGACGAAGACCACCTGGTCGCGCCCGAGGTGCGCGGCATCGTCGCTCAGGTCGCGCAGCGTGTTCGCGAACATCTGCACGCCAGGCGGCAAGCCCATGCGCCGCAGGTGTCGTACCAGGGCGATGCCCCGCTCGCCTTGCGGTCGGCCGTTGCGATCCAGCAGCAGCGTGCGTGCACCGGCCTTGCGACCACGTCCGAAATCGATCGTGCTGTACTCGACCACTTCGCCACCCACCTGCGCAGCGATCGTGACGGCGAACGCACGCGCGCGCTCGTCATCGGATCCATGTGCCGGCACGACTGCAGCATCGCCCGCCTCCGGCGGCAACGGTTTGATCGTCAAGGGCAGCGGCTGGCCGCAAGCGCAAACCCCGATCGTGCGGGTCGCGCAGCGGTCGCAGAGCATCGTCTTGCATGCCGCGCAGAAAAAGCCGAACAGCGACCACTGCTCGAGGTTGGCCAGGGCAACCGGGCTGCCGCCTGGCGCCATCGACCTGGAGATCATGCGTTTGCAACCGGAAGCGGAGCAACTGTAGACCGACATGCTGGATTCCCTGGGATGCCTGAGGTGTGCGAATTATCGAAGATGCGATCTGCCGTGATGGTTGACGCGGTGCGCCCGCATCACCCCTCAGCGCTTACCCCCGGATCCACCGCCCTGCGGTCGCATCCCATTTCACGCCGAGGCGCGCGCCCTGCTCGGAAGGCTCTTCACGCGCGGGATCGCTGCCGTCGCCGGTGAGGCTGAGCTTGATCGTGAGGGTGCACTCGAAATGTCCGGGCGGCTGCTGCGGCTGCGGGCGGCAGTCCTCCTTGCGCGCATCGAACAGCTTGGCGCGCAGCTTGAGCGGCTGACCGCTGGCACTCACGGTCACCGGCATGGGGCCGGCTTTCTCCAGCTCGGCGTATTCCTCGAAGATCAGGTCCCGCACCACATCCGCAGGCGGCTCGCCGGTCGGCACGGGATGCTCGACCGGGGCGGACGACGCAACAGCGGCAGGAGCCGCGCCCGGTGCAGTATCGGCAGCGCCGGAGGACGAGGAATCCGTGCACGCCGCAGCGCACAGCGCGAGCGAAACGCCGACCAGGCACTTCGCGATCATGCCGGCGGATGACACGGACGAGCCGGCGACGCCGGCATGACGAATGTTGTGGCGATGCATGTGGTGTCCCCTTGGCCGCGCAGGCCTTGCGGCGGATGCCGCGCTGCCGATGATGCCAAAAACGGACATGCGCACAACCCGCCATGCACCCACGCCTGCGTGCCGTTGCGCAAGTCCGGCGAATGCATGCTCGGCCTCACTCGGTTCGGCCTCACTCGGCCCGCCGCTCGCGCACCCACTGCATGATGTCCCCGAATGTCGCGACCCAGTATTCGTCGCGATGCGCGTGCAGCCAGGCCAGCAACGCCTCGTGCGCCTCGCTGGAGACCTGCAGGTAGTCGCCGCCGATGCCGTGGAAGGTGAGGTTCACCATCGTGCCCTTGCGACCGGCCTCTTCGACCCGTGCGATCAGCTGCGCGCCGGTCAGGCCCTCGGGCGCCAGCACCGGGACCGCCGCCGGGTCCAGCGTGGCCATGTCGGCGACCACGGCAGCACCGGGCACCTTGATGCCGATGAAGCGTGCAGCGATGGCGGCCACGTAATCGCCGTCCTTCGCTCGGCGATCGCCGCATGGCACGGTGAAGGTGCGCAGCCTGGCTCCGTCGATCTGCGCCAGCAGCGCGTCGGCGAATTCCACCTGCGCCGCCATCTGCGCGACCGTGGTCGTATCGAGATCCTGCGCAGGCGTCACCCATTCGCGCCCGGGGCCGCGCCCCGAGCATTGATGGAACAGGCTGTGGTTGCCCAACTCGTGGCCGTTGCGCGCCGCCGCCCTCCAGTCTTCGATGCGCGTCCACACGGCGTCGCGCGACAGCTGCAGGTAGAAGCTTCCTTTCAGTCCATGCCGATCCAGCGCCGGAATGGCGGTGTCGAGGTGCGAAGGCAAGGCATCGTCGTAGGCCAGGCTCACCGCCGCCTTGCGGCCCTGCGGCCAGGCGAAACAGTCGCCGGCCAGGGCGATGCAGGGCCACAGCGCGAAGCCCAGCCACAACAGGCGGGCGTGCCCGCAGCGATTCACCGATGCGTCCCGCCATCGCGATGCCCGGCCGTACCTTGCTTTCGCTCGACGTCGAGTCGTTCGCGGGATTTGGCATCGCCCAATTCGGCGCCACGCTGCAGCAACGCCAGGGCCGCGACACGATCGCCATCCTCGTTCCGCTCGAGGCGCATCATCGCGGCGTTGTAGGCGGCAATCGCGCTGCCCTTCCCTGCGGCACGCTCGAATCCTGCCAGCGCCTTGTCCGGGCACAATGAAAACACGTCGTGACCCACGGCGGCACGCATCGCCAGTTCCGGGTCGTCCGGACTCATGTCTTCCACGTAGAGGGGCCAGCCGACCGCGAGCGACACGAAGACCTCAGCGCCCTTCGGCAGGAAGTACGAGCCAGCGCCTTGTCGCGCGGTGAACGCTTGGCGCGTGGTGCGGCGCGCACCCTGCGCCGTGAGCCAGAGGAAGCCGTCTTCGCCCTTCACCGGAAATCCGTCGAGGGCCTTCGAGACACGCTCGGCCAGCGAAGGCAGGCCCGGCGCCGGCGCTACGCCCGTCCACGAGCCGATGAGTTCGACGCGTTCCACCTTGCCGCCCAGTTCGGACCGGATGGTGTCCGCCAGTTCCTCGGGCAGGAGGATGCGCATCTGGCCGTCGTACAGCCGCCACGGGCTGGAGGGCAAACCGATCGTGTATGCCTCCTCGGGATCGGGCACGGCTTCGATGTACTCGTACACCGCGCGCTCCGAGTAGACGCAGTCGGCGTCGCTGTTCGGGCTGCAGGTTTCGACGGTGGCGGTGCCGGAGAGCGGTACATGAAAGGCGTCGCAGGCGAGCGCGGCAGGGCTGAGCAGGGAGAGTGCGAACAGGAACGGCTTCATGGGAGGGGCGCCTGACGGGTCGGTGACGGCGTCGAGGATAGGCCATCGAAGCAGCGGGCGGCATGCGTCGACGTCACCCGTGCGCGCCGCGACCGCATGCGTGACCGACAGACCTGTCCGCGAGCGTTCTCGACGCGCGCGTTTTCGTCCGCCCGAAAAGCAGAAAACCCGGCCGATGGCCGGGTTTTCCGTTGAAGCGTGCAGCAGTCGAATTAGATCACTTCGACCTGGTCGGCCTGCATGCCCTTCTGGCCCTGCGTGGCGACGAACGAAACGCGCTGACCTTCCTGCAGGGACTTGAAGCCCGAGCCCTGGATCGAGCGGAAGTGCACGAAGAGGTCGGGGCCGCTTTCCGGGGTGATGAAGCCGAAGCCCTTGGCGTCGTTGAACCACTTCACGGTGCCGGTCTGTTTCTGGGACATGGTGTTATTTCCTTGAGCTGGAGTTTTGTGGAGAGCCGCGGAGCGCGGCAGGGGCTGGCTGCAAGGAAGGAAACGGGAAACGGTGTAGGTGTACGTGTACTTGATCTACAGCGGCAGGCCACGATTCGATGGTGACCCTTGACATTCAGCGGTCGCCACTTTAGGCCCATTGGGCGCACAAAGCAAACCCCCCCCCCTCCCGCCTCCGGGCCCGACCCGGCCCGTGGCCAGGCCGTCGGGCGCCAGGGTCCCGACGGCCTGCCGCGCCCGGGGCCCGCCCGGCCTGCGGCTCAGCCGCAGGTGGTGTAGCAGGTGATCGCGCCGAAGGCGTAATCGTCGGCGGCTTCGGTCCACTCGTCGCCGCAGCCCCCGAGCTGCGAGTTGTGGTCGCGGTTGCACACGTCGTGGTCCAGGCAATCCTGGTACCAGGCGCCCATGCCGTCGGCGACGCCGCAGCCGGCACCGCAGCGGCCGGGGCACGAACTGGCGCCGCAGCCGTAGGCGACCGTCTTGCTGCTGTAGCCGTGGCTGGGGCAGTAGTCGTGCGCGGAGGCGCGATAGAACACCTTGTCGTCGTCGCAGACGTTGGCGATGTTCTTGAGGTTGGTGAAGCTGCCGCCGCCCTGGTCGTTGCAGGCGGCCGCGACGATGTCGCCGCGCGGTCGCGGCTGCGCGCCGAAGGACAGCAGGCCGTCGCGGGCATCGGACAGGTCCTGGCCGGTCATCGGCGCGTCGCTGCCACGCCGGATCACCCACGTCTTGCCGATGCGGTGGCCCAGCGGCACTTCGGAATACATCTCGGACAGGCGCCACAGCATGTCGTGGGCTTTGGGCAGGCTGCGCACGCTGCCCTGCAGCGCGAGGTTGCGGCCGAGTTCGGACTGGAAGGTCTTCAGCACCTCGCGATCGGCCGCGCTGATCACCACCTCGTCCGCCGCATGCACCGTCAGCGTGCCAGCGGCGTAGTCGATCTCGTGGTCGAGCACCGCGCCGTTGACTTCCAGGCGCACGCGCACGCGATCGGGCGATGCGCCCTTCGCGGCGATGCGACCGTCCGTGCCCACGCTGCTGGTCTGGAACGACAGCGCGCCCGAGGCGGTCTTCAGGCTGCCGACCACGTCATCTCCCCCGCCGGGCTGCACGCGCAGCGTGCCGGGCATGACCAGGGCTTCGGTGGCGATGGCGGCGCCTTCCTGCGGCCTCGCATTCGATGCCGGCGCAGCCAGCAGCAAGAGGGCGGCGAGCGAGGCGGCGCCGCAGGTTTTCAACATCGGTGTGAACAACGGCTTCATGATGGGTGACTCCCTGTCTGTCGATGGATGACGGGATGACCGCGCGTCACGGCGCTTGCCGTGCCCGGTGCCTGTCGATGCGATCCCGCCGATGCGGGACATGGACCGGCGGATGTGCCGATCCAGCGATCTCCGGCTGCGGCTGCGGTTGCGGCTGCGGCTGCGGCCGGAGATCGTTCGTTGCCTCAGATTGATCCGATGTAGACCCAGGCGCGGCCGTCGCACTGGTACAGGCGGAAATCGATGTCGAGGTAGTAGCCGGCGGTGCTGTCGTCGCAGACCATGCCGGCTTCTTCGTCGCTGATGGTGTCGCCGCGTCCGGCCTGCGCGGCGGGCGCCAGGGCGAGACCGAGGGCGAAGACGACGGCGGCGAGGCCGGTGGCGATGGGGTGCTTCATGCGTTGCGTCCTTTGCTGGTGTCCATGCGGGCCATGTCGAAGCGAAGCACCGCGACCCGCGTGCGCTGCGTCCCTGCCGCGCCGCGTTGCGTGGCGGCGGGTCGAGGGTACGACGGCCGGGGGTGGGTTGTCGTGCTGCGGTGCACACGCTGCCGCGCAATCGCCTACAGGATCAGACCGCAGCAATTCTCGTGTCGCTTGCCGGAGCCGCACTCGCAGGGCGCACTCATCCTTGCGCGCAGCAGATCGTTTTCAGTGGGCGGGCTGCGATCCGCTATACGATCCCAGCGGACCACCGTGATGATTTTTCCGAGACAGGCTCGAACCTGTCGAAACGCATCCGGTGCAGCATCACCGTAATTTTCGATGACAAGCCGTTGGCCGTCGATGTATTCGATCTCGAGAAACTCGGTGCTTCGACAGGTCGCATGGCTCGCATACCGCGGCTTCATGGTGTCGAAACCACCCTGCGCAATCCTGCGCTGCAGCGCGTCCCACTGGCCGGGCACCATTGTTCCGGCGAACGATCCTTGCAGGTCGCAGTTCGACTGCGGCTCGTAGTCCGCCCGGCCATCCGCATGGAGTTCCAGCCAGAAGACCGGCGCGCGGCCCAGGTTCGGCCACTTGTCGAATCGAACCCTCGCCAGCGGGCGCACTCCCACCTCGTCTTGTGTTTCAGTCATGGAGTGCGCATGCCGTTGCAGCTCGGCGCGCCCGACGACCGGGCGCGCCGAGCTGGATTTACTTCGCTTCAGCCGGCTTGGCGGGTTCGGCGGCGGGCTTGGGGTTCTTCACGAACTCGTCCAGCCAGGCGTCGGTTTCGGCGAGCATGTGCAGGATCGATTCGCGGGCGCGGTAGCCGTGCGATTCCTTCGGCAGCATGACCAGGCGCGCGGTGCCGCCGAGGCCCTTGACCGCGGCGAACATGCGCTCGCTCTGGATCGGGAAGGTGCCGGAGTTGTTGTCCTCCTCGCCATGGATCATCAGCAGCGCATCCTTGATCTGGCTGGCGTAGTTGAACGGCGACATCGTCTGGTAGGTCTCGCGCGCGTCCCAGTAGTTGCGTTCTTCGGCCTGGAAGCCGAACGGGGTGAGCGTGCGGTTGTAGGCGCCGCTGCGCGCGATGCCGGCCTTGAACAGGCGGGTGTGGGCGAGCAGGTTGCCGGTCATGAACGCGCCGTAGGAATGGCCGCCGATGGCCATGCGGTTGCGGTCGCCCACGCCGCGGCGTTCGAGCTCGTCGACGGCGGCTTCGGCGCTGGCGATCAGCTGCGGCAGGTAGGTGTCGTTGGGTTCCTTGTCGCCTTCGCCGACGATCGGCATCGACGGGTCGTCGAGCACCGCGAAACCGCGCGCCAGGAACGGGTGCGGGCCCCAGTAGCTGATCGCGTTGAAGCGGTACGGCGAACCGGTGACCTGCGACGCGGCTTCGGCGGATTTGAACTCGCCCGGATAGGCCCACATCAGTACCGGCAGCGGCTTGTCGCGGCCCGGCTGGAAGCCCGGTGGCAGGTAGAGGTTGGCGGTGAGTTCGACGCCGTCCTTTCGCTTGTAGCGGATCTGCTCCTTCTTCACGTCCTTGAGCTGCGGCGTGGGATGCGGGAACGCGGTCAGCGCGACCGGCGGTGCCTTCGCTGCGAGGTCGAGGCGATAGAGGTTGCTCGGCTCGGTCGGCGATTCGCGGCTGATCAGCACCTTGCCGGCATCGGCGTCGAGCACCGCGACCACGTCGCTGTAGTACGGCGCTTCCGAGCGGTACAGGCGGGTCTTGGCGTTGTCGTCGAGATTCCAGCGGTCGAGGAACGGACGATCGCCTTCGGACGATGCGCCGTCGCCGATGAGGTAGATGCTCTTGCCGTCGGGCGCGAACTTCAGGCGCGCGAAGCCGTTCGCGTCGCGTTCGCTGACCGGATTGCCCGGGTCGTTGTAGCGGTCTTCGCTGGAGCCGTCGAACACCAGCTTCGGCGCGGTCTGCGGCGCGTCCGGTGCGATCTTCCAGGTCTTGACCTTGCGCGTCTTCCACCAGAACTCGCCGAGCAGCGCGACATCGCCGCGGCCCCAGTCGATGCCGGCATAGCGGCTGCCGAGTTTCGCCAGCAGCACCGGCGCCTTGTCGAACGGCGCGGCCTGCAGGTAGACGTGGTCGCGGAACTCGACCTGCTTCGACGGGTCGCCGCCGTCCTGCGCCTCGGCCCAGACCAGGCTGGCCGGCGCATCGCTGCGCCACGACACGCTGCGCACGCCGGTGGTGGTGGCGTCGTTGCCGCTGGGCAGGCCTTCGAACAGCGGCAGCTTGGCGACTTCATGCAGCAGCTTGCCGTCGAGATCGGTGACTTCGATACGGCGCGGGAAGAAGTTCATCGGCACCACGTACGAGAACGGGCGCTCGATGCGCTGCGACAGCAGGTGCTTGCCGTCGGGCGAGGGGCTCAGGCCGACGTAGAGGCCGGGCTTGCCGATGTTGCGCGCCTTGCCGTCCAGCGACACCAGCGCCGGCTGCACGCGCAGGTAGTGTTCGAAGATGCGTTCGTCGCTGGCGCTGCGCAGCATGTCCTGGTACGTGCGCAGCTGGCGCACGGCGCCGCCGCCGCGCGCTTCCTGCAGGTTCGGGCCGGAAGGAATGATGTCGGCCGCGGGCGCGCCGCCCAGGCCTGTGCGCAGGTGGACCAGCAGGCGCTTGCTGTCGGGCATCCAGCGGATGCCGGCGGTCACGGTGTTGAGCGGCTGGTCCAGCAGCCTGCGCGCCTTGCGCGCGCCCACGTCCACCAGCCACAGCTCGTTGCCGCCGGTGTCGGGATCCTGCTGGTTCAGCGCGATGTACTTCTGGTCGGGGGACCAGGACATGCCCGCCAGCGACAGCGGCTTGGGCAGGCCGTCGATGCGGTGTTCCTTGCCGGTGGCCACGTCCATCAGCCACAGGTCGGTGCCGAAGGTGAAGCGGCTGGGCGAATAGCTGCGCGGATTGAGGCGCAGGCCGGCCAGCTTGAGCTCGGGCTGCGCCACCAGCGCGATCGACGGCAGGGTCGGGATCTGCTGCAGCGCGAGAATGTCGCCGCGCGGGCTGAGCGAGGGCTGCGGAGCGCGCGGAGCGTCGACGATCGCCTTCAGCTCGGCCACCGGTTCGCGATAGCCGTTGGCGGCGGGCCGGGCCTGCGCAGCGGCTGCGGGCGCGGCCTGCTGGGCAAGGGCCTGCGGCAGGGCCAGCGCGGCGCCGAGCAGCAGCGGCAGCAGCAGCGGTCGCAGGACGCGCGACCGGGGAACGAAGGAACGAACGGGCATGGGCGGAAACTCCTCGCGACGGGGCGATGCCGGGTGATTGACCCACCATCGTTCAGGCCCCGTCCGGGACCGGTCAACCGCCACAGGTCATGGTCGGGTCATTGTCCGGCCATGACGCCAATCGCGGCCTGCACGTCCTGCGGCGGCCACCACAGTTCGATCACGCCCGGCCTGCCGGTGTAGCCCCTGGGCAGGGTGCGGATGCGGAACTCCAGTAGCGCAGCGCGCGCGGGCAGTTGCGCGGCGATCCATTGCGTCAACGCGACCGCACAGGCCTTGTCCCGCGCGAGGTCGTGGACGATCAGCGTCGGCACCGGGTGCGGGATCGGCGCACCGCGCCCCTGCGCGGCCGCAGTGATCGCGACGTTTTCGATGCCCTGCATGCGCAGGCTCGCCGCGACGTTACCCCAGGCCAGGCCGGACACCACCTCGCGGGAGGATTCCTCGTACACCTGCACGAACAGCCGCCTGGGCCGCTCGCCGCAGCGCGAGGCCAGGCGCGCGGACCCGCCATCGTCCGGCGCGGTGCGTGCCGATGCCTCGTCGGCACCGGGCAACGCCTGCGGATGCAGATGCCCCCTGGCGTCACGCGTTGCGCTCTCGACCCTGCCCGGCCCGGGGCCTGCAGTCGCGACGGCGCGATCTGCAGGCGTTGCATTCGCATGGCTCGAATCTGCATCGCGCGATGTCGTGGTGACCACGGGATCGCGCGCCACGGTGCTGATGGACTTGAACAGCGGCGGCTGGAATGCGGCTGCGTCCCCAGCATGCACGGACGGATCCACGGAGGAATCGGCCATCGCGTAGCGCAATGTCTGCTGCGCATCATCGCCCATGATGTCGCGCAGCCGCGCCCAGTAGTCGGCGGCATCCATCGTGGTCGCGTCATTGTCGCGGATCAGCGTGCACAAGGCGTCGGGACGAACCTCGGCACGCGCGGGGTCGTCGCATGCGGCGGCGGCATTCGCCAGGAAGGTCCTGGCGATCTGCACGTCGCGCGATTCGCCGCGCACGATCTCGCTGAGCTGGCGGAAACGCGCGATCGCCATCTGGTCGCTGTAGTTCGCCGGCGCGGGCAGCTCGTGCCGGCGCTGGCGCAACTGCCGCAGCAGCAGGTCCACGCGCGCGGCCAGCGCAGGGTCGACCGTGCCGGCCAGCAGCGATTCCCGCAGCGGATCGACGGTCGCGCCCAGGTCCTTCAGCAACAGGCCGGCCTCTGGATCGGCGCCGACATGTGCGTCGAACGCGCGGAAACGCGCCGGCGCATCGACGGCAGGATCGCCGGACGATGTCGCGAGCCTGCCGATCATCGCGTCGTAGGCGCGCTGCTGCGCGGTGCGGCGCGAAGCGCGCTGGAAGATGCCCTCGGCATCGACAAGCAGTTTCGCCAGTGCGTCGCGATTGCGCGACTGCTCCTGGCGCCAGCCATCGAAGGCCTGCCACACCGGCATCAGCACCGCGACCAGCGCGCCCAGCGACAGCGCGCCGAACGCCGCCTGTCGCGTTTCCAGTTTCCAGAACGGGCGCTGTTCCTCGTCGGGCTTGCTCAGGCTGGACGTGGCGATGCGCGTCTGCTGCTCGGGCGCCAGCAGCACGCGCTGCGACCAGCCCGGCAGGCGCGCGAGCATGGCGAGGTCCAGTTCGGTGCCGAAGTCCTCGCCCAGGCGGTGGTAGCTTTCCCACTGCGCCTCGTCGAAGAACTGGTCGCCGGTGCCCTGCTGCGGGAAATCGCGGCGGCGCTTGGCGTAGGCGAGGATGTCGACATCCAGCAGCGCATGCAGGTTCGGCTTGAACACCAGCAGCGTGCCTTCGCGCCGACGGCCCTGCGCATCGGCGCGATAGAGGATGCGCGCCAGCAGCACGCCGCGCGTGGTGTGGTTGTTGATCAGTTCCTGCGGCGACAGGTAGCTCAGCCTCGCAGGCCCCGAACCGTCCGGCGGCCCGAAGCGGCGGTTCGCTTCGTCGGCACGATAGAACTCGATCTCGGCACCGTAGTCGATGCGCGCCTTGCGCACGAGGTTTTCCAGGTCGGCGTATTCGAAGGTCGGATCGGCGCCGCAATCGGCCAGCACGATCAGGTCCAGCTGGCGCTGCAGCAGCGGATGCACGCCGGTGTTGTCGAAGTGGCCGCCATCGGACAGGTACCAGTCCGGCGCCAGCGGGCCGACGTAGGCCGCGCGGAACTCGGCGTACAGGCGCAGCATCTTGGCGAAGCGCCGCTCCCACCAGCGCGGCGTGCGCGCGGCCATGCCGCGTTCCAGCGCGGTCCAGGCATCGCCGAGGTTGAGCCAGTAGCCCAGGCGCGCACCGGCGAGGAACAGCAGCGCGGCCCAGCCGGGCGTGGTGTTGACGCCGGCGCCCGGCGACGCCGCCGCGCCGGAAATGCCGACCCAGCGCGCGAGGCCACCGACCTGGTCGAGCACGCCTTCGCGCAGCGGCTTGTGGCCGACATCGACGCCGTAGCCGCTCAGCACCATCGGCACGCCCTTGCGGTCGGCGTTGTACAGGCGCGTCTGGTGGCCACGGGTCTGGTTGAGGCAGACGTTGATGAGATGGATCGGCCCGCCCTTGTCCGCGGGACGATGCGCGCGCAGCGGCACGTCGTCGGCCTCGTCGACCTCGGTGACGTCGGACAGGGCTTCGGGCGTGGTGTCGGCGGCACTGGCCTGCAGCGCATCTTCACCGCCGAAGCGCCGGACGTTCGCCGCGCCGAGATAGGCGCGCGCCAGGCGTGCGGTGTACATGTTGTGCAGGGACGACGCGTTCGCGTTGTCGGCGTTCCAGCCGGTGGCGAAGAACCACGCCAGCGGCAGCAGCGCGACGAAGGCCCAGCGCCAGCCCGCGCTGGACACCAGCGCGTCGCACAGGTTCACAGGCAGGCTCGGCTGGCAGGCACCGAGCGTGAAGCCGCCGTAGATCAGGTGCTGCACCAGGGTGGTCCACAGCAGCACCAGCCCGAACGCCAGCGCATAGCCGGCGGCATTGACCAGCTTCGGCAGCATGTCGCCGCGCGCGCCTTCGCTGGACTGGATCGTGCGCTGCAGCGGTTCGGACAGCGAGCGGATGGCGAGCAGGAACGCGCCGCCGAGGCCGAGACCGCCGAACAGGCCTGCGGACGACGCCGACAGCACCTTGTGCAGCTCCCAGCTGAGCCAGTCGAGCAGGCCCAGCGCGGCCAGCACCAGCGCGAACAGGTTGATCGCGCGCAGCCATGCGGTGAGCGACTTGCGTGCCGCCGACAGCGACACCGGACGGCCCGTGCGCTCCGCCACGAACAGGCGCAGGAGCGCGACCGCGCCGGTCACGCCGATGCCGAGCAGACCGATGCCTGCGGCGAGCGACCAGGTGGGCCCGGGCAGCGCCGGCCATCGGCCGAGCGGCATTGCCGGCCACGATGCGGCGATCGCACGCCACCACGGCTCGGCCCAGCCCGCCGCCAGCGCGACGCCCAGCGCGCCGGATCCGAGGATCAGCAGGCCGTCGATGAGGCCGATCGTCGCCGGCTGCCCGCCATCGCCGGCCTGCGATGGCCCGGCACCGGCGCGCGCCATCCCGCGCACCATCCAATAGAGCACCAGCAGTCCCGGGGCCAGCGCCAGCCAGCACGCGGCGGCCAGCGGCCACCATGCGCTGCCCCAGGCGGACCACGCGCGCGCATCCAGCGCACCGATCTGCGCATCGGCGGTGTAGGCCAGCGTCGCCAGCAGGCCGACCACCAGCGCCATCATCGCGAACTCCAGGTGCACGGCGATGATCGCGCGCAGGTAGGTGGCGATGCCGATGCCGAAATCGCGCGCGCCCATCGGCGCGAGGTAGCGGCCGTAGCGGCGCAGCCACGACAGCGGAATCGAGTCGCTGCGCGCCATCACCGCCTGCGCGCGGTCGATGTCGAGTGCGCAGACCAGGCGGCTGAACATCGCGCCGATGTAACCGCCGCCGGAAACGGTGGACAGGTAGTCGATACGCTTGAGGACGCCGCGCTGCGCGAGACCGCGCAGCAGCCCCAGGCAGAAGGTCGCGCTGCGGATGCCGCCGCCGGACAGCGCCAGGCCGATCAGGGGCGTGCTGCCGTCGTCCGCGGTCGCGCTGCCGTTGCGCGTGCGTCGCGCCTGCAAGGCTTCGTGTTCGGCGTCGGAGATGCGGCCGGCGTAGGGCCGGCGCGGGGCGTCCGCCTGCGCGTCACCTGCCGCGCCACTCTCGGCTGCCGGGTCGTATGCGTTGTCGCCGGATGTGTTCGTGCTGGACATCACCATGGGTCCCTCCTGTCGCGATGCGGGTCCGGATCACCGGATCGATCTCCCTCCGCCGGACTGTACTCCGCCCGTTGCCCCGCACCAGCGGCCGCACCGGCACGTGCACCTGCCGCTACCACCTGCCGCTACACCAGCGGATCCAGCGCCGGCATCCAGAAGCCATCGATCAGCTGCTCGAATCCGGGGCCGCGCGGATGGATCTCGTTGTCCCACAGCGCAGCAGCGGGCAGCGCCAGGCGGGTGTCGAGCACGACGAAGCGGCCCGGGTCGCGGCTGCCCGCGCCGACATGCTGCAGCAGCGCGTGGAAGCTCTGCAGCAGCCAGCGCACGAGAGTCTTCTGCTCGGTCGGCGTCAGTCCCAGCGGCGCCAGGTACTTCCAGATCCACGGCCCGGTGCGCAGGCCCGGCAACCCGAAGGTGTAGGGCTTGTCCATGGGCGTGACGTCGGCGTAGGTATGGGCCACGACCGTGGCGCCGGGCGCCAGTTCGTCGCGCAGCGCCAGGATGCGCCCGTAGCTCGCGGCGATCGTGTCGAAGGTCCTGCCCAGTTCGGCGAGGTCCAGCCAGCGGCGGACCACCTCCGGCACCTCGTCGGCCCAGGGCCAGGGCGCGGCATCGGGCGCGCCGCCGGCTGCGATGTGCCTGCGGAAATCGTGGCCGATCACATCGTTGCCGCCGAGCGAGAGGAGGATCAGGGCGAATGGCCGCTGCTGGTGGGCGAGTTCGCCGGCCACGCGCCGCCACTGCGCGATCCTGCCCTTCACCTCGCCGGCATCGCGGCCTGGCGCGCTGTCGTCGAGGATGTTCGCGCGCCTTCCCAGTCGGCTGTTCGCGGCGATGCCGCTCTGCAGGTCGAGATAGGTCCGCAGCGGGTACTGGAACCAGGAGTCGCCGATGGTCAGCACGTTCTTCCGGCTCGGGTAGCGCTCGACGCGCTCGAAGTAGTCCTTGAGATGGACGATGTGGGTCGAAGGCATGGGCCGTTCCTCCTGACGGGTGGCAGTGAGGCGCACCGCCAATCCGTCCATGGCCGGGCGCTGCAGGCGCGAGCCCGCGAACCTCGATGTTGCGCCCCCCTCGTCGCATCGAACGGGATCGAAGCGTCATCGCGGCAACCGCGCATCGGCTCCTGTCCGCCCCGGCTCCGGGCAGCCCCGGATTCAGGTTGGCTGCCACCTGTCGCCCGCTCGCCACGCATTCATCGCTTCATCGCGAGCAGGCGATATAATGCGGGCCCTCCCCGCCGAGGGGCGCTGCAAGCCCGGCCTAGTCCGGGATCAGGCTCGGCGGAGGTCTTCACCCGTCCCAACCGCGCCCGTTCACTGCCCCGCCCCCCACGGGCCTGGCACACAACGGAGAACCGACCGCATGAACGCTGTCGCAAAGACCTTCTCGACCGAAGGTGATTACAAGGTCGCCGACATCTCGCTGGCCGACTGGGGCCGCAAGGAAATCGAAATCGCCGAGCACGAGATGCCGGGCCTGATGTCGATCCGCCGCAAGCACGCCGCCGCCAAGCCGCTCAAGGGCGTGCGCGTGACCGGCTCGCTGCACATGACCATCCAGACCGCGGTGCTGATCGAGACCCTGAAGGACATCGGCGCCGACGTGCGCTGGGCGTCCTGCAACATCTTCTCGACCCAAGACCATGCCGCCGCCGCCATCGCCGTCACCGGCACCCCGGTGTTCGCGTGGAAGGGCGAGAGCCTGGAGGAATACTGGGACTGCACCCTCGATGCCGTGACCTTCCCCGGCGGCAAGGGCCCGGAGCTCGTCGTCGACGACGGCGGCGACGTCACCCTGCTGATCCACAAGGGCTACGAGCTGGAACAGGGCTCGAACTGGGTCGACGAACCCGCGTCCTCGCATGAAGAGCAGATCATCAAGAACCTGCTCAAGCGCGTCGCCAAGGAACGCCCCGGCTTCTGGACCAACGTGGTCAAGGACTGGAAGGGCGTCTCCGAAGAGACCACCACCGGCGTGCACCGCCTGTACCAGATCGCCGAAGCCGGCAAGCTGCTGGTCCCCGCGATCAACGTCAACGACTCGGTCACCAAGTCGAAGTTCGACAACCTCTACGGCTGCCGCGAGTCGCTGGCCGACGGCCTCAAGCGCGCGATGGACGTGATGCTGGCCGGCAAGGTCGCCGTGGTCTGCGGCTACGGCGACGTCGGCAAGGGTTCGGCGCACTCGCTGCGCGCCTACGGCTGCCGCGTCATCGTCACCGAGATCGACCCGATCTGCGCCCTGCAGGCCGCGATGGAAGGCTTCGAAGTCAACACCGTCGAAGACACCCTCGGCCTCGCCGACATCTACGTGACCACGACCGGCAACAAGGACGTGATCACGCTGTCGCACATGCAGCAGATGAAGAACCAGGCCATCGTCTGCAACATCGGCCACTTCGACAACGAGATCCAGGTCGATGCGCTCAACGCCAGCAGCGCCAAGCGGATCAACATCAAGCCGCAGGTCGACAAGTACATCATCGGCCCGGGCAAGGAAATCTTCATGCTGGCCGAAGGCCGCCTGGTCAACCTCGGCTGCGCCACCGGCCACCCGAGCTTCGTGATGTCGAACTCGTTCGCGAACCAGACCCTCGCCCAGATCGACCTGTGGGCGAACAAGGACACGTACGAGAAGACCGTCTACCGCCTGCCGAAGGCGCTGGACGAGGAAGTCGCCCGCCTGCACCTGGAGAAGATCGGCGTGAAGCTGACCACGCTCACCAAGGACCAGGCGGACTACCTCGGCATCGACGCGGCCGGCCCGTACAAGCCGGACCACTACCGCTACTGATCGATCCTCGCGGTCGAACACCGCGTTTCGATACTGCAGCAAAGACAACGGGCGCCTCGGCGCCCGTTGTCTTTTTGCGAATGCGGATCGGCGCATGACCGACCGGCGTGCGTCACGCCTTGCGGTAATAGCGGTTCAGCGCCTCCACCATCTGCGCCACGCCGGTGTCGTTGCCGTAGGTCATGCGCTGCAGGCGCGCGCCGACGGTGTCGCCATCGTTGCAGCGCGGCGTCGGGCTGACCTGCAGCTTCGCCAGGCCGATGAAACCCTTGATGTTGCGCGTGGCGGCGGCGAAACACAGCGGCGTATCGTTGTTGAGTTCCGGCAACGGCCCGCTGAGCGCCGCTGGATCGGCCTGCGGCGTGATGGCATACGCCATGCGCGCGTTCTGCCAGCGCAGGCTGCAGACCACCAGCGAGTTCGCCGCCACCTTCGGCGCCGGACTCGTGGCGAGTATCTTCTTGGCCAGCACCGAATCGATGCCCGAACGGCAGATCGCTTCGCCGAGCGCGTGCGGCTCGGGGTTCATCGCGAGCATGCGTCGCATCGCGAGCTGGCTGTCGCCGATCGGCTGGCCGTCCTTATCCAGGCGCTCGGCGCTCTTGCGGATCAGCGCCGCGGCCAGCGTCGGCACCTTGCGCGTCGGGAACCAGGTGTCCGGCACCGGTTCGATCACCGGCATCACGACCTCGGCGCGCGCGCCGTTGGCGAGCAGGTAGTCGGCGAAATCCAGGCGCACGTTCCAGGCCTGCGGATTGCGCGCGAGGAACGCGTTCACGATGCGCGGGTAGTCCGCCGTCCGGCCGGTCTTGCCCAGCACCACCAGCAGGTGATTCAGCGCGGTCACATGCACGTGCACCCGGCCCTCGGGCTTGGCCAGCGCAGCCTGCAGCAGGTTCGACGCCGCGGCATAGTCCTGCCGGACGTAGGCCAGGTCGCCCAGGTAGAGGTTCAGCAGCGGGTGGTCGGGCGCCAGCTTGCGCGCCTGCTCGAGGGCCGCAGCCGATTCGTCGTCGCGGCCCTGCAGGTAGCGCAGTCGCCCGACCTGCACATGCGCATCGGCGTCGTCGGCCTTCAGTTCGATGGCCTTGGCGAGGAAGCGGTCGGCCTGCTCGTAGTTCGGGCTCTGGATGACCACGCGCAACTGCTCGCCGCGCGCCGGCATCGGTGGCGCGGCCATGATCGATGCCTCGCCGAGCAGGCTCTTGATCGCGGCATCGCCCGGATCCATGCGCTCCGCCTGGGTCAGCTTCGCCAGCGCATCGGCGGCCGCCGCAGGGGTGCCGATCTGGTGCAGCGAGCGCCGCGCGTCGGCGACCAGCGCCTCCTTGCCGGCCGCGCCACCGGGCTGCACGGTCTGCACGTTGTTGCGGTCGAACTGCTCGACCAGTTGCTCGTACCACGCGCCGGCGCGGAAATCGAAGGCGCTGTTGAGCGCGACGTAGTAATCGCCGGCGAACGTGCCTTCGACGAAGTTGAGGTAGTCGGCAAGATCGTCGTCCGGGATCTTCACCAGCGCCGGGGCCAGCCAGCCATCGACCACGGTGTCCATGGCGGTCGGCGACGGCTTGGCCGGCGCAGCGCCGTGCGGCACGGACTCCAGCACGGAGGCCAGCGACGCCGCTTCCGCCTTCGCCACCGCGTCGATGTTGGCCTGGATGCGCTGCAGCAGCATCGCCGACGCGATGCCGCGCAGCAGCGCCTTCCGCTTCTCGGTCATCTTCGCGTCCTCTTCCTCGGAGGGCGCCGGCTTGCGCGTCCAGATCGCGGTGCTGATCGCACGCATCTCCGGCTTGCGCGACCAGGCGTCCATCGCGGCGATGCCCTCGCGCTGCGCGGCCAGTCCCGTGAGCAGGCACGCGGCGCGTTCGCGCAGCCGCGATTCGGCGAAGGCCTTGTCGAGCACCGGCTTCAGGCGGGGCAGCAGCTGCGGATGGCGCTGGGCGAGCAGGCCTTCCAGGGTGGCGCGATGCTGCGCGAAACGCCGGTTGACCTCCGCCATCTCGCCGGTCCGGTCCATGGCACGGACCAGGACCGAGAACGCCTTCTCGTCGTATTCCGTATTCCCGCACTGCGGGATCGGCAACTGCGGACCGGTGTCCTGCGCTTCCTTCTTGCAGCCCGTGGCCAGTACCGCAACAGCCAGCCCGACTCCCATCACGATTGCACGCATCTCGTACCCGCTCCCGTACCGACGATGGCCACAGGATAAGGCCAAACCCGTGTCATCCGCCTGCGCGACCAGCAGGCCCGGCGGTCGCGGTCGAAGCTGCGCTCGGGAGCGCGCCCGGGCACCATCGGATCGGGGCCCGCGGCCAGTGTGCAGCGCCCTCGCAACGGGTTCAGGCGTGGCTGGCAGAAACCAGAATGGGGCGCAGGCGCTGCATCGCGATCGACCTCGACGGGGAAGGCGATGATCCCGGGAGGCAGGCCCTCAGGCCATCCTGGCCCCGAGATTCGCGGGGCGAGCAGGCCCCGGCGCAGCCCGCATCACCGCAGATCGCGCTGATGGCATGGCTACGGCGTGGCCGCGCCGCCCAGCATCCGTGCCATTGCCTCGACGTTCTTGTCCTCGCGGCGCAGCCAGTCGATCTTGTCCCTGACATCGCGACCATCGGAGCATTTGCGCGCAGGATCGGCTTTCGCGTCGAGCAGGGCCTGGAACGCCTCCGGACTGCGGCTCAGCATCGCTTGGCACAGTGGCGTTTCCGGCTCGGGCAAACCCGACATCGCGTTGACGTCCGCGCCCAGTTCGATCATCGCGACCACGGCCGGCACGTTCTTCGTCATGATCAGACAGCCGAGGATGTAGGTCGCCGTCGTTTGCGGTTCGCCGCTGAAGCGAACGATCGAGCGGAAGGTCGCTGCATCGCTGGGGCTCAGGCAGTGGATCCTCGCGAGATGCTTCGCGCCGACCAGCGCGATCGCCTCGCGCATCAGGTCCGCGTGCTTCCCGGTCAGGTTGCCGCGCTTGTCAGCGCCCTGCTGCGCGAGCCCGGACAGCGCGAACGCACGCCACTCCACCATGCCATCGCTTTCGTTCGCGCTGTCGATGATCCCGAGCGCGGTCGCGAAATCGCGCTGCTGGTTCATCAGGTAGGCGACGTAGGGCTCGCCGACGCGCATGTCGCCGGGGTTGCGCGCGAGATAGGCATCGCCGGCCGCGCGCAGATCGACGGCCGTGCTGTCGTCGAAGGCGATGCCGGCCAGCTTCTCGAACGCGGCCCTCCGCGTCGCGCCGCTGCTCTCGGGATTATCGAGCGCCTTGCGGTAGGCGACGACGGCCGCGGCACGATCGTTCTTCGCCGCGAACAGGTCGCCTTCGTACAGGTCGAGTCGCGCGCACGGGCAGCGATGCTCGCGCGCCAGCGCGTAGAACCGCGCGGCTTCGGCATCGTCCTTGACCTGGAATCGGGCACGGCCCAGCGCCAGGTAGGCAAGCGCGAGGGTCGGATCGAGCGCGACGGCGTTGCGCAGGTGGGTTTCCGCTTCGGCGAAATGATCGGGCTTCGCATCCTTGCGCAGGTCGATGAAGTCCGGCAGTTCTGCTTCGCGCATCGTCATCGACACCAGCCCGAGGTACAGCTGGATCTGCGCGTCCTTCGGCTTGAGCGCTTCGGCGCGCAGGAGCAGGCGCTTGGCCTGGTCGTATGCCTGGGCGCTGCCGCTGCCATGGAGCGCCTTCGCTTCCGCGAGCATCGCATCGGCTTCGGCAGGCGTCGATGCGGCCACGGCCTTCGGCAACGCTGCGGCGACCGCCTTCGCGAAATCGTCGTGCCAGGTGCTCAGCACGTCGCGGGAATGCGCCACGCCGAACCTGGGGTAGTACGACTGGCCGGCTTCGCCTTCCGCGAAGACCAGGAAGCGCGTCAGGTCTTCGTTGGACACGTCGCTGAGCACGGGGGCAAGCCACTCCGTCGCGAATGTCTCCTCGCCCGGCCCTCTCCAGTAGCGTGACTGGCGGAATCCGGCCAACGCCGACGACGCGGGATCGCGCGCGTCCTCGACCGCCGCCATCAGGAATTCGACCTCGCGCAGACGGCCGCCCAGGAGATTATCCGAGTGCATGGCATGGGCCAGCCTCACGAGCAGCGAAAGGCGCGCCTTGTCCGGCGCGACGGCCGATGCCATGCGCTGCGGCTGCCGCATGATCAGATCATGGATCCGCCGCATCGCCGGATCCGCGATCCATGCTTCCCACGCCGGAATGCGCTCTTCGAGCATGCCGCCGACGAACTGGCAGCGCGCGCGGTCGATCAATCTCGCATCGGAGAAATAGGCGTCGAAGACGGGCTTGAGCTTGGCCTCGACCGCCGGATCGTCCGAAACCATCGCATCGAGCAGCGGGCGAGGCACGCGCATCGCGTCCATCATCCGCGCGATGTCGCCGGACGTCTCTGCGAGCGCCAGCGTCCTGCGCGTTTGCTGCGGGAAGTAATCCTTCATCCGGCAGCCAGGGACGATCACCGCATCCGCCGGCTGCGGAGGCAACTGGCGCTCCTGAGCGTTCGCGTACGGGACGAAACAGATCGCGGCAAGGGCAACCACCAAACAACCGAGACCACGCATCCTGATGTCCTCGCGAATTGAAGTCTGTGGCATCGCCGGTGCAACGCCCCGGTCTGCGGAATTCATATCCTGTGCACCCGGAATTTCCGGCCCTTGATCTTGCCGCCGCGCAGCCGCGCCAGGGCGGTGTCGGCCTGGCCGCGCGTGATCGCGACGTAGGACCGGGTCGGATAGACATCGATCTTGCCGATCGCCTCGACCTTCAGCCCCGCCTCGCCGGTCAGCGCGCCGACGATGTCGCCGGGACGCAGCTTGTCGGTGCGACCGGCATCGATGCGCAGCGTGGCCATCGGCGCGGGGTGCGCACCGGACGGGCGGCCGCTCAACGGTGCCATCCGTTCGTAGCGCAGCGACTTGCCCAGGCGCAGCGAGATCGCGCTCTCGCGCGACATGTCGGCCGGCGTGCACAGGCTCAGCGCGAGACCCTCGCGACCGGCACGACCGGTGCGGCCGATGCGGTGCAGGTAGGTGTCGGCATCGCTGGGCAGGTCGTAGTTGATGACCGCGCCGAGATCCTCGACATCCAGGCCGCGCGCGGCGACGTCGCTGGCGACCAGCACGCTGCAGCTGCGGTTGGCGAAGCGCACCAGCGTCTCCTCGCGATCGCGCTGCTCCATGTCGCCATGCAGCGCCAGCGCGGTGAAACCATAATGCGTGAGCGAACCGACCACTTCCTCGGTGTCCTTGCGCATGTTGCAGAACACCACGCAGGACGCCGGACGATAGTTCAGCAGCAGCGCCGCCAGCAGCGGCGCCTTGCGCTCGGGCTCGACCTCGAAGAACAGCTGCTCGATCGTCGCGGGTTCCGCGCCGCCATCGACGCTCACTTCCACCGCATCGCGCAGCATGGCGTTGCCGAGCGTGCGGATGGCATCGGGAAAGGTCGCCGAGAACAGCAGGCCCTGCCGGTCGCGCGGCGTGCGCTTCACCAGGTCGCGGATGGCGTCCTCGAAGCCCATGTCGAGCATGCGGTCCGCCTCGTCCAGCACCAGCGTGCGCACGCCCGACAGCGACAGCGCCTGTTTCTGCACCAGTTCCTGGATGCGGCCCGGCGTGCCGACCACGACGTGCGGTTCGTGGCTCAGCGACGCGAGTTGCGGCCCGAGCGGAATGCCGCCGCAGAGGATCGAGATCTTGAGGTTCGGAATGCCGGTGGCGAGCTTGCGCAGCTGCTTGCCGACCTGGTCGGCGAGTTCGCGCGTGGGGCACAGCACCAGCGCCTGCATGCGCACGGTGGACGCATCGATGCGATGCAGGAGGCCCAGGCCGAACGCGGCGGTCTTGCCGCTGCCGGTCGGCGCCTGGGCGATCACATCGCGGCCTTCGAGGATGGCTGGCAGCGCCTGGGCCTGCACCGGGGTCATCGTGGTGTAGCCGAGGGCGTCGAGCCCCTGCGCGAGGGCCGGATCCAGCGCAAGTACCGAAAAATCGTTGGGCATGTTCATCCGGACATGATCGCAGACCCTCGGGCGAAACGCAGTCCCCCGACCATTTTCAGGGGTTTGCGGCCGGGCATCGCGCACGCCATCGTGCAGGCTGCCCCTTCATGACGATCGCCTGAGCGCGCATCGACGGTTTCATCCGCGGTTTCGACATCGGCACGGAGACTGCGGCCTCCCCCAGCACGAGAGCCTCCGCATGAACACGACGAATGCACGCAACATCGCGCCCAAGGCCACCCGGATCGCATTGGGACTGGCGCTGGCCTGCGCACTGTCGCCCGCAGCCTACGCCAGCAAGGATGGCGCGCTCACCGAAGCGCAGGTCAAGGCCACGCTGGAAGCGCAGGGCTATACCGACATCAACGACGTGAAGTTCAAGGAAGGCGTCTGGAAGGCCGACGCGCGCAGTGCCGACGGCAACCGCGTCGACGTCCGCCTGGATCCGAAGACCGGCCAGGTCTTCCCGGACGAGCAGGTCGCGAACCTGTCCGAGGCCGACGTCAAGGCGAAACTGTCCGCACAGGGCTACAGCGACATCCACGACGTCAGCTTCCGCAACGGCATCTGGAACGCCAAGGCCGACAACCGTGCCGGCGTCGAAATGGCGCTGCGCATCGATCCGGCCACCGGCGACGTGATCGGTCGCGACAAGGACTGATCAGACTGATCTCATGGGTCGACAGACCTGTCTGACCCATCGGCGGCCAATCGCTTCGGCCGGATCGGCAGACTGGCGCGGCGGGATCTTTCCCGCCGCGCCAGCAAAACCCTGACGCCTACACGGTTGCACGGCCCCTCGAGCGATACATTGAGCCGCGACTGATACCACCCGTCGCTGCAAACCCGGGTACCCTCCGCTCCTGCGCACGAACGCATGCAGCGAAGGAGCACGCACCATGGGAAGCCGCCAAGCCACGCTCAGCAATGGACAGACCGTGATGCTGGCGGACTGGCACGACCAGCGCCCGCCGCAGCATGGCGAAGACCTGCGCCAGAAGCCCTGGAACAGCAGCCACGATCGCGGCGGGCTGGGCTTCTACGATTCCACCGTGAACCTCATGCGCAACGAACAGGCGGTCGCGCTGATGCCGTCGATCGTGTTCATGCACGAGAACAAGACCTATCGGCTGTTCATGAACGAAAGCACGCGCACCTGGCACAGCCCGGAAGCGCTGGACATCGACCACACCAAGGAATGGAAGCAGCATCTGGTCGACAAGGGAGTGACCAACTACGCCGACGCCAACATGGCGTACAACGACACCGAGAACCTGCGCCTGCTGCCCTCTTCCTACAACCGTTCCCGCGACAAGGTGGATCGCCTGCTGCAGGGTGGTCTGGACTCGCCGGAATGGCGCGCCTGGCGCAAGGAGAACGCGGAGTTCGACCCGAACGCGCCGCATCGCGAATTCGACCCGGTCACGGACAAGGCCCGCCGCCAGCAGGGCACGCTCAACGCGACGTGGTCGCCGGAGGACGGGCGCGGCGAACTGCGCTTCGACACGCGCGTCAAGAGCGTCTGGCTGGAGAACGAGCTGTCCAAGCGCTACGCATTGACGGTGGACATCCAGGATGCCGAGACCGGACAGGTCGCGTTCTCCGTGCCGATGTTCCACTGCGCCACCACCGGGCAACTGGTCACCCGCGACGCTTTCGACATCGACCACAGGCGCCCGATCAGCGACGTGCTGCAGGAGATGTGCGACCGCAGCGGCACGGGCACCATCTCCAAGGCGGCCGCGCTGGACGCCTACAACGACGTGGGCAACCTGCAGCTGGTGTCGCGCAGCGCCAACTGCTCGCACGAATGGGAGCGCGACGCCCTCGGCCAGTTCGATGGGGATTACGACTTCGGGGTCGACGATCTGCAGGATTTCATCGACGATCGAGACCCGCGGATCGTCGCCGCAGAAGGCCAGGCGCTTGAAGACCATGCCTGGGAGGATCTCGTCGAGGAACTGCCGCAGACCGGCCGCAAGCGCAGCACTGCGGATCGCGACGAGCCTGCCATCGCACCTCGCGGCGGTGAGGATGCCACGGCGCCACCACGCAAGCGCATCGACCTGGGCTCAGCGGAGCCCCTGCCTGATCGCCCGCCGCAACTCAACGACCTGCTCCACCCCGCGCACCGCCTCTACGTCGACGCGCACCTAGCGATGAACCGCGAAGACCAGACCGGCCAGATCTTCGGCCGCGGCGAAACGCGCGACAGCATCGCCGCCGCGCTTGCCGTCGAAGCGCAACGCGGCCACCTGCAGCGCATCGACCACGTCACGACAAACCGCGAGGGCGGCATCTTCGCCACGCAGGGCGACCTCGGCGCACCGTCCAGCATGAACGTCGGCACGACCTTCTACCAGGCGGCGATGCGCAGCCTCGCCGAGCACAGCGAAGTGAGCAACACGCTGCCGCAACCACCGCCGCCGAATGCACCGCAGCCATCGCAGGGGTTGACGACGCAGCGCTTCTGAAGCCACTGCGTGCCGTGTCTGCATGACCGGACCGGCATGTCTCTCAGTCGAAACCCGAGCCGAAATACAGGTCGTAACGCTCGCGGCGACCGACGCGGTCGATCGCCGCTTTCACCTCGTCCCGCGCGAGCAGGGCATCACGCTGCGCGCGCAGGCGCGCGAGGGTCGGCGTCGGCTCGCCTTCGCGGTACTGCTGGACGGCCTCCAGGATGGCGGCACGTTCCTTCGGCGAATCCAGCAAGCCGATCAGTACCCGTGCGGCCTCGTCCTGGCGATCCAGCATCACCAGGGCGTCGAGATGGATCGTCTCGGCGTGCGTGCGTCCCTTGCGGATCGTCTCGAAGGCGCGCTGCATGCCCTTGGCATCCTGCTGCAGCCAGGCCGCGCACAGGCGCACGCGCGCCTGGAACATCCGCCCGTACTCGCTGATGCCACCCCCTTCGATCGCGTCGGCCATGCGGCGCGCGTCCTCGGCGCGCCCGGACACGCAGTGCAATTCGCCGAGGTTGAGCGTCTGGCTGATGTTCGGACCACGCGTACTCGCCAGACGCCGTGCACGCGCCATGTCGGCAAGCGCCTCCTGCATGCGCCCCAGGCGATACAGCGCCACGGCCCGGTTGTTGAGCAGCCAGGCCTGCGCCTCCTGGCGGCTGCCGGCATCGTCGTCGCGTTCCGGCGCGGAGGCGTCGAATGCGGCATCGACGAGGCGGATCGTGCCTGCGTGGTCGCCGGCAGCGAGGAGGGCGTAGGTGAGCTGCACCTTCGCATCGAGGTCATCGGGCCTGCCATCGGCCTTCGCGCGCAGGGCTTCGACGGCACGCTCGGCTGCACGCGCGGGGTTGAAGGCCCAGGCCTCGCGATCGACGATCGGATCGAAGCGCCTGTCGCTGCGCATGGCGATGATGGCGCTCGGCTGCACGATCCGGCGGGCCGCGGCACGCGCCGCATCGACCTCGCCCCGCTCCAGGCGCATTCGCGCCAGGTGGTACCACAGGAAGCTCGCATCGCCGCCCGGATCGTCCCACTTGGCATCGAACAGCGTCTGCAGGAAGTCCAGCTTGTCACGCGAACCCTCGGGCAATCTCGCCTGCAGACGGTACACCTCGCTGGCGTCGATGTTGACCAGCAACTCCGGCCAGCGCTCCGCCAGTTCCGTGAAGGCTTCGGCTGCAGCCTCGTGCCGACTGCGGTTGTGCTCGCTGATCGCAAGCCAGTACCAGACATCCGGATCGTCGTCGGCAGCGGTGATCGCACGCCGCAGGCGCTCGCTCGCACGATCGTAGCGCTGGGCGGACATGTCGACGCGCGCCAGCACTGACCAGGCCAGGCGGCGATCGGCCGCCGGCTGTGCGTCGAAGCCCGGATCGCGCGTCACCTCGTCGAGCACGCGCGCGGCACCGGCACGATCGCCCTTGTCGTACAGCGACTGCGCGTTCCGGATCGCGGCACGCATCGTCCTGACGCCCTCCGGTTCCGAGGATGGGGCGCGGGAATAGACCTTGTCCTTCTCGTTGAACTGCGGCGGACAGCCGCTGCCGCCCGGGCACGTCGACTGGGCGAAGGCATGGCATGCGAACAGCAGCAAGGGAAGGATGGTCAGCGATCTTGGCGCCATGCAGCAGGATTCCAGGTGGAGGCCAACGCCAGACGGCCGATGCCGCTGCGCGCTATCGACAATGTGCCGCAGCGGCGCAGGCCTGGCAACGCCTGTCCAAGTGGCACCATCAGGGCACGCTACAAGCCTGCATCAACGGCGCGCAGCGCCACCGGCGAGCACGGCCAGCGCAGCCTTGGCTTCGACATCACCACGTGCGACGGCCGCAGACAGCATCTGGCTTGCAGTGCCGCCATTCCGGCAAGGCTTCTGGATGTCGGCACCGGCCTTGATCAACAGGGCCAGGCTGCGATCGTCGTTGCGTGCGGCCGCGCCGCATATCGCCGGATCCTGCCACAGCGGATTGATGGGCATGTTCACGTCCTTGATTGAAGGAAGGACCACAGCCAACGCATCTGCACGACGATACTGGATGGCGCAAGCGAAGAGCGCCTTGTTCATGTCGTCATCATTCGCGCGGCCGGCCAAGGCCGTACGAACCACGGCGATCATGGCGGGCTCGCGCGACCTGCAGACCGCAACCGAGATGCGCGCAGCGTCGTAGCTCTTGGCAAACGCGGCCTTGGCGGCCTCGTTGCGCGCGGAAGGCGCGGTTTCGATGATGCGCTGCACGCTTACCCGTTCGCGAAGACCCGACATTTCATCTGGCTGCCAGCTCTTGGGAATCGGCGAAATCAGCGCAGCGACTTCTTCCGACTTCACGCCGTTGTCAAGGAGCACGCCAGCGTAGTCGTAGTGCATTTGCCAGGCGCCCTGGGGCAGCGGCAATTGCGCCCTGACGACATCGACCAACGCCTTCGATCGCCCGGTCGCGTCCAGCACGAGCCCGAGATGCATGATCGCGCGGTGGCGGGTCAGCATGCGGTCGCCGGCAGCAGCGATGGCGGCGCGATACAGCTTCTCGGCTTTCGGATACTGCTTCTGCGCGTAGGCGAGGTCGCCTTCGAACAGGGCCAGCATCGGATTCGCAGCATCGATGCGGCGCGCCCGCGCGAAGTGTTCGGCGGCTTTCGCATCATCGAGCTTGAGAAACGCGACATGTCCGGCCAGGGCATGCACGTCCGCGTCGTCCGCAGCGGCGGCGAGCGCACGCTCGACGGCGATCTCGGGATTCTGGTACCTGTTGAATTCGGACGAATCGGGGGACAGATCCGAGTCGCGCAGCAGGCGCATGTCGCGCGGACGCCTCATGTCGGACGGGCCTTCGACGACCTCGAATTCCAGGCGCGCCAGCAGCGCCTTGATCCTCTGGTTCTCGCGGTCGCGCAGGGCCAGGTTGTTCAGCCGGTCGCGCAGGGGATACCGTGTGTAGATCGTGTCCGGGGTTTCGATCAGTCTGCCGATCTCGTCGAGCTGCGCGGCGATGTCGTCGCTGCCGAACGACACGATCATCGGCGCGATCCGCGTCTTCGTCTGTTCGCCGAGCTGGCCCACCCAGTCCCGATGGGCACTGGTGTACGTCGCGGTCAACGCCCGGTAATAGGCCTGCCCCGGGCCCGATTCAGCCCAGGCGAGGAAGGCCTCGATATCGCGATCGGACACACCGGACAGTCGCTGCGCCAGTCGCACGTCGACGCCGGCCTGCTCGGTTTCCTGCGCAGGCACGATCGACACGAGTGCGAGTCGATACTCCGAGACAAGAGGATCCAGCCGGGCTTCGACATCGGTGGCGATGCGCTGGACGGCCTGGCGCTTCGTCGCGGCAAGATCGATCCTCCCGGTGGCCTTCCACAGTCGCAGCAGCAGTGCCCGTCTTCCGCCGCCCGGTGCCGCCGTCGCGGCCACCGGCGCATCCGACACGATGCGTTCGTGGAGCTGGCGCAACCGCGCGTTCGACACCCAGGCGTCCCATGCATCGATCATGGGTGGATTGCGAGAATAGCGGGTGAAGTCGCATGCGGCCTGCTTGCGCAGCGATTTCTCGGAGAACAAGGGCTCCAGCACGGGTGCGGCGTCCGCCAACGCGGCCGGATTGCGCGCCTTCAGGACGCGCTCGACTTCGGCACGCACGGTGCCGTAGTACGCCTGCGCCCGCCCGAGGTCGCCGCTGCGCGTCACGATGGCGATCGTGCGGGCGTAGGCAGGGTAATCGATGCCGCGATCCGCCATGCAGTTGCGCGCGGTGGAGGTGACCGGATCGTAGGCGATCGGGCGCGGCAGGTCGGTTGCGGGCGTCGCCGCGTTCGTGCATCCGGACACGACCACGATCGCGAATGCGGCACTCAGGGACCAACGTTGCATGCAACCTCCGGATGTTCGATGCGATGAAACGACGCCATGCGCCGTGGACGCGGTATCAACGGCGGCCATCGTGGCGATCCAGCAGCGCGAGCATGTCCTTCGCGGCCTTGTTGAAAGACGCTTCGGCATCCGGCCGCGTCGCACGCTCGGCCAGGAATTCGCGCACGGTCTTGCCATCCCCGCAGCGCTGGGCGACATCCGGCTTCGCCTTGAGGATCGCTTCGAACACGACGGGGTCCATCAAGCCCGCGGCGCTGCACAACGGTCGTCCGCCCTGCATGGCCGCATTGGGCTGGTCGATGTCCTTGACCATCGGCAGGACCTGCTCGATGAACGCGCGATCGCGGCTCCACATGCCGCAGGCGAGCAGGCGGTCGGCTGCGGCCTTCGGCTGGTCGCTTGCCGCGACCACGTCTGCAGCCACCTGCTTGCGCACTCTGGAATAGCAGGCCGCTTCGACGACTTCGGTCGCTTCCGTCGCCAGATCGAAGGCGCGCTGCACCTCGCCGGCACGTTGCGCTGGCGCGGCTTCGCCCGCACGCAGCAGTTGCAGGCGGACCAGGGCGTTGCGCTTCACGTCCGGCAGCCAGCGATCCGGGACCGGTGCGAGCATGGCCTCGATCTCGGCCACGGTGCCGTCGGACTGGATCAGGCGATCGGCTTGCTCCAGTCGGAAATCCCACATGTCCGGATGCCGCTTGAGCTGCTGGTTCGCGAACTCGCGGAACTCACGTTCGCGCCCCTGCTTGGCGAGGACGTGGCGCAACCGCCCCAACGAATAGTAATGATCGAAGGCTCGTGCTTCGGGCGCGGCAAGAATCCGCTTGTGGATGCGCTCGGCCCTGGCGTAGTCGCCGCCGACATAGGCGAGATCCGCTTCGAACAAATCGAGCTTCGGCACCTTCGGATCAAGCTTGCGCGACCGCGCATACAGTCTCGCGGCATCATCGTCCTTCGACAGCAGGAACTGGACGCGACCGAGGTACAGGTGTGCTTCGGCGTTCTCCGGATCGATCTCGAGCGCCCGACGCAGGTACTTTTCGATTTCCGCGTAGCGCTCCGGACGCGCAGGATGCATGCGGTCGATGACGGGGCGCAGCAGGCCCTCGTCTCCGGGATCGTTGCGCGGCAAGGCACTGAAGGCGATCCGGCCAAGCATCGCCTGGATCTCCGCGTTGTCCGGATCCAGTCGCTCCGCGCGCAGCAGCATGGTCCGTGCGTCCGGCACGACCACGCGGGTACCGACCTGGTCGAGGAGGCGACGCGCTTCGGCGAGCAGTTCCGCAGCCTCGGCGGGATTGCGCTCGATGGCCTTCGGCTGGGCACTGGACTTCAAGGCAGCGACGAGGCGCTCCCCCCACGGATCCAGCGGCCTGAAGTAGCGCTCACGCAGGGCCTGGTAGTAGGCCTGCCCTTCCCGCGATTCGGCGAACGCGAGGAAACGCTGCAGGTCGGCATCGGAGACATCGTCGAGGGCTTCGGTCAGGAAATGGTCGACGATCACCTGCTCCGGCGGCACGCCCAGATCGCCGCCATTCATCGCCAGGTCCTGCTTGAGCGAGGAAGCAGGGTCGATCGCGGCTTCCGAGACGGCCACGATCTGCCACTCGACCGCAGTCAAGCCATGCAGGTAGCCGCGCAGGTCGGTCGCGCGCGACAGCCTCAGCAGTTGCGCGCGGCGTGCTTCGGGCACGGACCGTGCGCGATCGGGGATGCCATCGATGCCGATGCCGACGATGGCGGCATGGATCTCCCGCATGCGGGCATCGAGGGACCAGGCGTCCCAGGCTTCGAATTCGGGTTGCGCGCGGTCGAACTGGATGAAGGCGCAGACGGCCAGCTTCTCGATTTCTCCTGCAGAGAACAGGGCGTCGAGAGCAGGCTTGGCGCGTGCCCGGGCACCGGGATCGACCTCCCCCAGTCGCACGTCCAGTCTCGTCCGCACACGCTTGAAATACGCCTGCGTCCGCTCGACCTCGCCATTGCGCCGCAGCGTGTCGACGATGATCGAAAACCCGTCGAGATCCGGACTGTGACGCGGATTGCAATCCGGCAGGCCTGCTCCGGAGGACGCATCGCGGGCGGCCATGGAGGCGAGCTGCGGTTGCGGGGCATAGGCTTCCGAACATCCTGCCGTCAGGAAGATCACCATCGCCAGGCTGAGAGGTCTGATACGCATGTCCATTGGCCGCCTTTTCGGTACGGCAAGGATAACGTGATTCGCCGTGAACGCAGCCGCGCGGGATAACATCCGCACCATGACCGCACCCGCCTCCACCGACGCGTCCGCGAGCAAGTTCCTGAGCCTGGTCCTGCGCCATCGGCCGGACCTCATCGGCCTGCAGCTCGATGCAGCGGGATGGGCCGACATCGATGCGTTGATCGCGCTGTCGCAGGCGCATCGGCCGCTCACGCGCGCGTTGATCGAGTCGGTGGTGGCGACCAGCGACAAGCGGCGATTCGCGATCAGCGAGGACGGGCTTCGCATCCGTGCGAACCAGGGACATTCGGTCGAGGTCGACCTGCAACTCGAGGCCGTCGTGCCGCCGACGCGGCTCTACCACGGCACCGCCGCGCGGTTCGTCGACGCTATCCGGCGCGAGGGATTGTCCCGGCGCAGTCGTCACCACGTCCATCTCTCGGCGGACATCGACACCGCGATGCGCGTCGGTGCGCGCCACGGTGCGCCGGTGCTGCTGGTCATCCGCGCGGCGGAGATGGCGGCTGCGGGACATGCGTTCCTGCGCTCGGCGAACGGTGTGTGGCTCACGGATGCGGTGCCGGCCGCATTCATCGATTTCGACGACGCCTGACACGACGGACGTTTCGACGAAAGCACAGGAATACGATTTCATCGACCGCCGCGCGCCTTGTGGTGCGGATCGGCATCGCGCAGAGTGCAACGCGATCCGTTGAACGCAGTGCGCGACGGATCCCGCACGACGTGCCGCGCTGCAACATCGCAAGCGTGGCCGTCCGACCCGATGCGAGACCCGACGCGACACGCCCTGGAGGCCAGGATGCGCCCGACCCGATACCGCCACGGCCGTTCGCTGCCGTTGTCTTTCCTGATGTCGCTGCTGATGACGCTCGTCCTGGCCGGATGCGAGCTGCCGTTCGCGATGAGCACCACCGCCATGGCCAGCGATGCGCCTTCGCTCGTCGCGCCTGCATCGCGCACGCACACGCAGGCCGGCATCTGTGACGCCACCGATGTCAGCCAGGTGCTGCTGCCGGTACCCGCGCAGCCTCGCGACGGCGCGCCGCGCGACGTGCGCGTGCATTACCGACGCGAGGACGGCGCGTATGGCGACTGGGGTCTGCACGTGTGGCAGGTCGATGCCGCCGGTCAGTACATTGCGGACTATCCCGGCGTGTCGTGGAGCGCACCGCTCGTGCGCAGCGGCATCGACGGCTACGGCGCCTACTTCGACATCCGCGCGACCGCGTTCACGCATCCCTCGGCGACGGGATTCGGTTTCATCGTGCATCCGCCGGGACAGGGTGGCGACCCGGGCGTCGATCGACTCTGGTCGTTCACCGATGGCGGCGAAGTCTGGCTGCGCTCCGGAGACGCCACGGTGTACCGCACCGATCCGGTGGCCTCGACGCCCGACATCGCGACGGTGCGCGTGCACTACCGCCGCTTCGACAATGCCTACGACCAGTGGGGCCTGCACCTGTGGCCGACCAGCGGCATCGATGTCGCGCGACTCGGCGGCCTGACGCTCGACCAGTGGAACGCACCCGTGGCGCTGTCGGCGATGCCGAACCATGCCGTCAGCGCGAACGAGGTCGCGTTCGACTTGCCCGTGCTGAACCCGCGCGACGACGCGACGCGTCGTGCGGTCGAGTTCATCGTGCACGGCATGCCCTCGAAACCGAACGGCGGCGTGAACGACAAGGATGGCTGGAACGACAACATCCGCATCCCCTTCGCGGCATTGACCATCGCCGATGGCGTCGGCCATGTCTGGCTGGTGCAGGGCACGCCGAAGGTCTTCACTTCGCCGCCCGAGCTGCGCCGCGTCTCGACCACGGATGCCCGCGCGTTCTGGCTGACCCGCGACCGCCTGCAATGGCCGCGCGCGGATGGCGCGGGCACGTTCAAGCTGTATCACTCGGCGGATGGCCGGATCGTCGCCGCGCGTGGCGAACCGGTGAACGGTGCGGATGGCGCACTGACGCTGCGCATCGGCGGCGATGTGCCCGATGCGATCGCCGAACGGTTCCGCTGGTTGGAGGCGGGCGTGCGGCTGTCGGTCGAACCGGCGGACGTACCACGACTGGATGCGCTGATGACCCATCAGCTGCTGCTGGTGCAGGAAGACGCCTCTGGTCGCGTGCTCGCGGCGACCACGACGCAATCGCCGGGCTTCCTCGACGACCGCTATGCCGCCGCGGAGGCCGTCGACGATCTCGGCGTGCGCATCGCACGCGGCCGCACGGGCTTCAAGCTGTGGGCGCCGACCGCGCGCAAGGTGTCGCTGTGCCTGGACCCGGCGCGCGGCGGGCATGGCAGGCACGGTGGACGCGGTGAACATGCGATGCGTCTGGATCCCGCGACCGGCATCTGGTCGGCGGATCTTCGCGGCGAACACCATGGCGGCCATTACCGCTATGCCGTCGAAGTCTTCGTGCGCGGCGTCGGCGTGGTGCGCAACCTCGTCACCGACCCCTACTCGCTCAGCCTCGACGCGGATTCGCGACGCAGCGTCATCGCCGACCTCGACGCGCCCTGGCTGATGCCGCAGGGCTGGCGCCATGCGCGCGCGCCGGACACCGTCCGCGCACAGGAAGACATGGCGATCTACGAACTGCACGTGCGCGACTTCTCGATCGGCGACGCCACCGTGCCGCCGAGGCATCGCGGCAAATACCTCGCCTTCGCGCAGCACGACAGCGCCGGCATGCGCCATCTGCGCGCACTGGCGCGCGCCGGCATGACCGACGTGCACCTGCTGCCTGTCTTCGATTTCGCGAGCACGCCGGAGCGCAATTGCGTCACGCCGGCGATCCCGCAGGCCGCGCCCGATTCCGATGCGCAGCAGGCGGCGGTCGGCGCGGTGCGTGCGACCGACTGCTTCAACTGGGGCTACGATCCCTGGCACTTCACTGCCCCTGAGGGCGGATTCGCCAGCGACCCAGACGATGGCGCGGCACGCATCCGCGAATTCCGCGCCATGGTCATGAGCCTGCACCGCGCCGGCCTGCGCGTGGGCATGGACGTGGTCTACAACCACACCAGCGCATCGGGCCAGGATCCGAAATCGGTGCTCGACCGCATCGTGCCGGGCTACTACCACCGCCTGAACGCCAGCGGCGACGTGGAACGCTCGACCTGCTGCGAGAACACCGCGACGGAGCAGCGGATGATGGCGAAACTGATGATCGACTCGGTGAAGACTTGGGCGACGCAGTACCGCATCGATTCGTTCCGCTTCGATCTCATGGGCCATCAGCCGCGCGCGGTGATGGAACGCCTGCAGCAGCAGGTGAACGCGGCGGCGGGCCGTCCCGTGCAGCTGATCGGCGAAGGCTGGAACTTCGGCGAAGTCGCCAACGGCGCGCGCTTCGTGCAGGCATCGCAGCTGTCGCTCAACGGCAGCGGCATCGGCACCTTCAGCGATCGCGCGCGCGACCACGTGCGCGGCGGTTCTGGCTTCGACAGCGGCGTGTCCCTGCTGCGCAACCAGGGCTACATCAACGGCATGCACTACGCCGACAACGGCAGCGGCGGCAACAAGACCCGCAATGACCTGATGTGGTCGGCGGACCTGATCAAGGTCGGCCTGGCCGGATCGATCCGCGACTACGTGCTGCGCACGCACTGGGACGCGGACCAGCGCCTGGACCAGCTCGACTACGGCGGCCAGCCCGCCGGCTACGTGGTCGATCCGCAGGAAGTGGTCAACTACGTCGAGAACCACGACAACTGGACGCTGTTCGACAACAACGCGTTCAAGCTGCCCGTCGGCACCTCGCGCGAGGACCGCGCGCGCGTGCAGATCCTCGGCGCCGCGATCAACAGCTTCAGCCAGGGCGTGGCCTACTTCCATGCCGGTATCGACACCCTGCGCAGCAAGTCGTTGGACCGCAACAGCTACGACAGCGGCGACTGGTTCAACCGCATCGACTGGTCGTACCGCGACAACGGCTATGCCGCCGGCCTGCCTCCGCAGGGCGACAACGGCGCCAACTGGGACGTGATGCGCCCGCTGCTGGCCAATCCGGGCATCGCGCCGAGCGAAGCCGACATCCGCTGGACGCGCGACGCCTTCCGCGACCTCATGCGCATCCGTGGCAGTTCGACGCTGTTCCGCATGCGCACCGCCGAGGAGATCAGGCAACGGCTGCGCTTCCGCAACACCGGCAGCACGCAGGTGCCGACGGTGCTGGCCGGGCATCTCGATGGTCGCGGCCATGCGGGCGCAGGCTTCCGCGAGCTGCTGTACTTCGTCAACGTCGACACCGTGGCGCAGACGCTGATCCTGCCCGAGGATGCCGGCAAACCCTGGCGCCTGCATCCGGTGCACAGCGCATCCGATGCCGCCGACCGGCGCGCACGGCAGGCGACCGTGGAGACGGCGAGGGGGCGCTTCGTGCTGCCGCCGCGCACGGCCGTGGTGTTCGTGGTGCGGTGATCGCATCGCCGCTGCGGAGCGCCGATCCGCAGTGCGGCAAACGACGACGGCCGCATGGCCGTCGTCGCATTCACGGAATGTCCCGTCAGCACTTCGGCCAGCAGGTATTCACGCGATCCAGCGGATTGGGCAGGTCTGGACGCGTTTCCGGCTGCGCGCGGTCGATCTGCGGCGGATCGGACACGCTGCCCTCGAATTCCTGATACTCCGGATCGATCAGGATGATCGTGCCCTTGCGATCCGGGATGTTCTCCGGATCGACCTCGATCGGGCGCCAGCCGAACACCGTCCGCTGCGTCGCGCCGCGCACGCGCTCCCAGGCCTTGATCTGCTCTTCCGTGGGTTCACCGCTGCCGGTGTCGGCATCGGGATTCACGTAACCAGACCCCTTCTTGGGATAACCGTCCGGCCCGGTGCGCTCATAGCCGCCATCCTTCTTGATCAGCACTTCATCGCCGGTGTCGAGCTTGATGAACATGTCGCCGTTCTTGAAGGTCTCGCTGTGGACGACCTTCGGCTCCGGCGCGGTCGCCCCGCCGTCGTCGTCGCCCGCGCTGATGTGGCTGATGGCGACGCCACCGACACGACGCTCCGGGAGATTGGTCTCCTTGTTGAAGCCGCGTACGAGCGTGAAGCCATCGGATTCGATCGAGATGCCGAAATCGGCCATCTGCTTCGGATCCAGGCCGAGGCGCGTCGTCGCATCCTTGCGCTCGCCCAGCGGGAAGGCCGCCAGCGGCGATTCCGGCATCGTGCCGCCGTGCTTCTCAAGCGCTTCATGCAGTTCGGCCGGACGCACCACCATCTTGCCGACGCCGAATTCGAAGGTCGGCAGCAGCTGCGCGCCGATCATCTCGACGATCAGCGGCAGCGATGGGCGGCTGGCGGGATCGCGCGGATCGGTGCCGGCGACGACCTCGTCGGCGTCGCTCACGCCATCCTCGTCGCTGTCGACGACGTTCCAGGCGTAGTAGCAGGCCGACACATCGCACAGGCGCACGCGGCGCAGTTCGGGGTCCTCGGCGCGTGCCGAGGGCATGACGCTCGCCAGCGCGACGCCGGCGGCGATCGCTGACGCAATCAACGTGTGTTTCATAAATCTCCTTGTCTGATCAACAGTCGGGGGATGTACCACACCGGCACGTGCTCCGCCGGCAAGCCCAGCCAACGCCGAAGCAATGGCGCACAGGCCAGTGCCGCACGCCTGCGCATGGCCCCCTGCGGGTCTTGTCCGCGCGATGCGCATTCCCGCGTTTTGGCGCGCCGCACGCGCAGTGCCCGCGTGCGCTACAGTCGCGATTCCCCGCCACGGATTCGATGCATGCGCTTCGTTGTTCTCCTCCTCGCCACACTGTGCTGTTCACCGTCGCTGGTGCGCGCGGACGACGCACGCACCGCTCCCGACCGCCGCATCGCGGTCACCATCGACGACCTGCCCTGGCAGCGCATGGCGACCACGCCGCCGGACGCCCTGCAGGCGCGCCACGATGCGTTGATGGCGCAACTGCGTCTCGCCGACGTGCCGGTGATCGGCTTCGTCAACGAGGACAAGCTCGAAGTCGACGGCCAAGTGCAGCACGCGCGCGTGAAGATGCTCGAGGACTGGCTCGACGATGGCCACGAACTGGGCAACCACACGCATGGCCACGTCGACCTGCACGTGGTGGGCATGCCCGCCTACCAGGAGGCGATCCTGCGCGGCGAGCGCGTGCTGCGGCCGATGCTTGCCGAACGCGGCAAGTCGCCGCGCTGGTTCCGCAATCCCTACCTGCGCGCCGGCGTGACCGCCGAAGACAAATCCACGTTGGCCGGCTTCCTCGCCGAACACGGCTACCGCCTGGCGCCGGTGACCGTGGACAACGGCGAATGGGTCTGGGCCTTCGCCTATGCGCGCGTGCTCGATGGCCAGCCCGACACCGCCGAGCGCGCGGCCGTGCTGGAACGCCTGCGCCTGGGCTACGTGCCCTACATGCTCAACAAGCTCGACTACTACGAGCGGCAGTCGCAGGCGCTGCTGGGCTACGCGCTGCCGCAGATCTGGCTGCTGCACGCGAACGAACTCAATGCCGTCGCCTATGCCGACCTCATCGCCGGCGCGAAACGTCGCGGCTACCGCTTCATCACCCTGGACGAGGCGATGCAGGATCCGGCCTACGCACGCACGGACGGCTACCACGGCCGCTACGGGCCGAGCTGGCTGCATCGCTGGGCGATGGCCGAGAAGAAGCCGAAGACCTTCTACGCCGGCGAACCGGTCGTGCCGACATGGGTGCTGGATCTGGCGGGCGTGGACAGCGAATAGGCGGTCATTGCGACACGATCAGGGCGACGCAGGCACGGCCAGCGGCTTCGCTGGCGGCGCCGCCGCGCCGGTGAACGCATCGCCGGTCACGTCGGCGGCCTGCCAGCCGCGATCCATGTCGAGCCCGGTCACCCACCAGGTGTGCGCATCGATGCGCAGCGGACCGCGCACACGCTCATGGAAGCGCACCGGGAACAGGTAGCCGCCGACTTCGCGATAGTCGAGGAACGTGGTGTCGACGTGCGCGCCCTGCGTGGTCTCGAAGCCGTTGAGGCTCATGTGGATGCGATACAGGCGGTCGGTCTCGCGGTCGATCCACAGCACCAGGTCGTCGCGTTCCGCATCGCCGAAGCCCGGCACGGCGACGCCGGCGATGCGGCGATAGCTCCGCCCGCCCTCGGTGACATCGTCCAGCCGCCGCCATGCAGCGACGCGGCCGATGAACCAGCTGGGGCCGAAATGGAACATGCGGAAGGCATCGTTGGTCATCGCCGTGGCGCTGCGCCTTGCCGGGTCCTCGTTCGCGCGACCGTTGTAGGCGATCGACAGCCCGTCCATGCTGCGCACCACGCGCTTGCGCCCCTGCGGACCATCATGGTCCACGACGTACAGGCCGTCGGCCGGCCGATAGCGCTCCTGGGACCGGATGCGGTAGCCGCTGTCGCTGACCAGCGGCTGGATGCGCTGGATCAGCGCGTACCAGCGGCCGTCGGTGGACAGGTTGATGTCGCCAGGGTGCCTGCGCAGATCGCCGCCGTGCGCGGCCAGCATGCGCGCGAACACCGCGTTGCCGTCGAGCGAAGCGCCGGGCGCGTCTGCAGTGCGCGGGGTGCCGGGCACCTCGGGCGGGAAGCCGCCCCCGGTCGCGCAGGCGGCGAGCAGCAGGCTGGCGAAGGGCAGGAGCAGGCAGCGGGGAAGCGCGAACGGCATGGCGGTCACCGGAAGCAGGCAGGCGACTGCGATGACGGGCTCGCCGGCCGTCCGGATGCAGCGCGACTCAGTCCAGCGCCTCGACCGCATCCCTCACCCGCAGGGTGCCAGTGCCGCGCGCGATGAGATTCATGCCGAAGGTGATCCCGGCCGGGGTGCGCCGGTAGTCCTTGAGGATGTTGAGCGGCTCGCCGTCGTCGCGGCGGCGGCCGAGGGCCGGGTCGACGGTGGTGAACACGCAGCGGGTGCAGGGCTTCACCGCATCGAAGTCGATCCCGCCGATGCGCACGCGTCGCCAGCCGTCCTCGGCGTGCGCGTCGACATCGTCGACCACGAGGTTCGGGCGGAAATGGCTCATCGTCACCGGCGGACGCCCGGCCTCGGCCAGGCGCGCGTTCAGTCCATCCAGCGCCGCCTGCGAGATCACCAGCAGCGGATAGCCGTCGGCGAAGCTGACCTCGTCGCCCTCGCGGCCGTAGTCGGGGTCGACAGAGCGCCGGGCGGCATCGTCCATGTGCACCAGCCGCACCTCGCGCTGCAGGAAGGCGCTGAGCCAGGCATCGGCGGCCGGGTCGGCCTGCGGCGCGTCGATCGCGTCCTTCCACACCGTCACCGGGATACGGGTCGCGTCGGGCGACGGCACCGCGACGTCCAGCGGCGCCATGCCCGGTGCGGACAGCCGCAGGCCGGCGCCCAGCGGCTCCGCGCGGACGAGGACCATCTCCGCCACGGCGCGCGCGGTGACGAAGCGCCCGTCGGCATCCACCACCAGCCAGCGCCGGTCGAAGCGCGGACCGCGCGCTTCGACCTCCAGCGACGCGACCGGCAGCGCGGCGGAGGATTTCAGCGGGTGCAGGTACAGGGCGGACAGGCGCATGGCGGGCGAACTCGTCGGGAATGCGGCATTGTGACGCATCCCTCCGGCCGGTCGCGCCGTATCCGTCTCACCGACTGAGACGGATACGGCGACAATCCCCCCATGCAGATCACCCGCAAGCTCGCGATCCTGGCCGACGCCGCCAAGTACGACGCCTCCTGCGCGTCGAGCGGCGCAGGCGGGCGCAACTCGCTGAAGTCCGGCGGCATCGGCAGCACCGAGGGCATGGGCATCTGCCACTCGTACACGCCCGACGGCCGCTGCGTGTCGCTGCTGAAGATCCTGCTGACCAACTTCTGCGTGTACGACTGCGCCTACTGCGTGAACCGGGTGAGCAGCAACGTGCCCCGCGCACGCTTCGCGGTGGACGAAGTCGTGCAGCTGACACTGGACTTCTACAAGCGCAACTACATCGAGGGCCTGTTCCTTTCCAGCGGCATCATCCGCAACGGCGACTACACGATGGAGCAGATGGTCGAAGTCGCGCGCAGCCTGCGCGAGGACCACCGCTTCGCCGGCTACATCCATCTGAAGACCATTCCCGAAGCCTCGCCGGAACTGCTGGCGCTGGCCGGGCGCTACGCCGATCGCCTGAGCATCAACATCGAACTGCCGACCGAGGCCGGGCTGAAGAAGCTGGCGCCGGAGAAACAGTTGCCCGGCATCCGCGCGGCGATGGGCACGGTGTCGGCGAAGATCGAGGAAACCCTGGAAGCACGCAAGCCGTCGACCACCAGCAATGCCTCGCCGAAGCGGCGCCGTCCGCCGCGCTACGCGCCCGCCGGACAGAGCACGCAGATGATCGTCGGCGCCGACGATGCCGACGACCGCAGCATCCTTCACACCTCCAGCGGCCTGTACGGCGACTTCCGCATGCGCCGCGTGTACTACTCCGGCTTCAGCCCGATTCCCGACGCCGCGTCGATGCTGCCGGTGAAGCCGCCGCCGCTGTTGCGCGAACACCGCCTCTACCAGGCCGACTGGCTGCTGCGCTTCTACGAATTCAGCGTCGAGGAGATCGCGCCCGGCACGAACGCCGGCGGCAGCGGCATGCTCGACCTCGACATCGACCCCAAGCTGGCCTGGGCGCTGCGCCATCCCGAGAAGTTCCCGGTGAACCTCAACACCGCGCCGCGCGAGATGCTGCTGCGCGTGCCGGGCCTGGGCACGCGCAACGTCGACCGCATCCTCATCGCGCGCCGCCACGGCCGACTGCGCCTGGAGGACATGGCGCGGCTGCGCGCGCCGCTGCAGAAGATGCTGCCCTTCATCCAGTTGCCCGACCACCATCCGCGCAAGCGCCTCGACGATCCCGCCAGCCTGCGCGCGCAGCTCGCACCGAAGCCGCGCCAGCAGGACCTGTTCGCGTGACGGACGGCATCGCATGAGCCGTCATCGCGCGATGGTCGAACCGGGCTGGGATCTCGACGCCTGGCGCCGGCTCGCGCGCGCCGGCCTGTGCGCGGGCATCGCACCGGAGGACATCGACTGGGACGGCAATGCGCAGGCCACGCTGCTGGCCGCGCCCGACCTCGCGACGGCCGCTGCGATCAGACCCGCGCCGCAGGTGCCCGCCGCCTTGTTCGAACTGGCCGGCGCCGTGCTCTGCCATCGCGACCCGCAGCGGCACGGCCTGCTCTACCGCATCGCCTGGCGGATCGCGCAGGGCGAGAAGCATCTGCTCGCGCGCCTGACCGACGTGGACGTGCGTCGCGCTTCGGAACTGGCCAAGGCGGTCGGCCGCGACACGCACAAGATGAAGGCCTTCGTGCGTTTCCGCGAAGTGCCGGGCGAGACCGACGCGTTCATCGCCTGGTTCGAGCCTTCGCATCACATCGTCGATCGCGTGGCGCCGTTCTTCGCACGGCGTTTCGCCGGCATGCGCTGGGCGATCCTCACGCCGGACCGCAGCGTGGCCTGGGACGGCGCCTCGCTGGCCTTCGGCCCCGGCGCGCAGCGCGGCGATGCGCCGGCCGACGACGCCCGCGAAGACCTGTGGCGCACCTACTACGCGCACATCTTCAACCCCGCGCGCCTCAATCCGCGGATGATGCGCCAGGAAATGCCTCAGAAATACTGGAAGCACCTGCCCGAGACGCAGCTGCTGCCCGAACTGATCCGCACCGCCGGCCAGCGCGTGCGCGAGATGCAGGAACGCGAGGCACAGGCACCGAGGCGGAAGATTCCCAAGCGCATCCGCAGCAATGGCGAGGTCGCCCCCGGGAATGAGGCCATTGATTGACGCGCCCTGCGGATCGGTGCCAACGTTCGTGGCGTCATCGGCACAAGGAAGGGACATGGCGACCCTGCGATTCAATCCCGAAGCGTTCGCCCGATCCAATGCATGCATCGTGATCGGCGTGCTCCTGGTGGCGTTCACCGGTTACACGTTCTATCTGGCAGTCTTCGATCGTCCGCCTTTGTGCGATCAACTCTGCATCCTGATGGCGCTACCACCGTTGCTGACCAGTGTGTTGTGGTCCACATGGCTGCTGGCCTGGCACCTACCTCACTGGCAGACATCGACGCGCCGACATCGATGGTTCGTGTCCGGGCCGATGCTGGCATCCTGCGCATTCACGGCACTCTTTTTCATACACTGACACTCGTTTGCTTCCAGTCGGCACGCAGAACTTGTAGCCCCGGCAATTGATAAGCATCCCTATCACACATAGCAGACACCCCATGCCCATACCCGCCCGCGCCGGCGTTTTCATCTACGCCAAGGATCTTCCGCGTCTCGCCGCGTTCTATGCCGCCGTGCTCGGCATGCGCTAGGTGCATGCCGACGAGGAGATCGCCGTCCTCGCCTCGCCCGATCTGCAACTGCTCGTGCACCGCATCCCGGCGCACATCGCTGCGGGCATCCACATCGAAACGCCGCCCGTCCGCCGCGAGGACTGCGCGATCAAGTTCTTCGCCACCGTGCCAGGCCTGCACGATGCCGGCGTCGCCGCCGCATCGCACGGTGGCCAGCTGTTCGACGAGCGCTGGCAGGGCCCGGGCTTCGTCGTCTGCAACGCGATGGATCCGGAAGGCAACGTGTTCCAGGTACGTGAATTGGTGGCCTGAGCCGATTCGCGCCTGGCGAACTCGGGCTTGGCGACCTTGCCCGCGATCTGGCGATCGAGCGGCACGGCAGACTACGGTACCCTCCGGCAACAGGCGTAAGCCATGACGAGGAAAGGTTTCGCATGACGACAGGGAAGCATCGATACCCGGCGCCGTGGTTGACGGCAATTCTGCTGGCAGGCGTATTCCCAACGCACGCAACTGAACCCGCCGACACGGCCACGCGATGGACGCCGGCCGAACATGCAGCGTTCAATGAAGGCTGCACGCTTGCGATCCTGGCGCCCGCACAGCGGGATTACGCCGCAGCGGCACAGCGTGCTGGCAACACGTCGCCCAGACCATTCCCGGAAGAAGCCTTGCGCGCCTCCATCGGGCCGATGTGCGCCTGCATCGGCAACCGGATCGCGGAGCGCCATACGGTGAATGAGATGCATGAGGGCGGGGAGGCGCTGGTCATGCCCTACGTCCAGGATGCGATGTCAGGCGGCCCATGCAAGCCGAGCGGCCTGCTCGGCGACATGAAGTCGAAGCGACCGCGATCAGGCGCTACGCCAGATACCCCCCATCCACCGCCAGACACGTCCCGGTGACATAGCTCGCCGCCGGCGAGCACAGGAACAGTACCGCCGGGGCGATCTCTCCGGGTTGCGCGCTGCGGCCCAGTGGGATCAGCTGCGACATCACCGCCATGACCTGCGGGTTGGCGATGATCGGTGCGGCGAACTTCGTGTCGGTGAGGCCGGGCAGCACGGCATTGACGCGGATTCGCTGCGGCGCGAGTTCCTTGGCGAAGCCTTCGGTCATGTTGACGATGCCGGCCTTGGTGATCGAGTACGCGCCCTGCCCGAACGGCGGACGCTTCGCGTTGACCGAGGCGATGTTGACGATGCTGCCGCCGCCCTTGGCGCGCATGCGCTTCGCCGCCTGCACGCTGCACCAGAAGTAGCCGCGCAGGTTCACGTCGACGGTCTTCTGGAAGCTGGCGAGATCCTGGTCGACCATCGCGCCGTAGTAGGGATTGGTCGCGGCGTTGTTGACCAGGATGTCCGGCGCGCGGCCGGCGGCGTCGAGCGCCGCGAACACCGCGTCGATGGCCTGCGGTTCGCCGACATGCAGCGCATGCGCTTCGGCCGAACCGCCGGCTTCAATGATGGAGCGTGCGACCGCATCGCAGGCCTCGACCTGGCGCGAGGTGCAGACCACGTGCGCACCATGCGCCGCCAGCAGGCGGGCGATGGCTTCGCCGATGCCGCGTGAGGCGCCGCTGACGAGGGCGGTCTTGCCGGACAGGTCGAACAGCGGGTCGTGACGGGACATGCAGCGGGCTCCAAACGGACTGGTATGCTCCGAGCCTATCGCAACCCATCGGCTTCCGCATGCAGCGACGCATCCTGATCACCGGCGCCGGCAGCGGCCTCGGCCTCGCCCTCGCGCACCGCTTCGCCCGTGCCGGCGCACGCGTCGCCTGCGTGGACCTGATCGGCGAACGCGCCGACGCCGCACGCGCGGCGCTGCACGGCGACGGCCATCTCGCGCTGGTCGCCGACGTCGGCGACGACGCCTCGATGCAGGCCCTGCACGAGCGCATCGTCGCCGAGTGGAACGGCCTGGACGTGCTGGTCAACAACGCCGGCATCGCCTCCGGCGGGCCGATGACCGGCACGACGATGGAGGAATGGCGACGCATCCTCGACATCGACCTGCTCGGCGTGGTGCGCGGCTGCCGGCTGTTCCTGCCGATGATGCTCGCCGCGAAGCGTGGCCAGATCGTCAACACCGCCAGTCTCGCCGGCCTAGCCGCCGCGCCGGGCATCATGAGCTACGGCGTGGCCAAGGCCGGCGTGGTCGCGCTGTCGGAGCAGCTGCGCGCCGAATTGCACGGCAGCGGCGTGCGCGTGACCGTGCTGTGTCCCGCGTTCTTCCGCACCAACCTGATGGAGACCGCGATCATCGACGGCGACGCGAAACGCTTTGCGCAGAAGATGATGGACCGCTCGCGCGACACGCCGGACCAGATCGCCGACCGCTGCTTCGCCGCGATGGAACGCGGCGATTTCCTCGTGCTGCCGAGCCGGCGCACACCGTGGCTGTGGCGGTTGAAGCGGTGGATGCCGGGCATGTACTTCCGGCAGATGGCGCGGATGGCGGCGCGCATGGCGCGCTGAGGTCGGTGTCCGTCGCGTTCAGCGCCTTTCCTTCATCGCCATCACCACGCCGAGGCCGGCGAGCAGCGAGACAGCGGCGGTGCCGCCGTAGCTGAGCAGGGGCATGGGCACGCCGACCACCGGCAGCAGGCCAGAGATCATGCTGGCGTTGACGATCACGTACACCGAGAACGCGAGGCCGAGCGCGCCGGCGAGCAGGCGCGAGTAGGTGTCGCGGGCTTCGCTGGCGATCCACAGGCAGCGGCCGATCACGAAGACGTACAGCGCCAGGACGACGGCGACGCCGACCCAGCCGAATTCCTCGGACAGCACCGCAAAGATGAAGTCGGTGGTGTGTTCGGGCAGGTAATCCAGATGGGATTGCGTGCCCTGCCCCCAGCCCTGCCCGGTCCAGTGGCCGGAACCGATCGCGATCTTCGACTGGATGATGTTCCAGCCCGTGCCCAGCGGATCGCGCTCGGGTTCGAGGAAGGTCAGGATGCGGTCCTTCTGGTACGGACGCAGGAACCAGAACCATGCAACGGGCGCGGCGGCGGCCGCGCTGGCCCCGGCCACGGCGAACCAGCGCCACGGCAAGCCGGCGAGGAACAGCGCGAACGCGCCGCTGGAGGCGACCAGCATCGCGGTGCCGAAGTCCGGCTGCAGCAGGATCAGGCCGGTGGGCACCGCGATGATGACGCCGCAGATCAGCACGGTCATGAAGCGCGGGGGCAGGCGCTGCTGCTGCAGATACCACGCCGCCATCATCGGCAGGCTGAGCTTGAGCAGCTCCGCCGGCTGGAAATAGAACACGCCGAGGTTGATCCAGTGGTTGCCATGCTTGCCGTCGCCGATGAACAGCACCGCGACCAGCGGCAGCAGCGACGCCGCGAACACCAGCGGCGTCACGCTGCGCAGCTGGGTCGGCGACACCCGCGACAGCAGCCACAGCGCGCCCAGGCCGACGCCGTAGCGCACGCCCTGCGCGATCACCAGGCGCGGACTCTCGTTGCCTGCGCTGTACAGCACCATCAGGCCGACCACCATCAGCGCGAGCAGCGCGCCGAGCAGCGGCAGGTCGAGCGTGCGCGTGAAGCGCAGGAACAGGTCGTAGAGCCAGCGGACGAAGGTCTTCATGGCGTCG
>DASWYO010000018.1:0-1861 GCA_036404915.1 Lysobacteraceae bacterium
CGCACGCCCCGTGTGCGGTCATCAATATCCACGCCGAAATGGTCTTCTGGGCCGATACCTACGCCAGCCAGCCCTTCCATCGGCCCGGCACGCCGTTCCGCCACTACGTTCCCACGCTGAAGTTCGCTTACGACGTCTACCTGCTCTCGCACCGGCAGTCGCTGCAGGAACTGCTGCCCAGCCTCCCTGCGCGCTACCACGTCGGCATCGTGCGCGGCGTCCGGCTGGATTGGCCGCTCGCCCAGGCCGTCATCGAACGCGTGTGGGAACGGCTCAATGCGCCGCTGGAAGACGACCCACCGCTGTTCCCACCCTCGCCGGCGGCGTTGATGGACGAGCGCGCGATCCTCGCTGCGGCGATGCGCCAGCGATGAGTTTCACGCGAGGCATGCAAAGGTGAATAAAAACGCGTCCACGCGGTTAAATGCGGGTTAAAACGCCCTTTATTTCACTTAAGCATCACTCTGGCGATCCAACACTCGCCGTGTCAGACCACCACACGACACGGGGATCACCATGGCCAGCCTGCATCACCGCAACGCCCACGCCACCGCGCAGATCGTCGATATCGATGCCGAACTCGCATACTGGAAGACGCGTCTGAACGAAGACACGTTCCAGGTCGTCGGTGCCACGGTCGGTGATCTGGAGCAGTGCCTGAAGGTGGGTTATGACGCGTACCTGTTGCACCACCAACGCGAGTTCGACGAGATCGCGCCGGCGCTGCGCGATCGCCTGCAGCGTTACTGCCCTGACACACCGATCGGCTGGTACCGCGCACAACCGATCATGCGGGCGGTGTGGCAGCGGCTGAAGCCCGCCACCGTCGGCCACGTCTGAAGCAACGGGCCCGACGCGGCCCGTCGCCGGTCAGGCGCGCAGGCCGAGGGCGTGCTCGATCGCGGCGAACAGCGACTGGATCTGCACCGGCTTGGTGACCACCGCCGCGCAGTCGTGGCCATCTTCCTGCGTGCCCGGTTCGCGCAGGCGGATCACCGGACCGTCGAAGCCCGCCTCCTGCAGCACCGCCAGCACGTCCGCCGCGGACAGCAACAGGATGTCGTCGTCCAGGATCGCCAACGCCGGCAGTCCGATGCGGGCGATCTGCTGCAACGCGATGGCACCGTCGGGTGCCATCATCGGATCGTAGCCTTGCGCCGCCAGGGCGTTGCCCAGCAGCGAAAGCCGCGTCGCATCGCCATCGACCAGCAGGATGCGACGGCCTTCGCCGTCGTGGAAGACGGCACCTTCGGGAGCACTCCATTCGAGCGAAGCCGCCGCGGGCAGCCACAGCTCGAAACTCGTCCCGTGGCCCACGCTGCTCTCCACCTGGATGCGGCCCTGCACCGACTCGACGATGCGCTTGCACGACATCAGGCCCAGCCCGGTACCGCTGGACTTGGTGGTGAAGAACGGGGTGAACAGCTGGCTACGCGTGGCCTCGTCCATGCCGCTGCCTTCATCGGCCACCCGGACCACCACATGGTCGCGCCCGTCCGCATCGGTTGCGCGCCGGGCCGACAGCGTCAGCGCGCCGCCCTGCTCGGCCATCGCCTGGATGCCGTTGAGGCACAGGTTGATCAGGCACTGCTGGAACTCGGTGTAGTTGCCTTCGATCAGCAATCCGTCTTCCGGCATCTCGATCTCCAGCCGCACGCGCTTGGAGAGTGAGCCCTGCATCAGCAACTGGACGGCCTGGAAGAGCGCCGCCACTTCGATACGCTCGCTCGCCTTGCGCGAGCCGCGGACGAAGGACAGCATCGAGTCGGCCATCTCGTGGCCACGCTTGCCGCTTTCCGAGATCACCGCACCGAGGCGCAGGATCTTCGGGTCGTCGCTATAGGTGGATAGCAGGTCGGGC
>DASWYO010000019.1:0-2410 GCA_036404915.1 Lysobacteraceae bacterium
GCGCCGCTGCGCACCCGCAGTGTCCGCACCCACCAGCAACACGAGGCAATCCGGGTGCCTGCGCGCCACCTGCTCCACCAGTTCGACGTCGAACCACTCGGCGATCGCGCCGTAGTACCCGATCACCCGGCGCCCATGCGGATCCCGGAACACCTCTGCCGGCGGCTCGCAGAAATGTTCGTACTGGCTGGCATTGCGGATGGTCAGGCAATTCGGGTTGTGCCGGCGCGTCTCTTCGTGCAGCCAGTCCGAAGTCACCACCAGCAGATCCGCAGCCCGCATCAGCTCATGCTCGCGGGCGAGCACATCATCCGTGTTGTCGGCGAACCCCGCATGGTGATCCATGCAGTCGTACACCAGCCGCTGGTTGGGCAGGATCTGCGCCGTCTCCAACCAGAACGGGTGCTGCACCAGCGATGCGCAGGCGTGGCTGCGCGTCCATGCCAGCAGCATGCCGACGCTGGCGCGCAACTGCTCACGCTGCGCCCCGTCGGGTGCGGCGTGGTAGATCGCAGGCCGCCCGGCGAGGTGCAGGTTCACCTGGAACAATCGACCGTCGGCATCCAGCGCCTCCACCGAGAATCCCGGCTGCACGGCGTCGATGAAATTGTTGGAGACGTAGAAGACGCGATGGCCCGCGGCGGCAAGCTCACGCGCCAGGTGCTGCGGACGCTGGATGCGGAAATGCCAGTCGATCACCGCCCAGACGAAAACATCCCGTTGCGACGACCGCGTCGCAAGCGCGACCGGCACCGCGACGGAGGAAGCCGGGGTCGCGGTGACGCCCTCTCCCGTGAGGGACGCGCCCACGCGTTGCTGGTCGCGCGATCCCCAGCCCAGAAGGCGCCGATCCTCCGGGGTCAGACCACGGTGGCGCAAGGTACGCAGCGCAAATCGCAACGGCCTGGTCCAGCGCCAGGAGCGACTGCCCTTGATCGCTTCCAGTTCCGACTGTATCCGCTCGATGCGCGCATTGCGCTTGAGCAATTCACCGTGCGCTTCCAGCAGGCCTTGGCGTGCGCTGGACAGCTGCGCATCCGCCTCCACTCTTGCTCGCTTCTCGGCTTCCCATGCCGCCAACGCGTCGCGCTCCGCCGCGGCGCGGGCTTGCCTTTCCTTTTCCCACGCTGCCAGCTGATCGCGTTGCGCCGCCTGCCACTTTGCCTCGGTCTCAATGACCAGCTGTTGTGCGCGTGCACTTTCCTCGAACAGTCTCGCAGCTTCTTCGCGGTAATCGTCGCGCGCATGCTCCGCCTCGGCCAGCATCCTGCGTGATGCGTCGATCAGCGAAGCCGGCCGCAAGTCCGGGATCAGCGGCTGCGCTGGAGCAAATCGCGCCATCGTGCGCAACAGCGACGCTTCCCAGGCCGTCCGGTCCAGCGCACCGTCGGCGACCGACAGCGCATAGGCATGGGCCTCCAGCAACCAGTCACGCCATTCGGCGGGCAGCAGCGCGCGCGCATCCGCGGCGCGCTGATGGTGCAGATCCGCACGCAGGTGCGCGGATACCGCGCCTGCGCACGCATCGGACCTCACCGGCCAAGTCAGCTCCAGCGCCTCGGCCGCGCGCGCCATGCAACCACGCCAGTCCTGCAGCAACGCGTGGTAGTCGATCGCGCAATAACGCAAGCCAACCGCTGCCCGTACCGGCTCCGCCAGATGGCGTAGCCACAGCAGCGAAGAAGTCGCAGACGACAACCCGTTGCGCCGCATCAGCGAACCAGCGACTTCGCCCGGATCACGCAGCGCGAACACCAGCTTCGGCTCGACACCCATCCGCGCCAGCGCCTGCCGCCACAAAGGCAACACGCGGCACAGGCGGGGATCTTTCACGCCCCATAGCGCAGCTGCGCCGAATTCCTCGCGCAGCAGTCCTACCAGGTCGTCCACGAACCCCTGCCGGGTGGCGATTTCGAGCCAGTCGGCGGGCAGCTCACGTGGGTCGTCCCAACTGGTGCCCAGCGCGGCGAACAGGCGCTCGTGCAAGTCCACGACGCGATGGTTTTCCCAGAACCCGGCCTGATTGTCGGCAGCTGCCCCGCTCAGGTTGCTGCCCAGTTCGACACCATGCAGCCCCAGCAAGCCGGTCAATGCCGAGGTGCCGCTGCGGTGCATGCCCAGCACCAGCAGCGCAGTTGCTTGCGGACCGCTCATTGCGTCCACTCGATATCGTCGTCCACGGTCAGATCGACCAGAGCCGTCGCCCGGATACCCCGGTCCGGCATGACCCGGAACATCGCCACGTCGATTCGACGGTCGATGTATTCCTCCATACCTCCCGTGTCTGCGAGACAGCCCGCGTTGAGAAAATATGTCCCGGGGTTGAGCAGGCAACGGAAGCGAAAGCTCACATTGACGATGGCGCCCGCGGGCACCAGCTGCATGTGCTGCAGCGACGGGTCAGTTGCCG
>DASWYO010000020.1:0-1842 GCA_036404915.1 Lysobacteraceae bacterium
CATTTCGTTGAAAACCTGGATCGCGGTGGCCTGGAGCGCACCGTGGTGGACCTGATCGCGAGCCAGCGCGAAGCGGGACACCAGTGCCGGGTGATCTGCCTGTTCAAGTTGGGCTTGCTGGCGAAGGAACTGCTCGCCAGCGGCGTGCGCGTCGATGCGTGCGGCAAGCGTCCGGGCCTCGACCTTCGTGCGCTGCGGCGCGCCCGCGCGCTGATCCGGCAATCGCCGGATGCCGTGCTCCACACCCACAACGCGATGGCGCACTACTACGCGGTCATCGCATCGCTGGGCCTGCCGCTGAAGTGCAGGATCAACACCCGGCACGGCATGGGCGGCCGGTCGAAGAGCGGGCGCCAGGAATGGATCTACCGCCAGAGCATGCGTTTCACCGACTACACCGTCGCCGTGTGCGAAGCCGCGCGCGCGCGCTTTGCCGCGGAAGGTGTGGCACCGCGGCGCGGTTTGCTGTCGGTACCGAACGGCATTCGCCTGGATCGCTTCAAGCCCGCCAGCGTGGCCGGGCGGCAGGCGCTGGCGGCCGAACTCGGCTGGCCCGAGGGGAGCCGCATCATCGGCACGGTGGGCCGCCTGCAACCGGTGAAGGACCACGCGCTGCTGCTGCGTGCGTTCGCCAAGGTCCGCATGCAGGTGCCTGAAGCCGTGCTCGCGATCGTCGGCGACGGTCCCCTCCGCGGCGCATTGGAGGCGCAGGCTGGACAGGCCGGATTGTCGGATGCCGTGCGCTTCCTCGGGGATCGCCACGATGTCCCCCGACTGTTGACGGGCATGGACGTCTTTGCGCTGTCTTCGGTCAGTGAAGGCTATTCGATCGCGCTGCTGGAGGCCTGCGCGGCCGGCCTGCCGATCGTGGCCACCGACGTGGGCGGCAATCGCGAGATCGTCCATGACGGCATCAACGGCCGGTTGGTGCCCGCCGCCGACGTGGCCGCCCTGGCGACAGCGCTGATCGCGCTGCTGCGAGGGGGTGACCAGGCCGCGAGGATGGGACACGCGGGCCAGGCGTGGGCGCAGGCCGAGGCCTCGTTCCGGACCATGGCCGAGCGGTACCATGGTCTCTACGACCCGCCGGATTGCGATTCGTGCACCATGGCCGTGCAGGGACGCCTGTCATGAGCCGGACCTTCTCCTCGCACGCATTTCCATGAATCCACGCCCGCGACGACTCAAGCTGCTGCGCTTCCTGCCGAACGGTTGGCTGGCGACGTCGGGCCCTGCGCAGGACGGTCGCACGCTGTACCTCACCTTCGACGACGGACCGCACCCCGAGTTCACCCCCGAGCTGCTCGACCTGCTGGCCGAGCACGATGCCAAGGCCAGCTTCTTCCTCATCGGCCGCGAGGCGGAGCGCCATTCCACCCTGGCACGCCGTATCGCGGCCGAGGGCCACACGCTGGGGAACCACTCGTACTCGCACCCGGTCTTCGATTCGCTGACGCTCGCGCAGCAACTCGAAGAGATCGATCGCACGGAGCGCGTACTGCATGGCATCGACGGTCGCGTCCGGCATGCGTTCCGCCCTCCGCGCGGCGTGCTGACGCTGCCGATGCTGGCGAAGCTGGCGAGTCGCCGGCACCGGATCGACTACTGGTCCTACGACAGCCTCGACTACAGCCGGCGGCCCGTCCCCGAGCTGCTCGAAACGATCCAGCAGCACCCGCTTCGCGCGGGCGACATCGTGCTGATGCACGACGACAGCGCGCACTCGCTGGCGCTGCTGCGCGAGCTGATCCCCGCCTGGAAGGCGCAGGGCTTCGCGCTGCGCGCGCTGCCGCACCTGCATTGAATCACCCGGGTGGCCGGTGTGCCGCCTTCGTCGCGTTT
>DASWYO010000021.1:0-2165 GCA_036404915.1 Lysobacteraceae bacterium
ACGTCCTTGCCGGTGCTGATGTAGTGGGTGATGCGCCCGGCACCATCGAGTACCGGCGAGATGCTCTGCTCGACATAGAACGGACTGCCGTCCTTGCGCCGGTAGGTGAAGGTGGCGCGGAACGCCTTGCCTTCGCGCAGGGAGGTCCGCAGGTTGCGGTAGAACATCGGGTCGCGATGGGAGGGATACAGCATCCGCGCGGACTGGCCCAGGATCTCGTCGGCGGCATAGCCGGCCAGGTGCCGGAATGCGTCGTTGACGAACACCACGCGGGTATCGCGGTCGGTGATCAGGATCGGGTCCAGCGATGCATGCAGGGCCTGCAGCAACAGCCGGCGCTCCTGCTCGCCGGCGATGCGCGCGGTGATGTCGTTCTGCACCGAGACGAAGTGCCGGACCGTGCCGTCTGCGTCGCGGACCGGGGCGATCGACCATTCCACCGTGTAGGCGCGGCCATCGGCCCTGTAGTTGACTGCGCTGGCCGAGAACGCCAGGCCCTGGCGCAGATGCTCCCGCAACGCAGCGAGCATCTTCCGGTCGGTGCGCGGGCCGTGCAGGATGCGCGGCGACTTCCCGACCAGCTCCTCCAGCCGGTAGCCGCTCATCCGGCAGAAAGCGGGGTTGGCGTGCACGATGAACGGCCCGCCTCCCGCAAGGTCGGCATCGGTGATGAGCACGGCGTTGGTGGCCTGCATGAAGGCCTGGCCGAACACGTTCGTCGGCTCGTATCCGGTCGCGGCGGCGCCTGTCATTCCGGCCATGGAATATCGCCGCCCGGCGTGACCGCCTCGAACAGCGGGCGGCCGAACCAGTAGCCCTGCATCAGCTCGATGCCGAGGTCGCGCAGGCAGCGCATCTCGTCTTCGGTTTCGATGCCCTCGGCGATCACCCGGATGCCCAGTTCCCGGCACATCGTGGACACCCCCGCGACGATCGCGCGGCGCGGTTTGTTGGCGTCGATCCCGCGCACCAGCGCCATGTCCAGCTTGACGATATCAGGCTGGAAGTCGGCCAGCAGGTTGAGCCCTGCGAAGCCGGCCCCGAAGTCGTCGATCGCGGTGAGGAAGCCGATGCGCTGGTATTCGCGCAGCACCTCCGACAGCCACATGCCGTCGTTGACCTGCTCGCCCTCCACCGTCTCGAAGATGATCCGGTCGATCGGGAAGCGGTGCGTACGCGCCGCCACCAGGGTGGAACGGATGCACAGCTCCGGGCGGTAGATGGCATTGGGCAGGAAATTGATCGACAGGAGGGACTGCATGCCCAGTCGCGAGGCGATCTCGATCGCCTTGCCGCGACAGGCCTGGTCGAACTGGTAGCGGTTGCCATCGGTGATCCGCGACAGCACCGTCGGCGCCGGCTCGCCGGCTGGCCCGCGCACCAGCGCCTCGTGGGCGAACACTTCGCGTGTCGCCACGTTGACGATCGGCTGGAACGCGTAGCTGAAGTCGAAGTCGAGGGGCGCCGCATCCCGGCACAGTCCGCAACCCTCGCGTAGTTCCTTTTCCTGCATGCGGCTTGCTCCCGTCGGGATGGTGGCTTCAAAGCATACCCGAGGGTGTATGCGGCCCTCTGCGGGCGCACGCACGTGATCAGCCCGATGCGCGGGCGGCGCGGGTGATGCCGGCGTTCTCGATCACCGCAGGTCGCCCGCGGTCGTCCAGGACCAGCCGCAACATGCACTCCCCGATGGCCCGCGTGCTGGTGAACACGCCCGGCAGGCAGCGCCCGGCCACGGCCAGTACCGGAGCACCCAGCGCATACAGCCAGCGCCGCAGCCGATGCGGCGAGGCGATCCCGGACAGCGGCCGCACCACGCCGGGGCGGAGGCTGGTGTGGGCAAGACCCGAATGGGCCAGCGCCATCTCGGCTTCACCCTTGATCCGCAGCGGCATGAGCCGGCTGGCGGGATCCGCGCCCATGCCGGATATGTACGCGACGAAACCCCTCGGGTTGGCGGTGGCGTAGGCATCCACGACCCGCGCCAGCGTGGCCACGGTGGCCTCGCTGTAGGCGGCTTCGGTCATTCCCAGCGGCAGTGGCCCCGCGCAGTACAGGCAGGCGTCCAGGCCGGACAAGTCCAACGCCGCCAGCGCGGCGGCGGAAAACCCGGGCGCCCGCAGCACCCGCAGCTTCGGATGCGCAAAGGAGAATGGGCCCCGCAC
>DASWYO010000022.1:0-113275 GCA_036404915.1 Lysobacteraceae bacterium
CTGCACCTTCACCGTCACCGGCAACTGGGACGCGGCCAGCGGCCAGAAGATCCAGTGCAAGCTCAAGGGCAACCCGAACGTGGTCAACAAGGTCATCAACCTGACCCGCAACACCACCGGCCAGTGGCCCTGCACCACCGACATCGCCGACACCAGCCACCGTCCGAACGGCTGCACCCCGTAATTCCGGGTACGCACGCCATCTGACGATCGGAAAGGGGTGCTTCGGCACCCCTTTTCCTTCCAGTCGCCTGATTCCGTCACCAGCCTCCTGCTCTGCTGCGACCAGCTCCACGGAGAACCGTCATGTCCCGTCCGCGTCCGCGCCAGCAAGGCTTCACCCTGATCGAACTCATGATCGTGGTTGCGATCATCGCCATCCTGGCCTCGATCGCGCTGCCCGCCTACCAGATCTATGTCGCCAAGTCCCAGGTTTCTGCCGGCCTGGCGGACCTTCGTGGTGGCGTGGTGATCTTCGAAGAAGGCATCCAGAACGGCAACCACAGCGGCAGCCCTGCCAGCGCCACCGAGATCGGCCTGAGCACCAGCACCGCCCGTTGCAGCACGATCACCCCAGGCGGCAGTTGGACGGCCACCAGTGGCCAGACCATCACCTGCGTACTGGCCGGCAATCCGAATGTGGCTGGCGAAAACCTGATCCTGACCCGCAACAGCGAGGGCAGCTGGAGCTGCAGTTCGACCGTGACTTCGCTGTACCGTCCCAACGGTTGTTCGGGCCCCTGATCTGCTTGCTGCCCCGGGTTGTGCGCCAAGTCTCGAATGGCCACACCGAGACGGCCGCCACCCTCCACCTGCAAGCTTTTCGATGATATCGTCGTAAATGCATGATCCGACCGTGGATCCGCGGGCGAGGGCCGTCGAAAGTGAATGTCGCGCACACTTCAAATCTGATCGGCATCACCGGGATCGCCCGGCGTCTGGTGCTGGACGGCGCGCTTGAAGAAGGGGCTGCCCGCGAGGCCCTCGACGCCGCCACCCGCGAACGCAAGCCGATCGCGCTGTACCTCCGCGAACAGAAACTGGTGACGCCCTCGCAGCTCGCTGCCGCGAATTCGATCGAGTTCGGCATGCCGCTGTTCGATCCGGCCGTCATGGACGCCAACCAGAGCGCCATCCGCCTGGTCAAGGACGAACTGCTGCACAAGCACCTGGTCCTCCCGCTGTTCAAGCGTGGCGGCCGGCTCTTCGTCGGCGTGTCGGACCCCACGAACACCGCAGCCCTCGACGAGCTGAAGTTCCACACCAACCTGGCCGTCGAACCCATCCTCGTCGATGAGGACACCATCAAGCGCACCATGGAGTCCTGGCTGAGCGCCAACGACTCCATGGGCGACATGGACGATGCCGAAGGCCTAGACAGTCTCGACGTGTCCAGCGGCGACGACGATGCCGGCGGCGACAGCGGCGTCGATGCGAAGACCGACGACACGCCGGTCGTGAAATTCGTCAACAAGGTGCTGGTCGATGCGATCAAGCGCGGCGCGTCGGACATCCATTTCGAACCTTACGAAACCGATTACCGCGTCAGGCTCCGCATCGACGGCATCCTGCGCCAGGTCGCCAAGGCGCCGGTCAAGCTCAGCCAGCGCATCGCCGCGCGATTGAAGGTGATGTCGCAGCTCGACATCGCCGAAAAGCGCGTGCCGCAGGACGGACGCATCAAGCTCAACCTGTCGAAAACCAAGCAGATCGACTTCCGCGTCAGCACGCTGCCGACCCTGTTCGGCGAGAAGATCGTGCTGCGTATCCTCGATGGCAGCGCGGCGAAACTCGGCATCGAGAAGCTCGGTTACGAAGCGGACCAGCAGAAGCTGTTCCTGGATGCCATCAAGAAGCCCTACGGCATGGTGCTGGTCACCGGCCCCACCGGTTCGGGCAAGACCGTGTCGCTGTATACCGCACTGGGCATCCTCAACGAGGAAGAGCGCAACGTCTCCACCGTCGAGGATCCGGTCGAAATCCGCCTGCCGGGCATCAACCAGGTGCAGCAGAACCAGAAGCGCGGCATGACCTTCGCCGCCGCGCTGCGCAGCTTCCTCCGCCAGGATCCGGACGTGATCATGGTCGGCGAAATCCGCGACCTGGAAACCGCCGAGATCGCGGTCAAGGCCGCGCAGACCGGCCACATGGTGCTGTCGACCCTGCATACCAACGACGCACCACAGACCATCTCGCGCCTGATGAACATGGGCATCGCGCCCTTCAACATCATCTCGTCGGTCTCGCTGGTGATCGCGCAGCGCCTCGCGCGCCGCCTGTGCTCCAACTGCAAGCGGGAACAGCACCTGCCCGAGCACGCCCTGCTGGCCGAGGGTTACACGACCGACGATGTCCGTGCAGGCTTCACGCTGTACGAAGCGGTCGGATGCAACGACTGCACGGGCGGCTATAAAGGCCGCACCGGCATCTACGAAGTCATGCCGATGACCGAGCAGATCCAGACGATCATCCTGCAGGGCGGCAACGCCATGCAGATCGCCGAGGCGGCACGCGCGTCGGGCGTCAACAGCCTGCGCCAATCCGCCCTGCTCAAGGTCCGCAACGGCGTCACCAGCCTCGCCGAAATCAACCGCGTCACCAAGGAATAAGCCATGGCCGCTTCCCGCACCGTCGCCAAGAACGCTCCGGCCGAACGCGCCGGCAACACGATGCCGCTCTACGTCTGGGAGGGCACCGACAAGCGCGGCGTCAAGATGAAGGGCGAGCAGCAGGCCAAGAACACCAACATGCTGCGCGCCGAGCTGCGCCGCATCGGCATCACGCCGACCGTGGTCAAGCCCAAGGGCAAGCCGCTGTTCGGCGCCGCCGGCAAGAAGATCAGTGCGCGCGACATCGCCATCTTCAGCCGCCAGATCGCCACGATGATGAAGTCCGGCGTGCCGCTGGTGCAGTCGCTCGAAATCATCGGCAATGGCCAGAAGAACGTGCGGATGAAGAACCTAGTCGACGCCGTGCGCGGCGACATCGAGGGCGGCTCGTCGATTTACGAAGCGATGTGCAAGCACCCGATCTACTTCGACGAGCTGTACCGCAACCTCGTGCGCGCCGGCGAATCCGCGGGTGTGCTCGAAACCGTGCTCGACACGATCGCGACCTACAAGGAAAACCTCGAGACCCTCAAGGGCAAGATCAAGAAGGCGCTGTTCTATCCGGCGATGACGATCGCGGTCGCGATCCTGGTCAGCTCCGTGATGCTGATCTACGTCGTGCCGCAGTTCGAGGACGTGTTCAAGAACTTCGGCGCCGAACTCCCGGCCTTCACCCAGATGATCGTGGGCGCGTCGCGGTTCCTGGTCGAATGGTGGTGGGCCATGGCAGGCGTCGTCGTCGGCACGCTGGTCAGCTTTTTCTTCGCCTACAAGCGTTCCGCCAGTTTCCGCCACACGCTCGACAAGCTCATCCTCAAGGTGCCGGTGATCGGTCTGATCATGCACAACTCGGCGATCGCGCGTTTCTCGCGCACGCTGGCGGTGACGTTCCGCGCGGGCGTGCCGCTGGTGGAAGCGCTGGAAAGCGTGGCCGGCGCGACCGGCAACGCCGTGTACGAGAAGGCCGTGTGGCGCATCCGTGACGACGTCTCGGTGGGTTACCCGGTCAACATGGCGATGAAGCAGGCCAACCTGTTCCCGCACATGGTGGTGCAGATGGCGGCGATCGGCGAAGAAGCCGGTGCGCTCGACACGATGCTGTTCAAGGTCGCCGAGTTCTACGAGCAGGAAGTGAACAACGCGGTCGACGCGCTGACCAGCCTGCTGGAACCGCTGATCATGGTGATTATCGGCGTGCTCGTGGGCAGCATGGTCGTCGGCATGTACCTGCCGATCTTCAAGCTCGCCGCCACGATCGGCTGATCTCGCCAGAGACTCGAAACAGAGACCGGACCCGCGCATCGATGGCATTTCTCGACCAGAACCCGGCCCTCGGTTATCCGATCGCGGCCGGGCTCGGCCTCCTCGTGGGCAGTTTCCTCAACGTCGTCATCCTCCGCCTGCCGCGCAAGCTCGAATGGCGATGGAAGCGCGATGCCCGCGACGAGCTGGAACTGCCCAACGACATGTACGATCCGCCGCCGCCGGGGATCGTGGTCGAGCCTTCCCATTGCCCGCACTGCCAGCACCGGCTGTCGTGGTACGAAAACATCCCGGTGTTCAGCTGGCTGGCGCTGGGCGGCAAATGCCGCAATTGCAAGGCACCGATCTCCTTCCAGTATCCCGCCGTCGAACTGCTGACGATGCTGCTCGTCGTCGCCAGCGTCTGGCGCTTCGGTTTTGGCTGGCAGGGCTTCGGCGCGTCGCTGCTGAGCTGTTTCCTGGTCGCCGGCGCGGGCATCGATCTGCGCAAGCAGCTGCTGCCCGACGAAATCACACTGCCCCTGCTCTGGCTCGGTTTGATCGCCAGCGTCGACAACCTGTTCGTCCCCGCCAAAGCCGCCGTCGCCGGCGCCGTCCTGGGCTATGTGTCGCTCTGGCTGGTCTACAAGGCGCACAAGTTCGTCACGAACAAGGACGGCATGGGCTACGGCGACTTCAAGCTGCTCGCCGCGCTCGGCGCCTGGGCCGGCTACAAGGCGCTGCTGCCCATCGTGCTGGTGGCCTCGTTCGCCGGCGCCATCATCGGCTCGATCTGGCTGTTCGCGAAGGGGCGGGACCACAACATCCCCATTCCGTTCGGCCCCTATCTCGCGGCTGCCGGCTGGATCGTCTTCCTCTGGGGCGGCGACCTGATGGCCTTGTACCAGCGCCTGCTGCCCTACTGATCCGCCCATGGCGACGTACTGCATCGGGCTGACCGGCGGCATCGCCTCGGGCAAGACCGCTGTCACTCGTGCATTCGAAGCCCTGGGCATCGTTGTCGCCGATGCCGATATCGCCGCACGCGACGCGGTCGCGCCGGGGAGTCCCGGGCTGACGGAGATCGTCGCCACTTTCGGTCATGATGTCCTCGATGCCGAAGGCAAGCTTGATCGCGCGGCGATGCGCAAACGCGTCTTCGACGACGCCGACGCACGCCGCCGCCTCGAAGGCATCATCCATCCCCGCGTGCGCGCGCTGCTCGTCGAGCAGTGCGAAGCCGCCACCAGCCCCTACGCCATCGCCGCCATCCCGCTGCTCGCCGAAGTCGGCAGCCGCGCGGCCTATCCCTGGCTGCAGCGGATCCTCGTCGTCGACGTCCCTGTCGAAACGCAGCGGCAGCGTCTGATCCAGCGCGACGGCATCGATGCCACGCTCGCCGAGCGCATGATCGCCGCGCAGGCGACGCGCGAGAAGCGGCTTGCGGTTGCGGATGATGTGATCGTCAATACGGGCTCGCTGGAGGATCTGCAGCGGCATGTGGTGGCGCTCGATACGCAGTACCGTCGACTGACCACAACAAGATGACGCATGGGCGCGCGCCCCGACCTGTCGTCGCAAGCGACGACAGGCGTGGCCGTGATCACTTCTCCCGCACCACCGCGCCGCCCTTCATCACGAACGCAACCCGCTCCAGTTTCGTGACATCCGTTGAGGGATCCCCCGACACCGCGACAAGATCCGCATGCCGCCCGCTTTCGATCACGCCGATATCGGCGCGTCCCAAGGCATCGGCGGCATTGATCGTGGCCGCCTGGATGGCCTGCACGGGCGTCATGCCGTAGCGCACCATCACGGCGAACTGTTTCGCATTGTCGCCGTGCGGGTAGATGCCGGCATCGGTGCCGTAGACCATCTTCACGCCGGCCTGGTGCGCGCGACGGAAGTTCTCGCGCTGGATTTCCGCGAGTTCGCGGTCCTTGCGCAGGTTGTCTTCGAGCACGCCGTTCTTCGCGCCTTCGCTCTGCGTGTAGTCGGTGTTGTAGATGTCCATCGACAGGTAGGCGCCGTGCTGTTTCGCAAGGCGGATGCCTTCATCGTCGAGCAGGCTGGCGTGTTCGATGGTGTCGACGCCGGCGCGGATGGCATCGCGGATACCGCTGGCGCCATGCGCATGCGCGGCGATCTTCAGGCCCCACATGTGCGCTTCGTCGGCGGCGGCCTTCATTTCGGCGAGCGTCATCTGCTGCTGGCCTGATTCGGTGTTGCGCGAGAACACGCCGCCGGTGGCGCAGATCTTGATGACCTGTGCGCCGTACTTGCGCACTTCGCGCACGGAGCGACGCGCTTCTTCGGGGTTGTCGGCGTTGTATTCGTTGCGGTCGCGCATCGACGGAGGGAAATAGGTCGAATCGCAATGACCACCAGTCGCGCCGAAGGCGTACGCGGCGGGCACGATGCGCGGACCGACGACGCGGCCCTGGTCGATGGCCTGCTGCAGACCGACATCGTTCCAGTCGTCCGAACCGAGGTTGCGGATGGTGGTGAAGCCGGCCATCAGCGTTTTCTCGGCATGCGTCACCGAGACTGCGGACCAGAAGCGGTCGTTGAACTGCAGGTAGGAATAGCCGCTGAAGGTCGGATCGCTGTCGATGTGCACATGCATGTCGATCAGGCCCGGCAGCAATGTCATGTCACCGAGATCATGGCGCGGCAGGCCCGCGCCGCCGTCCACTGCGCGGCCATCGCTGGCGACCTGCTTGATGCGGCCATCCTGGACGAGAATCTGCACGTTCTGCAGCATGCGGCCGCTGCGTACGTCGAGCATGCGCGCGGCGGACACGACGCTGCTGCGCGTGTCCGGCGCGGACTGGGCGGATGCGGTGAAACTCAGGGAGAGCGCGGCGGCACACAGCAGCGACAGGCACGTACGACGCATGGAACGACCCTCGACATTGGATCGTCCAAGCGTAGCGCCGCAACCGGGACCGGTCGAGTGACCGTCCGGACACGGGCAATCGCGGTCAACCGGCGGGCTGCAGCTCGAATGCCGGCGCGGGGGCCAACCAGGGCATCAGCCAGTGGTCGAGCAGCAGGAAGGCGAACAGTGCCATCAGATACACGATCGAATAGTTGAACGTGCGCATGGCGAAGAATTCGTCCGGCGGATCGAGCAGGCGCCACGCGTACCAGAGGAAGACCGCGCCAAGCACCAGCGCGCCGCCGAGATAGAACGCGCCGCTCATCTGCACTGCGTACGGCAGCACGGTCACGACGACCAGCAGCACCGTGTACAGAAGGATCTGCCAGCGCGTGTACTGTACGCCATGGGTCACGGGCAGCATCGGCACCAGCGCACGCGCGTAATCGTCGCGGCGGAAGATCGCCAGCGCCCAGAAGTGCGGTGGCGTCCACACGAAGATGATCAGCACCAGCAGCAGCGCATGCGCCCAGTCCCACTCGTTGCGCATGCCGGTGACTGCGGCCCAGCCCAGCAGCGGCGGCGCGGCGCCGGCGATGCCGCCGATGACGATGTTCTGCGGCGTGGCGCGCTTGAGCCAGGCGGTGTAGACGATGGCGTAGCCGATCAGCGAGGCGAAGGTGAGCGCGGCGGTGATCGGGTTCACCATCGAGATCAGCATCGCCATCGACAGCGCGCCGAGGAACACCGCGAATGCCAGCACCTGCGCCGGCTTGAGCGCACCCGTGGCCAGGGGCCGGTGCTGCGTGCGCGCCATCACGCGATCGATGCGCTGGTCGATCAGATGGTTGATCGCCGCTGCGCTGGACGCGGCCAGCCAGATGCCGAAGAAGCCGAACACACTCTCGCGCAGCGGCGGCAAGCCCGGCACGGCCAGGAACATGCCGACGAAGGCGGTGAACACGATCAGCGCCACCACGCGTGGCTTGGTCAGTGCCCAGTATTCGCGCATCGGAAAGGACATGGGCGGCGATTATTCCGTGGGCCGGCGCAGGCGCGCGAGCAGGCTGACCAGCAGCAGGAGCAGCAGCGCGGCACCGGCGTTGTGCAGGGTGGCCACGGCCAGCGGCAGGCCCATCTTCACGTTGGCGATGCCCAGGCCGACCTGGGCCAGCGTCAGCACGGCCAGGACCACGCCAGTCAGCCACAGCCCCGGGGTGCGGATCAGCTTCACGGCGAGCGCGATCAGGTAGAGGAACACGACGATCGCCATCACGCGATGCGCGACCTGGATCGCGATACGCGATGCGCCATCGAGCACGCCGCCCTCGTAGTCCACGCCGACGCCGCGCCACAGCACGAAACCCTCGCGGAAATCGGCCGGCGGCACCCACTGGCCGACGCAGGTCGGGAAATCGTTGCCGCAGGCCAGCGCGGCGTAGTTGGCGCTGACCCAGCCGCCGAGCGCGATCTGCACGCCGACCACGAACACCGCACCGATGAGCCACCAGCGCATCGCGGTGGCCCCGGCGATGCGCACCGGACGATCGGTCGCGCGCCACGCCATCCACGACAGCATCGCCAGCGTCGTCATGCCGCCGAGCAGATGGCCCATGACGATGATCGGCTTGAGCAGCATCGTCACCGTCCACTTGCCGAGCAAGGCCTGGAAGACGATCAGCATGAGCGTGAAGGCCGCGGCGCGCGCGAGGTCGTCGTTGCTCCAGCGCAGCGCCGCGATCAGCAGGATCAGTTCGCCGATGCCTGCGGACGCCAGCGCCAGGCCGATGTGCCCCTGCATGTACAGCGGAATGCCTGCAGCGACGAACGCGGAAGCCACCAGCACCTGGGCGATGCCGTACTTGCGCCTGCGCGCGGCCATGAGCGCGAGGATCAGCACGAGCAGACCCAGCGTGGCGGCCGCGTGGCGATGCACCTGTTCGCGCCAGGCCTTGGAAGTCTCGAAGGGCCGGATCTCGCTGGCCGCGTGCGATGCGGCTTCGGACACGGCCTGCGGCCAGGTCGCGCGACCGTAGCAGGTCGGCCAGTCGGGACAGCTCAGGCCCGCGTTCGACAGGCGCACGAAGGCACCGAAGACGATGACGCCGAGCGCAAGCGCGACCGCCAGCCACGCGATGCGATGGAAGTTCCTGTGCACGGCTGGCCGAAGCAGGGTCGGCCGCGAGGACGCCGATGCGTCAAGGGAGGCAGTGGAGTCGGTCATTTCAGTTTCAGCAGCCTGGCCACGTCGGTGCGCAGATGCCCCGGATCGAAGCCGGGAGCGTAGCGCAGAATGACGAAGCCGTTGGGGTCGATGACGTAGACGGGGACGCCCTTGGGATCGTCCAGTCGGGGCAGCCCGGCACGCAGCGCCGGATCGTCGCGCAGCAGGCGCAGAGCCGGTGAACGCAGGCCTTTCGCAGGAAAGTCGCCGATCCACAGCAGGTGAACGTGATCGGCGCGTTGCGCGAACAGTTCGCGCACCAGTTCGAGGTCCTGGGTCAATTTGACGCAGGGTGCGTCGCAACCCGCCGGTGCGGCGACCACGATACGCCACATGCGTTCGCCCGGGCTCCAGCGGTATTCGCCGCCGTCGGCCAGCACGGGCACGACCTGGCGCAGGTCGCCGGGTGGATCGAGCAGTTCGCCATGGTTCTTCATGCCTTCCGGGCGCCAGCCCGAGAACCGCAGGATGCCGGCGACGATGAAGCCGCCGAAGAACATGGCGAAGATCGCGATCAGCGCGAAACGGTTGCGATTGCGACGGGATGGGTCGGGCGTGGTCATTGCAGCATTACTCAATGCGTGGATCCATGAGTGGAGCGAAGACGCCGGGCGCGGCGCACGGTCAGCAGCACGGCCGTCACCAGTACCGCCAGGGCGAGCGCGAACCATTGCACGGCGTAACCGAGGTGTTTTTCCGGCGGCAAGGTGTTGGGCAGGATGTCGAAATCGCGCTGGTAGCCGAAGCCGGCCTCGGGCTCGGGCCGCAGCACGCGTCGGGCAAGCGCAGGCATGCGCAGCGTGCGGGCAATGGCATCGGGTTCGACCCGCATCGTCAGCAGGGTGCCGTCGCCCTGCCGCTGCGGCTCGCCCAGGCGCAGGCCGCTACCGGGCGGCGGCAGCAGCAGGCCACGCAGCGCGATGCGCGCGGCATCGCGCGGCACCTGCGGCAAGGTGCGATCGGGCGGCAAGGCGATCCAGCCAAGATCGACGAGCAGGCGCGCGCCGGCATCGGTCTCGAACACGCGATAGGCCCGCACGCCGACCCGGCCGGCATGTTGCTGGTTGTCGAGCAGCACCGCCGGGGCATCGACGAAACGGCCCTTCAGATCTACCCAGTCGTAGGCATCGGCGCGTGCGGCGTCGCCCAGCACGGCAGCCGGCTGCGGCGTGCGCGAGGACAGGACGCGCCGGGATTCGGCCAGCATCTCGCGCTTGAGCTCGGCGCGTCCCAGCTGCCAGACGCCCAGCGACGCGAAGCCGGCCATCGCAAGCAGCGCGAAGCCCCACAGCAATGCGGGATGTCGGTGCAGTCCGGACATCACCCCCTCGCCTCCATCGCCTGCGATAATGCGCGGGACAACGGGCGCAACCGCGCGCCAGCGGAGGTGGTCATGAGCGATTCGTTGAAGACCCTGCTCATCGTCGGGTTTCTGATCCTGATTCTGTGGAACCTGGGCGCCGGGCTTTATTACATGCTCGTGGACAAGGGGCAGACCAAACGCACGGTCAACGCCCTGACCAAGCGCATCGCCCTGTCCGTGGCGCTGATCCTCCTGCTGATCCTCGCCATCTACATGGGCTGGATCGAACCGCATGGCGTGGGTCGCAACCCCGCCGGATGAAGCGATCGATCCAATCCCGTCCAGTCGCGTGACCGATACGGATCGCGACTGGCTGCGGATTCGAACATCACGCGAAGCCCGATGGCTCAGACACGAAGGCCGGCGCAATGCCGGCCTTCCGCGTTTCATCTGTGAGGAACCGTACCGGCACGCGGCCGGGACCGTCGGGGATCACAGCACGTAGACGAACAGGAACAGGCCCAGCCAGACCACGTCGACGAAGTGCCAGTACCAGGCCACCGCTTCGAACGCGAAGTGCTGTTCCTTGGTGAAGTGGCCCTTGGCGCAACGCAGCCACATGATCGCCAGCATCAGCGTGCCGAGGGTCACGTGCGCGCCGTGGAAGCCGGTGAGCATGAAGAAGGTCGAACCGTAGATACCCGAACCCATGGTGAGATTCAGTTCGTTGTAGGCGTGGATGTATTCCTCGGCCTGCAGCACCAGGAACACGCAGCCCAGCAGCACGGTGATGCCCAGCCAGAACAGCAGCGCCTTGCGCTGCGCGGCCTTCAGCGCATGGTGCGCCAGGGTCACGGTGACGCCCGAGGTGAGCAGAATCAGGGTGTTGATCAGCGGCAGGCCCCAGGCCGGGATCGTCTGGAAGGAACCGCCGACATTGCCCGGGCCGCTGCTCGGCCACGCAGCCGAGAAGTTCGGCCACAGGGTCGCATTGGTCATGGCGCCGTCGCCTTCGCCGCCGAGCCACGGCAGCGCGAACTGGCGGGCATAGAACAGCGCGCCGAAGAACGCCGCGAAGAACATCACTTCCGAGAAGATGAACCAGACCATGCCCATGCGGAAGGACACATCGACCTGCTTGTTGTAGAAGCCGCTGACGGATTCGAGGATCACGTCGGCGAACCACTTGAACAGGATGCCCGCCAGGCCAAGCAGGCCAACGTAGAAGGCCGGCTTGCCCCAGCTGACATGGTTCAGCCAGCTGGCGAGGCCGAGCATGGTGATGAACAGGAAGACCGAGGCGAAGACCGGCCACTTGCTGCTGTGCGGCACGAAGTAGATCGCGGAATCGTGGTGGTCGGCGTGAGCTTGGGCCATGGCGGTCGTCTCGCGTGGGTCTGTCGGAGTGAAGTGAGGAGAGCGGTGTCTGGAGGACGCGGGTCAGGGTGCGCTGCGTGGCGCACCCGTCGTCGCGCCGCCCGCCTGCCCGGAAAGCCTGGCGGTGAGCACGTCGTTCTTGAAGAAAGTGTAGGACAGGGTCAGGGTCTTCACGTCGTCAGGCAGGTCCGGATCGACGATGAAGCGCACCGGCATGTCGCGCGATTCGCCGGCCGCCAGGGTCTGCGCGGTGAAGCAGAAGCATTCGGTCTTGTTGAAGTACTGCGACGCGCGCGCCGGGGCCACCGACGGCGTGGCGCTGCCGACGATGTCGCGGTCGCTGCGATTGCGGGCGACGTAGGTGGTCTCGTACGGCTCGCCCGGACGCACCTGCATCGTCAGCGCATGGGGCTGGAATTCCCACGGCAGCTTGGAATTGACGTTGGCGTCGAAGACGACGGTCACCATGCGATCGTTGCGCACGGCAGCGACGGCATCGCCTTGTCCGCTCGGTCCGCGTTCAAGGCGGATGCCGAACACCTTCTCGCAGGCGATGCGATACAGCGGCACCAGCGCGAAACTGAAACCGAAGGCCAGCAGGGTCACGGCGACCATGCCACCGATGCCGATGCGATGCCGTTTCGCGCTCATTTCGACACCGCGTTCAGCACGATGAACCCGACGTAGACCGCGACCGCGATCGCCGCGAACAGCAGCGCGGTCCGACGCGCCGAAGCGCGGCGGGCGGCCATCTGCGCCTGCGGGATGGGCTGCGGCGTGGGCGATTGCGTGGTCATCGTCGCGGTCGTGATGCGTGATCGGCGCTGCGGATCAGTGGGTGATGTCGCCGTGGGCGAGGTCACCGTCCTTGATCACCGGCGGCGTGGTGAAGGTGTGGTGCGGCGCCGGCGACGGCACGGTCCACTCCAGGCCCTTCGCGCCTTCCCATGCACGGGCTTCGGCCTTGGCGCCATGCTTCAGCGAGTGCCACAGGACGAAGGCCATGATGAACGGCGTGGCGAACATGCCGAACGCACCGATCGAGCTGACCAGGTTCCAGTCCGCGAACACGACGTTGTAGTCCGGGATGCGGCGCGGCATGCCGGCCAGGCCCAGGAAGTGCTGCGGGAAGAACAGCAGGTTGACGAAGATCATCGACCACCAGAAGTGGACCTTCGCCAGCTTTTCGCTGTACATGCGACCGGTCCACTTCGGCCACCAGTAGTACACCGCGGCGATGATGCCGAACAGCGCGCCGGTCACCAGCACGTAGTGGAAGTGCGCGACGACGAAGTAGGTGTCGTGGTACTGGAAGTCCGCCGGCACGATCGCGAGCATCAGGCCCGAGAAGCCACCGATGGTGAACAGGATGACGAAGGCGATCGCCCACAGCATCGGCGATTCGAAGCTGATCGAGCCGCGCCACATCGTGGTGACCCAGTTGAACACCTTCACGCCGGTCGGGACCGCGATCAGCATCGTCGCGAACATGAAGTAGATCTCGCCACCGAGCGGCATGCCGACGGTGAACATGTGGTGCGCCCACACGATGAACGAGAGGAAGGCGATCGACGCGGTGGCGTACACCATCGCCTGGTAACCGAACAGCGGCTTGCGGCTGAAGGTCGGGATGATTTCCGACACCACGCCGAAGGCCGGCAGGATCATGATGTAGACCTCGGGGTGGCCGAAGAACCAGAAGATGTGCTGGAACATCACCGGGTCGCCGCCGCCGGCCGCGCTGAAGAAGCTGGTCAGGAAGAACTTGTCGGTGAGCAGCATCGTCACCGCGCCGGCGAGCACCGGCATCACCGCGATCAGCAGGAAGGCGGTGATCAGCCAGGTCCAGCAGAAGATCGGCATCTTCAGCAGGTCGACGCCCGGGGCGCGCATGTTGAGGATGGTGGCGATGATGTTGATCGCGCCCATGATCGAGCTGATGCCCATCATGTGGATGGCGAAGATCGCGAACGAGAGGTTGTAGCCGCCCTGCAGCGACAGCGGCGGATACAGCGTCCAGCCGCCGGCGGGCGCGCCGCCCGGCAGGAAGAACGTCACCAGCAGCAGGGTGAAGGCGAACGGCATGATCCAGAAGGACCAGTTGTTCATGCGCGGCAGGGCCATGTCGGGCGCGCCGATCTGCAGCGGCACCATCCAGTTGGCCAGGCCGACGAAGGCCGGCATGACGCCGCCGAAGATCATCACCAGCGCGTGCATGGTGGTCATCGAGTTGAAGAACTCGGGGCTGACGCCCTGCAGGCCGGGAATGGTCAGCTCGAAGCGGATGTACACCGACATCGCCGCGCCGATGATGAACATCACGAAGCTGAACACGAGGTACAGCGTGCCGATGTCCTTGTGGTTGGTCGAGAAGAACCAACGATCGATGAAGCCCTGCTTGTGATCGTGCGCGTCGTGACCGTGCTGGTCGGAAGCGTGATCGGCGTGAGTGGTGGCCATGACTTACCTCGAATGTGATGCGATCAGCCGGCCGTCTTGGCGGCGGCTGCGGGGGCGTTCTGTTCGGCGGCTGCGGTCACCGGTGCGGCGGCCTCGGCGGCCGGCGCGGCATCGGTGGCCGGGGCTTCGGCGGGCTGCGCCGGCGCGGCGGGCGCAGGCGGCGCGTTCTTCGCGCGCTGCGCGGCAGCCCACTGTTCGTATTCGGCCTTGCTCACGGCCTTGACCACGATCGGCATGAACCCGTGGTCCTTGCCGCACAGTTCGGCGCACTGGCCGCGGTAGACGCCCGGGGTCTTGATCTCGGTCCAGGCTTCATTGGTGATGCCCGGGATCGCGTCTTGCTTCCAGCCCAGCGCCGGCACCCACCATGCGTGGATGACGTCGTCGGCCTGGATCAGGAAGTGGATCTTGGTGTCGACCGGGACCACCAGCGGGTTGTCCACGTCGAGCAGGTAGTGCGGATGCTCGGCCGTGCGGGCGTCGACGCCGCTCTGGCGGATCTCGTCGCTCTTGCGGTCGAGGCGGCTGGTGAAGCCGAAGGACTCGCCCGGCTTGGTGCCGGGGTATTCGTACTTCCAGAGCCACTGGTAGCCGGTGACCTTGATGGTCATCTCGGCGTTGCGGGTGTCGTACATCGCGATCAGCTTCTTGGTGGCCGGGAAGGCCATCGCCACCAGCAGCAGGACCGGCACGGCGGTCCAGACGATCTCGAGCTTGGTGCTGTGGGTGAAATCCACGTCGGGCTTGGCGCCCTTGGACTTGCGGAACTTGAACATGGCGTAGGCCATGGCGCCGAACACGATCACGCCGATGATCACGCAGATCCACAGCGCAAGCATGTGCGCTTCATAGGCGTGCTTCGACGATTCGGTGACGCCCTGCCCCATGTTCAGCTGCCAGCGCTCGGGATCGGCCGACTGGGCCATCGCCGCCACCGGCATCAGGAGCGAAGCCAGAGCGGTCATCGCCCGCCGGCCCCACGTTGTCCAACACGCACGCGTTTGCACCATGGCCCAAAACCCCAAAGTCTGACTGCTCAAGTATTTAGGTACGAGGGACGCCGGGCGGCAGACGCATGTGAAAGTCATGCAAGCCGCTTTTCGGCCCCGGGGAACCGAAGAATGGTATCCGTTCGCGGCCCGGACCGGCAAGCAAACTCCTTCGTACTGCCATACCGTCATAAGCTCGGGGGTACGGAAAGACCGGGGGCCGCTGCTAGAATCGGCGGCTTCCTTCCGCACGCCGGACTTCCGCGAACGTGACCTTCGATCCGATCCTGTCCTCCGAACTTCCGGCTCGGCCGGATCCCCTGCGCGCGGCGATCACCGCCGCCTGGGTCCGCGACGAAGCCGAGCACGTCCGCGACCTGCTCGCAGACGCTCGCCAGCCGGACGCCGACCGCGCCGCCATCCAGGCCACCGCCGCCGACCTGGTCCGCCGGGTCCGCACCCGCGCGCAGGACCAGGGCGCGATCGAAGCCTTCATGCGCCAGTACGACCTCGGCAGCGAGGAAGGCGTGCTGCTCATGTGCGTGGCCGAGGCCCTGCTGCGCATTCCGGACCAGGACACCGCCGACAAGCTGATCCGCGACAAGCTGGGCGACGCGGACTGGAAGAAGCACCTCGGCCAGTCCGATTCGGTGCTGGTGAACGCCTCGACCTGGGGCCTGATGCTGACCGGCACCCTGGTCAACCTGGCCGACGACACCAAGCGCGACGTCCACAACGCCTTCAAGCGCCTGGTCGGCCGGGTCGGTGAGCCGGTGATCCGCCTCGCGGTGCGCCAGGCGATGCGGATCATGGGTCACCAGTTCGTGATGGGCCGCACCATCGACGAAGCCCTGTCGCGCAGCCGCAAGGGCGACAGCGCGAATTACCGTTATTCGTTCGACATGCTCGGCGAAGGCGCGCTGACCACGAAAGACGCGCTGCGTTACCTCGATGCCTACCGCGTGGCGATCCACGCCATCGGCAAGAGCGGCACCGGCGGCACCTTCGCGAACGCCGACGTCTTCGGCGCGCCGAGCATCTCGGTCAAGCTCTCGGCCCTGCACCCGCGCTACGAGCACGCCAAGCGCGCCCGCGTGTTCGCCGAGCTCGGCCCGCGCCTGCTCGAACTGTCGCAGCTGGCGAAGTACTACGGCATCGGCCTGACCATCGACGCGGAAGAGACCGACCGCCTCGAAATGTCGCTGGACCTGATCTTCCTGGTGCTCGGCGATGCCTCGCTGCTGGGCTGGAACGGCTTCGGCATCGTCGTGCAGGCCTACCAGAAGCGCGCGCCGTTCGTGATCGACTACATCGCCGACCAGGCGCGTCGCCTCGGTCGCATCATTCCGGTGCGCCTGGTGAAGGGCGCCTATTGGGACAGCGAGGTCAAGCGCGCCCAGGTCGACGGCCAGGCCGGCTACCCGGTGTTCACGCGCAAACCCAATACCGACGTGTCCTATCAGGCCTGCGCGCGCCGGCTGCTCAAGGCCACCGACGCCGTCTACCCGATGTTCGCCACGCACAACGCGCAGACCATCGCCGCGATCCATCGCATGGCCGCGACCGAACTGGGCGCCGCCGCCGCGTCGGGCCCGAACGGCTCGAAGTACGAGTTCCAGAAGCTGCACGGCATGGGCGACGACCTGTATGCCGAAGTCATCCCGGCCGATCGCCTGAACGTGCCCTGCCGCGTATACGCGCCGGTGGGTTCGCACGAGGACCTGCTGCCCTACCTGGTGCGCCGCCTCCTCGAGAACGGCGCGAACTCCAGCTTCGTCAACCGCATCACCGACGAGGCCGTCGCCATCGACGACCTCATCCGCGACCCGGTCGAAACCGTGTCCGCGTTCGACACCATCCCGCATCCGCGCATCCCGCTTCCGGTCGACCTGTACCGCAGCCACCTCGCGCTGGATGCCAGCAACGACAGAGACAATTCCATGGGCATCAACCTCGCCAACGATTCGCAGCTGCAGGCGCTCGCCGAGCAGATCAACGCCGCCGTCACCGGCGACTGGTTCGCCGCGCCGCTGGTGCCGGGCGCCACCGTCTCCGGCGAAAAGACCGCCGTGACCAATCCCGCCGACCGTCGCCAGATCGTCGGCCACTGGCAGGCCGCCGACAGCGCCACCGTCGAGAAGGCGCTGAACAACGCCGTCGCCGCTCAGCCGGCCTGGGACGCCACGCCTGCCGCCAGCCGCGCCGCGATCCTCGAACACGCCGCGCAGGTGCTGGAATCGCGCATGCCGCAGTACATCGCGCTGTGCACCAAGGAAGCGGGCAAGACCATTTCCGATGGCGTCGCCGAAGTGCGCGAAGCCGTGGATTTCCTGCGCTACTACGCCGGCCAGGCGCGCAAGCATTTCGCGCCCGAAGCCCTGCCCGGCCCGACCGGCGAATCCAACACGCTGCAGCTCGCCGGTCGCGGCGTATTCGTGTGCATCTCGCCGTGGAACTTCCCACTGGCGATCTTCATGGGCCAGGTCGCCGCCGCGCTCGCCGCCGGCAACACCGTGATCGCCAAGCCCGCCGAGCAGACCAATCTGATCGGCTACGCCGCCGTGAAGCTGATGCATGAAGCCGGCATCCCGCAGGACGTGCTGCAGTTCCTGCCCGGCGACGGCGCCACCGTCGGTGCCGCGCTGACCCGCGACCCGCGCGTGGCCGGCGTGGCCTTCACCGGCTCCACCGACACCGCCCGCGCGATCAACCGCGCCATGGCCGCGCGCGACGCCGCGATCGGCGTGCTGATCGCCGAAACCGGCGGCCAGAACGCGCTGATCGCCGACTCCTCCTCGCTGCCGGAACAGCTCGTCAAGGACGCGATCTCCTCGGCCTTCACCTCCGCCGGCCAGCGCTGCTCGGCCGCGCGCGTGCTGTTCGTGCAGGACGACATCGCCGACAAGGTCGTGCACATGCTCGCCGGCGCGATGGCCGAACTGAAGGTCGGCGACCCCGGCCTGCTCTCGACCGATGTCGGCCCGGTGATCGACGCCGACGCGCTGGCGCTGCTCGAAGACCACGCCGCGAAAATGGCCGGCAGCGCGAAGCACATCGCCACCGCCACCACCGACGACTCGGTCGCGCACGGCAGCTTCTTCGCGCCGCGCGCGTGGGAACTGAGCTCGCTGTCGCAGCTGACCCGCGAGAACTTCGGCCCGGCCCTGCACGTGATCCGCTGGAAGGCCGACCAGATCGACCAGGTCGTCGACACCATCAACGCCACCGGCTTCGGCCTCACGCTCGGCATCCACTCGCGCATCGACGAGACCATCGACCGCATCGTCCAGCGCGCCAAGGTCGGCAACATCTACGTCAACCGCAACCAGATCGGCGCGGTCGTCGGCGTGCAGCCCTTCGGCGGCCAGAACCTGTCCGGCACCGGTCCCAAGGCCGGCGGCCCGCACTACCTGCCGCGCTTCGCCACCGAGAAGACCGTCACCGTGAACACCACGGCGGCCGGTGGCAATGCGTCGCTGCTGACGCTGGGCGATTGATATTCGCAAGGCCGGGCATGCATTCGCATGGCCCGGCTCGCCTCACGTCCCAGCATGAGAGACATCGACACCATCATCAGCGCCCTGCTCGACCTTCATCCACAGATCAAGGTCGAGCAATTGCAGGTGAAGTACGCCGCCGACGATGACGGATTGTGGTTCTTCTCGCATCCGGACAGCCGTTTCGAGGTGCAGCTCGAGTCTTCGTACGGCGTTTGTCCATTCATCTTTGAAACCGATGAGCATCACAATTGCCTTGAAGCAAACACATGCGACGAGGCTGTGATGCTTGTCGAACACGGCCTGGGATTGAAGCGCCAGCCCTAACCGCACAGCACATCCCCCGCCCCTGCGCCAGCCTGTACGCACGCGGCAAGCGCGGTGACAATCGAGCTTCGTCGTCCAACCGCGAAGTCCCGATGTCCAGCACCACCGCCGCACCCGAAAGCCTGCCCGCCCCCGTCCGCTCCGCCGCTTCGATCGCGGCCGTCATCGCGGAGACCATCGCCGCCGAGATCGAGGCCAAGCCGGCGCAGGTGCGCTCGGCGGTCGAACTGCTCGACGAAGGCGCGACGGTGCCGTTCATCGCGCGCTATCGCAAGGAAGTCACCGGCGGGCTCGACGACACGCAGCTGCGCAACCTCGAGACGCGCCTGATCTACCTGCGCGAGATGGAGGACCGCCGCGACGCGATCCTCGCGTCCATCGCCGAACAGGGCAAGCTGACGAAATCGCTGCTCGGCGATCTGCTCGGCGCCGACAGCAAATCGCGACTCGAAGACCTCTACCTGCCCTACAAACCCAAGCGCCGCACCAAGGCGCAGATCGCGCGAGAAGCCGGGCTGGAACCGCTGGCCGACGCGATCCTCGCCGACCCCTCGGTCGATCCGTCCGAACGTGCAGCGGGTTTCATCGACGCCGACAAGGGCGTGGCCGATGCTGCCGCCGCGCTCGACGGCGCACGCGCGATCCTGATCGAACGCTTCGGCGAAGACGCCGCGCTGGTGGGCGAGCTGCGCGCCTGGCTGCAGCAGAAGGGCGTGCTGCGCGCGAAGGTGATGGCCGGCAAGGAACACGACGGCGCGAAGTACCGCGACTACTTCGATCACAGCGAACCGCTGTCGACGATTCCGTCGCACCGCATGCTCGCGCTGCTGCGCGGACGCCGCGAAGAGATGCTGTCGGTCGATCTCGAACCCACCACCGACGTCGAACAGGGCAATGCCTATGCCGAAGGCCGCGTCGCGCTGGCCGCCGGCATCGCCGCGCAGGGCCGTCCCGCGGACAAATGGCTGTCCGACACCTGCCGCCTCGCCTGGCGCGGACGCCTGCTCATGACGCTGTCGCTGGAGCTGGTCGCCGCCGCGCGCGAGAAGGCCGAAACCGAGGCGATCGCAGTGTTCGGCGACAACCTCAAGGATCTGCTGCTCGCCGCACCGGCCGGTCCGCGTTCGGTGCTGGGTCTCGACCCCGGCCTGCGCACCGGCGTGAAGGTCGCGGTGGTGGATTCGACCGGCAAGCTGATCGCCACCGACACCATCTATCCGCACGAACCCAAGCGCCAGTGGGATGCCTCGATCGCCGCATTGAAGAAGCTCTGCGCCGCGCACGATGTCGAACTGATCGCGATCGGCAACGGCACGGCGTCGCGCGAGACCGACAAGCTCGCCGGCGAACTGATGTCGAAGCATCCGGAACTCAAGCTCACCAAGGTCATGGTCAGCGAAGCCGGCGCATCGGTGTATTCCGCTTCGGAACTGGCCGCGAAGGAATTCCCGAACCTTGACGTCAGCCTGCGCGGCGCAGTGTCGATTGCGCGCCGCCTGCAGGATCCGCTGGCGGAACTGGTGAAGATCGAACCCAAGGCGATCGGTGTCGGCCAGTACCAGCACGACGTGAATCCGTACGCGCTGGCGCGCTCGCTCGACGCGAAGGTCGAGGACTGCGTGAACGCGGTCGGCGTGTTCGTGAACACTGCGTCGGCGCCGCTGCTGGCGCGCGTGTCCGGCCTGTCGTCGACGGTCGCCGAGAACATCGTGAGCTATCGCGACCAGAACGGCGCGTTCAAATCGCGACGCGAACTCCTGAAGGTGCCGCGCCTGGGCGACAAGACCTTCGAACAGTGCGCCGGCTTCCTGCGCATCGCCGGTGGCGACCAGCCGCTCGATGCATCCTCGGTGCATCCCGAAGCCTATCCGGTCGTCGAACGCATCGTGAAAGCCTGCGGCCGCCCGGTCGCGCAATTGATCGGCGACGCATCGATGCTGCGCAACCTGAAACTGGAAGACTTCACCGACGACCGCTTCGGCCTGCCAACCGTGCGCGACATCGTGAAGGAGCTGGAAAAGCCCGGCCGCGATCCGCGCCCTGAATTCAAGGCCGCGCGCTTCGCCGACGGCATCGAGAAGATTTCCGACCTGCAGCCCGGCATGGTGCTGGAAGGCGTGGTGACGAATGTCGCCGCCTTCGGCGCGTTCGTCGATGTCGGGGTCCATCAGGATGGCCTGGTACACATCTCCGCGCTGTCCGACAAGTTCGTGAAGGATCCGCGCACGGTCGTGAAGGTCGGCGACGTGGTCAAGGTGAAGGTGATGGAGGTCGACGTGCCGCGCAAGCGCATCGGACTGAGCTGCCGCCTCGACGACGTGCCCGGTGAAGCCCGCAAGGATGCGCGCGGCGGTGGGCGCGGCGACGATGCACGCGGTAGCGGCTCGGGCCGTCCGCAGCAGCGCGATGCACGCGGCGCGACGCAGAAGCCACGCCCGGGCCAGTCCGCGCCACCGGCCAACACCGCAATGGCCGACGCGCTGCGCGCGCTCAAGCGCTGATCGCGGGATGCGCCTGCCCCACCGGGCGCAGGCGCATCGCCCGGATCACGGCTCTCAGGCGAACACGCCCTCGCGCAGCCACTTGGTCGCCACCCACTTCTCGCCTGCCTGCACCGGTGCGCCGCCGTGCAGGCTCTTCGATGACGGATCCGGCACCGGATAACTGAAGAACAGCGCGCTGCCGCGCTTGGGCGCGAAACTCAGGCCGAGGTCCGGAAACGTCGTATCGCCACCACGCTCGGGCTCGCGCAGGTACATCAGGAAGGTCGCCACGCGCTGCCCACCGCGCGCCAGCAGCGGAAGCGCGCCCGGCTGGGTCGGATCGAAATAGTCGTAGTGCGGCTCGTAGCGGTCGCCGGGCCGGTAGTGCAGCACCTGCAGGTGTTCGCCGTGCGACGCCGGCCACTGCAGCAGTTTCGCGATGCGCGCCTCGATCGTGCGCACCAGCGGCGTCTCGTCGCGATGGAAGAACATGCCGCGACTGGTGCGCACCGTGTCCACCATCGTCTCGCCGGTGCGGGGATCGGCGGTCATCGAGCGCTGCATGCGAGGCCGCGCGGCCTCGACCAGCCGGTCGCACTCCTGCTTGCTCAGGAAATCGCCGAACAGCACGATCCGCGGCTCGGGCAGGCGCATCAGCACCGGCACCCGGCGGTCGCCGACATCCACATAGAGCACGCCATCGTCGATGGCCGGTGCCGGCATCGGTTTCACGGCTGCGGAGGCGTTGCCGTTCGTCGTCATCACCTCCGTCTGCGGCGAAGCGCCCGCCGCCGGCATCGCCACCGCGCCCGGATCGGTCCGCTCGCCCATTGCCTGCGCGATCAGGCCCATGGCCACGTCGCGCCGCCAGCCGCGATCGCACATCGCCTGCAGCAGCACCTGCGTGGGCTGCCCCGCGCGGATCTGCTCGATCAGCCAAACCGTGATATTGCGATACTGGGTTTCGTTCATGTCGATGCCGCTGCCTGTTGCGCGGCATCGCTGCTGCCGCCTGCGTATACCGTCCACGCCCAATCGGGGCGCAGGTTGGCGGTTAGAATGCCCGGATGCCCGTCCGCTCCGCCAGCATCGCCGCCGAACCCCTGCGCCTGTCCGTGGCGCCGATGATGGACTGGACCGATACCCACTGCCGCAACTTCCATCGCCTGCTGGCGCCGCACGCGCGGCTGTACACCGAGATGGTGCACGCCAACGCGGTGATCCACGGCACCGCCACCGAGAAAGGCCGCGACAAGCTCCTGGGCAGGGACGACACCCAGCACCCGGTCGCGCTGCAACTCGGCGGCAGCGAGCCGGCGCTGCTCGCGCAGGCGGCGCGCATCGGTGCCAATCACGGCTTCGACGAGATCAACCTCAACTGCGGCTGCCCCTCCGATCGCGTGCAGGCCGGGCGCTTCGGCGCCTGCCTGATGCGCGAGCCGGCGCTGGTCGCCGACTGTGTCGCCGCCATGATCGAGGCCGCGCCAGCCACGCCGATCACGGTGAAATGCCGGCTCGGCGTCGACGACGACCACGAGTGGGAACGCTTCCGTGCCTTCGTCGACGCCATCGCCGATGCCGGCTGCAACCTGTTCGTCGTGCATGCTCGCAACGCCTGGCTCAAGGGCCTGTCGCCAAAGGAAAACCGCGAAGTGCCACCCCTGCGCTACGACTGGGCCTACCGGCTCAAGCGCGAACGCCCGGACCTGCAGGTGATCGTCAACGGCGGCATCGCCGACGCCGACGAAGCCACCGCGCACCTCGCCCACGCCGATGGCGCCATGCTCGGTCGCGCCGCCTATCACGACCCGTACCTGCTGCATGTCCTCGACACGCGCTGGTTCGGCGGCGAGACCCGCACCCGCGCCGACCTCTTGCGCGCGTGGCGGCCATACGTCGAAGGGCAGCTCGCGCGCGGCACCTTCCTCAAGCACATGACCCGCCACATCCTCGGCCTGTTCCACGGCGAACGCGGCGGCCGCGCCTTCCGCCAGATCCTCAGCGAAGGCGCGCACCGCCCCGGCGCGGACTGGTCGCTCATCGAGCAGGCGCTCGATGCAACGGCCATGCACGACTTCGTCTTCTGCCCTCCCGCCGCCTGATCCACACACGACACACACACGCCCCATGCTGACCCGCGATTTCAACGCTTTCCTCGACTTCGCGCGGCACTGCGCGCCCGATTTCGGACCGGCGACCGCCAACGCCGCCTTCCTCGTCGCACCGGACGGCTTCGGCCGCGCCATCGAATCGGCGTCCGACAACCACTACATGGCCGATGCCGGCGCGTTCGACGCGGTGCGTGCTTCGACCCAGCACCGCGAGCTCCAGCGCGCGCTGTCCGACGTCCTGCCGACGATCTGCTTCGCCGGCGATCCGGCCATGCCCGACGCGGTGTTCCCGAACAATGTCTTCGGCACCGCCGCCGGCCGCCTGGTCGTCGGCCGCATGCGCCACGCCGTGCGCCAGCGCGAAGCCGGCCGCTCCGACATCCGCCAGTTCTTCGGCGACACCCTGGGCTACGCCGAGGTCGACCTGTCGCACCAAGAGCACCCATGCGAGCTCACCGGCGCCCTGGTCATCGATCGCGCGCGTGGCCTGGGCTTCTGCGGCCTGTCCGAACGCTGCGACGAAACCGGCGCGGCGCTGATGCACGAGGCCTTCGGGCTGCGTGCGACCCTGATGTTCGACCTCGCACCGAGCGAGTACCACACCAATGTCGTGCTCGCGATCCTGGCCGGGCGCGCTGCGCTGATCTGCCCCGACGGCTTCGCCGATCCGGCCGCAGTCGACGCCATCGCGGCCTGCTACGCCCCGCACGCGGTGCGGCTGGATGCGGCCGAGCGCGCGGCCTACGCCGGGAATGCCATCGCGCTGTCCTCCGAGAGCGTCTGGATGAGCGCCACGGCCGCCGCCGGCCTGTCCGGGGCCTCGCGCGCCGCGCTGGCCGCTGCCGGCTTCGCCATCCACAGCGTCGAACTCGACGCCATCGAAGCCGCCGGCGGCTCGCTGCGCTGCTGCGTCGGGGAGATCTACTGAGCCACCGTCCGGCAGGGCCGACGCAATCGCCACCCCAAGCACCGTCTGAACCGGCGCCGGGTGTAAAAAAAAGTTAAGGACGGATTCACCCCCCCCTGTCGAGAATGCCCATCCCAGAGCACGGCCAGCCCTCCGCCACGCCGTGCCTCCGCTGCAGAGCCTCCGATATGTCGTTTGTCCGCCGTTTTCCGCTGTCGAATGCCCTCGCCATCGCGATCGCCGTCGCGATCGGCACCATCGCCGCCCCGGCCGCCATGGCCCAGCAGCGCGACCGTGACCGCGACGACCGTCCGCCGCCGCCGGACCGCACGCGCTCCGAGGAGAGCCGACACCTGTCCGATGCGGTGCGCCGCATCGAGCGCGCCAACCGCGGCCAGGTGCTCAGCGCCGAACGCATGCAGTACGACGGCCGCGACGTGAACCGGATCAAGGTGCTGGACGACGAAGGCCGGGTACGCATCTACATGGACGAACCGGCCCCGCAGCGTCGCAACGACGACCGCCCGCCCCGCCGCCGCGACGACGACTGATCCACGCGTCCAGTCCATTCGCCCAGCCCCCCATCCAGCCATATCCACAGGCGAGCCATTCGGCTCGCCTTTTTGTTTGCGTGCTTTGTTTGTTCGTTTCGTTTGCGTGCCCTTCAGCCAGCGGATGTCGCTGATCCATCAGCGACTAAGCGAAATATGAACGAGACGCCCCGGTGATGCGCGACGCGGCGTCCCTCGCGGCTATCCTGCAATCCTGAACAAGAAAGCCGGCCTCCTGCCGGCGATGGAGCGATCGATGCGAATCCTTCTGGTCGAAGACGAAGCCCCCCTGCGTGAAACCCTGGCCGCGCGCCTCAAGCGCGAAGGGTTCGCGGTGGATGCCGCCCAGGACGGCGAAGAGGGCCTCTATCTGGGCCGCGAAGTGCCGTTCGACATGGCGATCATCGACCTGGGCCTGCCGAAGATGTCCGGCATGGAGCTGATCCAGGCCCTGCGCAACGAAGGCAAGCAGTTCCCGGTGCTGATCCTCACCGCGCGTTCGAGCTGGCAGGACAAGGTCGAAGGCCTCAAGCAGGGTGCCGATGACTATCTGGTCAAGCCTTTCCACGTCGAAGAGCTCCTGGCGCGCATCAACGCGCTGGTGCGCCGCGCCGCGGGCTGGAGCAAGCCGGCGCTGGAATGCGGCCCGGTGACCCTGGACCTGGCAGCGCAGACGGTGAGCGTGCACGGCACCAACGTCGACCTGACCAGCTACGAATACAAGGTGCTGGAATACCTGATGATGCACGCTGGCGAGCTGGTGTCGAAGGCCGATCTCACCGAGCACATCTACCAGCAGGATTTCGATCGCGATTCCAACGTACTGGAGGTCTTCATCGGCCGCCTGCGCAAGAAGCTCGATCCCGAAGGCTCGCTCAAGCCGATCGAAACCGTGCGCGGCCGCGGCTACCGCTTCGCGATCGCACGGACCGGGGACGCCTGATCGCCGCCCCGGTCACGCCCTCCGGGCGCCGGATGCATTCGCGCGCCGGCGCCTTGCTTTCCGGCGCTTTCCTTCCCTGCATGACGCCTCGCCATGCCTTCGCGTGACCGACTTTCCCGCTGGCGCCCGCGCTCGCTGCAGACTCGCCAGCTGCTCGCCGCGAGCCTGGGTCTGGTCGCCTTCCTGGCGTTGGCCGGCTATGCGCTGGATCGCGCGTTCCTCAGCACCGCCGAGAACGTCCTGAGCGACCGCCTGCGCGACTATGCGCTGGATTTCGCGCGCGAGACCGAGTTCAGTCGCGGCGGCGATCTGGTGCCTCCCTTCGACGACAAGCTGCCCGACCCGCGGCTGAAACGGCCCGGCAGCGGGCTCTATGCGCAGATCGTGCTGCCGTTCGTGCTATGGGAATCGGACTCCGCGCAAGGCCCGGAGCTGCCCGAGGTGCGCATGCTCGGCGCCGGCGAACAGACCTTCGACGGCCCGCTCACGCTGGTGCGCCCGAACGGCGAAGTCAGCCAGGCGTATCGCTACGGCTACGGCATGGTCTGGCCCGGCGACGACATGTCCGATGAAGTGCCCTACACGATCTACGTGCTGGAAGACACCGCGCGGCTGCAGAGCCAGCTGACGGTGTTCCGGCGCGCGCTGTGGGGCTACCTCGGCGGCGCGGCGTCGATCCTGTTGCTGCTGCAGATGGTGATCCTGCGCTGGAGCCTGCATCCGCTGCGTCGCGTGATCGAGGAACTCAAGCGCGTGCAGCGCGGCATCGCCACGCGCATGAGCGAGCGGCATCCGCGCGAACTGGAACCGCTGACCGAAAGCATCAACGCGTTCATCGAGAGCGAGCGCGAGAACCTGGATCGCCAGCGCAACATCCTCGCCGATCTCGCGCACAGCCTGAAGACGCCGCTGGCGGTCTTGCGCACGCGCCTGGACAACGGTACCGACGGTCCCGAACTGCGCGCCGAACTGGGCGAGCAACTCAAGCGCATGAACGATCTGGTGGGCTACCAGCTCAGCCGCGCCGCGTCCGGTGGACACAAGCTGTTCGCGGCGCCGTTGCCGGTCGAGGAGAACGCGGAAGAGATCGTGCGAGGCCTGGAAAAGGTCTACGCCTCCAAGGGCGTGCTCTGCGAATTCGAGATCGATCCGGACGCGCGGTTCTATGGCGAAAAGGGCGACCTGCAGGAACTGCTCGGCAACCTGCTGGAGAACGCGTTCAAGTGGGCGCGCTCGCGTGTGCTGCTCACCGCCCGTGCCGGCGCCCCGGCCCCCAACCGGCGACCGGGACTCGTGCTGATGGTCGAGGATGACGGCCCGGGCATTCCCATGGACCGCATCGCACTGGTCCTGCAGCGCGGCGTGCGTGGCGACGAGCGCGTGCAGGGCCACGGCATCGGGCTGGCGATCGTGCAGGACATCGTGCGCAGCTATCGCGGCGAACTGAACGTCGGCGATTCCGACGAGTTGGGCGGCGCGAGCTTCGAAGTAGTGCTGCCGCCGGGGCTCTGACCGGCCGCTCAAGCCAGCGGCGACGGTCCGTAGAACCGCGTCAGGTGCGCGGCGACGTCGGGAAAGGCGCCGCGCAGCAGGTCCGGCGCGCCGAAGTGGTATTCGGTGCAGACCGCGAAGAATTCATCGGGCGATCCGGCGGCATAAGGATCGATCCCGGTCTCGTGCCCGGCATCGACCGTTTCGACGAAGGCGTCGTAGGCGCGCTGGAAATCACGGGCCCAGCGGCGCTGCCAGTCGCGCGGCAACGGCGGCGTACCGTCCATCGCGCCGTCGAGGATGTCGAGCTTGTGCGCCATTTCATGCGCAGCGACGCAGAAACCGGCGGCCGGGTCGGCGATGTCGGCCTGGATGTCGGCCCAGGACAGCACCAGCGGGCCATGATCCCAGGCTTCGCCGATGAGTTCGTCGTCGCCCTCATGCACTACGTCCAGTCCTTCGATGTCGCCGGCATCGGTATGCCGCCGTTCGACGCGGAACGCGGCGGGATAGACGATCAGCTCCGACCAGCCATGCAGGCCTTCGGCACCGAACTCCAGCAACGGCAGGCAGCACACCGCCGCCAGCGCGCAGCGGTCGTCGTCATCGAGCTGCAGGCCATCGACCGGCGTGATCGCCTTGCTCGCGAGGAAGCGGGCCGCCAGGGCCGCCAGACGGGCATCGCGTTCGGGATCGAGCGCGGCGACCCACGGCAGGCCGGCGGCCACATGCTGCCAGCGTCGGGGGTCGATCAGGGGATCAGGGCGGGCACGCAGCCCGCGGAGCCAGCGGAACAAGACCAGCGTGACAGGTCAGCGGAACATGCCGGGCAGGAAACGGTGCCAGCGCGGGGCGCCACGCGACGGTGCATCGCCGCTGCGGTACGGCGTGGTCTGGCGGGACTTGCCGGCATCGCGCGCGGCACCGCGCTTGGCGGCGACCGACTTCTGCTGTGGCGCCGTCTCGGCGTCGACGGCCTCGGCGCCCTGTTCCGGGCACCCCACCTGCTCGCCGTTGGCGGACGCCAGGGGCGCAGCCAGCGACAGTGCCGGCGCCCCGAGCAGGGCGAAGGCAATCAGAACCGGGAGGGCAGGACGGGCGGTGCGCATGGCGGCTTCCATCGTGGAGTCGCTGACAAGACGGCGACTATAGCGCGGATGTGACACGATCGGCGTGACATGATCGTTAACGGTGGATGCTGCGTCGCAGCAGCACCGCTTCCCGACTTTCGGGCAGACTCGACGCGTGAACATGCCCGTTCCCGATATGCCCGCGCCCGACACATCCGCTCCCGGCAGCCCGGGAACCCCCGGCCATCCTCTGCGCCCCGAGGGCGCCCTGACCGCCCCTGCCCTGCGCAGGGCCCTGATCGCCGGTGCGCGCCGGGTCATCGCGGCCCGCGACGGCCTGAACCGGATCAACGTCTTCCCGGTGGCTGACGGCGACACCGGCAACAATCTCGCCTTCACCCTGGGCAGCGTGCTCAACGGCGCGCTGAGCCGCCGGAGCCGGCACATCGGCGAGCTGCTGCGCCGGATCGGGGACGACGCCATCGACGGCGCGCGCGGCAATTCCGGCGCGATCCTCGCGCAATTCCTGCACGGCGTGGCCGAGCATGCGCGCAGCCAGCCGGTGCTCGATGCGGCCACGCTGGCCGCCGCCGTCCGCCACGGCGCCGATGCCGCGCGCAGCGCGCTGGCGCAGCCGGTGGAAGGCACGATCCTGAGCGTGATCGACAGCTTCGCCGACGCGATGCAGGAGGCCGCAGGCCAGAGCGTTTCCAACGACGTCCGCGACGATCCGCGCGGCCGCTTCTCGCGAGCGCTCGCACAGGCACGCGTGGCGCTGGCGCGCACGCCGCAGCAGATGGCCTTGCTGCAGAAGGCCGGCGTGGTCGATGCGGGCGCGCAGGGCTTCGTCGACCTGCTCGAAGGCATCGCCGAATTCGCCGATGGCGGGCCGCGCGCCATGCGCGTGCACGCACCGCTGCAGGCCGCCAACGAAGGCGCGGATGGGCACGAGGAAGATGTTCACCCACCGCACGACGCGGTCGATCCGGAACGACGCTGGTGCACCGAATGCCTGCTGATCCTCGATCGTGCGGCCGTCGATGCGGGCGAACGCCAGGCCATCGAGCGCACCGAGGTGCGCGCTGCGCTGGAGGCCATCGGCGCCGATTCGATGGTGCTGGCCGGCGGCGGCACGCGGATGCGCGTGCATGCGCACGTCGGCGCGCCGCAGCAGTTGTTCGATGCCTGCGCGCGCTTCGCCACGGTCGAAGGCATGAAGGCCGACGACATGCTGCTGCAATCGCGCAGCGCCGAACGCGCACACAAGGTCGCGGTGGTCACCGACAGCGCCGCCGATGTGCCCGAGTCCATCGTCGAACGCCACGCGCTGCACGTGGTGCCGGTGCGCGTGAACCTGGACGGCCGCGACTACCTCGACAAGGTCGGTCTGAGCACCGCCGAGTTCTACCGGCGCATGGCCGCATCGCAGCAGTTGCCGCGCACCAGCCAGCCGCCGCCCGGCGATTTCCGGCGCAGCTTCGATTTCCTGACCGCGCATCATCCGCAGGTGGTCTACGTCGGCCTCTCGCGGGCGATCTCCGGCACGCTGCAGTCGGCCGAACACGCCGCCGCGCGCGGCGACGCGTCCAAGGTGCACGTGTTCGACAGCATCAACGCCGCCGGTGGCCAGGCGCTGCTGGCGTGGCGCGCGGCGGAACTGGCCGATGCCGGCGCGGATGTCGACGCCATCCTGCGCGAGCTCGAACGCCTGCGTCCGCTCACGCTCACCTGGGCGATGGCGCGCGACATCACCCATGCCGTGCGCGGCGGCCGCATCCCGGCATGGGCGGAACCGGCGGTGCGCTTCACCGGATTGACGCCCGTCGCGAAGATGAAACCCGAGGGCAAGCTGGGCGTCGCCAGCGGCCTGTTCGCGAAGGCCAAGGCGCCGGAAGCCTTCGCGGCCTATCTCGCCAGGCACGTGCGCAAGGCGCTCGGCCCATCGCCGCTCCTGCGCGCGATCATCGGCCACTGCGACGCGCGCGAGGATGGCGAACGCCTGCTCGCCGCGCTTCGCGACCGTCTCGACCTGGTCGAAGCGCATCTGGTCGAAACCGGCCCGGCCATCGGCGCCCATGCCGGGCGCGGCACGCTGGTGGCGTCGGTGCAGCCGTTCGCGGGATGATGCCCGCCTTCGGAAACGACACAGGCAGCGCATGGGCTGGGCCAGCGGACACATCGAACGACTCAAGCGCGGCGAAACCGTGTCCTTCCGGCCTCGCGGCGGATCGATGACCGGTCGCATCGAATCCGGCCAGTTGTGCACGGTCGAACCCATGGCCAATCACGCCGCACTGCAGGTCGATGACATCGTGCTGTGCAAGGTCCACGGCGCCGAATACCTGCATCTCATCAAGGCGATCCAGGGACAACGCTTCCAGATCGGCAACAACAAGGGCTACATCAACGGCTGGATCGGACCGAACGCGATCTTTGGACGCTGCGTGAAGGTGGAACCTTGATGGCACTCATGCACACCGCCGCCCTCCTCCTCGCCGCCTATCTCCTCGGCTCGCTCTCCGGCAGCCTGCTGCTCGGCAGGCTGCGCGGCGTGGACATCCGCACGATGGGCAGCGGTAATGCCGGCGGCACCAACGCGTTCCGCACGCAGGGCGCGGCATTCGCACTGGGCGTGGTGGCGGTCGATATCGGCAAGGGCGCGCTGGCGGCGTGGATGGGCCTGCGCTTCGCGCCTGCATCCAGCGCGGCCTGGCTGGGGCATGCCTGCGCGTTCGCGGCCGTGGTCGGGCATGTCTGGCCGGTGTGGCACGGCTTCCGTGGCGGCAAGGGCGCGGCGACGGCGGTGGGTGCGCTGGTCGTGCTGTGGCCGCTGTCGGTACCGGTGCTGCTGGCGGTGTGGATCGCCACGCTGGTGCTGAGCGGCTACGTCGGACTGGCGACGGTTCTGGCTGGATTGTCTGCGGCCGTACTCGGCATGGTGCTGCGCGTGTCGATGCCGCTGCACCTGCTCACCGTCGCCATCGCGCTGCTGCTGGTCTACACGCATCGCGCCAACCTCGCGCGGCTGCGCGCCGGCACCGAGTCGCGCTTCGACAAGGCGCGACTCCTGCATCGCTTGTTCCTGCGCAGATGAACGGCATCGACACATTCGACGCCGCATCAATCCTGTCGCGACTGGACGATGCGACGCGCGCGGCCTTCGCGACGATCGAGGTCGTGGATGCCATCGATTCGACCAACAGCGAACTGCTGCGCCGGCGCACGCCGGACAGCGGCATCGTTGCACTGTTCGCCGACAGCCAGTTGGGCGGACGCGGTCGCCAGGGGCGCCCCTGGACATCGCCGCCGGGCGCGAACCTCTACTGCTCTTTCGCGCGATGTTTCTCGGGCAGCCTGGCGCGACTCGGCGGACTCAGCCTCGTCGTCGGCATCGCGACGGCAGAAGCGATGCGCACGCTCGGCGCTCTGCGCGTCGGCGTGAAATGGCCGAACGACCTGGTCGTCGACGATGAGGACAAGCTGCGCAAGCTAGGAGGCATCCTGATCGAAGGCGGGCTGCAGGACGGCGCGGTGCGGGCAGTGATCGGCATCGGCCTGAACGTGCGCATGCCGGCCGACGCCGCGACCGTGATCGACCAGCCCTGGACCGACCTGCAGGCGCAGATCGACGACGGCGCGCCGACACGCGACGCAGTGGCCGCGGCGCTGCTGGCGTCGCTGGCCGATGCGCTCGCGCTGTTCGATGCCGAGGGCCTCGCGCCGTTCCTGCCGCGATTCGATGCGCTCGACGCACTCCGCGATGCGGAACTCGATGCGGTTCTTGCAGACCGCACGGTCACGGGGCTGGCCGGCGGCATCGCCGACGATGGCGCACTGCGGCTGCGCACCGCCGAGGGCATGCGGTCCTTGCATGCGGGCGAGGTCCGCGTGCGCAGGCGCGGCGTTCGACGGGCATGATGCGCGCATGAGCACAGACACTTGGCTGTTCGACCTCGGCAACACCCGCCTGAAATGCGCGCCGCTGCGCAACGACGGCGGGCTCGACTACGGCATGCTCGGCGACGTCAGCGCGATCGCGCACGACGGCCAGCACCTGCCCGAAGGCTGGGACGCCGCGCTGCCGCCGCGCTTCGAGGCCGCGGTGATGACGATGGTCGGCGCGCAGGCGCTGCGCACACAGTTGCTGGATGCGCTGACCGCGCGCTGCGCTCGGCTGTCGATCGCGCGTACGGTTGGGCGATTCGACGACCTGCGCATCGCCTACCCCATCCCCGAACACCTCGGCGCCGACCGCTTCCTCGCCCTGCTCGGCGCGCGCCGACGCGGCCCGGGGCCGTGGCTGGTGGTCGGCATCGGCACCGCGATCACACTCGATCTGGTCGACGCCGACGGCCTGCACCACGGTGGCCGCATCGCCCCCTCGCCCGCGCTGATGCGCGAAGCCCTGCACGGCCGCGCGGCGCAACTGCCCGAACACGGCGGCGATCTGGTCGCATTCGCCGACGACACACTCGACGCCCTGCGCAGCGGTTGCGACGGCGCCGCGCTGGCATTGATCGAACAGGGCCTGCGCGACGCCGAGGCCCGGATCGGGCAACGACCGACCCTCCTGCTGCACGGCGGCGGCGTCGATGCGCTCGATGGCCTGGATCCGGCGGCCCCGCGCGCGCCGCACCTCGTGCTGGAGGGTCTGGCGGCATGGGCGGTCCCGTAGAATGACCGCATGACTCTGCGCGCTTCGCTCGTCCTGCTGGTGGTCCTCAACCTGGGTGTCGCCCTCTGGTGGGCGCTCCGCGCCGATGCGCCACCCGCGCAGGCCGAAGAGGCGCCGTCAGGCATCGCACGACTGCAACTGGTCAGCGAACGCCCGGAACGACGGGCCGCGTCCGCACCGCCATCGGCTCCGGCCGCAGCCTCCCCGGGCACCTCAACGTCTACGCCGTCACCGGCTGCGCCGCCGGTGCCCGAACGCTGCTACAGCGCCGGGCCGTTCGCGGATACCGCCGCGCTGGACGCCGCGCGCGCCGCGCTGGCGCCGATGGCCGGCCGCCTGCGCAGCCGCGAGATCCGCGAGAACGGCGGCCGTGGCTGGCGCGTCTACCTGCCCGCCGCCGCTGATCGCGCCGCCGCCGACGCCAATGCCCAGCGCCTGCGCGCCGCCGGCTTCACCGATCTGGTGGTCGTGGCCGATGGCGCCGAGGCCAACAGCGTCGCCCTGGGCCGCTTCAGCACCGAAGCCCGCGCCCGCACCCATGCCGGTGCGCTGCAGGCTGCGGGCTTCGCCGCGAAGGCCGAGGCGCTGGGCGAAACCCGCAGCCGCTACTGGCTGGACTTCGCTGCTGGCCCGGGTTTCGATGCGAACCGGGCCCGTCGCGCGGCCGGTGGCGCCCTTCGTGGCACCGATTGCGCGGCTGTGCGCTGACGCCCGTCGCGGGCCTGGCGTAGAATCGTCGCTCGCCCGGGCCGATCAGGCCCACTCGGGCCCCATGCCTTCGCCGGCATAGCTCAGTTGGTAGAGCAACCGCCTTGTAAGCGGTAGGTCGTCCGTTCAAATCGGACTGTCGGCACCACATCCCAGCCCGGAGCCCGCATGCAGCGCTCGTATCCGCCCGTGTCCCTCATCGGCGTGCCCACCGACATCGGTGCCGGCCACAGGGGTGCACGGATGGGGCCGGACGCCCTGCGCATCGCAGGCCTGGGCGAAGCCCTCGCCGCACGCGGCGTGGACGTGGCCGATCGCGGCAATGTCACGGGCCCGGCCAATCCCTGGCTGCCGCCGGTCGACGGCTACCGCCATCTCGACGAAGTCGTCGCCTGGAACAAGGTGCTGATGGACGCGGTGGACGCCGAACTGACACTCGGCCGCATGCCGATCGTGCTCGGCGGCGACCACTGCCTCGGCCTGGGTTCGATCACCGCCGTCGCCCGCCACTGCCGCCGGACCGGCAAGAAGCTGCGCGTGCTCTGGCTCGACGCGCACGCCGACTTCAACACCAGCAACGTCACGCCCTCGGGCAACGTCCACGGCATGCCGGTGGCCTGCCTCTGCGGCCTCGGTCCCGACGCATTGACCACCCTCGGCGGCAGCGCCCCGGCGATGCGCCCCGACGAGATCCGCCAGATCGGCATCCGCTCCGTCGACGACGGCGAGAAGCGGCTGGTGAAGGAATACGGCCTCGACGTGTACGACATGCGCTACATCGACGAAGTCGGCATGAAGCGCGCGATGGAAGAGGCACTGGAAGATCTCGACGACAACACCCACCTGCACGTCAGCTTCGACGTGGACTTCCTCGACCCCAGCATCGCCCCCGGCGTCGGCACCACCGTGCCCGGCGGCCCGAACTACCGCGAAGCGCAGCTGGTGATGGAGATGATCGCCGACACCGGCCGCATGGCCTCGCTGGACATCGTCGAACTCAACCCCGCGCTCGACAACCACAACGCCACCGCCGAACTCGCCGTGGACCTGGTGGAAAGCCTGTTCGGAAAATCGACGCTGATGCGGGATTGATCGTCCGCGCGATCGGACGGCGCTTGTAGAGCGGAGCTTGCTCCGCTACGCCATTCCCCGGAAAACCTAGCGGATGAATCTCCGCCGATCAGCGACGGCCCAGCAGAATCGCGCCGTCATGCACCAACACATCCACCGCGACCAGCGACTGTCCCTTGCACGGCCCTGCGACGCATTCGCCACCCTGCGCGAGCTTGAAACTCGCGCCGTGCACGGCGCAGATCAGCAGGCCTTCCTTCGAACGCAGGAACTGGCCGGGCGACCAGTCGAGGCGGCGGCCGGCATGCGGGCAGATATTGCGCCAGGCGCGCACCGATTCGCCTTCGCGGAACAGGATCAGCGATTCGGTTTCGCCGTCGATCGAAGCGTCGACTGCGATCGGCTGGCCTTCGGGCAATTCGGACAGGCGGGCAAGGGCGGCTTGGCTGACTTGGCTCATGGTGGCGACACGGCGAAGGAGTGACGGCCGGCATTATGGCTTAACGAACTTCTCACACGCCCGCCGGATCGCCGCCCGATACTGGGTCCGTCGGCCCCTGGCCACCGTTCGACCGATCCAGAACCCATGCGCATCCCCCGTTTCTCCCGCAAGACCCTCTTCTCCAACGCGTTCTTCTCCAGTGCCGGCCTGCATTTCGGCCGCCAGGCGTTCCGCGAGTTCACGACCCCACGCAAGCCGCGCCATCGCGCCCTGCGCGTGCTGCTCACCCTCGTCGGCGTGGCCCTGCTCGCGGTGCTGCTGGTGTTCGGCCTGGTGATCGGCGCGGCGATGCTGGCGTTCGCGCTGGTTTCGCGGATCCTGCGCCAGCGCGGGAAGCCGGTGGCGAAGGACGCGCGCACACTCGACGGCGAATACCGCGTGCTGCGCAAGCCCGCGCTCACGACCGGCCGCTGATCCGCCGCTCCGGGCAGCGACGTCGTCGCCCCCTGCGCCGGAAACATTCCGCGAACATCGCCGCCAAGCCGCGCCCTCGACGCGATGCCGGCCGGCACGCGATCATGCGGGCATGAACAGCACACCCCATGACCTGATCGCCGCACCCGCCCCCATGCGCGTGCCCGTCGCCGGAACCGCCGTCTCCGGCCATTTCCCGGTCCGCCGCGTCTACTGCGTCGGCCGCAACTTCGCAGACCATGCCCGCGAGATGGGCGCTGCGGCCCCGGCCTCGAAGGCCGATCGCGGCACGCCGGTCTTCTTCCTGAAACCGACCGACAGCCTGGTGCTGGACGGTGTGGTGCACTACCCGCCGGGCACCCAGGATCTGCACCACGAGATCGAGCTGGTCGTCGCGCTGGGCGAGGACGCGCCTGCCGGCGTGCTCGCGCCGGACGATGCGGGCCGCCTCGTCTTCGCCTACGGCATCGGCCTGGACCTGACCCGCCGCGACCTGCAGGCCGCCGCCAAGGCCAAGGGCCTGCCCTGGGACACCGGCAAATCCTTCGACGAGGCCGCGCCGATCAGCGCATTCGTTCCCGCTGCGGAAATCGGCGACCTCGCATCGCGCACGCTGTCGCTGAAGGTCAACGGCGAAACGCGTCAGCAGTCGACGCTGGACATGCTGATCTGGGACGTGCCGGAGATCCTGCACGAACTGTCGAAACTCTACGCGCTGAAGGCCGGCGACCTGGTGTTCATGGGCACGCCCGCCGGCGTGGCCGCGCTGCAGCCCGGCGATGTCTGCGAAGGCGCGCTCGACGACCTGCTGCGCCTCGACTGCCGCATCGCCCCGCCACGCTGAAAAAACCCGGCGACCGCACACGCGGGCCAGAGGCGCCACTACACTTGTTCCCACCCAACACGGCAGGAGACAGCGACATGGGCATGATGAGCGAGTTCAAGGAATTCGCGATGAAGGGCAACGTCGTCGATCTCGCGGTCGGCGTCATCATCGGCGCCGCCTTCGGCAAGATCGTCTCGTCGCTGGTCGATGGCGTGATCATGCCGATCGTCGGCAATCTCATCGGCGGCGTGAACTTCTCCGACCTGTCGATCGTGTTGAAGGACGCGGTGATCGGGCCGGACGGCAAGGAAGCGGCAGCGGCCGTGGCGATCAAGTACGGCGCGTTCCTGCAGACCGTGATCGACTTCGTGATCATCGCCTTCGTGCTGTTCGTGGTCATCAAGGTGATGAACAGGCTCAAGCGCACCGAAGCCGCCGCACCGGCCGCGCCGCCGGAGCCGAGCGAGGAAGTCCTGCTGCTGCGCGATATCCGCGATTCGCTGAAGAAATAGCCATCGCTGATCCCGCCGGCTTGATCGTTTCCGGCGGGAAACGCCGTGTGCGATCCCGACGTCTGCAAACGGAGCCGCGGGCTGATACGCTCGCGGCTTCTTCATGTCCGGGCCGGGAATCGCTCATGCGTTCGAGTCTGTCGCTGGTTGCCGCCATCGCGTTGGCGATGTCGTCCTTCGCATTCGCCGCCGCGCCGCCGGAGACGCGCATTCCCGATGCCGCATTCGCGAACGCGGGCCCGCTGCGCGACACCGCACTGCGTGATCGCACCTCGTGGCAGGTGCTCGAATCGCTGACCACCGAAATCGGTCCGCGCCTGGCCGGCAGCGAAGCCGATGCGCGCGCCGTGCGCTGGGCCGAGGCGAAGTTCAAGGCGCTGGGCTACGACAAGGTCTGGCTGCAGCCGGTGAGCTTTCCGAAGTGGGTGCGCCGCAGCGAATCCGCGGCCGTCGTCGGCGATCACGCGCAGCCGCTCACGCTGACCGCCCTTGGCGGCAGCTCCGCAGGCACGGTCGAAGCCGAGGTCGTGCGCTTCGCCGACCTCGCCGCACTGGAAGCCGCGCCGGCCGGCTCGCTCGCCGGCAAGATCGCCTTCGTCGACTACAGGATGGAGCGCGCGCGCGACGGCAGCGGCTACGGCCCGGGCAGCCGCGTGCGCAGCCGCGGCCCCTCGGCGGCGATCCGCGCCGGCGCAGCAGCCTTCGTGATGCGCTCGGCCGGTACCGACAGCCACCGCAACCCGCATACCGGCATCACCCGCTTCGACGATGGCCTGACGCCGATTCCCTCGGCAGCGCTGTCGGTGCCGGATGCCGAACAGCTGTCGCGCCTGGTCGCGCTGGGCAAGCCGATCCGCATCCGCGTCGCGCTCGACTGCGGCTGGGACGGCACCGCGACCTCGCACAACGTCATCGGCGAAATCACCGGCAGCCATCGCACGCTGCGCAATGAAGTGGTGGTGATCGGCGGACACCTCGATTCCTGGGACCTCGGCACCGGTGCGGTCGACGACGGCGCAGGCGTGGCGATCACCATGGCCGCCGGCCATCTCATCGCGAAGCTGCCCAAGGCGCAGCGCCCGGCGCGCACGATCCGCGTGATCGCCTTCGCCAACGAAGAACAGGGCCTGTACGGCGGCAAGGTCTACGCCGACGCGCACAAGGCCGACGTCGCGAAACACCAGCTCGTCGCCGAAAGTGATTTCGGCGCCGGCCGCATCTACGCCTTCAACACCGGCGCCGCGCCGCATGCGAAAGCCGCCGCCGCGCGCATCGCCGAAGCGCTGAAACCATTGGGCATCGAAGCGATGGCCAAGGGCGGCCCGGGCCCGGACGTGGGGCCGATCGCCGCGCTCGGCGCGGCCTGGGCCTGGCTGGGCCAGGACGGCACGGACTATTTCGACCTGCACCATACGCCCGACGACACGCTCGACAAGGTCGACCCGGCCGCGCTGGCGCAGAACACGGCGGCCTATGCGACCTTCGCGTACCTCGCCGCATCGGCCGAAGGCGGTTTCGGCAGCGCACCGAAGGCCGAGACGGCCAAGCCCTGAGATCGCACCCACGGTCGGAGATGCCGAACTGATGCAGGCCGTGGCCCGCCATGGCCTTAGGATCGACAGGAACACCGGCATCGATCCGCACGACGCGATCGACGCCCGGCAACACCATGACAAGGAGCGATCAATGGCATTTCCCACCGCAGTCAATTCCCAGATCACCGATGCCGTCACGCAGAGCAACGTGAAGGTCATCGGCGAGGCCCCGGCCCTTGCGATGGGCTCGATCTACCAGACCCTCGCGCATTCGACCGGCATCCTGTACGCGAACGCGGTCGCCGCGCAGCAGCAGATGAACACGCTGGCGCAGGCCGCGACCAACCAGGGCGTGATCCAGATCTACAGCATCGACACCACGACCACGGGCGGCACGACCGACAAGGTCTCGCAGACCGGCCTCACCGACAATCTGACCAGCCTGCTGACCGTGCTGAATGCCTTTCGGGGCGAGCGGGCGTCCACCGCGCCCGAGGCGATGCAGGCGGGCGCGGATTCAGCCGCGACCGAAGACACCGAAGCGGGCCTGCACGAGGCCTATGAGGGCCTTGCGGAGGCGATCCAGAGTGCTGTGCGCTTCTCCAACGACACCGTCCTCGGTCAAGCGGATCCGTTCAACGCCGCCCTGCGCCAGTGCACGGACAGCGTCGTCTACGCCATCGAACGGATCCAGCAAACCCAGGCCGAAGCGCTGCGCCGCATGCTGCTGGACGCCCTGCTGGTGGCGATCACCAAGGCCCTGCTGCAGGAACCGGACCGCGCGAAGGCGTTCGAAGAGGCGTTGCAGGCGGTCAAACGGCTGGAGTGAGTCGCAGTGCGTGCATGTAGGGTGAGGCGAACCGCACCCTACGCCTTCCGCTGCGACCACGCCGCCAACAGCACCGCCGTCGCGGCGGCGACGTTGAGGCTTTCCACCGCGCCAGTACCGGGAATCGACAGACGCTGGTCGCAGGCTTTGGCGAGTTCGGCATCCATGCCCTCGCCTTCGGCGCCGAGCACGTAGACCAGGCGCTGAGAAAGTTTCGCCGAGAACAGGTCGCTGCCGCCGCGGACCACCGTGGCGGCGAGCGAAAACCCGGCGCCGCGCAGCTGCGCCATGGCGTTGTCCTCGCGGCCCAGGCGCACGAACGGCACGACCTCTGCACCACCTTCCGCGACACGTGCGGCGGCACCGGACAAGGTCAACGTCGAATGCTTCGGGATCAGCACCGCCTTCACGCCGAAATGCGCGGCGGCGCGCAGGATCGCGCCGAGGTTGTGCGGATTGCCCACGCCGTCGAGCCACAGCACGCAGCACGGCCCCGCCGGCAGGTCGCGCAGCCAGGCGGTGAGCGACGCCGGCTCTTCGCGCAGGACATCGGCGACCACGCCTTCATGGTGCGCGCTGGCGGCGAGCTTCTGCAGGTCGCCCGGATCGACCACCCGATACCCCACGCGATTGGCGACGCACCACTTCAGCAGCGGCTGGAGCTGCGGGATGCGCGCTTCGGCGAGGTAGAGCTTGCGGATGGCCTGCGGGCGATGCGCGAACACCGCGCGGACGGCATTGAGGCCATGGATGCGCAGCTCGACATCGCGTTGGGCGCGCGCGCCGCTGCGGGAGCCGTCGCCGGCAGGCGCGGGATTGTTGAATCGTTCGTAGGGGGAGCGGTCTGACATGCGGGCATTCTACGCGCTGCAGCGCCGCCGGCCGCCGCGCGTCACGGCTTGAACCAGAACCACGCACCGGTCAGGGCCAGCGCGATCAACACCCAGATGAACAGGCCCCGGCCACCCGCGTCCCCGGGCATGACCGTGGGCGTGCGATGGCCCGCGAGGATCGTGTCTGTGCGTTCCCGGTTTTCCCGCTGCCCCTCGGTCTCGGGCTGGAAATGCTGCCCGCTGTGACTGCCGCTGCGCTTGGCCTGCTCGACCTGCGCCGCGATCTTCTGGATCATCTCCATCGCGGACTTCAGGTCGCCGCCGGTCGCCTCGCGGAGCTGCTTGATGGCTTCCATCTTGTCGCCGCGCTGCAGGGCCTGCATCACCGCCTGCGGCACTTCCGATGCCCTGGACATAGGACGCTCCCCTCCGATGCTGTTCCGGTGCAGCATAGCGCGCCGACGCGTCGCCCACGCGCCCCATGCCCACCCACCTCTATCGCCCCATGCCGATCAATCTCCTGCAGGCCGACATCACGACCCTCGACGTGGATGCCATCGTCAATGCCGCCAACCGGGCGCTGTCCAGTGGTGGCGGCGTCGACGGCGCCATCCATCGTGCCGCCGGTCCGGCGCTGTCGGCCGCCTGCAAGGTCATTCCCATGGTCCAGCCTTTCGTCCGCTGCCCGACCGGGGAGGCCCGGATCACGCCCGGCTTCGACCTCCCGGCGCGCTGGATCATCCACACCGTCGGGCCGGTCTGGTCCGGCGGACGCGAGGGCGAGCCGGAGCTGCTGGCGTCCTGCTATCGCAACGCACTCGCATTGGGGCAAGCGCACGGCATCGCCTCGATCGCCTTCCCGGCGATCAGCTGCGGCGTGTTCGGTTATCCGCTGGACCAAGCCGTCGATATCGCAGTGCGCACCGTGCGTGCACATGCACCGGACGGCATGCGCGTGGTGTTCTGCATGTTCGATGCAGCGATGGCCGAGCGTTATCGCCGCGCACTGGAATAGGGTGCGGTTCACCGCACCGCTTTTTGATCGCCACGATCCATCGCCGCTGCGGCCTCCACATCCTGTTGCATCGTCATCCCGAGGGATTACATGCTCTGCCGGAATGCCATCCAGGCGAGCCATGCGCCGACCAGCGCGATGAAGCCGAGCAACAACGTGCGGCGCCGATGCAGCGGCGGATGGCGCAGCACGCGATACCCGGCGAAGGAGAAGGTGATCGGAAACAGCAGCAGGAACGGAAGCACCAGCGGCAACCATTCGCCACGGTGATCGTCATCGGTGCGATCGACTGGCAACAGCCAGGATGTGAGCATCCCGGCCAGAAACATCGCGCCGATCGCAAGGTAGATCCAGCCAACCACACGCGTGACACGAATACGCGCAGGACTCGGCGACGTCGTTCGATCGTCGCTCAATGCCCACCCACCGGCGGCGTCTCCGATTCCAGCTTCTCCAGTCGATGCTTCACCGCTTCCGGCGAGCGCGTGTACGGCGCGAGCCGGCGGTAGAACGCGGGCACCACGAACAGCGACAGCAGCGTGGAGAAGGTCACGCCGAAGATAACGACGATACCGATGGTGAAGCGGCTGGCGGAACCCGGACCGCCGGCGACGACCAGCGGCACCGCGCCGACCACGGTAGCGACCGAGGTCATCAGGATCGGACGCAGGCGCACCGCGCAGGATTCGATGATCGCGTCGCGGACCTCGCGGCCCTCGTCGCGCAGCTGGTTGGCGAATTCGACGATGAGGATGCCGTTCTTCGCCGCGAGGCCGATCAGCATCACGATGCCGATCTGGCTGAAGAGATTGAGCGTGCTGCCGGCCATCCACAGACCGAGCAAGGCGCCGCCCACGCCCAGCGGCACGGTCAGCATGATCACGATCGGATGGATGAAGCTCTCGAACTGTGCGGCCAGCACCAGGTACACCACCAGCAGCGCCAGCGCGAAGGTGATCAGCACCGCGCTGCCGGCCTTCTGGAACTCGCGCGACTCGCCCTTCCAGTCCACCTGCGCCGTGCCCGGCAGTTCCTCGCGCACCACCTGCTCGGCCCAGGCGATGGCGTCGCCCATGCGGTAGCCCGGCGCGAGACCGGCGGAAATGGTGATCGCGCGCAGGCGGTTGAAGCGGTTGAGGCTGCCGGCTTCGGCCAGTTCGGTCAGCGTGACCAGGTTCGACAGCGGAATCAGCTCGCCGTTGCCGCCACGCACCTGGATCGCAGCCAGGTCCGCAGGCTCGGCGCGCAGCGCGCGGTCCGCCTGCAGGATCACGTCGTATTCCTCGCCGTTGTCGACGAAGGTGGTGACGCGACGGCTGCCCATCATGGTTTCGAGCGTGCGCCCGATCTCGGTGACCGACACGCCGAGGTCGGCGGCGCGCGCGCGGTCGATCATCACGCGCATCTGCGGCCGGGTTTCCTTGTAATCGGAGTCGGCGGCGAAGAAGTTCGGGTTCTTCTCCATCCGCGCGAGCACGCGATCGCGCCACTGCGCGAGCTCGCCGTATTCCGGCCCACCGAGCACCAGCTGGAACGGCTGGCCGCCGCCGCGCGTGAGGCCGGTGCGCACCTGCGGATTCACGCGCACGCCGGGCAGCGCGCCCACTTCCTTGCGCACCTGCTGCACCACGTCGTCGGTGCTGACCTCGCGGCTCTGCCAGTCGTGCAGGAACACGATCGCCTGGCCGGTGTGCATTTCCTCGCTGGCGCCGAAACCGCCGGGCACGCGCGTGTTCACGCGCTGCAGCGGCTTGCCCTCGCCCACCTGCTTGAGCAGCGCGCGTTCGACCTGCTGCACCTGGCCGACGGTGTAATCGAAGCCCGCGCCTTCCGGGCCGACGATCGATGCGAAGAACACACCGCGATCCTCGGGCGGCGCCAGTTCGCTGGGCACCAGCTTGAACAGGAAGAAGGTGGCCGCGAGCGTCACGACCATCAGCCCGCCGAACAGCCAGACGCGGTCGACCGTGCGTTCGAGCAGGCGGCGGTAGGCGTTCGACACGCGATCGAGGAAGCGCGCGATGCCGGCATGGAAGCGGTTCGGCTTTTCGCTGTCGTGCGGGCGCACCAGCTTCGACGACATCATCGGCGTCAGCGTCAGTGCGACCAGTGCCGAGATGGCCACGGCCGCAGCGAGCGCCACCGCCAGTTCGCGGAACAGGCGTCCGGTGTTGCCTTCGAGCAGGCCGATCGGCAGGAACACCGCGACCAGCACCGCGGTGGTGGAGATCACCGCGAACGCCACCTGCTTGGTACCGCGCTTGGCCGCGACGAGCGCAGGCTCGCCGAGGTCGGCACGGCGCTGGATGTTCTCCAGCACCACGATGGCGTCATCGACCACCAGGCCGATGCACAGCACCAGCGCGAGCAGGGTCAGCAGATTGATCGAGAAATCGAAGGCATAGAGCGCGATGAAGGCGGCGATCAGGCACACCGGCACGGTCACCGCCGGGATCAGCGCAGCGCGCGCGCTGCCCAGGAACAGCCAGATCACGATCAGCACCAGCGCGATGGCCTCGAACAGCGTGGACCACACGCGTTCGACCGCCGACTCGATAAACACCGTGCTGTCGAAGGCGACGAAGATGCGCGTGCCCTGCGGCAGCGAGGCCTGGATGCGCTCGGCTTCGGCGCGCGCCGCCAGCGCCACGTCCAGGCTGTTCGCGGTCGAGGTCTTGACGATGCCCAGGCCGACGTTCGGCTCGCCATTGCTGCGGAAATAGGCGCGGCGCTCGGACGAGGCCAGTTCCACCTTCGCCACGTCGCCCAGGCGCACGACGTAGCCGTCGCTGCCCTTGCCCAGCGGGATCTGCGCGAAATCCTCCGGCTTGCGGTAGCTGCGCTCGACGCGCAGGGTGAAATCGCGGTCCTGCGATTCGATGCGCCCGGCGGGCAGCTCGATGTTCTCGCGGCGCAGCGCGTTCTCGGCATCGGCGGCGGTCAGGCCGCGCGCGGCCAGCGCATCGCGGTTGAGCCACACGCGCATCGCGTAGCGCTGCTGGCCGCCGACGCGGATCTGCGACACGCCGTTGAGCGCGGACAGGCGATCGACGACGTAGCGCTCGGCGTAGTCGGTCAGCTGCAGCGTGTCCATCGCGGTCGAACTCATGTTCAACCACAGGATGACTTCGGAATCGCTGTCGGCCTTCTCCACTTCCGGCGGATCAGCCTCCTCGGGCATGCGGTCGAGCACGCGGCTGACCGCGTCGCGCACGTCGTTGGCGGCGGCTTCGATGTCGCGCTCCAGGGTGAACTCGATGGTCACCGACGAACGACCGTTCACGCTGCGCGACTGCAGGGTCTCGATGCCTTCGATGCCGGCCAGCGCATCCTCCAGCACCTGGGTGACGCGGGTTTCGACCACGCCGGCCGAGGCGCCTGGATAGGTCACGTCGACCGACACCACGGGCGGGTCGATCGCCGGCAGTTCGCGCAAGGTCAGCCGCGAGTACGACATCAGGCCGACCACGATCAGCATCAGGCTGAGCACGGTGGCGAACACCGGCCGTTCGATCGAAATGTCGGAGATGCGCATGCTCAGCCCCTCATCCTTTCTTCGCTGCGGCAGGTGCGTCCGGGCCGGAGCTTCCGGGCAAGGAGCTCCCGGCCTTGGCGCCGGCTTCGCTGATGCGGTCGCCGGGCTTGAGCTTGCCGGTGCCGTCGACCACGACGCGGTCGCCGGCGGCAAGACCCTCGACGATCTCGGCCTTGCCCGCGCGACGCGCGGCCACGACCACCTTCACCTGTTCGACCGCATCGCCCTTGCCGACGCGGAACACGTAGCTGTCGCGACCGACCTGGGTCACCGCGATCTCCGGCAGCAGCAATGCGCTGCGCGTGGCGCCGGAGATCTCGACGTTGATGAGCATGCCCGGGCGGAGCAGGCGCTGCGGATTGGGCAGGTCGGCACGCACCTGCACCGCACGCGTGGCCGGATCGATGCGCGCATCGACGGTCTGCACGAGGCCCTCGAAGGGCTGGTCGGGATAGGCCACGGCGCGCGCATCCACGCGCTGGCCGGGGCCGATGCGCGACAGCTGCGACTCCGGCAGCGGGAAGTCGACGTACACCCGCGAGATGTCGTCGAGCGTGGCGATCGGCGTGCCCGGCGTGACCAGCGCGCCGGGACTGACCTGGCGCAGGCCGAGCACGCCGGAAAACGGCGCGCGCACCACGCGGTCGGCGAGCTGCGCGCGGATCTGCGCGACGCGCGCCTGCGCGGCATCGCGCGCGGCGCGCTGGTTGTCGACCTGGGCGCGCGCGATCAGCTGCTGCTGCACCAGTTCGGTCTGCCGGCGCAGCAGGCGGTCGGCTTCGTTCGCGCTGGCCTGCGCTTCGGACAGCGCGGCCTGCTGCTGGCGATCGGACAATGTGATGAGCGATGCGCCGGCACGTACTTCCTGCCCGCTGTCGAAGTGCACCGTCTGCACGATCTCGCTGACCTTGGCGGTCACCGTCACCGATTCGCGCGCCTTCACCGTGCCGATCGCGATCAGCGTGTCGGTGAACGACTCCGCCTGCACGCGCACCGTGGTGACCGGAATCGGTCGGTCGCCGCCCTTGCCGCCGCCCGGACCACCTTTCCCCGCGCCACCGGCCGCGTCCTTGTCGCCGCAGGCAGCGAGCGTGCAGGCGAGCAGGAACAAGGTCGCGATGCGCGACGCGCGGGCGCACGGCGCGGAGAACCGGGGAGAAGACACCGAGGAGGCGAGGCGTGGGGACATCGTGCGATCCGGAGGGCAATCCGGGCCGATTGTAGCGGCAGGCCGTGACGCCGAGACGGGCGGTTCGCGCGTGCGTGACCTTTGGCCTAGGCGACGCGGGCAAGGGAAACGATGCGTTCCGGAAGACGCGTCAACCCTGCGCTCGTCGGTGGAACATCGTGCGAAGTGCATGCCGATGCGTGCACTTCGCGCGTCCGGGGATCGTGCGCGTCATGCGGAATGCGGCATGCGCATCGCCGAAACGGCGAACGCCGGCCCTGGGCCGGCGTTCGGAGATCGCACTGCATCGAAATCGCTGTGCCGAATCAGGCGAATCGGCTTGCGATCCGTTCAGCGACCCGGGCCTCCACCCGAGATTATCGCTGCATCGCCCTGTCGGCGATCAGCCCTTCCACTGACCCAGCGCGGCCAGGCCGTTGTCGCGGGCGCGGGCGTACACGGTTTCCTGGGCCTTGGCGACGTTACCCACCAGGTCCTGCGACCAGATCTTCAGCGCGGCGGACTGCATGGCGCGGCCGTACGAGAACGACAGCGGCCACGGGTGCGCGCCGAGCTTGTTCATCGCGTCGAGGTGCGCGGTCGCGGCATCGTCGCTCTGGCCGCCCGAGAGGAACACGATGCCCGGCAGGATCGCCGGCACCGCCGACTTCAGGCACATCACGGTGCTCTCGGCGACTTCGTCGACCGACGCCTGCTCGGCGCAGTCCTTGCCGGAGATGACCATCGAGGCCTTGAGGATGGTGCCTTCGAGCATGACGTTGTGCTGGTACAGCGCGTCGAACAGCGAACGCAGGGTCACTTCGGTGACTTCGTAGCAGGTCTCGATGTCGTGGTCGCCGTCCATGATCACTTCCGGCTCGACCATCGGCACGATGCCGCATTCCTGGCACAGCGCGGCATAGCGCGCGAGCGCGTGGGCGTTGGCTTCGATGCAGGTGCCGGACGGGATGTCCTCGCCGATGTTGATGACCGCGCGCCACTTGGCGAAGCGAGCGCCGAGCTGGGCGTATTCCTTCAGGCGGTCGCGCAGGCCGTCGAGGCCTTCGGTGACCACTTCGCCCGGGCAGCCGGCGAGCGCGTGCGTGCCCTTGTCGACCTTGATGCCCGGGATGATGCCGTTGTCCATCATCACCTTGGTGAACGGCACGCCATCCTTGGTGGACTGGCGGATGGTTTCGTCGAACAGGATGGCGCCGGAGATGTGCTCGCCGAGGTTGGGCGTGGTCAGCAGCATTTCGCGATAGGCGCGGCGGTTTTCTTCGCTGTTCGGAATGCCGACGCCTTCGAAGCGCTTGGCGATGGTGGCATTGGATTCGTCGATGGCGATGATGCCCTTGCCCGGCGCGACCATGGCGCGGGCGATGTCGGCAAGCTGTTCGATGCTCATTGGGAGTCCTGAAGGGGCGGCGGGAAAGTCGGCCATTATACCCCGGCGGACCGAGCCCAAGAGCATGAAAAATCAATGACTTGACCCGGGAAAAGCGCCCTTTGGCGGGCGTCCGGGCCGGCATCCAGGTCTCGGCCCGACCCCGGCCTGTCCTGTCGGGACAGCGCGAGTCAGGACACAGGCAGGCAGCGAAGGAACCGGGCGCCCGAAGGCGCCCGGCCCATCAACCGTCCGCGAACCGGATCAGATCGGGCAGCGCTGCTGCAGTTCGTAGTACTGCAGTTCGGCGGGGACGACGCCCCAGCCCAGTCCCTGGGTCAGGCCGTTGGCGTCGACGTAGGACATCTTGATGCTCACGCCCGGATACTGGCCGACCGAGATCGACGCGTAGAGGCTCTTGGCGCCTGCCGGCTGCGCGTTGTACGCATCCACTGCCGTCTTGAAGCGCGAGTTGGCCGGCGCGTTGCTGACCAGGGTGCGCAGCGCGCTGACGTTGCGGTCGAAGACGAACTCGATGTTGTTCGCCCAGTACACGTTGACCGTGTCCGGGTAGTAGATCGGCTTGGAACTCCAGTAGTGGTTGATGACGCGCTGTTCGCACAACTGGGGATCGGGCGTGGCGGTCAGCGCGTTGACGCGTCCGAGCGACTGCCAGCCGGCGGCGGATGCGGAACCGGAGAACAGCAGGGCGGCGAACGCGACCAGGAGCGTTTTCTTCATGGAGGATCCTTTTCTCTTCGTTGTCTTGATGTCGCATGTCTTCGCGACGACGGGATGTCCCTTTGCATGATTCATGACGGGACTCGCGCGGCATCTGCGCCGGGCGAACGCCATTGTCCCGCACCGGCATCTCAGCGTCCGAGACAGCGAAGTTTCACGCGCGTGAATCCGCACATGCCGCAGCGCTGCGGATGCCTCACGGGAAGCGCCGGCGGCATTCAATCCAGCTGCGAGAACGTCCGCGTCGCGTGCGGCACGCGCAGGGTGGGCGTTGCGGCACGCGCCGGCCGCGCCGCAGCTTCCAGCCAATCGAGGCTGGCGCCGCGGAAACCGCTCTGCGCCACCAGCGCCACGCGTTCGCGCTCGGTGCAGCGCACGCCGTCGGCATCGGCGCGCAACCAGCGATGCGCAAGCGCCTGGTGCATCCGGTCGCCATGTCGATGCGCTTCGCGATGCAGGGCCGCGAGACGATGCTGCGCCTCGGCTTCGTCGCCGCCCGCACGCGCCAGCGCCACCTCGACCTGGCGCAGGCGCGGCCGCCAGGCATTGCCGGCCATCGAAGCGCGGGCCGCGCCCGCTTCGGCGACGGCACGCGCGGTGTCGCCTTGCGCAAGCGCGACCTCCGCCTGCGCGATCCGCGCCATCGTCGCGTCGCGTCGCAAGCCCGAGGCTTCCAGTTTCGGCGCGACCTCGCGCAGCAGCTCGAGTGCCGCACGCGCATCACCGATGCGGACGAGCACGCCCGCCAGTTCGACGCTCGCCGACCATCGTGCCGGCGCGATGTCGATGCCCGGCAACAGCGCCAGGGCCTGTCGTGTCTGCGCACGCGCGGCATCGCGGTCGCCGCTGAGCCATTCCAGTTCCGCCAGGCCGATCGCAGCGGCGAGCGCATCCTGCGCACCGGCATCGCGACAGCGCGCGTACTGCGCACGCGCAGGTGCGGGACGGCCCTGGCGCACCAGCACGTCGGCGCGGGTGCAGGCCAGGGGCGCGGTGGCGAGCGGCGTCGACGCGGCGCGGTCGCCGAGCGCATCGCGCTCGCCACGATCGAGCGTCGCGATCGCCCGCGCGAAGTCGCCGCGCTCGAAGGCGAGCCTCGCTTCGATCCGTCGCGCGCGGAGCATCGGCTCGCCCTGCAGGCCGCTGCCTGCGAGCTGCTCCAGTGCGCGATCGACGGCGTCCGCATCGCCGCGCGCGACATCGTCTTCCAGCCGATCCACCGCCAGCGCGGCCGTGCCCCAGCGGTCGCCCATCGCCTCGGACAGGGCCTGCGCCTGGCGCAGACGCTCGCGATAGCGCGGCAGGTCGCCGCCACGATAATGGTGATATGCAGCGATGCGCAGCGCATCCAGTTCGAGCTGGCGCTGGCCTGCGGCGCGCGCGCGCGCCAGCCAGGGTTCGAGATGCACCGGTTCGAGATGCCCGGTTTCGCCGGTCACCGGCGGCCCGTACAACTCGCCGATCGCGCGCGCATGCAGGGCGGAGAACGCGTCGCCGGCTTCGTCGAACGCGCGGGCGGCCGCCGTGAAATGCGTGGCCGCGTCCTGTGGCTTCGATGCAGCCACGTCGCCGTTGGCCAGCGCCATCAGCGCATGCCCGTGTTCGTAGGGCCAGCCTTGTGCGTCCGCCAGACGGGCCGCCGCCTGCGCGCTCGCGCGCGCGCCGGCATGGTCGCCCGCCGTCGCACGCAGACCCGCCAGCCCGATCCATCGCGACACGGCCTGCTCCGGCGACAGCGCATCGACACCCGGCATGCGTTCGAGCACGGCCAGTCCGTCGGCGAAACGTCCGGTGCGCGCCAACGCCATCGCCTGCATGATCGCGAACTGCGCCCGATGCGGATGCGCCTCCGCCAGCGTCGTGTACGCCCGTGCCGCTGCCGCATGGTCGGGAGACAGGCCCAGCCGGTAGGCACGCAATTGCGCGCGCGCGTCCTCGGGCAACGGCTGCATCCGCGTCGCCACCGCATCGAGCAGCGTATTGGCCTGCGGCAGTTGTCCGCGCGCGGCGTGGGTCTGCGCCAGTTCGAGTCGCGCCAGCTCGAAGGCCGGCGCATCGCGAAGCAGGCGTTCGCCCAGCGCGTCCGCCTCACGCCAGCGGTGCGCCAGCCGTGCCTCGCGGAAAGCGAGGTAACGTTCGGCGCCGACGGGATCGACGCGCAAGGCAGGCCAGCGTTCGTTCGCACGCGACGGCAGCAGCACGCGCAACGCTTCGTCGGACACCTCGTCGACGAGCCGCGCCAGCTCGCGCCGCGTGCCTTCGCGATGGATGCGATGGCGGGCATCGCCCGCTTCGATGCGGGCCTGAACGAAGATGCGTCCGTCGCGGCCGGGTAGCGCGCCCGAACCGAGAATGACCATCGCGACCGGTTCGCCGCCGGGCAGCGCCCACTCGGCAGGCGTCACCGCGCGTGTTTCCGGGCAAACCGCCAGCTTCCAGCCCAGCCATGCCTCCAGCAGCCGCGCGGGCAACCGCGCCTGTGCATCGGGTGCACCCCGGGTGCCGTCGATCAGGACATAGCGCGGTGTCGCGGTTGCCGACGCCTGCCATGACAGCGCGCCGGCTGCCAGGCCGACCAGACTCGCCACGACCAGCACGGCCGCCGCCCACATCCGGTATCGACGAAGGAAGGCAGGCAGGACGGCGCGGGCAGCGGGCGCGGGCAGCGCGACCGGCGCCTCATCGGGCCGCGCGTCGGGCGCGGGCTCGGACAGCGTGTCCGGCGGCGTCACGGACAGGCGCTGGACCGACTCAGACGGCTCGAACACGTAGCCCTTCTTCGACACCGTGCGGATCCAGTCCTTGTTCGCCGACCCCAGCGCCTTGCGCAGCATCCACACGCTCTGCGAGAGGTTGGCGTCCTCGACCACCAGGCCGGACCAGACCCGCTCGAGCAGCCGCTGACGGGTATGCAGCACGTGCGGTTCGGCGACGAACAGCAGCAGCAGCTCGAAGACGCGGTGCGGCAGCTCGACCTCGCCGTCGCCATGCTTGAGGCAGCGGAAACGCAGGTCGATCTCCAGGTCGCCGATCCGGATGCGCTGCGCCTCGCGGTTGCCCGCCGGATGCTCGATGTCGTTCATGCCCCCTCCACTGCTCGTTCGTGGGATCGCAGTCGCCGGAGCGCGCTCGTCGGACTGCATTCCCAGGGCGATGCGCGCGACCGCGCGGCGAGGCATCGCCGGGTTCGTGGGGGCGCGGAGTGTAGCAAGGGCATTTCGACGGAATCGCTTCGCCCGTCACAGTGCGCCCGCCCTGCAGGCCTCACCCACATGCCGATCGGTGATATGTCGCCGCAGGAAGAGCCATGCGAGAGAAAAAAAGAGCGCTTCGAGAGCGCGTCGACGAGGCGCCGGCACGGCGGCGCGCGGACCCTGCCTCACCGCCGCGACCCCGCGTCGCGGCCATCGCGCAGGAGGACACGCATGACGCCCCACGGATCACGTGACGATGCGGTGCCGTATCGACACAGGCGTCGACGCCGCGCACCGCATGCACGCGCACCGATCAGTCCACAGCTCATCGCCTGAACGCGCTCGCCAGGCGCAAAGGCACAACGCAAGGAACTCAGGCGAGTGTGGTTTTTCCCCGGTGTTCCACCTCGGGCATCGGGGCTTTTTCCGCCTGCATTCCGACCCCGCCCGCATCTGTGGGCATTCCGTCCAGCACGGGGCCGCCGGCAGTCCGGCCCCGTCGTCGCGGCACCACGTCGCGCCCCCGCATCGACCGCCGTCGTTCCACCGATCCATCGATGTCCACCCTGCCGGTCGCACGGACGCGCCAGACGGCGCGCCAGTCGCCGGCATCATCATCCATTGAGAGGAGAGAAGCAGTGAATTCGATGCAACAACGGCTCTTGACCGCCATGCTCACCGCCGGCGGCGTGTTCGCGGCCGGCGCGACCGGCGCGGCCGGCGCACCGCCCCCGGGCGCGCAGGATCTGCAGGCGGCGAGGAGCCTCGACCAGGCCCTCGCGATGAAGCGCAGCGTGCGGAGCAACCGCCCGATCCGCTTCACGCCCGGCGCGACCGGCTATTTCGTCATCGCCGACGGCAATCCGCGCATCACCCCTGCCACGCTGCGCCGCATCGGCCTGAGCGGTCTGATGGGCTCGATCTCGCGCATCTACGACGACGGCAACAACCGCCAGGTGCTCGACGACCAGCCACTGTTGCCCGGCGTGGTCTATGCCGCGCGCTTCGACCGCGCCACCACCATCGACTTCCGCACCCTGAAGGTGCTGCAGGCCGACGAGAAGACCCGCCTGCGCAGCGATGCACCCGCGACCGTGCGCGGCACGCCGCTCACCCGCGCGGCCACGCCCGACGACGGCACGAAAGTGGTGCTGCTGTACGACGACACCTATCGCACCAAGCGCTACAAGTGCTGGAGCGACGGCAAGTCCGGCGCATGGGACGGCATCACCGACGGCGCGACCGGCGCCGACAACGTCAAGAACGCCGGCGTCGTGCGTCGCGGCAAGACCCTGTACGTGAAGGACGATGCCGGCACCACCGGCCAGGAACGCGTGACCGTGCACGCGCCGGCCGAACCCGGCCAGGCACGCCCGACCGCGTCCTGGGCCACGCGCTACGACAGCCAGCGCGGCGCGTTCGCGATCGACATCCCGGCCGACGCGCCGGTCGGCGACTACCAGATCCAGATCGGCACGACGCGCGCCAACTACGTCACCACGTACGTGATCTTCGAGGAATACGCCAGCGGTTCGCTCAACACGCAGGAACTGCAGTCCTACGCCTACGCCGACCAGGACTGGAAGACCATCGACGACAACCGCGACTACTTGAACTGGGCCTACGAGGGTCCGCAGGACACCACGGTGTTCGGCTATCGCGGCGACACCACCGCCGAAAGCGGCGCCAACGGCGGCGTGTTCGGCCAGCGCATGGTCGAGATCGCGATGAGCATCCACGGCGCGAACACGCGCACCACGCTCGACGCGGCCGTGCACGCCTACCAGGTCACCGGCCAGCGCATCCACTGGACCAGCGGCCAGGGCTACTACGGCAGCGACAACGGCCACATCAACTCGTTCGACAAGATGCTCAGCGGCAGCATCCGCTCGCCCGGCGGCCTGCAGACCCGCACCGAGCTGGACGTGGTCGCCGCAGAGAAGGCCGCACGCGGCATGGGCTGGACCAATCGCCTGCCGTCGTCGTACGTGTTCGCCGCCGGCCAGTGCTTCAACTACGGCACCAACCTCAGCGCCATGCTGCGCGCCATCGGCATCCCGTCGCGCACGCAGTACACGAAGAACGGCGCGGGCTGGCCGGGTTCGTTCCACGTCTGGGCCGAGGCCTTCCTCGACCGCCCGGCGATCCATCCGCGCGAAGAAGGCTGGTGGAAGGGCAGCTGGTACAAGTTCGATGCCAACCGCCAGTACAACACCACCGGCACCAGCCAGATCGCGCACATCGAAGGCAACATCGCGCCGCTGGTGATCGACGGTTTCGGCGACTACCTGCTCAACGAATACAAGAAGTGCGGCGGGCTGAGCTATCGCGGCGGCTGGGGCAGGAACGGCTACCAGTGCGGCACGTCGGGCGACGGCACGCATGCGGCGGTGATCCTCAAGCCCAACACCACCCAGAGCACCAGCGCCTTCAGCTACAACGTCACCTCCAGCAGTTCGCCGTGGGCGCTGCAGGACCTGTTCACGACCTACAACGGCGTGCCCAATCCCTCGACGCTGAGCTACATCTACACGACCAAGCATGGCTATGCGCTCAACGACGCGCAGGCCGGTCGCGACGGCGGACGCGGCCTCGTCGACGACAACACGAAGGAGAACGACCTGCCCGCGCTGGTGCCGAACGTGGCCCAGCCGACCGTGGTCGCCGGCTTCGGTTTCTCGATCTACCGGGTGCCGGTCAATGGCCGCAGCAACATCACGATCCGCATGCTGCAGGGTGCGGACAAGGCGCGCGTGCTCGCCACCTACGACCGGTTGATCCATTCCACCGGCAAGCGCTATGACCTGAACTTCGATGCCCAGTCGAACGCGGACGGCGTGCTGTCGATCAACGGCAGCGGCAAGCAGCAGGTCTATCTGTGGGTCGAGAACAAGTTCAGCCACACCTCGCCCGGCCTGGGCCAGGAAGTGACCTGGGTGACCCTGCTCGACGACAGCGGCACGAACACCAACACGCCGCCGAGCGCCAGCTTCACGGCCACCACCTCGAACCTGACCGCCAGCTTCACCGACACCTCCACCGACAGCGACGGCAGCATCGCATCGCGCACCTGGGACTTCGGCGATGGCGTGACCTCGACCCAGGCCAGCCCGAACCACACCTATGCGACCGCCGGCACCTACACGGTCACGCTCACCGTCGTCGACGACAAGGGCGCCAGCAACAGCACCACGCGCCAGGTCACGGTCAGCAACGCCGCCAACGTCACGCCGGTGGCCAGCTTCACCGCCAGCACGTCGAACCTCACCGCCAGCTTCACCGACACCTCCACCGACAGCGACGGCAGCATCGCCTCGCGGTCGTGGGACTTCGGCGACGGCACCAGCTCGACGGCCGCCAATCCCAGCCACACCTACGCCGCTGCCGGCACCTACACGGTCAGGCTCACCGTCACCGACGACAGGGGCGCCACGAACAGCACCACTCGCAGCGTCACCGTGACCGCCGCGCCGGGCGGCGTGCAGACCTACGCCAACGACTCCGATGTCGCCATTCCCGACAACACTACGGTCAACAGCAGCATCGCAGTGAGCGGACGCACCGGCAACGCACCGGCGGACGCCAGGGTCAGCGTCAGCATCGTCCATCCGAACCGCGGCCAGCTGACGGTCTCGCTCGTGGCCCCGGACGGCACGGTCTACACGCTCAAGCGCAGCGACATGTTCGACACCGCCGCGAATGTCAATGCCACGTACACCGTCAACCTGTCGAGCGAAGCGCTCAACGGCACCTGGCGCCTGCGCGTGAACGACTTCGGCTTCGGCAGCACCGGCAGGATCGATCGCTGGAGCGTGACGTTCTGATCGATCGCGTTTCCTGTCCGATCACGACCCCCGGCACATGCTGCCGGGGGTCGTGACGGATACAGCACCTCAACCATGGACAGGCGCGATCAGCCGCCCATTCGCCGGCAACCACATCCGCCGACCGGCAGGCGCACATCGATCTCCTGATAGGAGACCGGGTAGGTCGCAGGATATCCAATCGCACGGCCGTTGCCGGCATTCCGGAGCAGGCGGTGGAATGGCTCGACCAGGGCGATCCGGGTGCCATTGATGTGCTGAATCTCTCCACTCCATGCACGCAGATACAGCTCGCGAAGATCGCGACGATCGGCGTCCGTGAGCTCGCTGAGCTCGCCGTAGTTCATGATCGTGAACTTGCTATTGCTCCCGTATTGTGACCACGGGAAACTCGTCTCGGATACGTCGGCGAAGAAGTGGCGAAGCCCGAAGATATGTCCGAGTTCGTGGATCAGGGTATCCACCTGCTCCTTGTGCGGCTGGTCGAGCATTTTCGGATAGATGTCCAGCGCGTGACGTCCGCCATCCGGAAAGAATGCACTCGCCAGCACGCAGCCCGATGCATCGCAGTCGTCGTTGCGGCGCATGACGATCTCGAAATCCCACACGTCATCCGTCTCGGCGAACCCGATCGGAGCGCTTTTCCCCCATGCGGCCTGCGCCTGCGAGAACAGATCACGCACTTTCCGCTTCCATTGTTCCGCGTCGGAGAATCGCGCGGCGAAAGACGCATCATTGAAGCGCCAGCGCAGCAGCACATCGCGCGCCCAAAGCACGACGAAGCCGCTCGAGATATGCAGCTTGTGCTGCAACGGATTCACGTTGTCGGGCATGGCGTGACCGCGCGCATCGGTCCTGCAGACACGATTCGTCCCCAATGCGTGGACTTCGTCGTCCACCCTCGGGACGCCCTGCGCCGCCCCACCGGTTTCCGTCACCGATGCCGTCTTTCGCGAAGAAGCCGCGCGCGAACGCGAGGCAGGCCGCTTCGTCGTCTTGCTGGGCCGAGTACTCATGAAACATCACTCCGTTCGTCACGGAACCCATTTCCCGTGCGACCTTCACGCTAGCGCGCCATCACCGGGAAAGTGGCATCACTGTGGCTTTGCATCGGACGCGGATCAGCGCAGCAACACCGATCACTCCGCGAACGGCGTCGTCAGCAATCCTGCGGCCATGCGCACGCCGTCGAGGTAATGGCCGACGCGGATGTTCTCGTCGAAGCTGTGCTGGTTGTTGTCGCCGTTGACCGGCGGCACGATCACGAACGGCACCTGCAGCGCGTCGACGAGTTCGTCGGTCGGCAGCGAGCCGCCCATCATGCGGATGCGCACCGGACGCATGGCCGGCGCATCGCCGAAGCTGCGGCGCAGTGCGGCATGGGCCCAGACGCCGATGGGGGCATCCATCGGCGTGCGCACCGCACGACTGCCACCGCCGTAGCTGAGCGTGGCGAGGCGATCGTGCGCGGCACGGTCGGCGTCCGTCGGCTCACCGTCGACCAGATGCCAGCCCTGGCGCTGCACATGCGCGCGGAGCAGCGCGAACAGATGCTCCGGGCCAGCCTCGGGCGTGGTGCGCAGGTCCAGTTCGGCCACGGCCTTGTGCGGCACGATGTTCGCCGCCTTGTCGCCGACGGCGGCGGACTGCAGGCCACGTACGTTCAGCGACGGGTACTGCATCGCCTCCTGGTAACTCGACGCCACCGTGTCTGCCTTCGCGATGCCGACACGCTTGCGCATCGCGACCTCGTCGTCGCCGGTTTCGGCCAGGATCGCGCGCTCGGCATCACTCAGCACGATGCCGTCGTAGTACCCCGGGATGGTCACGCGCCCGTTGTCGTCCTTCATCGTCGCCAGCAGCGCGGCGAGGCGCTGCGCGGGATTCGGCGTGTAATTGCCGTGATGGCCGCTGTGCAGCGGCGCGCGCGGACCGTGCACGGTCAGTGTCGCCATCGCGACGCCGCGATTGCCGAAAGCCAGCGTCGGCCGGTTGCTCGGATGCCTCGGGCCATCGAAGAGCACCAGTCCATCGGCGCGCAGCAGGTCGGCATGCGCCTTCGCGACCGCGCCCAGCGTCGGCGAGCCCTTCTCTTCTTCGCTGTCGAGGATGACCTTGACGTGGATCGCGGGTTCGATGCCCGCCGCGCGCAGCGCGTCGAACGCCGCCAGCAGCATCACGATCGGGCCCTTGTCGTCGGATGCCGAACGCGCGAACACGCGCAGTTCCGGATCAAGCACGGCATCCTGCAGCCGTGCCGTCGGCACGGATTCCCATGCGCCTGCCGCGTTGCGCCTCTTCACCACCGCCTGCCAGGGATCGGGCTGCGCCCACTGCTCGGGCAACACCGGCTGGCCGTCGAAATGCATGTAGAACAGGAGGGTCTTGCGGCCCGGCGCCGGCTTGCCGTATTCGGCGAACAGCATCGGCTTGCCGTCGTTCGGCAACTGCCGCGCGGCGAATCCGCGTCGCTCGAAGGCGCGCTGCAGCCAGTCGGCGTTGCGGCGGATGTCCGCCGGCACGATCGCGTCGTTCGGCAGCGCGAGCAGTTCGAAGAATTCGGGAAAGCTCGCCTGCGCCGCCGCCTGCAGCTGCGCATCGGACGGCGCGCGAGCTGGCTGAGTCGCGGTCGCGCTCGCGGTCGTCGCGAACATGACGCCGACCGCAAGGCATGCAACCGCCCTCATCGCAAGAAACCGCTTCGCCATCCCTGCCCTCCTTGCGCCGTTCGCATCGATGACGACGACGCCCTCGATGTGATTACAGCTCGCCCAGGCCCTCGGCCTTGCCGTCCTCGCCCACTTCGAGCAGGCGCAGCGTGTTGGTCGCGCCGTGGGTTTCCATGTGCTCGCCGCTGGTGAAGATCACGCGGTCGCCGGTGGTGAGCAGGCCCGCCTGCACCAGCGCGGCGATGCTGCCGCGCGCGGCCTGGCGCGGGGTCTGGCCGCGGCTGTCGTAATCCATCGGGAACACGTCGCGCATCATCGCCATGCGCCTGCGCGAAGAACCGTGCCGCGCGAATGCGAAGATCGGGGCGCGGCCGCGGAAGCGCGACAGGAAGCGCGCGGTGCCGCCGGATTCGGTCATGGCCACGATCGCGCCCACGCCGATGTGCTCGGTGAGGAACATCGAGGCCATCGCGATCGCCTGATCGGCACGCTCCAGGTTGCGCGGCGCGGCCTCGAAATCGGTGTCGTGCTCGAACTGGCGCTCGGCACCCAGGCAGATGCGGTCCATCGCCTCGACCGCCTTGACCGGATAGGCGCCGGCGGCGCTTTCCTGCGAGAGCATCACCGCGTCGGTGCCGTCGATGACCGCGTTCGCCACGTCCAGCACTTCCGCGCGGGTCGGGATCGGGCTGCTGACCATCGACTGCAGCATCTGCGTGGCGGTGATGACCACCTTGTTGCGCTCGAGCGAGGTGCGGATGATCTTCTTCTGCAGGCCGGGCAGTTCGGCGTCGCCGATCTCCACGCCCAGGTCGCCGCGCGCGACCATCACTACGTCGCTGGCGTCGACGATCTCGACCAGGTTCTCGATCGCTTCGGCGCGCTCGACCTTGGCGACCAGCGCGGCATCGCTGCCGGCCTCCCGCGCGACGCGGCGCGCTTCATTCATGTCCTCGGCATTGCGGCAGAAACTCACCGCGATGAAGTCGGCGCCGAGCTGCGCGGCAACCTTGATGAGTTCGCGGTCGCGTTCGGTGATCGCACCGAGCGACAGGCCGCCGCCGAGCTTGTTGAGCCCCTTGCGGTTCGACAGTTCGCTGTCGTTGAGCACCGTGGTGATGATGCGCGGCCCTTCGACCGCCGTGACCTGCAGTTGCACCACGCCATCGTCGAGCAGCAGCACGTCGCCGGGCGCGACGTCGTCGGGCAGGCCGAGGTAGCTCACGCCGACCTGCGTCTCGTCGCCGGGCGGCGCGTCCGCGCTGGCGAGCAGGTCGAAGCGTTCGCCTGCGCGCAGTTTCACCTTGTCGTTCGCGAACTTCTCGATGCGGATCTTCGGGCCCGGCAGGTCGGCGAGGATGCCGACCTCGCGGCCGACGCGTTCGGCAGCGGCGCGCACCGCTTCGGCGCGCGCGACCTGCCCGGACGGATCGCCGTGCGAGAAATTCAGGCGGACCACATCGACGCCCGCGCGCAGCAGCGCGTCGAGCACGCCGGGGGCGTCGGTGGCGGGTCCAAGTGTGGCGAGTATCTTCGTGCGGCGGCGCTGTACGGTCATCATCGGGCTCTCTTCGGATCGCCCAACGCTACCACGGCTCATGGGGATTTTCGCGATGGAAACGTCGTCATCCGCATGCTGTCGCGCATGTCCCGCGGGACACGCGCGGGACATGTTCGCCGGGTGCATGCATGTGGCTCACTGCGTGTTCGCGTCGGTCTCGATGTAGGCCTTGCCGGCTTTGTACAGCGCCAGGCGCGAGACGATGCCATCGCCCCCGGTCGGCTTGCCGGCGGCATCGCGGGGTAGACCGTCGACCGCGCGCTGCTGCACGCGCACGGCTGCGGGGAAATTCCCGTTCGCGGCATGGCAGGCCGCGACGGTGTCGAGCTCGCCCGGGGGCAGCGTGGCCTGGTCCATCCGGAGGGCGACGGCAAGACCTTCCACAGGATCACGCACGTCGTCGAACGGCGACACGCACAGCGCCCAGGCCAGATTGTTGTTGGCGTGCGTCACGACCTCGCCCTTCGCAAGCCGCAGGCTGTCGCGCAGCAGTGCCACGCCACGCCCCCGTCGCGCCGCATCCTCGTGGCTCACCAGCCACGTGCCGTAGGCACTCCTCGCGGCGACGGCTTGATCGGCCTGATCGGCCCGGTCATCGCGCATCGCCCGGTCTGCCCAGCGGATCGCTTCCGCCTCATCGTGGAGTCCGCCATCCACATCCCTGTGCAGGAAGAACAGTCCCATCTGCGATGTGAGATCGCCGCGCTCCGCATCGACCAGCAGCCATTCGCGGGCACGCTTCGCATTGCGTTTCATGCCGCGCCCTGCCAGCGCCAACCCGGCCAGCGTCTGCCGCGCTTCGGGCGCATGCTGGCCGCCATCCGCGACGATCGCTTCCAGATTGGCGATACCATCTTCGGCCGTGCCGGGCAGCCCCTCGGCGCCGCTGGCGAGCAGTTGCGAGTAATCCAGCAGGGCACCGATGTCGCCGAGCTGAACGCCCGCGATCAGCCACCCGGCAGCCTCGTGCGCCTTGCCTTCCTCTTGCGCCCCTGCGGCCAGCACGCGCATCGCACTCGCGTCGCCGCCTTGCGCGGCGGCTTCCAGCACGGGCAGCCAGCGCGAACGGTCAGCTTCGCCATCTTCGTCCAGGAGGCGCAGGGCAACCTGGCGCTGGGAGGCGGCATTGCCATGCTCGGCGGCAAGGCGCACGGCTTCGAGCGACTTCTCGGTGTCGCCGCGGGCGGCATGGTATTCGGCGAGGGTGGCAAGACCGATGCCCGTGCCGTTGCTGGCGGGACGCGACAGCACCGCGATATCGCGCGTGCTCAACACGTACTTCTGGTCGCGCGTGAATTCGCCGAGCACGGCCATCATTTCGACCGCACCCGGGCGTTCTCGCGACAGCTCGCGCAGGCGCTGCAGCGTGCCTTCGGACACCTGGTCATCGATGACCAGTTCCATGGCAGCGAAATACATCGAAGCGCCGGCGCCGCTCCAGCGCGCGTCGGCGGCATCGAGCAGTGCCGTGGACTTCGCGGCGTCGCGCGGCACGCCGATGCCCCGGGCGTAGAGCACGGACATCAGCGCCAGGGGCAAGGCATGCTGGCGCTCAGCCAGGGGCAGCAGGGTATCGACCAGGCCCTCTTCGCAACCGGGCACGCTGCGTTCGGCGCAGACGCGGATCCAGCGCGCGATCGACATCCATCCGCCGTGGGCCGCACCCTCGCGCAGCCTGGCGAGGTGCGCCTGCGGATCCTGCGTCTCCATCGCATCACGCAGGGCCAGCAGGTCCAGCGCCGAGGCCTCCTGGCTCTTGCCCTGGCTTTCGATGATCCCGTGCGCCAGGACATTGCGCTGCGTGGCCGTGCCCGGATAGCGCGCATCGCGTTCGATCGCGGTGATGGCATCGATGTAATCGAAGGCCAGATGGCGTTCGATCTTCGCTTCCGGGTCCCAGGCCGCCACCACCAGCGGGAAATAGCGCTTGGGATGCAGCTCGCGGAAGTACTCGTACCGGAACTCGTAGCCGAGCAGCGCCAGCAGGGCGTAGATGTCGCGCGGCGACAGCACCAGGATCGGACGTCGCCAGGGGCTGTCGCCGCTGTCGGTGATCGCCAGCTTCGACAAGGCAGCGAGCGCGAGCGTCTCGCGCTCGGCGGTCGCCGCATCGCCGACCGCTTCGGCGCACATCAACGCGACGCGATGCAGCGCGATGCTCACCGGCGCCGATTCGACGGCCTCGCGCAGCGCCGCCGCATGTTCGCGGCATTTCGCGGCATCGACCGAGGCGTAGTCGTAGCCGACCGTTTCGATCACGTCGAATGCCTGGAACGTCGCGGCGAATTCCGCGCCCGCGCGGAACCGCGTCCAGACGCCTGCCGGATCGGCAGCGACCTGCTCCGCAGTGGCGGCATGGGCCGGGCGGGACGCCGCAGGCTTCGACGGCTCGGCGGCGCCCGCAGTGGCCGCAAGACCCGCGAGCAGGCAGGCGGCAAGCGCGCGCATCAGCGCTTCTCCCCGGACGTCATCACATCGCGCAACAGGTTGCGCAGCCGCTCCTCGCGCTGCCGCGCATCCAGCGATGCGGGAATGGTGAAGCGCAGCTTGCCGGACAGCTCGTCGCGGACCTTGCGCAGGTCGCCCAGATGCGCAGGCACATCGGCCAGCGCCAGTTCGCGCTGCTTGACGTCCATTTCGTAGACCAGGCGCACCGATGTCTTCTCGATCTCCACCTTGCGCGTGTAACCGAAGGCGCCGGAATCGCGTTCGATCTGCTCGGCAACGAAGGTCGGCTTCCACGCGTCGGGCACCTGCATGACGATCTCGTGGCGATAGCGGCCCGGCGATGCGAAACCCAGCGGCGCCCGACGGTCGAGCGAGGACGGCAGCGTGCTCACAGACTGCAGCGCTTCGGCGTAGATCTCGAGCCCGCGCGTGCCGCCCGCTTCGCTCTCGAACGGCGCGGTCAGGCGGTAGCGCTCGAGGATGCGCAGGCGATTGGCGGCCAGGTCGTCCACGATGTCGGGCTCGCCCAGCGCCTCGACTGCGCTGTAGCGCTTGCGGTAATGCTCGGTGTAGCGCCGCGCCAGTTCGTCGCCGCGCTGGCTCAGCGTATTGCGGCGCTGGTAGTCGGCGGAAGCGCCGGTGTAGATGGTCTCGACCTCGAACGCGACCTCGCGTCCGTCGGCGCTGGGCACGAAGCGCTCGCGCACGTCCACGCCAGCCGTGGCGCGCTTCGGCGGCGCGATCGGCTGCAGCGCCTCAACGCCAGCAACCACCGGCAGACCCATGCCGTAGTCGCTGAGGTCCGCGTCGCGCGGATCGCCGCCCTGCTGCGAGAGCGTGGGATCGACCCACACGATTTCGTTGCCGATGCGCACGCGCGCGATGACATGGTTGAACACCGATGCCGCCGGCGCGAACTCGCCGATCGCGCGGCCGCGGTCGGTGTCGACCAGCGCCGGCTCGGCCGCGATGTCCAGCCGGCGCAGCAGCGTGACCAGCAGGTAGACCTTGTCCTTGCAATCGCCGTAACGGCGACGCCACACCAGGTCCGGCGCATTCGGCTGGTGGGTGTTGTCGCCGATCTCCACGCCGAAATAACGCACGTCGTTCTGCACGGCGCGCAGCACGGCGGTGAGCCGCGCACCGGGATCGGACAAGGCTTTCCACTCGGCGATGCGGCGCTCGAGGTCGGCATCGAACGCGCCATCGAAGCGGGGATACAGGGGCAACGCCCAGGCCACCACCTCCGCCCACGACCGCTCCTGCGCGATCTGGACCATCGGATACGGCTGGTACCACGCCGGATAGCTGTCCTCGACGAGGATGGGCGGCAGGTCGCGGGCCTGCATCTCGACCTCGACCGCCTCGGCGGTGCGTCGCACGCGGGGCTCGACCGTGGTGTGTTCGCGGTGCACGCGGAAACGGCGCCCGGGGTCGTAGAGCACGCGCAGGCCGCTGCGCAGCATGGGGCTGCGCCAGGACAGGTTGATCTGGTCCGAGGTCTGTCCGGCCAGGATGGGATTGCTGCCGGTGACTGAATAGCTGATGCGGACGATGTCGTCCACGCGCACGTCGTCCAGCACGATCAGCGCGGTGACGCTGCCGTCGGTGAGGTCGTTCTCGAACTCGGCCTCGCGGCGCGCCAGCGAAATCCGCGCCGGATCGAGCCGCCCCAGCCAGCGTCCGTCGCGCAGCAGTTCGACGCGATGGATCGCCATCGACTGGAACTCGGGATTGAAACGGATCTGGAAGCGACCGGCTTCGCCGAGCAGGGCCTGCGATTTCGGTTCGAACACCATGTCGACATGGACGATGTCGCGGCCGGCGCGGCGGTCGGACTGCACGTCGTACAGCCAGTAGCGCCAGCGGCGATCATCCGCGCCGGGCGCTGCGGGATCCCAGCGCCCGGGAATCTCGCGCGGCGTCACGAACGCCGGCGACTCGCCGGTCTGGAACTTCAGGTCGCCGCGCACGTGGGTTTCGGTGGCGGCGCGGGCCGTCATCGTCATGCCCAGCGCCAGGATCGCACCGGCCAGCCATCGCATCTGCATCATCGAACCACCGTTCCCCTGTCTTTTCGAAACCAAGAAAGCCATCGCCGGCACGCGCCGGCAGGCATCAACCTGCATCCAACACGCGCGCCCGATCCCCCGCCAGGCATGCCGCCAGTTCGCGCGGCACGCGCGCCAGGGCATGCGCACCGGCGCTGCGCAGTTCGTCTTCGTCGCCGAAGCCCCAGAGCACGCCGATGCCGCGCATGCCGTGGTGGAGCGCGCCCTCGATGTCGAGATGGCGGTCGCCGATCATCGTGCAGTCGCCTGCCCGCAGGTCGAGCCTGCGCAGGGCTTCGGCGATGAGTTCGGGCTTGTGGCTCAGGCGGCCATCGGGCGTGGCGCCGATCACGTCGTCGAAATGATGACCGAACGGCAGGGTCGAGACGATGCGCCGCGCGTGCGGCTCGTTCTTGGCGGTCACCACCGCGAGCCTGTGGCCGGCCGCATGCAGGGCGATGACGACGGCGCCGATGCCCTCGTAGACAAGGTGCTCGGTCCAGCCTACTGCGTCGTAGCGCTCGCGATACAGCGCGACCGCGCGCTCGACGTCGGCGGCATCCTCGAACAACGTGCCGAAACTGGTGCGCAGCGCGGGACCGATCCAGCGGCGCAGCTCGGATTCGGGCAGGCCGGGGTGGCCCAGGCCGTCGAGGGCGTGGGCGACGCAGCGGGTGATGCCGACGGCCGAATCGATGAGCGTGCCGTCGAGGTCGAAGAAAAGTGTGTCCACGCGACGGCACGATGCCGATGGCATGCGGCAAACGCAAGCCCCCCCGCCGGAGCGGGGGGCCTGAGTCATGCGCGTGGATGGCTGTCGCGATTGGCCGTCATGGCGGGCCGTGTGCCGACCCGGCACGGGATACGGCCGGTCGACGGTCTCAGAGACCGCCCTGGTTCACGATGAAATTGCGCACCGAGGCGTTGGACACGCGGGTGTAGACCCCGAACTTGTTGCGGCGGGCGCAGCCGTCTCCCCAGCTGACAATGCCGGTGAGCACGCTGCCGCGCGCCAGCGGACCGCCCGAATCGCCCTGGCAGCTGTCCTTGCCGCCGGCATCCAGGCCGGCGCAGAGCATGCGCGCGGTGATGCCGCCGTTGTAGGAATTGGCGTCGTTGCAGTTGGTGCGATTGGCGAGCGGCACGCTGACCTTGCGCAGGTTGATCGGGAAGCTGCCGCCCTCGGTCAGCGCACCCCAGCCGGTGACCAGCAGGTTGGTGCCGACCGCAGGATCGGCGCTGGCCAGCGAGGCCAGCGGGATGCCGCTTGCCGACGACGACAGCGTCCACACCGCGACGTCGTAGTCGAAGGTGCCGGCATTCCAGCTGGGATGGATCGCGATCCGGGTGACGTTGCGGCGCACGCCGGTGCCGTCGAGGTTGCGCGTGCCGGTGAGCACCTGCACCTGCCCTGCCGTGACGAAGTCGCTGCAGTGCGCGGCGGTGACCACGACATTGGGCTTGACCAGCGTGCCGCCGCAGAACTGCGCGTCGAAGTTGTTGGCCACGCTCTTGTTGAGCAGCGCCACCTGGAACGGATTGTCGGCCGCGCCTGCGACGCTGCCGCCGACGATGCGTCCATTGAACACAGGGCGGGACAGCAGGCGATCGATCCGGTCCGGGGTGGTCGCACCGGCCTCGAAATTCTTCGCGGCCACGCGGACCTGGACATAGTCCCGCATCCAGTTGCCCTTGACCTGCTGCGCCATCGCCGGTGCCTGCAGGGCGATGGCGGAGATGAATCCGGCCGCGAGCAGCGCGCGGCGCATGCCGCGGTGGCGCGGCGTCGTATCGAGCGAGCACGTATTGCGCATGTCTGAACTCCTTGGCGTCCTTCGGGGGACGACACCCGCTGCCCGCGTCGGGGGACGCGGGCAGCGGGTGTCGCGGATGCCTGCGCGGAACGCGCGTCGGAGCGCCGGGGAGCGAACGGAATCGGAACAGGGATGTCGTGTCGACCCTCCGCGTCCCTGCGCCCGTCCTGCCGCACGGTCCATGTCGCGAGGCCATCCGGTCTTAGCACCCGCTGTTCGGCACCGTCAATCGCAGGCGATCGGACGTCGCCGCAAGGCATGACGGGCGTCGCAGTTGCACGCCGCGATCGCCTGCGCGTCCGACGAACGGCGGCGCAACGAGAAGCCCCCGCCGAAGCGGGGGCCAGGTCGTCGCGGACGGCCTGCGGCGGGGGCAGGACCGTCCTTGCTGCGGTGCAACGGTGTCGGGCGGCTTACAGCCCGGCGCGCGCGCGGATGAAGCTGTTGATCGACGAATTCGACACGCGGGCATAGACGCCCGGCTTGTTGCGCTGCGCGCAGCCGATGCCCCAGCTCACCACGCCGACCAGCGAGCTGCCGCGGGTCAGCGGACCGCCCGAGTCGCCCTGGCAGCTGTCGATGCCGCCGGACATGGAACCGGCGCAGATCATGCGCGCGGTGATGTCGCCGCCGTAGGCGCTGGCGCCGTTGCAGGTGCTGGTGGCGATCAGCGGCACCGTCACCTTGCGCAGGGCGGTCGGGTAGCTGGTGCCGGTGGTGCTGGTGTTGCCCCAGCCGGTAACCAGCAGGCCGGTACCCACGGCCGGGTCGGACGCGGCCAGCGTGGCGAGCGGGATGCCGGTGGCGGACGTGCCGAGCACCAGCACGGCGACGTCGTAGTCGCTCGTCGAGGTGTTCCAGTTCGGATGCACGCTGATGCTGGTGACGTTGCGGCGGGTGCCGCCGCTCGACAGGCTGCGCGTGCCGGTCAGCACCTGGATCTGGCTGGCGCTCTTGGTGTCGACGCAGTGCGCGGCGGTGACGACGACATTGGCCTTGACCAGCGTGCCGCCGCAGAACTGCGCGTCGTAGTTGCTGGCGACGCTCTTGTTGAGGATCGCGACCTGGAACGGGTTGTCGCTCGCGGTGGCGGTGGTGCCGCCGATGATGCGCGCGTTGAGCAGGCGGTCGATCTCGGCCTGGGTCATCGGGCCGTGGGCGTACTTCAGGCGCAGCTGCATCTGGCGCAGCACGATCTCGTCGCGCATCCAGTTGCCGCTGGACTTGAAGGGCAGTTCCGCACCGGGGCGGGCGGCCGAAAGCTGGGACGCCTTGCTCGGGCCTGCAGCGACGGCGGAGCCCATCGCGACCGTGGACGCGAGGACGGCGGACATCACTGCGAACGACTTGAACTTCATGTATCGAGTCTCCTGCTGAACCGTTGGGTGTGTGGTGGCGTTGCGCGCATCCGTCGCCGCGTGCGGCGGATCGGAGTCGCGACGCACGAGGCGACGCCCGTGGGGCGCGCAGGAGACCGGCAAGGGATCGCCCGCGAATCGCATTCGTGCGCGGGACATGTCGTATCAGCATCGCAGCGCAGCATTCAATCCACGGAAATCGAATTCGCCCACTCATGAAAAACGCTCATGAGCCGCTTCGTCGAAACGCCGAAAATCCATTGCGCGCACAGCAAAACGGCGACGCATGCCTGCGTCGCCGTCCGTATCGTCCAACGGGAAATGCGGGTCGGGTCAGCCCGAACGCGCCTCCAGCGCGGCCACAGCCGGCAGGGTCTTGCCTTCGAGGAACTCGAGGAAGGCGCCGCCACCGGTGGAGATGTACGACACCTCGTCCTCGATGCCGTACTTGTCCACCGCTGCGAGCGTGTCACCGCCGCCGGCGATCGAGAACGCCTGGCTCGCCGCGATCGCGCGCGCCAGCGTCTCCGTGCCCTTGCCGAAGGCGTCGAACTCGAACACGCCGACCGGTCCGTTCCACACCACCGTGCCGGCCGCCTTGATCAGCTCGGCATAGCGCGCGGCGGTATCCGGGCCGATGTCGAGGATCATGTCGTCGGCCTCGACGGCATCGACCGCCTTCACGGTGGCCGGTGCATCGGCTGCGAAGGCAGGGGCGACCACCACATCGGTCGGCACCGGGATGTCGGCGCCGCGCGCCTTGGCATCGGCCATGATCTGCTTCGCGGTGTCGATGAGATCGTTCTCGACCAGCGACTTGCCGACGCCGTGGCCCATCGCGGCGATGAAGGTGTTGGCGATGCCGCCGCCGACGATCAGCTGGTCGACCTTCGACACCAGCGACGACAGCAGTTCCAGCTTGGTGCTGACCTTGCTGCCGGCGACGATGGCCAGCAGCGGGCGCGCCGGCTGTTCCAGCGCCTTCGCCAGCGCATCGAGCTCGGCCATCAGCAGCGGGCCACCGGCGGCCTGCGCCGCGAACTTGATCACGCCATGGGTCGAGGCCTGCGCGCGGTGCGCGGTGCCGAAGGCGTCCATCACGAACACGTCGCACAGCGCGGCGTACTTCTGCGACAGGGCCTCGTCGTCCTTGCCTTCGCCGACGTTCATGCGGCAGTTCTCGAGCAGCACGAGCTGGCCCGGCGCGACGTCGACGCCATCGATCCAGTCCTTCACCAGCGGCACCTCGCGGCCGAGCAGTTCGCCCAGGCGCGCGGCGACCGGCGCCAGCGAATCGGCTTCGGTCCATACGCCTTCCTTCGGCCGGCCCAGGTGCGACGTGACCATCACCGCCGCGCCCTTCTCCATGGCGAGTTTCAACGTGGGCAGCGAGGCGGCGATGCGCTGGTCGGAGGTGACCTTGCCGTCGGCGACGGGCACGTTGAGGTCTTGGCGGATCAACACTCGCTTGCCGGCGAGGTCGAGATCGGTCATGCGGACGATGGGCATTCGGGGCTCCGGAGGAACAGGCGCGCTGTCAGGGGGCGCGTATTGTCCCTGTTCCGGCGGGCCGGCATCAAACCGCGCCACGGGCCGGGGCTCAGCGGCGGTGCGGATGGTTTCGGAGGCATCGGCCTCGTGGTCCTCGCCACGGGCGCGCTGCCGCATCAGCACCAGGGCGAACCCGCCGACCGCAGCGGCGCCGCCCACCAGCAGCGCCCACAGCAGCCAGCGTCGCCAGTCGACCGGCGGCTCCGGCACGACATAGGCCTGCTTGCCGGCGGCGTCCGCTCGCGCCCCCAGGATGGCCACCGGCGGCGCCCAGCGTGCGCCGAGTCGCTGCCGAAGCGGCGCGAGCGCCTGTTCCACCGGCAGTTCGTCGCGACGCGCGACCACGCTGCCGGCCGCCAGCGTGTACGGCCCCGGCCCCTGGGCCAGGAAAACGAAACGGTCCGGCAGGTAGGACACCTCCAGCGCAGGCGCGGGCGACAGCACGACCGGGCTGCGCAGGCGCCACTCGCGCGCGGCGTGGGTCGCGGTCAGCACCAGTGCTTCGTTGTCGATGCGCACGCCTTCCTGGCGCAGGCGGAACAGCAGCGCTTCGCCGACCGGCACCCAGCCGCGCGGATCGCCGGCCTGCTCGGTCGCGGTGCCGCGCTGCGCGTCCACCAGCACGCGCGCGGTGGCGTTGTCGGCACCGAGGGTGATGCCGACCCGCCCCACCGGCAGCTTCGCCGGCAGGCGATAGCGATACACGTGGCCGCTGCCGAACTGATCCGGCGCGGCGTCGACGAACATTGCGGTTTCGCGTCGCCACGCGGGCACCATCGCACCGGCGCGCGTGCGACGCGCCGTCACCTGCAGTCCGGGCACGGGCGTGCCGTCGAGCTGGCGCAGGCGCAGGTAGCGCAGCGCACTGGACGGGAATTCGATGTCGCGACGCTGCAGCACCGCGTCGCCACGGCGCAGCGACACCACCGCGACCTCCGGCACCACGGTCTGCCAGTACACCAGGTCTTCGCTGCCTTCCAGCACGAAGCGCGCACGCACGTCGCCGCGCTCGGGCCAGGACAGGTCGAGGCGGTCCACGCTCGAGGGCCGCTGCGGGTCGCGGCGCATGTCGGCATCGATCACGTAGTCGATCGCGAGCTGCGCCGGATCGGCCGCGATCTCGGCCTGCAACACGCGCAGCCGGCCGTCGGCATCGCGTTCGATGCGCAGCGACAGATCGTCCGCCGTCGCCACCGCATCGGCGCGACGCGGCAGCGCGTACGCCGGCAGCGACACCTGGGCCACGCCGGGCGTCGCCGCAGGGTCCACGGTCAGCCGTGCCACCGGCACCGGCTTGCCTTCGGCATTGAAGACCTCGAAATCGCGCAGCCCGGCATCGGCGAGTGCGGCGTAGACCTCGGGCGTCAGCTCGAACTGCCAGGCGGCGCTGTCGCCCTCGGCCTTCAAGGGCCAGCGATACGCGTAATCACCAGGCTGTCCTGCGGATGCGGCGGGCGCGACGCCCAGGGCACACACCACGCCCAGGACGCCGCCGACGACGGCGCTGCGGATTCGATTCATGCCTTGATCTCCGGGGATGCCGACCTCCGTGGAGGCGCCGGCGCGAAGTACCCTACCGCAGTGCAGAGCAGGCCGTATGCGAGGAAGGACACGATTCCGAACAGCGTGCCCAGGTTCTGGCGATCGATCAGGACAAGCTTGAGCAGCACCACGCCCATCAGCACCGCGCCGGCCGCCCACAGCAGGCGATCGCCGCGTCGCGAGCCGAAGATCCAGCCCAGCACGCCCAGCACGCTCCAGATCACGGTCAGCGCAGTCTGCACCTCGGTCACTTCGCGTCCGAGCATCGATGGCGACCAGGCGATGTCGCCGAACTGGTGGGTCGCGCGCAGCGTGGCGAAGGTGATCCACGCGAACGCGCACAGCGCGAACGTCGGTACGCGCCATGAGCCGGCACGATCGCCGCGCCATGCCCAGTGCGCCAGCAGCGTGAGCGCGGCGACCTGCCACAGTTCCAGCGGATTGAGCAGCGGCATCCACGGCAGCGGCGCGCTCTCGCCCGGGAAGAACAGCGACACCGTCCACAGCAGGCCCAGCACCAGTGCGGCGGACACGTTCAGCAGGCCGCGATAGTCATCGAAGCCTTCCGACAGCGGCGGCGCCAGCAGCGCCGGACGCAGGCGCAGCACCAGCGCGAACAGCAGCGCCGGCAGGCCCAGTGCGAGGATGCGCCAGCCGTCGCCCATTTCCGCAGCGGTGCCGTCGGTGCGGTAGACGAGGTGGAAGGCGGTCAGCGCGAGCATCGTCAGCCACGACCACCACCAGCCCGCATGCGCGAGGCCGCGCACGATCACGCCGGCCTCGCGCAGGCACATCAGCGCACGGAAGCCCAGGGCAGCGAACATCACCCAGGTCGCCGCGCCCCACTCGCCCAGCGGATGATCGTGCTCGGCCGCCTGCGCCAGCGCGAACGGCACGCCCAGCGCCAGCGCGACGGCGGCGATGCCGCCCAGCGCATGCAGGTCGGCGAAGCGGCGACGCCCCTCGGCCGCCAGCCAACCCGTGAACACGACGAAGCCGAAGGCGACATCGAGGCGATGGCCGTGCGGCACGAAGGCATCGATCTCGCCGAAGCCCGCCACGCACCACCACCACGTCGTCCACAACGTAGCCACGATGGCGGGCGCACCGCCCATGGTCCCGCGATAGGACAACGCGGTGACGAAACCCGCGATCGCGATCAGCAGCGCGCTCATGCACTGCGCATTGGCGATCGGCGTGCGCGCGATCTCGGCCACGGTCTCGAAGCCGCTCGACACGCCACCGACACCGGCGACGAAGGCCACCGCCGCGCCGAACTGCAGCAGCAGGCCGGCGAACTGCGGCAGACGCTGCTGCTGGCGCAGGCCCAGCCACACCAGGCCCGCGCCTTCCAGCGCGAACACGCTGGCCGTGGCATGCGCCGACAGCGCCAGCGGCACCGCCAGCGTGGCGAAGCCGACCGCGAGCACCGCATACACCATGACCAAGCCGTCGTAACGCGCGCGCTTGCGCAGCAGCCCGGCCAGCGCCGCGTAGATCGCGGCCATGCCCAGGGCGGAGAACGCCAGCGGCATGCGGCTGGCGGCGAAGGCATCGCCCTGCAGCAGGCCGGCCTGCAGCGCGAAGGTCACCAGCGGCGTGCCGAACACCAGCGTGCCGTCGACCAGACGCTGCGTCGCGTCGTCATCGTCGTCGCGACGTGCGTGCAAGATGGGAATGAGCAGGTACAGCGCGAAGAAGAGGATGAGGAACGGCTCGGTGCTCGCGAATTTCGCGGGCTGGTAGTCGAGCACGCCCCAGATCGTGCCGATGCCGAAGGTGAAGACGAAGCCCAGCAGGTTCAGCAGACGCCACGAGCGATGCCAGGCGATGCCGAAGATGCCGAGGTTGAGCACTGCGTAGTACGAGAACAGCGCGACATGGTTGCCGCTGCCGGTGGACAGCCAGATCGGCGCGAGGAAACCGGCGAGCAATCCGAACACCGCCAGCGCCAGCGCGTTCTGCAGCACCGCCAGCACGCCCAGCCCGGCGACAAGGAGAATGGTGATCGCGAATGCGGGCCCGGCTTCGATGAAGCCGTACAGCTTGAACGCCGCGAACGTCACCAGCATCAGCACGCCGATCGCACCGCCCTGCAATGACAGCGCGAACGAACGGCGCGTCTCGCGCTGTCGCCAGGCGAACACCAGGCCCGCGATCGCCGCAGCGGCGATGCCGCCCAGGCGCAGTTCCATCGGCACGCTCACCCAGCCCTGGTCGCTCGCGTACTTCAGCAGCGAGGCGACGCCGGCGAGCAGCACCAGCATGCCGATCTTCACCGGCAGGTTGCCCTCGGTGAACCAGGCCTTGACCTTGCCGAAGAGGATCGACACCGGATCGGGCGTCTCGCGCACCGGCGGGCGCGGCGCCTGCGGACGCGGCGCGGCCGGCGGCAGCGCATCCGCGCGAGGCGGCATGGGTGGCGGTATCGCCGGGCCCGGTTTCGCGGCCGGCGGCACCTGCGCCTCGGGCACATCGAAACGCGCACGCCCCGTGATCGGACGCTCGGGCGCGGGTTCGGCAGGCGTGGATTCGGAAAGAACGGACTCGGCGGGTTGTGTTGGCGCGACCGGTGGCTCGGGAATGGGCGCGGTCACCGTCATCGGGCGTACCGCGGCGGCCTTCGCAGCCACGCTGGCCGCCAGCGCCGCGGTGCCCGCATCGACGCGCGTCTGTTCGACGGTCGCCAATCGGCTTTCGAGCCGGGACACATCACGCTCCAGCGTCTCGATCCGCAACTTCGCGTTGCCGATCTTGACCAGCGCCATCACCAGCAGCAGCGGGACGGCCAGTACCGCCAGCCCCAGCAGGAACAACAAACCGACGATGCCATCGTCCATATCGAGCCGTCCTCGTACGGCGTCTCCCCGGCCGCGCAAGGCGGACATGAACGGAGCGTCAGCGATGCCCCCCGCTTTTGCAACCCGCAGGGGACCGGTTCAGCGCCCCTGCCCTAGGAGTAGCGGGATCCGATACCCACACACCCCCGCTTCGTCACAGCACCCGCGTCGGCGCCTCGCGCGCGGCCATGGTCACGGCAGGCTCCTGCGTCCGCGCCAGCTCCGCCTGCCGGGTCTGCTGCTGTTCGACGGCCTGCGCCTGCTGCAGCGATTGCTCGACAGGACGCCCCACCGCATCGGCGGTGCCCATGTGCGCCAGACGATTGGCTGGATCGGACGGGTCTTGGCCCTGCACCAGGATCACGCGCGAACCCGCCGCGTGTTCGGTGCCCTGGCGGTTGAGCACGAGATGGTCCACCGACGACAGGCCGCGCTCGGTCGCCAGTGCATACAGGCTCATCGTCATCCGCGCATTGGTCTCGGCCGGCACGCCGCCGGCCTGCGCGCTCAGGCGTTCCACGCCCTGCTCGATCTGGTTGTACATCGCATGACGCGAGTGCCCAGGCATGCGCGGGTCCGACGGCACGGGTTCGTTCTCGGCCAGCGTCCACGGGCTGCGCATGATCGAGCGATTGCGATTCGGGTCGGCCGGATGGAAGTCGTCGCGCATCTGCAGCCGTTCGGTGCGCACCGCGCGCGCATCGTTCAATTCGGCGATGCGCGCCGGATCGGTCACCTCGCGGATGTACGGCATGCCCATGCTGCCGCCGGATACCGAAGCCCAGCTGCCATCGCGCGGGCTGTACATGTGGTAGACGCTGGTCGCGCCGATCACGTTGGGATCCGTGTTCGGGCGCGACACGGACGCTTCCGCGCGCGCCTGTGTGACATCGGCGAGGTACGAAGCCGCATTGAACTGCGCATCGTTGTAGCGATGCGCCGCATCACCCAGGGTGCCGATGCCGCGACCGATGCCGAGGTAGCGGTTGTCCATCATGCCGGTCCAGACGCGCTCGGCCTCGGCCTCGCCGCCGTGGCGGCGCGATGCATCCAGCAACAGGCGCGGCGTCCAGGCATCGGGGCTGATGCCGTGCGCGCGAAACGTATCGTCGTGCGCGCGCTGCACATCGCGCACCGGCAGATTGAGCGCAAGGTCCGGGCGCCCCGCCTCCATCTGGCGCTCGCGCGCGGCCAGATCGGCACGCACCAGATCCACGCCGAACTGCTGCCACTGCCGTTCGCTCATGTTCACGCCATCTTCGCGCGCCCGGTTCTGCGCGTAGATGTTCGCGACCTGGCCGGGCACGTTGTCGTTGCGCACGACGCCCAGCGCGAGCAGACCGTAGCCATCATTGCCGCGCTGCTGCGCGAGGTAGTTCCAGTACAGCTCGCGATTGCCCTGCTCGGCGTAGTGCCCGAGGATCTCGAGGTCCTGGCGATTCAATCCGCTCATGTCGATGTGCTCATGTGTCGTGTTGCGTTGGCGATGGGGAAATGACGTGCGGCGCGCGCGTCAACGGCGCGCGGCGACCATGGCCTCGCGCAGGCGCGCGGCGATGCGCGACTCGATGCCGCGCCATTCCGGCAGGTGCACGCGCGCATAGCGCAGGTGCACCGCGAGGTCGTCTTCGAGCAGGAAGGCATGGTCGCAGGTGGCGATGGTGCCGCCCTCGCCCTGCTTCACCGCATGGCCCTCGATCAGCGCCACACCATCGGGCTGCGCGCGCGGCGTGCATTCGATGACGCTCGGCACCGGCCGCTGCGTCATGGGACCGAGGAAACGATCGCGCGCGTCCCTGCGGGTCGATGCGTTCTCCGCGACCGGGAACGCGCGCAGCCCGTGCACGGCAGCACCGGCGAAGCGCGGCACATCGCCGCCCAGCGGGTCCGGCGACGCATCCGGCGGCGTCTCGCGCAGCCAGAACGACAGCATGTGCGACACCGGCACCCCATCGATGCGCACCACCTCCACCGACAGCAGCATCGCCTGCTCCACGCTGCCTGGCCCGGGCTCCACCGCAATGGGTGACTGCTCCGGCAGGCGCAGCATCATCTCGAAGCGCCGCTCACCCTGCGGTGCGATGCCGTAGCGGAACATCTCCACCGGCATGCGGAAGCGGTGCGGCCCGAGGCGGGCCTCCGCCATTTCTGCGGGCTGCACCGCCTGTGTCGCTTCGGCTGGCTGGGACGAGGCGCAGGCCGTGGTGGCCATCGCAAGGGCAAGGCACAACGCCAGGGAGCATCGCTTCGGATCGATCATCGCCTTCCTCATTGGCCGGACGGGGGATTCCGGAACGGGGAATGATGCTCAAGACGAGCGGCCGGGACAAGCTTGCGCAGGGATGATGCGCGGCATGGGGCATGCCAGAACGACTCGCCAAGCCACGACACAGGCGATTCCTGCGGCAGTCTCCGAAGAGTGCGGCGCGGGCACACAGGACGAGTGCCCGCAAAGCCTAAAGCCTATAGTTGCTCGTTCATCGTCCCGCTGACGCGTCGGATGTCGAATCCCGGTGACGGCCGACGCACGACTCCGGCAGGCATCAGCGCGCGACGGCCGGAAACGGCAGTGGTTCGAGGGCGATGCGGGATTGCGTCTGCGGCTCGCCGCGAAGGAAGCGCAGCGTTTCCTCACGCAATGCCGGTGTGCCGAAGAAGTCGAAGGCATGCGTGCCGTTTTCGACGATCACGAGACGCGCATTGGGCAGGTTGGCGACGAGGCGGCGGGCATTCTCGACCGGCGTGCGCGCATCGAGATCACCGGCGAACACGATCATGGGTGCATCCCCGCTGACGGGTGCGCGGAACGCATCGCCCAGATCGACGACCTGCCAGGCATCCGCCAGCGCCCGCACGGGAAAATTCAGCGCGTCGCCGAGCAAGGCATCCGGGGACTCCGCTGCGATGCGGGCGCCACGGTCCGCGCTGGCGCCGGACGCCAGATCGATCAGTGGGCCCATGGCATTGCCGATGCCCGCGCGGCGCCGGGAAACCAATGCCAGGCGCGCGAGATCGCGCATGTCACCCGCTTCCATCATGCGGTACGCCATCGGCAGGCGCGCCATGCTGCGCGGGTCGGCGAGCGCCTGTGCCGTGAGCCATTGCAGATCGAATGCACCGAGCACGACACGCCGCGTTTCGCCCGTGACCGGGTCGGCGACGTCGACCTCGACCGGCTCGGCATCGAGCCTGGCCAGGACGCGACGCATGCGCGGCACGAACATCGGATCACCCGCGCGTCGACCGAGCAGGTCAAGCACGGGTTCCACCTGCGACGGAAGCTTCCAGGTATCGTCAGGGCCTTCGGGCGCGACCAGCACGAGGCGGGCGACGCGTGCGGGATGGCGACGCAGCACCGACAACGCGAGATGCGTGCCGTAGCTGCGGCCCCACAGCGTCACGCGCTCGTAGCCCAACCTGTGCCGCAGGCGATCGACATCGTCGGCGCTTTCGCGCGTGTTGTACGCTTCGGGGCGGATGCCTCGCGCGTGCAGCTCGCGGAGCGCGTCGCGCACCTTCGCGCGCATGAGCGGCAACCACAGTCCCGGGGATCCCGCTGCGTCGAGCGGCAATCCGTAAGGCATGTCGACGACCAGGTTCGGCGAGGAACGCCCCGTGCCGCGCTGATCGATGGCGATCAGGTCGCCATCGAAGAGCATCAGCGCCGAGGGATCGCCGCGCCCGAGCATGGCCATGACCTGGCGCACGCTCGAATCCCCCGGGCCACCGGCGAGCATCACGTGCGCATCGCGTGTCGGCGCACGCTCGCGACGTACCCGCACAAAACCCAGCGCGATCGTGCGGACGTTTGCACCTCCGGCCGCTGCTTCGGCGTGGAGCTCGGGCACGGCGATCGTGCCGGTCGTGACGACCACGCCGGGCATCCCGACATCGACCACCTGTTCCTGGATCGGCAAATCCGCGTTCATCGGCACGGACGGGTTGTCCGCCCGTGCCGCAGACAGCATGCACAGCGCAAGCGCGCCGATCACCGCAAGGCAGGCCTTCATGTCGACGTCCTCGATCCAGCGATCAGCGCATCCCGTCGGGCGCGCAGGGCACGCGCGCGTCGCACGGCACGCAACAGCACGAACGCGGCACAGACCGACAGGCCCATGCCCAGCGCTGCCGACACCACGAACAGGCCGCTCTGTCGCCACAGCGCGGTCAGGCTGGCGCCGAGGGTGAACATTGTCGAAGCCGCGATTGCGATCCATGCAGCGGTGACGCGATGTTCGGCCATGAACGCGCGCCGGCGATGCAGTGCCCAGGCCGCATGGCCGGCCCATGCCAGCGCGAACGCCGTCATCACCATGAAGGCGACGCGCGTCGGCATCGGAAGATGCGGCTCCGTGACGAGCAGCGACACCAGCAGGACGGCCATCGCCAGCGCGCCCAGCAGCAGCGCGAGGCACAGGTAGCGGGCGCGAGGAGACAGGGCGCGATCGGTGAGCGCCCGCAATTCATCTTCCAGCGCAGCGGGGATCTTGAATTCTTCGTTCATCCGCGGACCTCCTCGGGTCGCATCAGGGCGCGCAAGGCGGCGCGCGCGCGGAACAGCCGTGACTTCACCGTGCCGACCGGGATGTCCAGTACGGACGCGATCTCCTCCAGCGAGAGTTCCTGCAGATGGAACAAGGTCAGCAGCTCGCGCTCCGACATCGGCAATCGGCCGAGATGGCGAAGCAGCACCTCGACCTGCATCTCGTCGTCGAACGGAACGGTCGCGAGTTCCTCCGGGTCCAGTGCGACCGCCGCCGGTTCCGCATAGCGCGTACGCAATCGGTCGGCGAACGCACGATGCGCGATGCCGAACAGCCAGGCACGGAACTGCCCGGGATCGCGCAGCCCCGCGATGCCGCGCAGCACGCGCAACCAGATGTCCTGTGCCAGATCGCGCGCCTTTTCGTCATCGCCGGCAAGCCGGCGGGCGTGGCCGTACAGCATGGGCGACCACCGCCGGATCAGCAGATCGAAAGCCGCGCGCTCGCCGAGTTGGCACCGCACCACGATCAATTCGTCTTCGGGTTCAAGAGCCGAGGCATTCGGCGGCACGGTCGCTCCTCGCGAAGGGGTTGATGCTGTAGTCGCGATTCCCCGGAAAAGGTTCACGGCCGGCAGACCCGCCCTTCCCTGCGCGCCAACCCGGTCTTGCGGCAAGTCGCCCCCCCTGCGCGGTCATGTCGTCTTTCAGCGCTGCCAATCGATGGCTGCCGCGTTCTGCAGGCCGCAGACCATGGCGGCCATGGCCCGCCATCATGGCTCGACGATACCGGGTATCTCGAAGAAGCTACGTGGCGCTTCGCTCATGGCCCCTGCGAATGCATCTGGGGTCTTCGAGCAAATCGCTAGCGCGCGCCGTCGGCGGCCCGATGGCCGTAGCTGAGCACGCGCGTCAGCTGCCAGACCCCGTCCTTGTGTCGCCAGATCATCGTGAAGTCCGCCATGCCCTCGCACTTCCCGCTCGCGAACTGGCAGAAACGGTGCGAGCCCTGCGCGATCGCGCCGAAATCCTTGATGGGATGCACCCGCAGCGTGCCGGGCACCAGCTCGCGGCTGAAGTTTCCGCAGACGTGTTTTCGGGTGTTCTCCAGCATCTGGTCGCGCGTCCAGGTGACACCACCGGTGTCGTGATAGAACTCGACGTCTTCAGCGAAGTAGCCGGCATGCCTGTCCAGTTGCGCCGGGTCGCTGCAGCGGTTGAATGCATCGAAGACCGCCGAGTCGAGCGCCTCAACCGTTGCGTGAAGCGATTCGCCGGGCGTAGGCGCCGCGGCATCGGCACCGGATGCCGCAGCGGGCAACAAGACCATGGCAGAGAAGAGTAGCGAAAGCGGTTTCATTCAAGTCTCCGACATCGGTAGTGCAAGCCAGGCAGCCGACGAGTCAGACTCGCAGACGGAATGCAAGCTACTGGAGCCTGCCGCCGTGGATGCTACTACCGTGGCGATCCGTTGGCGAATCGAACTCGCATCGGGCGCAGGCGCGTCAAGGTTTGCACCGCAATCCGCCTCGATCTTGACTTGCTGAGCACGGCGCGATGATGGAACGACAACTGCGAACACCTCTCGCCATCTATCCGCGCAGGCTTTTGGCTTGTAGGCCGCATACGCCTTACGGCTTTTATAGAGACAGGACATGCAGCCGCCACCGTGGCGACTCTGCGGCGTATGCGAACTGCTCCGAGTACTCGGAGAGGTAACTGTACCCCTCACCTCGCGCGCTTAGTTCCTGGAGAAAGCCATCCAGTGCTTCCAAGACTTCGTTTCCGCCTGCCACTGTGAGGATATCCCTCCGCTCCCAATCGTCCATTGATGCATAGAAATTGTCGGAATTCTGAAGCGAAGTGAAAAGCTCCTGCAGGTCTTCCTCGACTTCGATCCTGATGGTGATGTGGGATGAGGTTTGAAAAATCTCCGGCTTGCCACTGTCAATGACCGACCGAACGCTTGATGCAAGCGCAACATAGTCAGAAGGTCTCCCGTACAGCACGAAGTCGTCAAGAAGACCGTTGGATCTGAACATCTTCCGGTGTTCGACTTCAATCATTAGTGCACCTGACGTTCGAGTTAAGCCGCACCGCGAAGCGGCGCCGGCTCGGATGCTAAAAGGGACTCTCACACACCGGAGCCCGCCGCCATGGATGCTACACCCGTGGCGATCGATCCTACAAAGGATGTCTCAGAGCAGGCATTCGCTGATTCTCATGCTCGAGTCATCGAGCACAGGCGGTTGTCACGCAATGCATTTACCTGCTGCCTGGCCAACCGGCTTCCGCTGCGGGTGGTCATGGCGGTCTGCGGCAGTGCACACCATTGGGCACAGGTGTTTCAGGTTCAGGGACACGCGGTTCGCCTGCCACCTGGCTGCGACGCAAGCGCGGACAGGCATGGGGTCGGCTCCAGGCCTGGGCGCTGGAGGTCGCGGAGCGACACGGCCACAACAGGGCCGCAGTGGCGCTGGCGAACAAGCTCGCACGGCGGCTGTGGGCAATGACCCGCGATGGCAAACCATTCGATGGCGATCACGTCAGCGCGGCGCCTGCGGGACGCTGATTTGCCTCCCTGCACAATCGTCCAACGCAAGACCCTTCACAAGCTGCAGAACGATCACGATCATGGCATCGGGCACGGCCCCGAAGCGGGCAACGCCGATAACAATTCTGACCTTCGAGTTCGCTTGAACGCCAAGCACCGCTTCGCGATTTTCATGATGGCTCGGGCGCTGCGCGCCCGTCGAAAAGCCGCATAGGCGAATGCAATCGTTCCGCCTTGCCGATGATCACGATCGTTCAAACAGCCGGCGAGCGGTGCTTGCGAGAGGAGTCCTTAGGTGAATTATTATGCCTCAACCTTGCTAATTATGCTTGGCGCAAAATGCTCTGAGAATCCTGCGGCAACAAGAACCATAAGTACGGCCCAATCTGATCCCTGCAGAATTGATGATGTAATAAGCCCTGATTTAATTGCAATGTATGCAATCGCTCCAACCACCAAGCCAAAGAACACCCTTTCGACCCCGAACATGGCATAGAACCTCGAGAGCGGAAACTCCTCAAAGTGAAGCTTCTTGACGCCAGTCAGCATGCTGGCGCTAGTCCCGAGAGAGGCGGCCAAAAAAGAAGAAGCTATCTGCCAGTGCGCAGAATTATCGACCCTTTCCGAATGGAAGACGTAAGCGGCAATTGTCGCTAAAACTATAGCTATGAGAGATGGAAGTAGATATAAAAACCTGTTGTTAATCGTCCTTTTTTGCTCTTTTTCAAGATCGATACACAGCGAACGAAAGAGAGCAACACCATCGAACCCCGGATCTTCGCAGCCCAAGCATGTCGCAAGAGAATGAGCCACCCGATTCTTCATCATTCCAATGTTAGGTGATCTGTACAGAAGCCCTTTAGCCTTAACGTACTCTTGCTTTACTTTGTCAAAGCGCTGGATGATTTGTTTCTCGGATTCATCCGTGTGCCCATCAATCATTACTTTTAGTCTGTTATTTATTTCCGGAGTATCTATTTCGTAAATAACGAACTCATTCTGCGATGCCAGAACATGAGTAACTACATCCCCATGGATGTTTACTTTTTTTGACAGAAGGCTCGAAATTTTCTCTGTAGGTTCTATCTTGGCGGCCAACGAATTCCCCTTTAGGCATAACTCTGTTTAGTCGTCAAATTGACGCATAACACTGTGCCGCATAGCAAGCATGCAGACGGCACCCAAAAGACGAATGAGCGACGCGCATCCAACAGAATCAAATGGATAGCCATGCGCGCATGTTCGTCGCACCCCTTAAAGGCTTTCTTACACGGCAACCAGACCGCATGACACCGACCAACCGCTCTTCGCACAACCTGTCAGATCCAACAGGTTTCCTGCCTCGCATCACTAGCGAAATCGCCTTCAGCGGTTCCGCCCTGCGAACGCTTTCACGCCTGCAAGTTAGGTCCCTGCTTCCGCAGGGATGACGTGGCGGAGAACTCTCCGCGCAATCTGCGTATCCGCACAGATCGCGCATCACACCCCCTCACCCCACCACCCCCCTCAACTCCCTCTCCAGAAAAAACCCCAGCTCCGCGGGATCGAACTGTCGTTCAAACAGGGGCACGGCGAAGCGGTAGCGGTCGCCGTCCTGGCGGAGGACCCAGGCGAGGCGGAGGCGGGCGAGGGATTGGCGGAGGGTTTCGATGTCGATGCGGGCGCCGTGGGCGTCGAGCAGTTCGAGGAGGTCGGCGACGCGCTGCGCGCCAGTGCTGGCGATGCGGTAGACGATGATGCGGTCGAGGCGCGAGGCGGCGTCGTCCTGGGTGAGGCGCGCCCAGCCGGCGAGCGCGTCCTGCGCAGCCTGCGAAGCGAGCGCGGCCTGCACGTGTTCGTGGCGGATGCGGGCGGTGCCGGGCGGCAGGACCTGCAGGCATTCCTGGCAGAGGATGGCGACGAGGTTGGCGCGTTCGCCACTGGCTTCGACCACGGCGTCGACCAGCGCGGGCGTCTGGAAGGCGATGCCGAGGCGTTCCAGCGGCTGGGTGGCGAGCGCGCGGCATGCTGCGGTTTCGAGCCCACCGATCGTGATGACTTCGCCGAAGTTGCGCAGCGGCGACTGGTAGTCCTGCGTGGCGGCCTGGTACACGTCCCAGAAGCCGGCGAGCATGAAGTGGCAGCGGCCTTCCTCGCTGAGCGCGCGCAGGCGCGCGAGTTCGGGGTACTGGTGCGCGGCGTCGTGGCGCAGGAACAGGTCAGCCTCGTCGATCAGCAACAGCAATGCGCGGCCGTCGGACTGCGCGGCGAGCGCGGACAGCGCGACATCGAGGTCGGTGTCGGGGCCGAGCCCCGCTTCGCTGGCGACGCGAGGCGCGAGGCGATGGTCGCGCAGCGCGAGATAGAGGCAGCGCACGCGCGGATGCGCTTCGAACTGGCGCTGGATCGCCTTCATCAGGCTGGTCTTGCCGAGCTGGCGACCGCCGACCAGAACGTAGTTGCCGGGCTCGCGGTTCACCACCTGCGCGAGCAGCTGCGCGCGACCGAAGAACGACGAGGGCCGCGAGACGCCGCCGCGCGTCTGGTACGGCGAAATGCGCGTGACCTGAAGTTGTCGCGCCATCGCGCGCACCAGCGCGTCGACCGGCTCGGCGGCGAGCAGCCAGCGCGTCTGCGCGCGACGATCCAGCGCGACGAGGAGATTCGCCGGATCGCGGCAGGCGGGCATGAGGTGTCGATCGGCATCGATGGACGGACTGAGCACCAGCAGCACGTCCTGGCCGGTGCGCAGTTCACGCAGCGCGCGCACGATTTCGGCCGGCGTGCGCGCGGGATCGGGCACGTACAGCAGGCAGCGCGCGAGGTTGACCGGCAGCTCGTCGGGCATGCGCCATTCGAACAGGTCACCGGGCAGTGCCCAGTCAGTGTTGCGACGCGACTGCGCGCCGATCGCGAGCGCGAGGATCTCGGCCTTCTGCACCGGCGATGCACGATCGAAGCCCAGCGCCTGTCGCCACGCATCAGATTCGACACTCGCCGCGCGCAGCAGCGCATCGCGCTGGCGCAGCCAGCCAAGCGCCCGGTCGAGCGCAGGCAGATCATCAAGCGGCATGTCGAGCAGGCGCGCAGGGTCGCGCTGCAGCGGCATCAGCATCGGGTTGCGGTGGAACAGCCACGCGGCCATGGCGATCACCGCCAGCAACAGCATGGACAGCAGGCCCAGCAACCAGGCTGCGAGCCCCCAGCTAGCAGGCCGCTGGCAGTTCACGGGCAGCAGGCGTGTCGGCATCACGCTGGCGCGCGCGTCGCAGTCCCAACGCCGCGTGCGCGGGTCATAGCGATAGCGGATGACTTCGCCCTGGATGCCGGAGCGCGCGGGAAAGGCCTCGGAGGTCATGACCTTCAAGGTCCACGGCTCGGACACGTCGAAGCTGAAGTAGCCCTCGCCGGCCAGCATCTCATCCTGCGGCAGCGAGGAAGGCCAGCCGTCTTCATCGGCCAGCATGCCGCTGAGCACGGTCTTCGCATAGGCGGTTTCGTTCCAGCCCTGCCCCACGGCAGCCAGCAGGGTGGGATCGAAACGGAACAACACGCGCGTCACCGGGTTCCACTGCGGCGCGACCACTGCGCTGCCGATGAACAACGCGGCCAGCGCCACCAGCAGCAATCGCGGCCAGCCGAGCGCGCGCCACTGCCGGGCCAGCAGCGAGGTCACACGTCCACCAGCACAGTGCGCGCGGCGGCGCGCACGGCCTCGCAGCGCCAGGCCAGCCAGCGGCCGTCGGCCTCGTCACGCGGCGCGAGCAGGTTCGACCAGTACAGGCGACGCAGCAACGGATCGATCAGGTACGGCCGCGCGCGACCGAGACGCTCCGTGTCGAGCAGCGACTGCAGGCGCGTGCGGTCGTCGTCACGCTCGACCAGCGGCAGCAGCGCCTGCCACAGCAGCGGGTGTTCGGCGAGACGCGCGGTCGCCGTGGCATCGTCGATGCCTGGCTCGCTGCGCAGCAGGCGATGCGCGGCGTCGAGCAGCGCGGGATGACCGCCGCTCAACTGCAGCAGGCGCGATGCCGTGGCGTCGTCGATGGCATCGCCGCCGTCGTGGCGCAGCAGTGCGCGCAGCGTGGCCGCGTCCATCTCCGGCCAGATCTGTACATCGGCGATATTGAGCAGCGACAGCTCGCCGCCCTGGTATTTCAGGTCGGCCAGCGCTTCACCGCCGCAGAGGAGCAGGTGCAGGCGACCGCTGTGGGTTTCGCTGAGGCTGCGCAGCACGCCGGCCAGGGTTTCGCGCAGCGCGGGGTCGCCCTGCTCGAAGCGGCTGACGAGGCAGAACACGCGCTCGCCCTCGGCGAGGCGACGGCGCAGCGCGGCTTCGAAGGCGTGGTCGGAATCGACATCGACCAGGCCGCACTGCTCGCCGATGGCGCGGAAGTATTCGGCCGGCTCGACGGCAAGGCTGTAGGGCGGCTGCAGGTGCAGCACCGATGACGCGCCGAAGCGACGTGCGGCCTCGGCGATGAAGGCATCGCGGAACGGCGGCTGGCCCCAGTGCGCCTGACTGAGCAGCATCAGGATCGGATACGGCATCAGCCGATCCATGCGCTCGAACACGTCGCGCACCGTCGCGGCGAACGGGCCTTCGGCCACGGCCTGCTGCGCGGGGTATTCGGGCTCGAAACCGGCAGCGTCGAGCAGCGCGTTGGTCTCGGCTTCGGTCAGGCGCAGGTAGGCCGCGCAGGCGACGACGCGGTCGCGATGCTTGCCGCTGGGCATGGCGTCGCCGTTGCGCCAGTTGTTGACCGATTCGCGGCTCATGCCGATCTCGGTGGCGACCGAGCCGGCGCTTGCACGGATGCGGCGCATGTGGGCGGACAGGAGTTGCGAGAAGCGCTGGTTGGACGGGCTGGGCATGCCGGCGTGGACGACTGGACAGCCGTCCACGCTAGCGCCCGTGCCGGCGGTGTCAACCCGTGCAGGCATCGCCCCGCCCCGGGTCAGAGGATGATCCGCAGCGCGAGCAGCCAGACCACGCACAGGCCGGCGTACTTCAGTCCGAGGACGACGGGGCTCGGCGGCGCATAGGGCGTGGACTGCAGGATGTGCAGGCGCTGCGGTTCCTTGAGCCGGCTGTACAGCACCAGCCCGGCCAGCAGCACCAGGATGCCGCCGATCACGCTGACACCGGTCGGGCCGAGCAGGTCGAGCACGCCGACGAGCAACTTCTTAGTGCCCTGCCGGCGACCTTCGTACTCGATCTCGCCGGCCGCGCGCACGGCGATGGCAGCGCTGCGCGCCATCAGCGTGCCGAGGGTGAAGATCGTCAAGGCCGTCAGCGAGGCGAACGCCGCGCGCCAGCGGCTGAAGTGGCTTTCGTGCGCGGCGAACTGGTCGGCCAGGCGCTCGCGCAGATGCGTGTAGATGCGCTCGCGCAGGCCGGGCGTCTCGATGAAGACCGACACCACGCTGTCGTCCTTGCCGTCGCGATGGTGGAACTCGATGTCGGTCTCGTGCTCGTTGTACTGCACGCGGGTCATCGCGCGGAACGCGACGTGCTTGGCGTCCTTGCCGAACACCATCGCCGGCGAGCGGCCGGATTCGAGCGCATCCACCGCCTGCGCGGCGGCCTCCTTCGTCATCTTGTCGGCGTAGACGGCTTCGTCGGTGACGACGATCAGCTGCGTCTTCCCGTCCTGCGTGTCGATCCAGTGCTGCATGGGGTTCCCCGGTGGCTGCGGGCGACATCGCCCGTGGCCGACAGTCTCGGGGCAGCCCCTCAAGCGCTGAATCGGGAAAGCGTCAGTCCCGCCGGGGTGGGGGTTGACGATTTGTCAGGCGTCGCGCCATCAATGCCCGGGCATCAGCGCCCATCAGGGCAACCGCTTCAGATCTCTGCCGCCTGCAGCGACACCAGCTTGGTACCGTCGGCCACTCGCTGCCTGCCCAGTTCACGGAAGCCGAACCGGTCGTGGAAGGCGCGCGACGCGGGATTCGGCGGATCGATGTTGTACTCGCAGGTGATGGTCTGCACGCCGCTGGTCCGCGCGAATGCGAACAGGTCTTCGTACAGCATGCGGCCGATACCGCGACCCGCGAAGCGCGCGCCAACGACGATCCGGTCCACGTAGATGAACCGCGGAAAGCGCGACGCGAACCAGTCGTAGTTGTCGTTCTGGTACGGCGCACCGTCGCGCAGGGCGATCAGGAAGGCCGCGACCTCGCCGTCCACCCTCCCCACCTTGCGATACGCCGCCATGTCGAACAGCAATCGCAGCCGCGCGGCATCCATTGGGCTCGTCTGCTGCACTTCCGCATCGTTGAGCGCGATGACGGCATCGAAGTCGGAAGTGGCGATGTCGCGGATTGCGTTCATGGAATGATCAGTCGTGGATGATGCGTCGTTCACGACGCGGATGAAGGGAAGAAAGTCGCCGACCTTGCCAAACCAAGCCAGACGTCCGGCATCAACTACAAGGCGGAAACCGCCTCGCGGGTTCCGCGCTGCCATTACGCCTTATGGCCTTCTCGAAACCCAGAAAGCGTGAAGAACATCGTAACGTCCCCGCAGGTGTCGACGAAGACACCTTCCGCGTTCTGGATGCGGCCGGCGATTGCAGCACACTCCAGACCCTCCTCACGCCCACCGGCGATCTCGGCGGTCATGAGGAATTCCAGGCCGTGTTCCTCGCCGAAACGACGAACCGGGAGAAGACCGTTGGTGACAGCGACTGGAAGCGAGTCGTTGGCCCAGCCCCACAGAAAGCTACCCTCATAGGCTGACACCGTACCGACGACGCAAATATCGGCAAGGACCACGCGAACCGATTGCACGAAGCGCAACGTGCCGTCGTCAAGATTCCAGTCGTACGGCACATCAGCTAGACGGAAGGCGCGCAGCCATTGCTCGTTACGAGACTGCATCAACGAGACGGAATCCTTGCTCCATTTTGCCCAATCCACCTGCCACCTCTCGTTTTCCGTCCAGCGCTTGACTTGAGCCACGCCGCAATGCATTGGCTTGAATGCTGAAATGAACTCCCACCCACCAGAGTCCGTCGCCACGGATGCTACTACCGTGGCGATTCGCATTGCAAAACACGGCATCCATATTCATCAAGGCAGCAGTTGCAGGGCAGGCTCAAGCCCGCCATTGCAGCACGGGGCATTGCGCAAGCAGTCGAATGCGCATCTCGGAGACGTATCACTTCTGCAGGCCGCGACTTCGTTGCGCCGGGCATGAGCCCGCCCTGCGGCGCTTGGGCGCTCATTGCATTCACTCTCAACGTCCTCGCGAAAAGGCCCGAACCGCCTTCAGACCCGCGCCCGCCGCTTGAGGATGAGGGTGCGCGGCGCATCGCTGCGCGATCTCACGAAGATCCTCGGAGGGTCGCTTCGCGATCAGGCCCGCGAGAGCCTCGACAACATAAAAGTCGTCATGGCTCGCGAGCTCCGACAAGAGTTTCTCATCCTTCAAGCTCATCGACGGCACGAGCATGAGGACGAGTTCGATCTCTTCATCGGCGAGAAACTCACGAATCATGTTCGAGAGCGCGTCCTGGTCATCGGCCCGGGGTGAAATCTCCGGGTGCGTTTCGGAAAGCGCAATTCCGCACAACCTTGCTCGATCAGCGGCCGCGAGCATGGCAGCAAGGTTCTCATACACAACCCTGGACTCCCCGTCGTGAGCCAGGTACAGAATCTGTCCGCGAAGCGGATGACGCCTCACGAGGATGTGATGATTGCTGGTTTCGCAATCGTCAAGAACGAGGCCATCGAGGTAAGAAACAACCGGATGAAATCCGAACTGCTCCGTGAGGGATTTCGATGACGCTTCATCGAGAAGATTGAGCTCGAGAGAGGCGCGCGCCGAGTAGTCGCCAGTGGCTACAGCGGCGAAGTAATCAGCTATTGGCAACCCATGTTCAATCATTGCATGCCATCCGTTTTGATTTCCCTGAGCAACAAGACTTCATTCCAGCCCTTGCACGCCGCTCTCAAGTCCGCCATCACGCTGCTCGGCGTGTCGCAAACAGCCACCGACGAAGCTTCTCTTCTTCCAGATATCGATTTCGATCCGGCGGACTTGAGCCCGCCCTACGACTAAAGCATGACGCTTCGCTTATGCACTCGATGGGTTCATGGCCTCGAACTGCGCACAGGCCATTTCGGCAAGCATATGAGCCTCTTTGGCCTCGCTTGTGCAACCAGCCTCCAACAAGGCAGATGCCAAATTTTTCAGGTACACATACTCGGGCACGAACAGTTCGTATCCTGGCGGAATCGCATGGGTGTATACAAAAACACTAAGCCAGCCATACGGTATGTGCGCACCTTCTACTTCAATCTGGTATTCGTCCAGATCTTCCGGGTACACGATCCCTGATCCCGAGTTGCTATTGCACAACCCATGACGCTCCTTGGCCAAGGAAAGCAACCGTTGGCCTCTCGCACCAAAAAGCGATTCGCCGTTAGTCAATTCGAGAATGACTTCACGACACGCCACATGTGGTTCGGGTGGATTCACAGAATCATTCCAAAAAAATGCCCAATACCCCAGTCAAACCTGACCGCAGTGCGGCGTCAGCCTGAATCCTTAAATGGACTTCCTCCCATTGAAGTCCGCTAAAACGAATGCTACCTCATGGCGATCCGTTGGCGAATACAGCCCGGATCGCACACGGGCGCATCATGGTTTGCATAGGGTGCGGCTGGCCGCACCGGCTTTTCGTACCGCCGCGAGCAAAGCGGTGCGCCGAGGCACACCCCATGGTGAAAACCGGGCGCGGGAATGACCCGTGCCCGGTGATGTATCACGCGGCGGCGGCGTCCATCGGCACCAGCTGGTTGTCTTCGTCGTACTGCAGGCCGCAGACCATAGCGGCCATGCCGCGCAGTGCGGCTTGCGGGCTGGCGCCGCTGGCTTCGCACAGGGCGATGAACTGGGGCGGGACTTCGACGAGCAGTACGTTGGACGACTGGAACTTCTTGGGCTGGGACATGACGGCACTCCGTTTCGCCCGACACCCGGAGTGGGCGCCGTTGGCGATTCAGAGCCGCATCGCGCGCAGGCGCGTCAAGGTTTGCGCAGCAACTCGCCTCGACCTTGACGCGCCGAGCACGGTACGAGGATGTGACGACAACGGGGAACACCTCACGACACACTGTCCGCGCAGGTTTTTTCCTTTTGCAAGGCTGAACCGCCGAAGGCGATGACCAGCTTCGCCATTGAAAACCCGTCATAAGCCTCGCGTCAACTTCACGGCGGAATCCGTTTCGCGGGTACCGCCCTACCAATACGCCTTACAGTCTTTGCGTGGGGAGTCCATACGCGAATTGTTAGGGCACCTGCCGATTGGCAACCCGCCTATATATCTCGATCAAAGTACCGCCAACCCCGAAAAGAGCCAAGTACGGCTCATAAGGACCCTGCGGATCTTTTATCCACATACCGATCGTGACACAAGCAGCAGCAAGACAGAAAACCTCTATGCCAATGAGAATCTTGTCTATGCCTGATAGTGAACTCACAGAGGATCGGCTGGCCCAATATGCACGAATATTGGAACGAAAAGTCTCTTGAGATGTGGATAGCTCGCCAGACACCTCGTGCTCGATAGCACGGACAAGATCAGGATTACCGACAAGAGTGGCCGTATTGGCCAAGCCTTCATTGATTGAGGAAATTAGCAGTCTAGTGCTATCTGCGACAGCATCAATGATTTCAGCGTCAAAGCCGGGCTGCCCGGCTGGACGAGAGCGAACAAAATGCTCTAGCTGATTGAAGTAGCTCTTTATCTCTCTCCGGGCGATCGACGCAGACTCCTTGACGGTACCACCAGAGCGAAGAGATCCTTTTTCAGCATTGCGTCCATGCAATGCTTTCAGGTTTTCTTGCAATGATTCAACAGTAACTGCGGAGATAATCGTTGCACGCTTCTTTATCTCTGCGAGCTCGACACTCCTCATTTAGACCTCCCTAACGCGTGATTTAAGCCGCCCCGCAGCGGGGCGACGGACGCGTGCCAGCGTAGCGCAGGCTCGTGACCAGCGCCACGATGCAGAGTCAGTTTGAACGAATTGTTAGCCTTCACGCTGCACCACCCGCTAGCTCTGCTGCCAGTGTGTGAGATGTGTCAGCGAGAGCGTTTCGCGAATTACTAAAACATCGCTTTCGGATAACGCGGGCACTGCGCGAGGTCTTACTGCCTTATATCGCAATATAAGGTTTGCAAGGTAGATGCACGAGATTTCAACGGCCATGAAGAGGGTATTGACGTACCCAGCTGGGGTTGCTGAGGCGGTGTAGGATGAAGACAGACCGTAGGCGTGGACGTTGTGCGAGAAGAGATTGTAAGCTGCGGACTCGATCTCTACGGGGACCGGACCTTGACTCTTACAGCGAGATCTCAAATAGGGCGATTTGCCGCGCAGCAGATGTGCTTGCTCCTTCTCACCGAGCACCTTGAACTTCGCATTAGCCTGGAGCTGATTGCGAACCTGGTCTCTCGTTGATTCTTGCCAAAACAGTGCTTCATTGTCATCCCACCTCAGTGCTTCCGAGATTCTGATCAAGTCCACCGTCTGATTCAGTTCGGCGAGTAGTGTGCGAAACTCAAGCTCATCCTTGCCGATTCCGCTTTCGGATAGGTAGAGAAAAACATTGTGTGTTTCTATTAGAGTGCGTGCGAGTGCGCTGATTCCAGCAACATCTGCGTAGCGTCGTGCTTTGATCTCGGCGAGGAGCGAGCAAATCGATCGACCGTGCAATGCAGCCTTAGAGAAATAGACTGCTGCGTAATGGGCGCGCACGCTAGATGGGAGCGCAGTTGAGCTACCTCGCTCGATCGACTCACAAACAGAGACAAGCTGCTCGAGAAGGCTCGCGCGAATCTGCATACGTGAAGGCTATCGCTTGAATTAAGCCGCGCCGCGAAGCGGCGTCGACTTGAATGAATTGTTAAACATGAGCTAGTCGTCTTTAGCCATGGCGCGCCGGTAGCCGTACCATGACTCTATGTCCATGTCGCCCTCTGTGTACTTGTTCTCGATAAGTGAGAGAAATGCGGATCTGGCTTTCTCTGAAGCAAGCATCAGGGTGTCCTCGACATGTCCCGACTTGATGAACCACTTGGTTCCATCTGCTGACACTTTGCACTCATAGAACCCGTAGTCCTCTGCTCCGTAGACCGCCTGATACAAGGCATACACCTCTTCATGCCCTTCTGGGTCTGCTTGTTCTAGCCATGCTTCAAAGTCTGTAATCGTCGCCATTACTTCCCTCCCATGTCTAACTCTGTTTAGACACCCAATTGACGCATAACACTTTGCCGCATAGCAAGCGCAAAGGCAGCGCCAGAAGAGCGCGCAGGCGACGCTCATTCAACAAAATCAAATAGATATGCTGACCCGAAGATTCCCAGTGATCGGCCGATCATTTCTTACACAGCAACCACACCGCATAACACCACCCCAACACAACCTGTCAGACCCAACAGGTCTCCCCCACCCCGCAAACACCTCATACCTGCAACCTGGGTCCCTGCTTCCGCAGGGATGACGTACCGGGCAGGCCTGCGCGCAGTTGCATGCCCCCAGCTCGCACGCCACCACAAACCCCATTGCGACGAACCGTCAGCGAGGAGCGGCCGATTCCTCCTGCCACTCGATACCCTCGCGAAAAGACGAGAGAACGAGGATCAGCGACCAGACTTCCGGTGGCGACACGCCGCCGTAGTCGGAGACTTTCCAGTCCACGCCGGGTCCGTTGGCCCGCACGACCATTTCCGCGTGATCGGTCCAGTTGCCGGCGTAGCTCGACTCCCTGGCGGCGGCCCTGGCCAGAAACACCATCTGGGTGACGCGGGCGTAGTCGATCGGGGAGATGCGGCCGACATACGTGCGACGTCCGGGCTGCTTCGTCCACACATCGTTCGTCACCAGGTGCGCACGACCATCGCGATGCAGCGTCAGCACGTAGACGGGGCATGGTCCGAGGCATGCGCCGCTGTCCAGTGAAATGCTGTCGTAGGGGAACACATCGCGGCGCGCCGCCAGCGCACGGGCTTCGTCCCCATGCATTCCCTCTTCGATGATGCGCTGGAGTTCGGGCGGGCGTGCGCGATGTTCGTATGCGTGTGCGCGCCACACGGGAAGCAGCAGCGGGACGAACACGATTGCTGCAACGATGAGGCCGAGCAGAAGCGTACACGCCAGGACATGCAGGGGACGGATGCGCGTCATGTCGACTCCGGGAAGCGATGCCATGCAGCTGGCGGCCAGTGAAGCATCGGCGCCCATGGCGGGGCAAGCCGGCTTCCCCAAACGCACGAAAGCGCCCGAAGGCGCTTTCGTGGAGGTCCGGCTGGTGGCGGGGCTTACTTCCCGGCGACGACCTTGACCATTTCGAGGCACTTGGTGGAGTAGCCCCATTCGTTGTCGTACCACGAGACGATCTTGACGAAGGTGCCGTCGAGGGCGATGCCGGCTTCGGCGTCGAAGATGGAGGTGCGGGTGTCGCCGCGGAAGTCGGTGGCGACGACCTTGTCTTCGGTGTAGCCGAGCACGCCCTTGAGCGCGCCTTCGGACTGGGCCTTCATTTCGGCGCAGATCTCGGCGTAGGTGGCGGGGTTGTCGAGTTCGACGGTGAGGTCGACCACCGAGACGTCGGAGGTCGGCACGCGGAACGCCATGCCGGTGAGCTTGCCCTTGAGCTGCGGCAGCACCACGCCGACGGCCTTCGCGGCGCCGGTGCTGGAGGGGATGATGTTCTCGAGGATGCCGCGACCGCCGCGCCAGTCCTTGTTGGACGGGCCGTCGACGGTCTTCTGCGTGGCGGTGGCGGCGTGCACGGTGGTCATCAGGCCGCGCTTGATGCCCCACTTGTCGTTCAGCACCTTGGCGATCGGCGCGAGACAGTTGGTGGTGCACGAGGCGTTGGAGATGATGGCTTCGCCGGCGTAGCTGGCGCAGTTCACGCCGCGGACGAACATCGGCGTGTCGTCCTTCGACGGGGCCGAGAGGATGACCTTCTTCGCGCCGGCGGCGAGGTGCTTCTCGGCGGTGGCCTTGTCGAGGAACAGGCCGGTGGATTCGATGACGATGTCGGCGCCGACCTCGTCCCACTTCAGTTTGGCCGGATCGCGCTCCTGGGTCAGGCGGATGCGCTTGCCGTTGACGACCAGGGTGTTGCCGTCGACCGAGACCTCGCCCTTGAAGCGGCCGTGCACGGAGTCGTAGCGGAGCATGTAGGCCAGGTAGTCGGGCTCCAGCAGATCGTTGATCGCCACGATCTCGATCTCGTCGCCGAAGTTCTGGACAGCGGAACGCAGCACGTTGCGGCCGATGCGGCCGAAGCCGTTGATACCAACCTTGATCGCCATGGGCGGGTTGCTCCTGAGCAGGGTGAGGGCGGGAAAGCCCGGCATTTTAGCGGAAGCGGCCGGGGCCCGCCGGCTCCCGGCCCTGCTCGGGCACCGCCCGGGCGGCGCAGGGGCTTGATCGGGATCGGGAATTCCCCGGGTTGTGACGGCGGACAGCCCCGGACCGTACCGGGGAGGATGCAAATTGTTAAGAAATTGATCATCCTCAAACGGCGCCGGAAGCGCGCAGTTCACACTGGTCCCAAGTCCAGCGACACCCGTCCAACGACACCAGTCCAGACCACAGTTCACGCCCAGGAGGCCTTTCCATGTTCCGTCGTACCGCACCGCTCGCCCTCGCCATCGCCCTCTGCGGCCTCGCCGCCCCCGCCTTCGCCCAGCAGGCCGGCGAATGGACCATCGGCGTCGGTGCCCACCAGGTCAACCCCAAGAGCGACAACGGCAAGCTCGCCGGCGGCACCGTGCCGATCGAAGTCGACAGCAACGTCCGTCCGACCATCACCGCCGAATACTTCGTCCGCGACAACCTCGGCATCGAAGTGCTGGCCGCCTGGCCGTTCGAGCACGACATCAACGTCAAGGGCGTCGGCCGCGTCGGCTCGACCAAGCACCTGCCGCCGACCGTGTCGCTGCAGTACCACTTCGGCCAGGGCACGGTGAAGCCCTTCATCGGCGCCGGCGTCAACTACACCCGATTCTTCAGCACCGAGACCACCGGCATCCTCACCGGCGCCGACCTTGAGCTGGACGATTCCATCGGCCTGGCCGCGCACGTCGGCATCGACTTCGAAGTCGGCGAGAAGGGCTCGATCCGCGTCGACGCACGCTGGATGGACATCGACACCGACGCGAAGATCAACGGCGTGGACGTCGGCACGGTCGAGATCGACCCGCTGGTCTATGGCGTCGCCTACGTCTTCAAGTTCTGATGCACCAGCACGCGCACTGACGACACTTCGCTCCTGTCGTCATGCGCCTCGCGGGTCATGTCGGTTACCCTGCCGGCATGACCCGTTCCTTTTTCGCCGCCTTCCTCCTGGCGCTGTGCGCAGCGCTCCCGTCACCCGCCCATGCCTGGGGCGCGCTGGGCCATCGCCTCGTCGCACGCCTCGCCGAATCCGATCTCTCGCCGAAGGCCCGCGCCGAAGTCGCGCGGCTGCTGCGCGGCGAGGCCGACCCCACGCTTGCCGGCGTCGCCAACTGGGCCGACGACCTGCGCGACGAACCGGGATTCGGCCGCACCACCTCGCGCTGGCATTACGTCAACATCCCCGAGCAGCACTGCCGCTACGACGCCGCGCGCGATTGCGCGGACGGCAGGTGCATCGTCGATGCCATCCAGCGGCAGCGCGCGATCCTCGCCGATCGCCGCCAGCCCGCAGAAGCGCGGACGCGGGCCCTGAAATTCCTCGTGCATTTCGTCGGCGACATCCACCAGCCGCTGCACACCATCGCCGCCGGCCGTGGCGGCAACGACATCCAGATCAACCTCGACGGCAAGGGCAGCAATCTGCACCGCCTCTGGGATCGCGAACTGCTGGCCAGCGCGAAGCTCGACGAAGCCGCGTACCTCAAGCGCCTGCGCAAGCTGCCCGTGCCGCGCGCACGCACGTCCGTCGACGCGGTGGCCTGGGCCGAAGCCTCGTGCAAGGCGACGACCCGCGAAGGCTTCATGCCGCCGCGCGCCAGGATCAGCCAGGATGACGTGCAGCGCTGGCGCCCGGTCGCCGAAGCGCAGCTGCGCCAGGCCGGCCGCGCGCTGGCGACGCTGCTCAACGACACGCTGAAATAGGCCTCGCGCCCGCGATGCTCACGCCCGAACTGCTTGCCGCCGCGCTCTTCCTGCTGGTCGCGGTGCTGTATTCATCCGTGGGCCATGCCGGCGCCAGCGGCTACATCGCGGCGATGACCCTGCTGGGGTTCGCGCCGGAGCAGATGCGTCCGACGGCGCTGGCGCTGAACCTGCTGGTCGGTGCGATCGGACTGTATCGCTTCTGGCGCGGCGGCCACGTGCGCTGGCGCAACATCCTGCCCTTCGTGCTGGCCTCGGCACCGGCGGCGTTCTTCGCGGCGCAGGTGACGCTGCCGAAGGACGCGTATTCGACGCTGCTCGGCAGCGTGCTGGTCGTCGCCGCCATCGGCGTGTTCCGTTCCGCATCGCGGGCGGAAGCGGAAGACGTGGATGCGCAGGGACGCCGCGTGCCGTGGGCGGCCGGCCTGATCGCCGGCGGCGCGATCGGCACGCTGTCCGGATTGACCGGCACCGGCGGCGCGATCTTCCTCACGCCGCTGCTGCTGTTCGCGCACTGGATGCCGACGCGAGAAGCCAGCGGCACGTCGGTCGCCTTCGTGTGGATCAATTCGCTGACCGCACTGGCGGGCCTGCTGCAATCACAGCAGGCATTGCCGACGATGCTGCCGCTGTGGCTGGGCGCGGTGGCCATCGGCGCACTGATCGGCACGCAGTTGGGCTTGCGCTGGCTGCCGGTGCGCGGCCTGCGTCACGCGCTGGGCGTGGTGCTGTTGATCGCTGCCGGAAAACTGCTGCTGGGCTGACGAGCGCCGACCGGCCGGCGCTCGTCCGCTCGCATCACGCCGACATCATTGCGCCGTCGGCGCGCGCACGGCCTCGCGAGCCGCATGTGCGGCGACCGCTTCGGCACGCGCCTGCCCGGCCTGGCCTGCATATCGGGCTGCGGCTTGCGCAGGCTCGGATGGCCGCGCCGTCAACGGAGGCGCCGGGGCATCCGGCGGCGACGGCGGTGCAACGGATGCCTTCGGTGCGCGTGGCGTGACGGCGGCAGGCGCAGCCAGCGGCGCGGGCGGCGCCGGGGGTTCGGCAGGCGCTCCGGCGGCAACGGGCGCCGGAGCGGACGGCGGCGCGACCGGTGCCGGCGCAGCCACAGGCGCGCGCGTCGACGGTGCTGCTGCAGGCGTGGGAGCTGCTGCAGGCGTGGGCGCTGCTGCAGGCTCGGCTGCGGCAACAGGTGTCGCCGCGTTCGCCATGCGCAGGATGTGCGGTGGCGTCCCGCGGTCATCGACGCGCATCGACAGTTCGATGCCCTGGAAGCGACCGTCGGCGCCCTCTTCGCCGATCTTCACCGCACCTGCCTCGTCGCGGTCCACGATCAGCCTCGGCTTGGCCATCATCTGGCCGTTGCGCTGCAGTTCGAGCGCGACATCGAAACGATCTGCACCCGCGCGCTGGATGTGGCCGCCGACGTGGATCTCGTTGCCGCGTCCGTCGCGATATTTGAGGTCCAGCGGTGAACCGAAGAGGCCGCCCGCCTCGATGCGCGTGGCCGGTTGCTCGTCGGTCTTGATATCGAAAACGACGTGGTAGACATCGATCTCGTCTGCCTTGGCGGCGGCCGCAGGATCTGCGGCGGCACGCGACACCGAACGCGCCGGTTGCGCCGACCACACCGCGAAACCGGTGCCCAGCGCGAGCAGGGCGACGGTGATGGCGCCGATGCGCCGCGCCCACGGGCGCGGCATCGGGGATTTGAGTTGCATGACTCGCTCCTTCAATGGATGGGAGAACCCCCAGTGACAGCCCAGCGGCGCCTGCCGATCTGCCATGAGGGTCTTGAGCATCGCTTCGCCGTACGCGCGTCGCGAATCGGGGTGGGCCGCGATCACCGCCTGGTCGCAGGCGAGTTCCTGATCGTGGCGAAAGAACCGGGCCGCCAGGTGCACCAGCGGGTTGAACCAGAACGCGCAGCGCAGCGCGGCCACGGCGAAGTTCGCCAGGTGGTCGCCGCGACGGCGATGCGTGCGTTCGTGCGCGAGCATCAACTGCCGTTCGCGGGTGTCGTAACGCCGCTGGAAATCGTCGGGCAGCACGATGCGCGCGCGCATCACGCCCAGCAGCGCCGGCAGCCCATGGCTCGCCTGCGCCTGCCACAGGTCGTCGCGCAGCGGGCGCAGGTTGCCCAGGCCGCGTTCGAAGCGGCGCTGCAGCCACCACAGGCGCAGCGCCATGGCCAACGCACCGAGCAGCCAGAGCGCGGCAAACCACGGGGCCGGATCGAAGGGCACTGTCGGTGTCACGATCGTGGCCGCTGCAGCGGCCGGGAGCGTCGCCGGCATCACGGCGGTCGGCACTTCGACGACCGGCGCCGGCAGCAACAACGCAAGCAGCGACGCCGGCACCAGCCACCACGCGGCATAGGCCACCCCCGCGCCAAAGTGCGGACGCAGCCATCGGGACAGCAGGAACGCGAGCACGACGGCGACGCTCATCGCCAGCGTCGCATCGCCGAATCCTTGCAAGAGATCAGCGCTGTTCATCGTCGCCCTCCAGGCTGTCGACCAGGCGGCGCAGTTCGGCCACGTCGGCGGCGCTGAGCTTGCGATGCTGGCTGAAGTGCGCGACCAGCGGCGCGACGCGACCGTCGAACAGGCGCGCCAGCAGGCTTTCGCTTTCGACCATCACCCAGTCCTCGCGACGCAGCATCGGCGAATACAGGTAGCGTCGGCCGTCCTTCGCCGCTTCGATCGCGCCCTTGTTGAGCAGGCGGTTGAGCAGGGTCTTCACCGTGGCTTCCTGCCAGTCCTGACGCCCGGCCAGCGCCGCGAACACCTCCTCGGAGGTCTGCGGGCTGCGCTGCCACAGCACTTCCATCACGGCGGATTCGGCTTCGCTGATCTGCATGGTCGTCCCTAGAACGTTTACGCGTGTAATTGAACATCAGATTACATCCGTAAACGGTCGAGTCAAGACCGTCCGTCGGCGCGGTGTCGATCCGGCGTCGATACGGCGCGGGCCCGGCATCTCGACGTGGTTTTGAGCGGACGCAGGACGCCGCCTGCGAAGTCCGCGATGATGGCCGCATGGACTCGCACACCACCCCACCCCGCCTCGACAGCCTCGACGACGCCGTCGAGACCCTTCTCGCCAGCATCGACGGCCCATTGCGCATCGCCGCGCCGCTGGGCATCGGCAAGCCGCACCGGCTGCTCAACGCGCTCTACGCCCGGATGGCAGGCGATCCCTCGCGTCCGCTGCACCTGTACACCGCGCTGTCGCTGGACCCGCCGACGCCGGCGAACGATCTGCAGCGACGTTTCCTGGCGCCCTTCCTGTCGCGCCAGTTCGGCGACGACTTCCCGCGCCTGGCCTATGTGCAGGCGATCCGCCGCGACGCGCTGCCGGCGCACATCGAAGTCGAAGAGTTCTACATGCAGTCCGGTGCGATGCTGCGCTCGCGCCAGGCGCAGCGCCGCTACGCCAGTCTCAACTACACGCACGTCGCGCGCGCCATCGCCGATCGCGGCGCGAACGTATTGGTGCAGAAGGTCGCGGCCAATGCCGATGGCAGCCGCTTCTCGCTGTCGTCGAACACCGACCTCACCTTCGATGCGATCGATGCCATCGTCGCGCGCGGGCTGTCGCGCCCGCTGCTGGTGGCCGAAGTCGATCCGGAACTGCCGTGGATCGAGAACGGCGCGTCGGTCGACGCAAGCTTCTTCGACCTGGTGGTGACGCCGCCGGGGCCGCATCCGAAGCTGTTCGCGCTGCCGCGCCAGCCGGTGGCGGATGCCGAATACGCGATCGGTTTCTTCGCCAGCGCGCTGGTGCGCGACGGCGGCACGCTGCAGATCGGCATCGGCGCGCTGGCCGACGCGCTGTCGCACGCGCTGGTGCTGCGCCACACCGACAATGCGCGCTATCGCCGCGTGCTGCAGGCGCTGGACCCGGAGATCGAACGCCATCCGGCGGTGATCGCCAGCGGCGGACTGGACCCGTTCGACATCGGCCTGTACGGCTGCAGCGAGATGATCAACGAAGGCTTCCGCGCACTCGTGCAGGCCGGGGTGATCCGGCGCAAGGTCGTGGACGACGAAGCGCTGATGCAGCGCATCTACGCGAGTGAAGCCGGCGACGGCAGCGCAAGCGAGGCCGATCTCGCGCGGCTCGACCGCGAGGGCGAATACCTGCACGGCGCCTTCTACCTGGGTTCGCACGACTTCTACGACTGGCTGCGCAACCTCGACGACGATGCGCGACGCGCCATCGGCATGCGCCGCGTCAGCGAAGTGAACGAACTCTACGGCGGGCGCGAATCGCTGGAGCGCGTGCAGCGCCGCGAGTCGCGCTTCTTCAACACCTGCATGATGGCCACCGCGCTGGGCGCGGCGGTGTCGGACGCGCTGGCCGATGGCCGGGTGGTCTCCGGCGTCGGCGGGCAGTACAACTTCGTGGCGATGGCGCATGCGCTGCCCAGCGCGCGCTCGGTGCTGATGCTGCGCGCGACGCGCGAGGAACCGGGGCTGCCGGCGATCTCCAGCGTGCTGTGGAACTACGGGCACACCACCATTCCGCGCCATCTCCGCGACCTCTACGTCAGCGAGTACGGCATCGCCGATCTGCGCGGTGCCTGCGACGAGGACTGCGTGCGCGCGATGGCCGGGATCGCCGATGCGCGCTTCCAGCCGTCGCTGCTGGGCACCGCGCTCGACAACGGCAAAGTCGACAACGCCGCCCCCGATCCCCGCGCGATGGCGCGCAACACGCCGGAACGCCTGCGCGCCGCACTGGCGCCGTTCCGCGCCGACGGCACCCTGCCCGACTACCCGCTGGGCAGCGATTTCACGCCGGTGGAGCAGCGCCTGGTGAAGGCGCTGGGCTGGCTGAAGGCGAACACCGCCACGCGCGGCGCGAAGCTCAGGACCATCGCGCGGGCCATGTTCGCGCCGAAGGCGACGTCACCGGACGATATCGAAGCGCTGGCCCGCATGGGCTATGCCTCGCCCGCGGGTGCGGGCGAGGCGCTGTACGCGAAGCTGGTGACGCTGGCGCTGCGATCGACGCGCTGAAGCACTCACTTGGACCACGCAGTTGGACCATGCCACGCAGGCAGTCGACGGCCAGAGGTCAGCCGCCGCCGAGATGTCCTACATCGCCCAGCTTGCGCCCGGCATCTCTCGGTTCGGTGTGAGGCTTGGGCGTCTTCGAGGTGCGGTTGGCATCGTTCGGATCGGTGATCGCCGAAGCGGTCTGCTCCGGGTGGCAGGGTTCGATCACCAGCGCGCCGCGATACGACGACAGGGCCGCGAGGCACTCCGCTTCCGAATCGGCAGCGATGGGCACCATCTGTGGCGCGAGGCCGCCGTCGTCGTAGGCGATGAGCGCGGTCCATTGCGGGCCCGTGGCAAGCGTCGCCTGCACGGTCGCGACGGAGGCGGCGACGAGCGCCAGGGCAAGCATTCTTTTCATGGGACGACCTGTTCGTGACTGTGGACGGGAAAAGACCGGCCGCCTCCCTGCGGCCAGGCAAGACGCTTGTGACCGGATGCCGCGCCGCTTGCGCGCGGAACCGTCACGGGCGCCCGGCGCCTCACTTCTTCGGGCGATCGCGCTTACGCAGCGGATCGGTGATCGCGGCGCGCTGGATCTCGGTCAGGACCGCTTCGTACTCGGCGACGCGATAGGCATCGCGTGCGGTGCGCACTTCCTTCAGCAGCACGCGCGTCACTTCCAGCGATTCGCCCGGCGATCCGGCCAGCACCACGAAGGTGTACGGTGCGGCGTCGACGGCCGGCAGACGGCCCTTGAACGACCAGCGCGGCGTGCACGGGCTCACGCTCTCGACCACATAGCCCTGGTTCTGCACGGCGTTCTCGATGGCGGCATCGAGGGCATCGTCGCAGGCGCCCGGCGAGGAGAGCGGGCCGACGGTGACGCCCGGGTCCGACATGCCGACGAAATCGGCCGAGCCGTAATACACCAGGACGCCCTGCGGGACCTGTTCGGCACGGGCGGCGCCGACCGGGCAGGCCAGCGCGAGGGCGAGTGCGAGCGCGGAGGTGGTGGATGTCGCGGTGAAGAGCTTGTTCATGCGGGTCTGGGTCCTGAAGGTTCGTGCCTGATGGTTCGTACGGAATGCCGTTCTGCATCGCGGGATGCACCGCCACGCTAGGGGCGGCTGGAGGACAGGGACAGAGCGAACCCGGGACGGACACGGGCAGCGGCGGGGCGTTTCCGTGATCGGCACGGGCGCCACGCAGCGACCAGAAAACAGGAAATCAGACACTTGGCGCCGATTTCGCCCCGAGTTCTCCCCATGTCGCCGCGAACCATCGACAGGGCGCGTTCTAGACTGTGATCCACCATCCCACCGGATCGAGCCCCATGCGTCGCGCTGCTGCCCTGCCGTTCGCGTTCTGCCTGCTGGTCGCCGCCACGGCGTCCGCCCACGACACCCTGCCGACGAAGTGGTGCCCCACGGGCACGCTGCCGGTGGTGACGGGGCAATTCACGTTCACCGAGCAGCAGTTGGTCGACTATCGCGCCGGCCGCCTGGCCGATGGCGCGGTGCTGGGCAGCGAGTGCTACAGCGTGAAGACGTGCGGGATCATCGACGAGTGGTACTGGGCGAACCAGATGGCGCACGAGTACGCGCTGGGCGGCGCATTGCGCACCGCGACGACGGCTCCGGTGAGCCAGGCCCCGATGCCGATCGTGAAATCGCCAGCCACCTTCAATCTCAACAGCGACAAGAACGGCAACGGCATCGCCGATCACCACGACCAGTACCGGTTCAAGCACGGGCTGAGTGGCGATTACGTGGTCTGTCGCGCCATCGCGACGCCGCTGCCCCCCGAAACGCAGGTCAGGGTGCGCTGAGCGCGAACCGGCATTGCCGGCACTCCTCCGGCCGCCTGCGCGACCGCCGTCAGACCAGCGCGCTGCGCCGCGTGTACGCCAGCACGGCGTCGACCTGGCGCTGCAGGCGCTCCCGCGCCTCGGGGTCCATCGCGCAGTGTTCCAGCACGTAATAGCCGGTGCGCACCACGTCGCGCCAGCGCGGGTTCTGCGGCAGGCGCGAGACGCCGAGGTAGCGTTCCATCGCACGCGCACGGACGCGGCCGTCGTCGACCGCGACGCGCCAGATGCGGCTCTTCTCGGCCAGTTCGAGGCGACCGGTGCCGGTGGCGCGCTCCCAGGCTTCGAGGGCCGAAAGCATCAGCTCGACGAGGGCGCGACGGAAGTCTTCGCGCAGGCGGGGATCCTGTCGCGATGCCGCGTCCGCGATCGCATGCCGCCCTGCGTCCGACGGCTCTGCCGGCACTTCGGCGAGCGGCGCCTGCGGGTGCGTCTGCGACGGCCCGTCCGGATCTTCCGGGGCAGCTTCGACGGGATGCGCGCTGGGGGATGACACCGCAGCTCCGGCGGTCGAAGCTGGCGAGGCATCCAGCGCCAGCGGAGACAGTTCGCACACGATCAGCCCGTCGCCCTGCGGCCACTGGCTGAGTCGCACGCGCCAGCGGCGGGCATCGGCGAGCGCCAGGTCGAGCTGCTGGTCCGCCGCGTCCTCCATCCGCTCCAGCGCTGTGCGCAACGCATCGCCATCGACGGCGGGCAGCCGCTCCGACAGCGGCGCGCCGACCAGCTCGCCCGGAGACGTGTCGAGCGCGACGCAGGCGGCGCGGTTCGCGGCCAGCACCGCGCCCTCGGCATCGAGCAGGCAAACCGCGTCGTCGCGACTGTCGAGCAGCGCCTGCAGCAGTTGCCGGTCTTCGGCCAGGGCGTCGGCCTCGCGCCGGTAGCGCGCCAGCGCCTCTTCCTTGCGCGCGAGCCTGGCGGCTTCGACCAGGCGCTCGCGCTGCCGCCTGCGCTGGAGCACCAGCCAGCCGCCGAGCATCGAGGCCACCGCGATCGCCACCGTCAGCCACAGCCACAGCGTGCGCTGGCGCAGCGCGGCGTCGCGCAGGGTCTTGTCGTTCTCGAGCAGGGCGATGGTGCGATCGCGTTCCGCCGTCTCGAACAGCGTGCGCTGCCAGCCCAGTTCGAGCGCGTACTTGGCCTTGGCTGCAGCTTCGGCCTGCGTGTGCGCGCGGCGCAGGCTGTCGAGCGCGGCGGCGCGATCGCCCAGGGCCTCCTGCGCCAGGGCCAGTTCCTGCAGCAGCTCGATGCGATCGGCGTCTTCCTCTCCGAGGTCGGCGAGGGCGACGCGCAGGCGCGCGAGCGCGGCCGACGGGTCGCCGGAGACCCGGTCCAGCCGCGCCACCTGCCACTGGAACACCGCCGGCAACGGTTCGGCATGCGAGGCCGCCACCGCCAGCCCCGCCGCCTTCCAGCGCTCGGCAGCTGCGATATCGCCCTGCACCAGCGACGCCTGGATCAGGCGCCCGGTGGCGCGCAGTTCGTAATCGCGCGGGCCGATCTCGCGATAGATCCGCAGCGCCTCGTCCAGCCAGCGCGCGGCCTCGCGCGGCCGATCCTTCTCCATTTCGACCACGGCCATGCTTTCCAGCACGTGCGCCGACTGCTTGCGGTTGCCCGCTTCGATGAAGATCCGTCGCGCTTCGCGGTAATGGCGCAGCGCTTCCTCGTGGTCGCCCTGGTCGCGGTAGACGTCGCCGATGTTGTTGAACACGGCCCCGCCGACCTTGCCCTGCGCGCGCTGCATGTCGAGGCTGCGGGTGAGCGTCTGCAGCGCGCCGCGATAGTTGCCGAGCCGGCGCAGCGTGCTGCCGATGGCATTGGTGTCGCCGGCGATGGCCTCGCGATCCTCGCGTGCGGTGGCCAGCGACAGCGCGCATTCGAGGTGCGCCTTGGCCTCGGGCATCCGGTCGCGGGCGTAATCCAGGGTGGCGCGGGTGCGGACCAGCGCGTAGCGCGACGCGATGTCGGCCCGGCCGGCGAGCACCGATTCGGCGCAGTCGAGCGCCCGGTCGGCAGCGCTCTGGTCTTCGGCGCGCAGGCGCGTCTTCGCCAGTTCCACCAGCGCCTGTGCGCGCTGCTCGGCGTTGGCATCGGCCGGAACAGGCAGGCCCAGAGCGCTCTGGCAGGCCACGGGATCGGGCAGCGATCGCGGAGGCGTCTCACCGCAGCCCAGTTCGACGGCATCCGCGGCAAGCGCGGTGCCGGGGACGGCAAAGAGCGCCGTCCACAGCAATGCCAGCATCGGAAACAGAAGGTTTGAAGACAGGGGGCTGCGCCTCATCCCGGTCGAGTGTACCCGATGGTCCGGCACGCCTCGCCGGAGGCCCACTCAGCTCCGATCCGGCGGGCGCCGCCGCGATGCCGCAGGGCGCCCGCCGGAGGCGCGACGGCTTACCAGTCCGGGTTCTCGATCGACTGGCAGGCTTCGCGGACCAGGCGGCGATGGGACGTGGTCGTACCGTAATCGATGCGCCGCACGTCGCAGGCGCTGCCGTTGGAGATCACGCGCACGCCGGCTTCCTGGGTCATCGACGCGTTGGTGTAGTACTGCCAGTAGAGGATTTCGTTGTCGCCGCCGACCGGCAGCGCGATCGCCGAAATGGCATAGACGGAACCGGCGAGCAGGGCGCCGAGGGCGAGCGTGGCTTTCTTGAGCTTCATCGGGAGTGATCCTGTTGCGATGGGTGAGCCGGGCGGTGCCGGCGAAGGCCCTTCGAGGTCATGGATGGAACCTCGCAAGGCCGAAGGGGCACGTCGTGCGGCCGACGCCCCCTCCAGCCGCCGACTGCGGACGGAAGGGGGCATCGACCGCCGGCCGTCAGAACTCCAGTTCGGGCACGCAGGTGGTGATGACGCGCTTGCGCTTGGTGGTGGTGACACCCCAGTCCTGCGCACCGCTGTCGCACATGTCGGCGTACACGCGCTGACCGACCACGTTGCCGGTCGTGTCGTAGTAGACGTCGATGACCGTCGAGCGGTCGGGGATGGCCAGCGCGGAGACGGCGTACAGCGAGCCCACCAGCAGGGCGGCGAGCACGAACGGGGTTTTCTTGATCTTCATGGGAGGTCCTGTTGCAAGGGGTGAACCGGACAGTGCCGGCGGTCGTCCGGGGAGGCCATGCACGCCGCCTCGCCGCGGGTGAGTCGGCGTGTCGCCGGCTCTCGACCACGGTAGGCAGCGCCCCTCGATGCGGTAAGGACGAAGCCGGGCCAGGCCGGGAACGAACCGGGCACAGGGTCCTCGCCCGGCGCAGCCGATGCCGCACGGATCCGAAGCGGATCAATGCATTGCGCCGGTTTGTTCCCGTTTTATCCCCTGGAAACCGTTGGACGCCCGACGGGGGCGGCACTAGGCTCTGCGCCACACCTCTGTACTGGAACACCCCGATGCGCCATCGCTTCGCCCTGGCCTTCTGCGCCATCCTCGCCCTGTTCGCGCTGCCCTTCGGCGGCATCCCGACGGCTTCGGCCCACGGCACCGTGCCGATCAAGATGCTGTGCGGCGACCAGACCAGACCGCCGAACGTCACCGCCAGCTTCAACTTCACCGGTGCCCAGCTCAACAGCCTGGTGGAGACGATGCTGCAGGGCATGGAAGCCAACGCACTCGACCCGCGCGACAAGTGCGGCATCGTCGATGTGCAGCTGCAGCTCGAACTGCAGCTGCAGCTGGACATGCTCAACGCGACCAGCCTGCGCTCGGCCGACGAATGGACGCGCGCCACCGCCGCGCTGGCGATGTTCTGCGCGCAGTCCACGGCCAACGGCCCCACCCCGATGCCCTACGTGACCGACAACACCAGCGGCTACAACGCCACCAACCACCACACCACCTATCGCATCGCCAACGGGGCGAAGGGCGTGTGCGCGTCCTGCCCGTACGAATACCTCGACTGACACGACCTCCGACGCTTGGCGTGATCGCCCCTGCGATCACACCATCGCGTCGCGCCGGGTGTAGGCCAGCACCGCATCCACCTGCGCCTGCAGGTGGATGCGCGCGTCCTCGCGCAGGGTCGGACACTGCCCCAGCACGTAGTAGGCGGTGCGCAGCACGTCGCGCCAGCGCGGGTTGCGCGGCAGTTTCGAGACGCTCAGATAGCGCTCCATGGCGCGTGCGCGCAGACGCCCGTCGTCGATGTTGACGCGCCAGATCCGGCTTTTCTCCGCCAGCTCGATGCGATTGGTCGCGGTCGCGCTTTCCCAGGCCTCGATCGCCGCCAGCATCACGTCCACCAGCGCCTTGCGGAAGGCATCGCGCATGGCCTCGCCATGCATGCCCTCGTCGCGCATGCCCTCGTCGCGCATGCCCTCGTCGCGCAGGCCAGCGTCGACCGCGTGGCCGGCGTCCGCAGCCATCGCCGGCACGTCGACCGACGTCGTCGCGGCCCCGGCATCCCTCGGCGCGAGTTCGAGCACCAGCCGGCCGCTGCCGCCCGCCCATTGCGCCAGCCGCGCGGTGAGCGGCGCGCCGTCGCGGGTGACGACGTCGAGCGACTGCACCGCGCTGTCCTCCATCCGCTCCAGCGCCAGTTCCAGCGACGCCAGCGCCGACGCCCGCACCGCGCCGTCGCTGGCATCAAGCACGGCGACGATCGGATGGCCGACCAGGTGCTCGGCATCGACGCCGATCAGGCGGCATGCGGCGCGGTTGGCGGCCAGCACCAGGCCCTCGGCATCGAGCAGGCAGGCCGCATCCTCGCGACTGTCCAGCAGGGTCTGCAGCAGTTCGCGGTCTTCGGCCAGGGCATCGGCCTCGCGGCGGTAGCGCGCAAGCTCCTCTTCCAGTCGGATCCGCCGCGTCTCCGCCTCCAGGCGCTGGCGCTGGCGGCGGCGGTCGAGCAGCAACCAGCCGCCCAGCGCGATGGCCAGCACCGCCCCCAGCAGCGCCCACAGCTGCAGGGTGCGCACGCGATTGCGGTGCTTGAGCGCCGCGATGGTGCGGTCGCGCTCGGAGGTCTCGAAGCGCATCCGCAGCCAGTCGAGCTGGCGGTTGCTCTGCGCGCGCCAGACGTCGTGCGCTTCGGTGTGGGCCTGGCGCAGGCTGGCGTTGGCCGCCTCGTGCCGGCCCAGGTCGCTCTGCGCAGCGGCCAGCGCCTCCAGCAGCGGCACGCGTTCGGGGTCGCCTTCGGCCATCGTCGCCAGGGCATCGCGCGCGCGGTTCGCGGCGACGTCGGGCCGGCCGGACAGATGCTGGGTCCGCGCGATCTGCAGCTGCAGTGCCGGCGGCACCGGCAGGCCGCCCTCGCTCGCGATCGCCAGCGCCGACGCCGTCCAGCGCTGCGCATCGGCAACATCGCCGCGCGCCAGCGCGGCGCGCGTCAAGCCGTCATGCACGCGCAGTTCGTAGATCCGGTTGCGTCCGGCGCGATAGGTCTCCAGCGCCTGCTTCAGCCAGTCATCGGCGCGTACCGCATCGCCGGAATCGAGCGCCTGCTCGGCCATCGACTCGAGCACGTGCGCCGCTTCGGTCGCTTCGCCCTTGCCGCGGTAGAACGCCAGCGCTTCGCCGTAGTAGCGCATCGCGGCCGCAGGATCCTCCAGCTCGCGGTAGACATCGCCCAGGTTGTTGTAGACCGCGCCGCTGACCTCGCCATTCGCGCGCTGCATCTCCAGGCTGGTGGTGAGCACGCGCAGCGCGCCCTGGAAATCGCCCAGGCGCCGCAGTGCGGCACCGACGTTCTTCAGGTCTCGCGCTTCGTCCGCGCGCGCGCCGAGCGCTGACGCCTGCGTCGCCGCGCACTCGAAACGGCGCAGGGCCTGTGGAATGCGCTCGCGGCGGAATTCCAGGATGCCGTGCCGGCGCGTGAGTTCGTAGTGCAGCAGCGGATCGTCGCCGGCCACGAGTTCGGCGCAGGCCAGGGCTTCGAAGGCCGCATCGAAGCGACCGGCGGCCATGTGCGCTTCGGCCCCGTCGAACAGCGCCCGGGTGGCAGGATCGCGCGCGGATGGCGCAAGCGCGACCCCGGCGCGGCGCAGGCACAGCGCGGGGTCGGTCGGCAGATGGGTCGCCAGAGGCTCGTCGCAGCCTGCGCGCGCCTGCGATCGGGCGGCCTGCGCCGGAATCAGGACAAGGACCGGGGCAAGAACGAGGGTGACGAGGGCGACACGGATTCGGGCTGGCATCCACGGAAAGTCTACGACAACCGCCTCACTCGCCAGGCATCGTTCCCGGGCCGGCAGCGAAGCCGGCCACGGGTGTGCAGCGCCTTTGGGAAGAAGCCACGGCTCGCCGGGCTGGATCAGCCCAGCGAACGCGCTGCGGCGACGACCGCGTCGACGGTGATGCCGAAGTGCGGATACAGCTTCTCGGCCGGCGCCGATGCGCCGTAGGTGTCGATGCCGATCACTTCGCCGTCGAGGCCGACGTACTTGCGCCAGAAATCGCGCACGCCAGCTTCGATGGCGACGCGCTTGCGGCAGGCCTTCGGCAGCACCGCGTCGCGGTACGCCGGATCCTGGCGGTCGAACACGTCGGTCGAGGGCATCGACACGACGCGCGCGCCGTCGCCGAGTTGTTCGGCGGCCGCCATCGCCAGGCCCACTTCCGAACCCGTGGCGATCAGGATGAATTCCGGCGCGCCGACGCTGTCCTTCAGCACGTAGCCGCCGCGACGGATGTCGGCGACCTGCGACTCGCTGCGCGTCTGGTGCGGCAGGTTCTGGCGCGAGAACACCAGGCAGGACGGGCCGTCCTTGCGCTCGATCGCCGCGCGCCAGCACACCGCCGACTCGACCGCGTCGCACGGACGCCACACGTCGTTGTCGGGGATGTAGCGCAGCGAAGCCAGATGCTCGACCGGCTGGTGGGTCGGGCCGTCTTCGCCCAGACCGATCGAATCGTGGGTGTAGACGTGGATCGCCTGCGCGCCCATCAGCGCGCTCATGCGCACCGCGTTGCGCGCGTAGTCGCTGAAGACGAGGAAGGTGGCGTCGTACGGCAGGAAGCCGCCATGCAGCGCCAGACCATTGCTGATCGCGGTCATCGCGAATTCGCGCACGCCGTAGTAGACGTAGTTGGCGTCCGGGTCGCTGCCGGCGACGGTCTTGCTGCCTTTCCACAGCGTGAGATTGGAGTGCGCCAGATCGGCCGAACCGCCGACCAGTTCCGGCAGCAGCGGCGCGAAGGTTTCGATCGCCATCTGCGAAGCCTTGCGCGAAGCCACGACCGGACCTTCGGCCTGCAGCTTCGCGATGTAGGCATCGGCGTTCGCGGTGAAATCGGAGGGCAGTTCGCCCGCGAGGCGGCGGGTGAACTCGGCGGCGGCTTCGGGATGCTCGGCAGCGTAGCGGTCGAAGAGGTTCGCCCAGGCGTGTTCGTTCATCGTGCCGGCTTCGTTGGCCGACCATGCGTCGGCGACGGCCTGCGTGATCTCGAACGGACCGTGTTCCCAGCCCAGCGCGGCGCGCGTGGCGGCCACTTCGTCCTTGCCCAGCGGCGCGCCGTGCGAGGACTCCTTGCCCGCCTTCGCCGGCGAACCGAAGCCGATCGTGGTGCGGCAGCAGATGAGCACCGGCTTGTCCGCAGCGAGCGCGCTGTCGATCGCGGCCTTGATCGCGTTGGCGTCATGGCCGTCGACACCACGGATCACATGCCAGCCGTAGGCTTCGAAGCGTGCCGGCGTGTCGTCGGTGAACCAGCCCTGCACCTGGCCGTCGATCGAGATGTTGTTATCGTCCCAGAACGCGACGAGTTTGTTGAGCCGCCACGTGCCGGCCAGCGAGGCCGCCTCGTGCGAGACGCCTTCCATCAGGCAGCCGTCGCCCATGAACACCCAGGTGCGGTGGTCGACGATGTCGTAGCCGGGACGGTTGAAACGCTGCGCCTGCAGTTTTTCGGCGAGCGCGAAACCGACGGCGTTGGCGAAGCCCTGGCCCAGCGGGCCGGTGGTGGTTTCGATGCCGTCGGTGATGAAGTTTTCCGGATGGCCCGGAGTCTTCGAGCCGAGCTGGCGGAAGTTCTTCAGCTCATCGATCGACAGGTCGTAGCCGGCGAGGTGCAGCAGACCGTACTGCAGCATCGAGCCATGCCCGTTGGAGAGCACGAAGCGGTCGCGATTGGCCCACTTCGGATTGTTCGGGTTGTGGCGGTAGTAGTCGTTCCAGAGCACTTCGGCGATGTCGGCCATGCCCATGGGCATGCCGGGATGGCCGGAGTTGGCGGCCTGGACCGCGTCGATGGCGAGGAAACGGAGGGCGTTGGCGAGATCGCGGCGGCTGGGCGTCGTCATGGGGAGCAGAGGGAGGTCGGCGGCGCCCGGCGGTTCGCGGGCCCGCCCATTGTCCCATCCCCGCCCCCCCGAGGGCCAACACCGCCGACGGCCGCGAGACCGCGCCCGGCAAGGACATGCGGCCCGGCGCCCGGGCAGGCGGTCGGGCTTACTGGCGGGCGGCGTCGATCACCGCGCACATCGAGGTGATCTGGAAGTCCTGGCTGGTGCTGTAGCCGCCGGGCGTGGTCTTGGTCACGTTGACCTTGGATCCCTTGCCGCTGGCTTCGATCATGACGTTCCAGGGCAGGTCCACCTGGGCGCCGGTATTGGTGACGCCGCCGTTCTTCTGCTCGATGGAGATCAGGCCCATCTCCTTGTCGGAGCTGACCACCGTCAGGCCGGACTTCACGACTTCGGCATAGATGCGCTTGTAGGCCATCGCCGGGGGGACGGGAACCAAGTCCCAGGTGCTGAAACGGCGGCCTGCGATGAAGCTGCCTTCCTGCTTGAAATTGCGCTTGCACGCAGGCGCCTCGTCGGCGGCGATGGCCGGCAGCGCACCCAGCATCAACAGGCAGGGAAGGATCAGACGGATGTGCATGCGGGCTCCAGACGGAATGTCGCGACCCGGAATTGGGTCGGCCCGGCACCCTATCACGCTGCGCGGGGCCCCACGACCGCCACATGGCAGGGGGCGAAACCGGGCGGCGACGCCGCCCGGCCGCGGGTGCGTCGCTTACTTCTTGCGCGCCGAGTCGATCACCGCGCACATCGACTTGATCTGGGTTTCCTTGCCCGAGGCATAGCCCGGCGGCGTGGATTTGCTGACCGTGACCTTGGCGTCCTTGCCGGCGCTTTCGATGACGATGTTCCAGGGCAGCTGGATCGTCTGGCCCTTGTGCGCGGCGTTCTGTTCGAAGGACAGCGTGCCCGAGCCCTTGTCGGACGAGGCCACGCGCAGGCCGGATTTCAGGCCGTCGGCCTGGATGCGGCTGAAGGCTTCGGATGCCTTCACGCCGGGCACGACCTCCCAGGTGCTGAAGGTGCGGCCGCTGAGGAAGCTCCCGCCCTGCTGGTAGTTGGCTTCGCAGGGGCGCCCATCGGCGGCCAGCGTCGGTGCGGCGAAGGCCATCAGGCCGGCGGCGATCCACAGCGTCGTCTTCATCGTTCGATTCTCCATCGTTGCGACGCCCCGGCGGGCGTCCATGTGCCAGGTGGTGGGGTGGGCCGTCGCGCACGGGGGTGCGGCGACGCGCGCAAGCGTAACCCATGCCTGCGCGCACGGGCGTGAACGGCGTTGCCGTCCGCGCAACGCAGGGGCGCGCCGCAGATCAGGCCTTGTCCGGCGCGTCGTCGCTCTCGCCGCGGGAGACCATCGCGGCGATGCCCAGGTCGCCGGTGACATTGACCGTCGTGCGGCACATGTCGAGGAAGTGGTTCACGCCCAGCACCAGGCCGATGCCTTCCGGCGGCACGCCGACCATCGCGCAGATCAGGGCGATCACCGGCAGCGAGCCGGAGGGCACGCCGGCCGTGCCGATGCCGCCGAGGATGCAGACGAACATCACCGTGACCTGCTGGCCGAAGCTGAGGTCGATGTTGAAGAACTGCGCCAGGAACAGCACGGTCACGCCCTCGAACAGCGCGGTGCCGTTCTGGTTGGCGGTGGCGCCGACGGTCAGCACGAAGCGCGACACGCGCCTGGGCAGCTTGAGCTTGTCGTCGGCCACGCGCAGCGCGGTCGGCAGGGTGGCATTGCTGGACGCGGTGGAGAACGCCATCAGCATGGCTTCCTGCACGTCGCGGAAGAAGCCCAGCGGCGAGCGTCGTGCGATCAGCGCGATCGCCGCCGAATAGACCACGAACTGGTGGATCGCCAGCGCCAGCAGCACCACCAGCACGAACGCGCCCAGGCGCAGCAGCAGGTCCCAGCCGAACTGCGCGACGAGGTTGAACATCAGGCAGAACACCGCGTACGGCGCGAGCTTGATGACCAGGCCGATCAGCGTCATCGACACGTCGAACAGGCCCTCGATCGCGCGCTTGAGCGTGCTGGTCGATTCGCTGCGGGTGAGGACCAGGCCGATGCCGAGCATCAGCGCGAAGAACATCACCGCGAGGATGGTGTTGTCCGCGGCAGCCTTGACCACGTTCTCCGGGACGATCGCGATCAGCATGTCCAGGCCCTTGGCCTGGGTGGCGCTGTCGTTGACGATGGCGCTGGCGCGCTCGGCGCCGGCCGCCATCATCTGCTCCGCCTCGGCGGGGTCGACGCCACCGCCGGGCTTGATCACGTTCACCAGCACCAGGCCGATCAGCACCGCAATGGCCGACAGCACGGTGGTGTAGGCCAGCGTGCGCCAGCCGATCCGGCCCAGCGCGCGCACGTCGCCCATCTCGCCGATACCGACGACCAGTGCGGAAAACAGCAGCGGGATCACCAGCATGAAGATCAGGCGCAGGAAGATCTTCGAGAACGGGGTGGTCACGTAATCGATGAAGCCCTTGACCCAGGCGTGGTCCGTGCCGACGAAGGCGTAGACCAGCATGCCGAGGCCGATGCCCGCAGCGAAGCCGATCGCGATCTTCCAATGCATCGGCATGCGCGGTGATGCGGCGGTGGTCTCGGTGCTCATGCAGGCTCTCTCAAGGTGACGGGCAAGGATATCAGGCGAACGGAAGCCGCCCCGGCCAACCGGACATCGACCAGACAAGCAACCTCAACCCGTTGCATCAACCCGTTGCATCAACGGGGATACAGGGGCGGCAGTCCGGTGACGACGCCGGCGTCGGCCCGGGCCTCGCGCCAGCGCGGCCCTTGGGCGAACGCGATGCGTGCCGCAGCCAGGGCGGCGACACGGTCGTCGCCCTCGCCCCAGCAGGCGCGCTGCAGGCCCGCGACGGCGTCGCGCTGCAGCGGATCGGCCAGGCGCTCGCGGAGTGTGTCGGCATCGGCGGCAGCCG
>DASWYO010000023.1:0-57276 GCA_036404915.1 Lysobacteraceae bacterium
CGCCGGTGACGATGGGCGAAGCGGAACTGGTGCCGTTGAAACCGCTGGTGTAGGTGCGGTCGTCGTCGCCGCCGCCGTCGTCGAGATCGCCGTAGCCGCAGGTGGTGACATTGTTGCCCCAGGCATAGCAATCCACGCGCGAGCCGAAGCTGGAGAAGCCGGCGCGGTCGTGCGGCAGCGCCGAGTTGGCGGCGCCGACCACGATCGCGCCGGAGTCGCGGAAGTCGGCGCTGGCGCGGTTGAACACCTGGAAGCCGCCACCGTCGGTGTAGGCGTCGAGATCGTTGCTGCCGTTGCCGGCAGCCTCGACCACGATCACGCCCAGCGCGCTGGCCAGACGGATGGCATCGAAGTCGGCGATGTCCACTTCGGTGAGGATCGCGCCGGCGCGCTGCACTTCCAGCAGCAGGACATCGCCGGTGGCCATGGTCGGCAGTGCGGCGACGATGGCATCGGCGACGTGCAGTGCGGTGTCGGTGCCGGCGTCGTAATGCGAGGTGACCCGCACCGAGCCGACATCGGGTGCGATGCCGACGACGCCGAGCGTGTTGTCGACGGCGGCGATCTCGCCGAGCACGGCAGTGCCGTGGTTGCCCTTGTAGCCGCCGACGCCGTCGCGATTGTCGCCGTAGATGAGGCTGGGCGCATGCGCGGACAGGTCTTCATGGCCGAGGAACCAGCCCTGTTCCAGGTCGACCACGCCGACGCCATTGCCGGTGCCGTTGGCCTGGGTCCAGGCCCAGCGCGCATCGATCCCGAGCGGCGCGGCGTCGAGGTAGTCCTGGTCCCCGGCGTAGGGGTCGTCGGCGTCGTTCACGGGGTCGTGGACTTCGAGCTCGCGATAGACATCGGCGACCTCGACGAGCTGGCGCAGGCGCGCGACCAGGGCCTCGGCCTCCTCGGGCCTGTGGCGCAGGTCCAGGCGCCAGTAGCCGGTCAGGCTGCGCAGCGGCGGGAAGGGGGATTTCGCGGCGCGGCGCTCCATCTCGCGCAGGCGTTCGACATCGACGCTGCGGATCACCGGGCGCGTCGATTCGATGCCGTGTTCCTCCAGCACGCGCATCAGGCCGACCAGTTCGTGCTTCCGTGCGAGGACGCGCAGGTCCTTTTCGGGGCTTGCGTCGATCCTGTCGGACAGCCTGAGGATCACGAAGCCGCTGTAGCTGCGCGGGGACGAGGAGCCGGGCGGCTGGCGCGGCGGACGTGGCGGGCCGCCTGCGCAGCGCAGCGCGGGCCCGCAGTGTTTCGTGTTCATGTGCACCTCCAATGTGGCGACCGCAACGGGGGAGGCCGCGCGTGTCACGGCACATCGTGTCCGCTGCGGTCGGCGAACAGGGCGGCATCGCGTGCGGCTTGCGGGCGGCTGCATGCCGATGGAACGGTGTGCCATCGCCTCGCCTGTGAATCAACGCGCTGGTTCCGCCGGGGCGGCCGCCGGATGGCGATGGACAAGCGACGCGCCGACGAAAGGTATCGATCATCGTTCCTGCTTCGACCGAGCCGATGCCGGATGCATGGCAGGCGGATCGCGGTTTTCATCCTGCAAGATCGTGCAGTCGCCGGATGCGCGCGTCCGCAACGATGATGTCGATGTCATGCCGGCGAGGAGGCGACAGGATCAGATCGGAATCATTCCCTCCGCTCTGTCATGGAAACGCGATCATGGTTGCTATCGTGTTCCTGCAGACGGCGGCCGCTGGACACGGCTTCAGCGGCTGCGACGCCGGCCCGTCCGGCATCCGGAAGACTTTCCCACCCAACGCAAAGGACGCACACATGACCACCGGACTGACCCTGATGATGCCCGTGTTGCCGGGCACCAAGCTGTTGAGCGTTGTCGAGGCCCTGGCGGGCAACGATGCCGCGATCCATGCCGCGCTGCAGTCGATCGGCACCGTGCATTTCGCGCGCTTCGTCCTGCTCGATACCTCGAAGCCGAACCTGCAGCCCGACATGAGCCAGATCAACACGCCGTCCGACACGCTGGTGATCAGCGTGATCACCGAATACGACGGCAGCTTCAACGCCTACATCAGCGATTTCGTGAACCAGCTCGGCGATGTGTTCAATGCGCTGCTGGCCTTCGTGGTCGGCGGGGCGGCGGTGTCGCCCGTGCAGAGCAACCTGGCCGCGTTCGAAGCCTTCGTGGCCGCCAACGATGCCTCGCAGCACCTGCCGAACAATGCCGGCATCTATGCGGCGTATCCGCAGACCGTGCAGATGATCCTGGCAGCGTTCCCGCCTGCGAAGTGACCGAATGAGAGCTCCGGGCCGGCACGCGCCGGCCCGGTGTCGTTCGTCCGCGCGTCCGCATCGCCCTGGACTTGCCGGGTCTTGCCTGCGCGCTTCTTCTTCTTCTTCTTCTTCTTCTTCTTGTTTCTTCGCAGGAGGTCAGGATGACCGCGATGCCCGTTGATGCAACGCCCGCCGACGCAACGCCCATCAACTACGCCGATGTGCAGGGCACGATCCTGCGCGGTTACCGCGTCGATTTCGCCCGGCATTTCATCCTGTCGATCACCGATGCCGCTGCGGCCGGGACCTTGCTGGCGAATCTGGTGAACGGCAGCGAAGGCTTGCCGAAGATCACCACCGCACAGCGCACCGGCGAGAAGCCAGCCTGCTTCCTCAACGTCAGCTTCACCTGCACGGGACTCGCCACGATGGGCGTGTCCGCGACCGATCTGAAGACGTTCGATGGTTCGTTCCAGCTCGGTGCGAGCAATGCCGGCGTGGCCGCGAACGTCGGCGACGTGGGCAGCAGCGCGCCCGCGCACTGGATCGGCGGTCTCGGCGATGGTGCGCAGGTGCACATGCTGGTCAGCCTCTGGGTGCGCGATTCGACGGACGTGCTCGAATCCGTGTCTGCGCAGCTGCGGTCCGCGTTCGCCGGCGTGGTGACCATCCTGCTGGAGCAGGACGCCAATGCCTTGCCCGACAACAAGGTGCATTTCGGCTATCGCGACAGCATTTCGCAGCCGACCGTGCTCGGCGCGCCGCCCACCAAGCACACGCCGGACGACCAGCCCGTGGTCGCGACCGGCGAGTTCCTGCTCGGTTACACCAACGAGATCGGCGGCAGCTACAACGTCTCGCCCACACCGTTGTCCTTGAACGGCAGCTATGCCGCGTTCCGCATCCTGGAGCAGGACGTGGCGGCCTACGATGCACTGGTGCAGGCTTTCGCAGACAAGGCCGGTATCCCGACCGAAATGGCGGCGGCGAAGATCTGCGGACGCTGGCGCAACGGCAATCCGCTGTCGCTGTCGCCCACGCAGGAAGACCCGCTGCTGCCGCGCGACCAGCTCAACAACTTCACCTATGTCGCGCCGCCGGCCGCGACCGACGACACGCTGGGCCTGACGTGCCCGATCGGCTCGCACATCCGTCGCAACAATCCCCGCAACGAGGCGGTGGTCGGCGGTGGCACCAGTTCGAACCATCGCATCATCCGCCGCGCGATGCCCTACGGCCCGCCCTACGATCCGGACAAGCCCGATTCGGCGACGCGGGGCCTCGTCGGCTATTTCATCAACGCCAGCATCCAGAACCAGTTCGAGTTCCTGACCAGCCAGTGGAGCATGACCTCGGACTTCGTCAAATCGGCCACCGCACCCGGCGGCAGCCCGGCGGGCAACACGGTGTTCAACATCAGCGGCGAGGACGTGTTCCTCGGCGTGAACGATCCGAAATCGAGCGCTTTCACCCTCGCGGGACCGGGCGCGAACGGTTCGGGCAACACCACGGTGACCGGATTCGGCCGCACCATCACCACGCGCGGCGGCGTGTACTGCTTCTTCCCCAGCATCTCCGGCTTGCAGTACCTGGCAGGGTTGCCGGCTGCGACGGCGTGACACAGGGCAGGGCGGCGCATGCGCCGTCCTGTTCCGATCGGGCTACTTGTACTCGTGCTCGCTGGAAAACACATGCGACACCGTGCTCTGGCGGGTCGTCACCATCGGGCTGGTCAGGTTGCGCTGCTTCTGGCCGATCTGGCTCGAGATCTGGCTGCCGCGACCTTCGTAGGCGGTGATCTGAAATGGTTTATCGGGAACCGCTTTCTTCAGTTCGCGATGCAGGTAGGCAGCCGGCGCCAGCGTGATCTTGTCTTCTTCGGCATGCCGATGCGAGTACATGCCCGGCTGGGCATAGCTGTCGGTCTTCACCGGATTGGCGCTCCAGCACGATTCCATGCGGATGTCGCTGAATCTGTCAAGCACGCCTTGCTGCTTGAAGTCGTTGGCGAGATCGTCGAAGAACTTGTAGTCCTGCATGCCCTGCGGCTTCTGCACGGTCGCGAAGGCCGGCATTCCGGGCCCGCCGTGACCGAGCAGGTGCAGTTTGCGCGCATTGCTCTGCTTGCTGCCCGAGCCGAGTTCGCCCATCTCCACGAAACCCATGTTCGCGTGGATCGTGCGTTCCTCGGGAATGCTCGCCAGCATGCTTTCGTAGACGCCAAGGCGCTTGCGCTTGTCGGCGATGTGCCTGGGGTCGGAGGCGTACGCCGTCGAACTGGTGGCGCCCCAGTGCCGGTACAGGTAACGCATCGGGTTGTACCAGCCATAGGTCTTGTCGGCTTCCTGGCTGACCATCTGCGCAAGTTCGTTCTTCTCTTTCGTCACGTCCTTTCGATAGCTCCGCTCGTCCTTGCTGATCTCCTTCAGCCGCTGGGCATGCTGCTTCAACAGGTCGGCCTTCACTTCGGGCGAAGAAACGACCACGGTCATCGACGACTGCTTGCGCTGCTCGACCGGCAGGTCGGGGTTCGTCCGCAATTGCTCGTTCGATCGGCGCAGGCGGCCGCGATTCAACGCAAAGGCCTGGTCGTAGATGTCGCCCTGCGACGACCATGCATACGCGTAGGACTGCTTCTGCGTCTTGGGTTTGGCACCTTGGTCGTTCATGGACAGTCCTCGGAGGGCGTCGGGCTCAGGGATGGGCCGATGCGAAGTCGTCGTTCGCAGCCGGTATGCAGACGGAAGAGCAACTTCCGGGCCATCCCCGACGGGGTCGGCGGATCGATGCATGCAGTGGATTTCCCTCGGATCGACGCATGCACATGGCCTCCGCATGAGGCGGATTTCCACCCGCCGTGGGTGCGCAGCGACCCAGTCCAGACAGGCCGTCAGGTCGGCGCATGGTGCGACGAGGGTGGCGTCGCTCCCAACCGATGGCGGCCATGTCGTATCGTGTCGTCCACCACTTGAAAGAGGTCGCCGTGATGCGCCTGCGCCCCTTCGCGCTGATCCTGATGTTGTTCGCCGTGTCCGCCTGCCGGGATTCCGCCGATGCGCCGCCCGCCGGGCCGGCGGCTTCGACCGCCCCGGCCTCGAAGGCGACTTCGCCTGCCGTGCCGACGCCCGCTGTCGAAGTCGCGCCCGTCCTGGACACGCTGCTGCGCACCGGCGACACCGTGGCGACGGCCCGTGCCCGACTCGGCGAAGCCGAAGTCGTCGAGGTCGATCTGCCGGGCGCGGAAGGCGAGACGGCCCCGGGCTGGCGCCTGTATCCGAACGAAGACGAGCGCACCGTCGAAGTCTGGTTGAACGAATCCGGGCGACCGCAGGCCCTGTACGTTCGCGGGTCGAAAAGCGTGTGGAAGCGCACCGATGGCGTGCGACTGGGCCTGACCACGCGCGAGCTGCAGGCGATCAACGGCCGCCCCTTCAAGTTCTTCGGCTTCGAGTGGGATTACGGTGGTGCGATCAGTGACTGGCAAGGCGGCACGCTGGCGGTCGATGGCAGTACGCGTGGTCCGGTGGTCCTGTGCCCACCCGAGCCGCATCCGGCCGATTACCCCGTCGGCGATTCCGAGTTTTCGTCCGAGGATGCCCGGGTGCTCGCGGCACCGGCCGTAGTGTGCGAATTCGGCGTGAACCTCGATTTCGCCGCGCCTGCGGCCACCGGCTCGGCTGGATGACATCGAGCCGGATGACATCGAGCCGGATGACATCAGGCGATCGCCGACCGCATCATTCATTCGACCTTTCCCGCGCCGCCCTGGACCTTTCCGCATGAAACAGTTCCTGCTCACGCTGGCCGCCGTCCTGGTCGGCGGCTTCCTTGCCCTGCTGGGCTACGACCGCTTCGTCGTTCAGCCGCGCGAAGCCGCCGAAGCGGCGCGGGTGCAGAAGACGCCCGACGCATCGGCGGTGCCCATCGACATGGGCAAGGCCCGCGCAGAGGCGCGCGAGGTCGCGGCGGAGGTGGAGGCGTCGGTGCAGCGCAGCGTGGACAACGCCCGCGCGACGATGACGGCGCAGGCCAGCGAGATGGATCGGCGCTCGCTGATCGCGGACGCCGTGCAGCGCGTTTCCATGTTCCGCGTCGCGCTCACCGAGTTCTACATCACCAACGCCCGCTGGCCGCAGGACGCGGAGGAAGCGGACCTGCCGCCGCCATCCGACATGCGCGGCGGCGCGGTGCGCACGGTCACGCTCGGCGAGCAGGGCGTGGTGACCGTGGCGCTGGACGAGCGGTTCGGCAAGAACGGTGCGATCGTCCTTCGGCCCACGGCGAATGCCGCCAGCGGCCAGGTCGACTGGGCCTGCGAAGTGACCGGCGACGACGAGATCCGTCGCGCGCTGCCGAGGTGCAAGGGATGACGACATCGCCTGCCGGCGCGGTCATCGCGACCATTCTGTGCCTGCTTGCATTCGCGATGGCGGGCTGTCGCAGCGTGCCGGTCGCGGGAAGTGCGCCGGTCGGCTGCGAGCCCGGCGATGTCGCGATGACCCGCGACCTGCTGTATTTCGGCCGCCATCGTCCCGACGGCGGTGTCGTCGCCGATGCGGAGTGGCGCGCCTTCGTCGACGATATGCTGACGCCGCGGTTTCCGGATGGCCTGACGATCGTCTCCGCCGTGGGCCAATGGCGCGGTGGCGATGGCCGCATCGAACGCGAGCCGTCGGAGGTGGCGACGATCCTGCATGCCGGTGACGCGTCGGCGCGGCGAGCGATCGACGAGATCATCGGCGAATACAAGCGCCGGTTCGCGCAGGAAGCCGTGCTGCGCGAGCGTGGCACCACCTGCGCCAGGTTCTGAGACCGGCCATGGACCTCTTCGATGCACAGACGCTGCTGTCCTTCCTCGCCGCCGCGGTGGTGCTGGTGATCCTGCCCGGGCCAGGCACGGCGTGGATCGTGGCCCAGGCGTTTGTCGGTGGCGTCCGGCGCGGCTTGCTGGCCGGGCTGGGACTGGAGGTGGCGACCTTGCTGCACGCCCTCGCTGCGGGCCTGGGGCTGTCGGCGCTGCTGGCGACCTCCGCGCTGGCCTACGAGGTGGTGAAGTACCTCGGCGCGGCCTATCTGATCTGGCTGGGCATCAAGGCGTGGCGCGGCGGCGATGCGGCCGTGCGGCAGGACGATGCAGCAGTGCCCGAGGTATCGGGGCGCGGGGTGTCGGAGCGCGGGATGTCGGGGCGGAGCGTATTCCTGCGCTCGGTGGTGACCGGCGTGCTCAATCCCAAGGTCGCGTTGTTCTTCCTGGCCTTCCTGCCGCAGTTCGTGCACCCGGAGCGCGGTTGGGTGTGGCTGCAGTTCCTCATCCTCGGCGCGCTGCTGGCCCTGGTCGGCTTCTGCAACGACCTCGTGCTGAGCCTCGCGGTGGGCCGTTTCCGTCGCAGGATTTCCGGCGGCAGCGGACGCTGGCTGCAGCGTGCCACCGGCGGCCTGTTCATCGGACTGGGATTGCGTCTGGCCACGCAGGCGCGCGGCTGAGGCCGGACTGCGGCGGGCTCAGGCCCGGCGCACGACGATGACGGTGATGTTGTCAGAACCGCCGCCGTCGAGCGCGGCATCGACCAGGCCGTCGACGCATTCCTGCGCGCTGCATTCGGTGTGCGACAGCACCTGCGAGATGCTGGCGTCGTCCACTTCCTCGGTCAGGCCATCGCTGCACAGCAGCAGTTGCATGCCCGGGCGCAACTCGCCCGAGAGCGTTTCGACATTGAGGTTCTGCGGATCGGTCACGCCCAGCGCCTGCGTGACCACGTTGCGATGCGGGTGGGTGCGCGCCTGGTCGACGGTGATCGCGCCCTGCGAGATCAGTTCCTGCACATAGCTGTGGTCGTGCGACAGCTGGGCCAGGGTGCCGTCGCGCCACAGGTAGGCGCGGCTGTCGCCGACCCAGGCCACTTCGAAGCGGTTGCCCAGGATGCGCAGCGCGACGACGGTGGTGCCCATCGGCAGCGCATCGCTGCGCTGGCGCGACGCGCGGATGATCTCCTCGTCGGCGGTCCGGATCGCCTGCGCCAGCGTCGTGCCCTGGCGGATCTCGCGCACGATGGTTTCCCGGGCCAGTGCGCTGGCCACTTCCCCGTACTCGTGCCCGCCCATGCCATCCGCCACCAGCCACAGGCCGAGGTCGCTGTCACCATAATAGGTGTCCTCGTTCAGCTCGCGACGCAAACCGGCGTGGGTGAGGTGCCCGAATTCGATCATGCAGGGGCCGTGGGGTAGTGAGTCAGCCATAGTCGTTTGGGAAATACGCAATCCGGCGATGAAACCGGACGCACCGGACGAAAGCAATCGTCCATGGGTGGAAGTGTGAGCGTGTGTCGTCGCTGGAGGCGCCTGACGTTGCCGCGCCGGGCCTTGATTCCCGGAAGTGGTCCCCGGCCTGCCGCTGTGGTTTGACCGGTGTCACACCATGCCGAAGCCCACCTCGTGGCTCGGATTCCGCCGGTACGACAGATCAAGGGAGACCGCCTGACAGGCCCGGGTCACAATGGTCGCCGGAATTCCGCCGAGGTTCGAAGTGATCCCATGAAACCCCATTCCCCCAGTTGCGACCGCAACAAGGATCCGATCTTCGACGTGTTGCGCAAGCATTTCGCCGATCGCAGGCGCGTGCTCGAGATCGGCAGCGGCACGGGGCAGCATGCGGTGCATTTCGCGGGGGCGATGCCGTGGCTGGTGTGGCAGTGTTCGGATGCGGAGTCGTACCTGCCGGGGATCCGGCAGTGGCTGGACGAGGCGGGGTTGCCGAACACGCCGGTGCCGTTCCCGCTGCAGGCGGTGGCGACACCGGCGCCGCACTTCGCGCCGCAACCTGTGCCGGTGCCCGAGGGTGGCTATGAAGCGCTGTTCAGCGCGAACACGCTGCACATCATGGGCTGGCCGGAGGTGGAGGCGTTGTTTGCTTCGTTGCCGACCGTGCTGGCCGACGATGCGGTAGTGGTGGTGTACGGGCCGTTCAACCTTGGTGGCATGTTCACCAGCGACAGCAACCGCGAGTTCGACGGGTGGCTGAAGGCGCGCGATGCGCGTTCCGGCATCCGCGACTTCGAGGCGGTGGATGCGCTTGCCCGAGGCATCGGTCTGCGCCTGGTGGCGGATCGGGTCATGCCGGCCAACAACCGGATGCTGGTGTGGCAGCGTGGCACAATTCCGCTGGTCTGACGGCCGGAGTGATGCGATGCGGGGGATGAATCTGCTGGCGTGCCTGGTGTGCGCCTGGTCCGGGGCCGCGATGGCGCAGGACGAATCACCGTATCCCGAGGTGGTGTATCCGCGACTGCCCACCCAGGGCGCGACGGTCGCGGATTTCGTGCCGAAGGGCTGGCGCGTCGAACACCAGCCGAAGGGCGACCTGGACAAGGACGGCCGAGACGACCTGGTGCTGGTCTTGCGCATGAACGACCCGGCCAACATCGTCGAGAACGAGGGGCTGGGCGCCAGCGAGTTCGACACCAACCCGCGCCTGTTGGCGGTCTTGCTTGCAGGAGGCGCGGGCTACCGTCTGGCCCTGCAGGACCAGACCTTGATCCCCCGGCCGGACAACCCGGTGATGGACGACTATCTGGACGGCGAGGATGCGGTGACCGTGCGTCGTGGGGCGTTCACGGTGCGGCTGCACAGCTGGGCCAGCGCCGGGTCCTGGTACACCGGCAACACCACGTTCACCTTCCGCCATCAGGACGGCTGTTTCCGCCTGATCGGCCACGACAACAGCTGGATGCATCGCGCCAGCGGGGAGACTGCCAGCACCAGTCTGAATTTCGCGGCAGGGAAGGGCGTGTTCGAAGAGGGCACGATGGAGTCCGATGCGCCGACCCGCTCGAAGACCCTGGCCCTTCCGCGCGGCGACATGCCATGCCTCGAGCGCATTGGCAACGGGTTCGACTACGACCCCGGGGTGAAATCGCCGTTCACAGGTTGATTCTGGATAGTGCTGCGGGCTGTTACCGGGACGTTTTCGGGGAAAAGCGCGGGCGTTTGCCCGGCTATGCCGTTCCGGCCGCGAGTGCCGCGACTAGATTGGATGCACGCCATCGGGACAGGTGGCGATACGGGCGAAGGCCGCTGCCCGTCCATTGCGATCCATCCGCACTTGTGTGCATCCAATCGGGAGAGACTCTATGAAACGACTGATGTTGTCCGCGCTGCTGGCGCTGGGCTGCGCGCCGGCCGCCATGGCCGTGCCGCCGTGCTGGCCGGGTTCCGTGGTGAACGTGGGGCCCGCGCAGTACCTCAGCCCGGCGCAGCTGAGCGCCTGGTGGTCGACCAACGGCGTGCCGGCGAATGTCGCCAATGCGCATTACTACGTCGCCTTCCACGCCTCCGACCAGCGCTGCAAGGCCCTGTACGGCAGCGGTTCCTGGGCCCAGGTCACCGGTCCGAGCTCGATCATCAGCACGCTCAACGGCTACACGATCTCGCAGGGCCTGAACTTCCAGTGCAAGAAGTGCTCGGGCGGCGTGATCGGCGTGCCGATCGACGAAAAGGCGCGATAAGCCGCCTCGTGGCCAGGGATGGTCGATCCGAAAGAAGAAGGCCCCGCATCGCGGGGCCTTCTTTCTGTAGCAGCGGTGTGCCGATCAGGCGTCCGCTTCTTCCTTGTACGCATCCACCGGGATGCAGGCGCACATGACGTTCTTGTCGCCGTAGACGTTGTCGACGCGGGCGACCGGCGGCCAGTACTTCTGCTGCTTCAGCGTGGCCAGCGGGAACACCGCCAGTTCGCGCGGGTAGGCGTGGGTCCACTCGCTGCCCGACACCATGGTCGCGGTGTGCGGTGCGTTCTTGAGCGGGTTGTCCTCGCGGTCCAGGCGACCGTCTTCGACGGCGCGGATCTCGTCGCGGATCTGGATCATCGCGTCGATGAAGCGGTCGAGCTCGTGCTGCGATTCGGACTCGGTCGGTTCGACCATCAGCGTGCCGGCGACCGGGAAGCTCAGGGTCGGGGCGTGGAAGCCGAAGTCGATGAGGCGCTTGGCCACGTCTTCCGCGCTGATGCCGGTGCTGTCCTTGAGCGGACGCAGGTCGAGGATGCACTCGTGCGCGACCAGGCCATTGCGGCCGGTGTACAGCGTGTCGTAGTGCGACGCGAGACGCTTGGCGATGTAGTTGGCGTTGAGCAGCGCGACCTGGGTGGCGCGGCGCAGGCCCTCGGTGCCCATCATCGTGACGTACATCCAGCTGATCGGCAGGATCGAGGCCGAACCGAAGGAAGCGGCCGACACCATGCCGACCTTGCCTTCGCCCACGCCCTCGGTGCGCATGCCGTGCGTGCCGAACGCGTTCGGCAGGAAGGGCGCGAGGTGCGACTTCACCGCGCACGGGCCGACACCGGGGCCGCCGCCGCCGTGCGGGATGCAGAAGGTCTTGTGCAGGTTGAGGTGCGACACGTCCGAGCCCCACTTGCCGGGCTTGGCCACGCCGACCAGCGCGTTCATGTTGGCGCCGTCGGTGTACACCTGGCCGCCGTGGCCGTGGATGATCTCGCAGATTTCGACGATGTCTTCCTCGAACACGCCGTGCGTGGACGGGTAGGTGACCATCAGCGCGGCGAGGCGGTCGCTGTATTTCTCGGCGGCGCGGCGCAGGTCTTCCACGTCGACGTTGCCGTTGGCGTCGGTCTTGGTGACGACGACCGTCATGCCGCACATCTGGGCGCTGGCCGGGTTCGTGCCGTGCGCGGAGTCCGGGATCAGGCAGATGTCGCGATGGCCTTCGCCGCGCGACTGGTGGTAGGCGCGGATCGCGAGCAGGCCCGCGTATTCGCCCTGCGCGCCGGAGTTCGGCTGCAGGCTCACCGCGTCGTAGCCGGTGCATTCGACCAGCATCGCTTCGAGGCCGTCGATCAGTTCCTTGTAGCCCAGGGTCTGGTCGGCCGGCGCAAGCGGGTGGATGTTGCCGAATTCCGGCCACGTCACCGGGATCATCTCGGCGGTGGCATTGAGCTTCATCGTGCACGAACCCAGCGGGATCATGGTGCGATCCATCGCCAGATCCTTGTCGGCCAGCGAACGGAGGTAGCGCAGCAGTTCGTGCTCGCTGTGGTGGGTGTTGAACACCGGATGGGTCAGGAAGTCCGTGGTGCGCAGCAGCGACGACGGCAGCGCGTCGGCGGTGGCGGCATCCAGGCCGTCGATGTCGGACGCGTCGGCGCCGAACAGCGCGGCCAGCGCGATCACCTCTTCGCGGGTGGTGGTTTCGTCGAGGCTGATGCCGACGCTGCCGGCATCGATGGCACGCAGGTTGATGCGCGCGGCGGCGGCCTTCGCATGCACGGCCGCGGCGTCGACGCCGGTGAGGTGCAGGGTGTCGAAGAAGTCGCTGCCGACCGCGACGCCGGCCTTGCGCAGCGCGGCGGCGAGGATCGCGGCGAGGCGGTGCGTGCGGCGGGCGATGCGGGTCAGGCCTTCGGCGCCGTGGTAGACGGCGTACATTGAGGCCATCACCGCCAGCAGCACCTGCGCGGTGCAGATGTTCGACGTCGCTTTTTCGCGGCGGATGTGCTGCTCGCGGGTCTGCAGGGTGAGGCGATAGGCCGGCTTGCCTTCGGCGTCGATGGACACGCCGATCAGGCGGCCCGGCATCGAGCGCTTGAATCCGTCCTTGCAGGCCATGAACGCGGCGTGCGGACCGCCGAAACCGAAGGGCACACCGAAACGCTGCGAGTTGCCGACGACGATGTCGGCACCCCATTCGCCGGGCGCGGCGATGAGCGTCAGCGCGAGCAGGTCGGTGGCGACCGCGACCAGGCCGCCGCGCGCGTGCACGGCATCGGCCACGGCACGGTAGTCGCGCACGTTGCCGAAGGTGTCGGGATACTGCAGCAGCACGCCGAAGCCGTCGGTGGAGGCGGCCGCCGCGTCGTCGCCGAACACCAGCTCGATGCCCATCGGCTCGGCGCGGGTCTTCAGCACTTCGACGGTCTGCGGATGCACGCCGTTCGACACGAAGAACACGTTCGACTTCGACTTGGCCGAACGCTTGGCGAGGGTCATGGCCTCGGCGGCGGCGGTGCCTTCATCGAGCAGCGAGGCGTTGGCGATCTCCATGCCGGTGAGGTCGGCGCACATCTGCTGGAAGTTGATCAGGGCTTCCATGCGGCCCTGCGAGATCTCGGCCTGGTACGGCGTGTAGGCCGTGTACCACGCCGGGTTTTCGAGGATGTTGCGGAGGATGACGTTCGGCGTGTGGGTGCCGTAGTAGCCCTGGCCGATGAACGAACGGAAGACCTGGTTCTTGTCGGCGATGGCGCGGATCTTGGCCAGCGCTTCGACTTCGGTGATCGCCGCGGGCAGCGCCAGCGGCGCGGCGGACTTGATGCTGGCCGGGACTATGGCGTCGGTCAGCGCGTCCAGCGAATCGTGGCCGACCACGCGCAGCATGTGCGCGATCTCCGCATCGTTGGGGCCGATGTGGCGTTCGAGGAAGGCGGAGTGGTGCTCGAGGTCGCGGAGGGTGGCCCGGGTGAGGGCGGCGCGAGGTGCGGCGTTCGAAGTCATGGAGAAGGCGTCGTCTGGCGCGGCCGGTGCCGCGGGAGGGGCGTGTCGGTCCCGTCGACGTGGGTCGAAGGGTGCCCCTCTGTCCTTCTGCCTGAGAGTTTGGAAACACGATCCGCGGGATGCGGGGGGAGGAGCGCTCCCACGACGTGCCTCTTGCCCCTTCGGCGCCGGCGCGGCCCGTGCTGCGATGGGCGGCCGATCTCTCCAGAGTGTTTGGATCGACGGTGGTTGTGGGGCCTGAGCGATTACGGGCGTTTGCGCCTTCGGCAGCGGCCTGGCGTCATCGTGACGCGGCTGACCGCTTCTCCCACCGTGCGGCGCGGATTATAGCGGGTCGTCCGCCGCCCCGGCGACCGTCGGGCCGCCAGGTTCGCATCGCCAGGTTTGGGCCGGCCGCCGGGGGCCTGCCAAGGGGGCGAGGCAAGTCGTTGATTGTTGGTGGCGAGGCAGGTCGGGGCCCTGTCCGGCCCCGGCCTGCCTCGATCGCCTGGACTTACTTCAGGGTGACCTTGAAGTGGTGTTCGACGCACTTGACGTAGTCGCCGGGGACGAGCGCGTTGAAGGGCGTCTGGTAAGCGACCAGCTTGCAGGCATAGGTCTTGCCGTCCGGCCGGGTCGGGTCGTAGCTCCAGTCCTGTTCCCAGTTCAGCGGCTGCGCGCCGGCGCCGTTGGCGGGGAAGGGTTTCTGCGTGGCGCAGCTCAGCGACTCGGTGGTCGGCACGGGCACCACGAAGAACTTCGCCATCTCGCGGTAGTAGCTGATGCGGTTGGCGGCCTGCGGCTTGTCGGTGCCCGAGTTGCACTCGATGCCGCCGTTGATGATGTTGATGGTGGCGCCGAAGCCCGCACTGATGTTCGCGTTTGCATCCGCGGCGTTGGGTTTCCAGGTCCCGTCGACCACGTGCAGCATCGACGGTTTCGGCGGCTGCGGATAGACGTAGAAGAACGTGGCCGAGGCCAGGTTCAGCCAGGTGTCCGAGACCAGTTCGGGCCTGTCCAGCAGCGTGCGCACGGTGCCGAACATCGCCAGCGAGAACGGGCCGTAGTTGTAGTTGTACGACAGCTGCTTGGCGCCGCGGCCGTAGTACTTCTTGAAGCTGCCGTCCGCGTTCCTGCCGCAGGGCCAGGTCTGTCCCTGCCAGGTCGACGGCGCGCACTCGGCGTTGTAGCCGCAGCTGGTGCCGGTGTCGCTGCACCCGGCTTCGCGGAGGAAATACAGGCCCTGCCGCCACTGCGGGATGGGCGAGTTCGGGTCGTGTGCGCCGGTTTCCTGCGCGAAGTGGGCGAACATCGTGGCCAGACCCTTGCTGCAGATGGCGTCGGCGTTGCGGCCGTCGCTGTAGTCGGCGCAGAGGGCGGGGAATTTCGCGATCGCCTGGAGGAAGCGCGTGTAGGTGTAGCTGGCATCGCGCATGGGGAACAGCAGTTGCCAGTCGTTCGCCGTCAGCAGGCGTTCGACCCGTCGCACGTTCGCGGGGTTGGCGGCGCGGCCGGGCGCGACCGCTTCCACGGAGGCGGTGTCGAGCGTGCGCACCGAGGCCTTGATCTGCTGGAACAGCGGGCTGGCGGTCAAGCGGACTTCGTTCGCTTCGGCTTCCTTGCGCGTCGGGATGCCGGCGGGCGTTCCCGTGCCGGGGCCGGTGCCGCCGTCGAAGCTGCATTCGCTGGCGGGCCGGGCTTCCCACACGTCGTTCTTCGCCGGTTCGTTGTTCTGCGTCCACCACTTGGCGCGCCAGGTGGTGGTGTTGTGGACGACGTACTGCCCACCGAGATAGACCTTGCTGGCCTGCCAGGATCCGCAGGCGGGAAGTGCCGTGGCGAGTCGCGTGGGGCGCGGCGATGCGGCATGGACATCGAGGGTGGTGGCGCCGAGCAGCAGCAGGCAGAGCAGTGCGCTGGTGTGGGTTCGATCGGGTCGGGACATGGGTATCTCCGAATGTCTGTATGCGATGGCAGGCATGCGCATCGAAGCGCGCAGCGAAGGCGCAACGCCTGTTGCATGCCTGCGATCGATGGATGGGATGCGCGCTGTGGCGCGCGGATGGGCGGCGCGCACTCGACGCGCCGCCTCGAATCCGGCTGTGGCCGGTTTACGGCAGGTAAGGCAGCCAGGGCTTTTCCTCACGGATCGCGTACGTCTTCCCGCCCAGGCCCACCGTGAAGTTCGACGGGCCGGAGATCGGGTACTGGTACACGATGGTCAGGGTCACGCTCTGGCCTGCGCCCAAGGCTTGCCAGGCCGGCAGCTTCACCGCGACGCGGTGGAAGTCGCCCTTCAGGCCGCCGATGTTGTTGCCGCTGTGGCCGGTGACGGCCATGCGCAGTCCGAAGCCGGATTGGTCGGACAGGTTGGCCGGTGCGGCCGTGGGCACGTCGAACTGGAACTCGGTGCCGCCGGGCAGGGCGCGTGTGGAGCGGTTGGTGATGGTCAGCTTGGGCGAGATCGGATAGTTGCTGTCGCCCAGCGCGTAACCGGCCAACGCGAAGCGCACGTCGATCGCGGCCGTGGGCGCTGCGATCGTCGGGGCCTGCACCTGCACCGGCGTGGTCGCCGCCCGGCTAAACGTGTCGTGCAGGAGCGTGGTCAGCGTGGTACCGATGAAGTACTCGCCCTGGCCGTTGTTGCGCTGCGGATGCCAGGCGTAATCGCCGGCCAGTTCCCAGAACATCACGCCGCCGATGTCGTTGCGTTCGGCCCAGGCGGCCTTGCGCGCGATCGACACATCGTCTTCGGTCGACAGGAACACCTTCTTCGTCGCGTTCCACAGCCACGGTGCGGCCAGCGTGGCGTCGTAATGACGCTGGTAGCTGCCGGTGACCTGGTTCGCGGGGAGTGGCGGGTCGAGGCCGTAGCTGGCCAGGTAGCTGCCGCCCTGCTGGCGTTCGAGGTTCTTCGCATGCCACATCGGGTTGGAGCCGGCACCGACTTCGCGCCCCTGTTCCTCGTCGTGCCACAGGTTGTCGATGCCCACCGCGCCGTCGCCGCAGGCGGTCAGCCCGATCGGACAGCCGCCGCTCTTCGGCGCCTTGCCCCACAGGCCGTTGGTGCCGCCAGTGACGTTGCGCCAGCCGCGCGAGTAGTACGGCACGCCGATGTTGATGCGCGAACCCGGCAGCGCACCGCGGTAGTAGTGCCACGCCCAGTCGGTGTTGAGGTAGCCGATGCCGCCGTACTGCGCGCTGGAGTACACGTTCCAGCGCACCAGTTCCGCATCCTTGCCGTCGTCGAACAATGCCGCGTTCGGGCCGACGAATTCGTTCCAGGCGCCGTGCAGGTCGTAGGACATCACGTTGACGAAGTCGAGGTAGCGCAGGCTGTCGAACGCTTCCATGCCGCGCAGCAGGTAGCCGGACGCCGGCACCGCCGCAGTGAGCTGGTAGTAGCGGCCGTCCTGCGCTGCCGCGCGGTCGAGCTTCTCGCGCAGCGTCTTCATCAGCGCGTTGTAGCCCTTGTTGAGGTGCGCCCGACGCGGGTTGGCGACCGCCCAGTCCAGCGGGTTGCCGGCGTCGAGCATCGAGGTCGGATATTCGTAATCGATGTCCAGGCCGTCGAAGCCGTACTTGCGCAGGAAGGCCACCGACGAATCGGCGAAGGCGTTGATGCCGGCCTGGTTGATGCTGCCGTCGGCATTGAGGGTCATGCTGTAGAAACCGCCGCTGTTGACGCGGTTACCGCTGGCGTCGAAGTAACCGCCGGTCTCGGCCCAGCCGCCGACCGAGATCAGCGTGCGCACGGCCGGATTGAGGCGCTTGTGCTTGGTCAGCAGGTTGAAGTGACCCTTGTACGGCAGCGAGGGGTCGAGTTCCGCGCCGGCCACGCCCGGCCAGCTCATGTCGGTGGCCGCGTTGCCCGGGACGGTTTCGCCGACCGAGATGCGATGGTTCGCATCGACGTGCGCGAACGCGTAGTTGATGTGGGTGAGCTTGCCCCACGGGATGTCGCTGGCGAGATAGGCCGGCTGGCCATTCTTGCCCGTGCGCCAGCTGGTGAAGTAGCCGATGATGCGGCGCCGGCTCTGGTTCGCCAGCTTTTCCTTGCCGCCGGTCTGGTAGGTGTGACAGTAGGGGATGTCGAGATCCGGCGTGCGCGCCAGGCGCTCGGGCAGGCAGAGCAGGTGGCCGGTGGGCGCGGGCACGGTGACCAGGGTGTCTCCCGGATTGGTGCCGCCACCGCCATCGCCGCCGCAGTTGGCGACGAAGGCCCAGGGGTCGCCGGCGGTCGGCAGGTTGCCCTGCGTCCACCACTTCGCTTGGTAGGTCTTCGATTCGTGGGTCACGCGCTGGCCGCCGGAATAGGCTGCGGTGGCGTTCCAGACCGGATCGGCGCAGCCGGGCGGGTTGGTACCGCCGCCGCCATCGTCGCCGCCGCAGTTGGCGATGAATTTCCACGGGCCGCCGGCGGTGGGCACGTCGCCCTGGCTCCACCACTTGGCTTCGTAGGTCTTCGATTCATGGCTGACGCGCTGGCCGCCGTTGTAGACGGCGGTGGCGCTCCACGCAGGGTCGGTGCAGGCGGCGGCGACCGCGAAGCCGCGCGCGCCCGGGGCGAACTTCTGGGAGACGGTGCCGTGCAACTGCCACGCGGCGGCGCTGGTGATCACCGCCACGACACCGATCTTCACGGACAGGGAGGATCGCAACATGGTCTTTCCTTGATGGGCCCGCGGGGGCGGGCGTGGTGCGGGGGAGCGGTCTGTCCTCGGTGTTCGCTGCAACGGCGCTCAGCGGCTGCGATCTGCGGCGGCGATCCGGGACGTCTGGATGACAACGATGGTCAGCTTGTTTCCAAGGGCATCGGTGCGCATCCTGATGAAATCGATGACAACGTTTTCCCCAGTCAATCACGTTTTCGCCCGGTGTGGCGCGCCTGCCGCTATTGCGGTGTGTCATGACTGCAGCACGCGCCGCGATGGCGTGATGGGCTGTCTGCCGGGTGTCGTCGGGATGTCTCCGCGCTGTCTTCGCGGTGTCCATCCGAGCCTCTGCGGAACGGCGCTGCAGTCCCGCCGGGACAGATTTCCGTTCGCCGCGGGCCTGTGCTTGAATGCCGGGCCACCCCGCTCACGTCCCCGGTCCCGCCGTTGCGCGCATCGCCGGGCGAGGAACCGTTCCGATGCAAGATCACGATGCCGCACGCAAGCCCGGTTCACGTCGACTGTCGCTGATCCTTGGCGGGCTGGCGATGCTCGGGCCGTTCTCGATCGACACCATGTTCCCGGCGTTTCCGCAGATCGGTGCGCAGTTCGGTGCGGACAAGGTGGCGATGCAGCAGACGATCAGCGTCTACCTGCTGGCGTATGCGCTGATGAGCCTGGTGCATGGTCCGCTCTCCGATGCGGTGGGCCGCAAGCGCGTCATCCTCGGTGGCCTGGCGGTGTTCGCGCTGGCGTCGGTCGGCTGCGCACTCGCGGACAGTCTGCCGATGCTGCTGTTCTTCCGCGCGCTGCAGGGCATGTCGGCGGGCGTGGGCCTGATCGTCGGCCGCGCGGTGATCCGCGACGTGTTCCAGGGCCAGTTCGCACAGAAGCTGATGAGCCAGGTGTCGATGATCTTCGGCATCGCGCCGGCGCTGGCGCCGATCCTCGGCGGCTGGATCCTCGGCTGGGAGCGCTGGCCGGCGATCTTCTGGTTCCTGGTGCTGTTCGCGGTGGTGATGATCGCCGCGACCTGGTTCGGCCTGCCCGAAACGCATCCGCCAGAGGCGCGCTTCCGCCCGTCGCCAAAGCAACTCCTGCGCAACCACGCCTGGATCTTCCTCAACCGGCGTTTCCAGCGTTTCGCCGCAGCCGGCGCGTTCAACTTCGCGGCCTTGTTCCTCTACATCGCGTCGGCGCCGGCTTTCGTGCTCGATCACCTGAAACTGGGCGAAGACCAGTTCGGCTGGTTCTTCGTGCCGACCATCGCCGGCATGGTGTTCGGTGCGTTCCTGTCCGGTCGCGCCGCCGGGCGCATGAGCGGGACGCGACTGGCGGGGATTGGTTTTGCGCTCTGCGGATTCGCCGCAGTGTCGAACATCGCCTACACCCTGTGGGTGCCGGAGCCGACGCTGCCGCTGGCCATAGTGCCGATGGCGATCAACGCGATGGGCATCTCGCTGGTGTTCCCGATCCTGACGCTCGCCATTCTCGACATGTATCCGCGCCAGCGCGGCGCGGCCTCGTCGCTGCAGGCCTTCACCAGTCTGATCCTGCAAACGGCGGTGGCTGGTGTGTTCTCGCCGATGCTCAGCCACCACCCGCTGTGGCTGGCGCTGGGCGCTGCGACGGGGACCCTGATCGGCTTCGTGCTGTGGTGGTGGGAAGTGCGGCACACGCGCCTGCCGCCCGAATCCGAACCCGTCGCGGCGGGGCCGCCGACCTTGTAGGCCGGCGGCGGTTGGGCGGGATCAGCGACGCTGCGCGTTGCCCTTGCCCGAAGCCGGACGCAGCGACTGCAACTGCGATGCCGCCGACGTGGTCTTGTTCGCCGGGCGTGGACGCAGCAGGGGACGCGAACCGTTGACCGCTTCGGGCTCCGGCTCCAGCCAGTTCTTGAGGCTGGGGAAATCGACGTCGAAGCGCGAGTATTCGTCCCAGTTCGCCGAGTTCGAAAGCGAACCCGTGTTGCTGCACGAGGCATCGCCGCGCCACAGCCCGCCGCGCAGCACGTAGCCGTTGCTGCCGATGCTGAAGAGACCGGAGCCGCTGCTGCCGCCCTCGGTGGTACCGCTGAGCCAGCCGACCCGGGTGGTGTTCGTGTTGATGCTGCGCGTCTGTCCGGTCGAGACCATCTTCGAATCGCCGGCGGGATGATGGATGCCGGTAATCGCATCGCTGGCCCCCAGCGGTTTCGCGTTCCAGCCGGCGAAGTACGCACCGGCGGGCGGCGCATTGTTGAGCCGCAGCAGCATGCCGTCGGTCAGGTGGCTGGAGTAGAGATAGGTGGCGCCGCCGGTGACTTGGGTGACCGGGGTCTGGGTGAGGTTGCCGCAGCCTGTGGTCTCGTAGTTCCAGATCGTGTTGAGCGTGTTCGCCACCGACTGCATCTGCGACGCGACCGGCGCGACCGAGCCGTTGTCGGTGAAGCAGTGGTTGGCCGTATGGAAATACGGGATCTGCGTCGCCGGCACGGTGTCGTTGAGCAGGGTACCGGTGCAGATGAAGGTGCCGCCGCCGGTGCGCACGTAGCGCATGTGCGCGACCGCGTTCCTCACGGTGGCGAAGGCGGGGCCGAGTTCGTCGATGCGGCAGATCACGTCGACGTTGCAGCTGCCGGATTCGCCGATCTTCTCGATCAGCTTGAAGCTGCTGCGCGTGTCGGCGACGAGATGCGACAGCATCGGCGCTTCGATCGATACCGATGCGGCCTTGATGCCGGCCGGCCGGAAGAGTTCGATGATCTGCGCTTCGCCGTCCGTATTCGGCGTCCAGTACAAACCGTCCGGACCCGGCAGGCGCTTCGCATCGGCGGCGCGCACCATGGCCACGATTTCGTTCGGACGTGCCGAACCGGCGAAACGCAGTTCCACGCCATCGGGCAGCCGGCTCACGTCCAGGCCGATGCGCAGGCCCATCGCATCCGGTGATGCGATGCGCAGGCGCGCGACCGCATTGCCCCGGCTGTCGCCGATCCACTGCAGACGCGGCAGGTGCGCGAGCCGGCTTTCCACGCCGGCACGGCGCCCGATGCCGATCTGCGGCGCCTTCATGCCATGCGCGACATTGCGCGTCTGCAACTGCAGCAGGCGCTCGGCCGGCATTGCGTCGTAGGTGATCTCGCTGCTCCGCAGGTTGCGATACGCAGCGCCACGCCACGAAAGCGAAACGGCTTTCGGCGACAGGCTGGCTTCGCCGCGTGCCATGCCATCGGCCGAAAACGCGACAGGCGTGACGAGGCAGAGCGCGATTGTGCAGGACAAGCGTCTGAAACGATGCGGCATGGGACGGAACTCCGGAAAAACGTGGTGGGCGACATGGCGGCCCGGCGCCATTATCGCAGCGCCGGATTGCCGTGAACGCGATGCGTGACCGCATCCAGCGGTTTCAGCGCCGTGCGTACTTCAGGGCCAGATGCAGCGGCAGGCCGGCCGCGACCAGCACGGCGCCCCAGGCCAGGGCTTCGCGGCCGGTGCCGACCAGCGCATACAGGCTGTAGAGCAGGGCGAGCACCGCGACCAGGCGGCCACCACGGCCCAGCTTCAGCCAGGCGGCGCTGCTGAACACGTAGGGCAGCAGGGTCGCGGCCGTCGACAGCAGGATCGAGAAGGTGAAGACCTTCGCCAGCGATTCGGTGTAGTTCGCCACCACCAGCAGGCTCGCCAGCGCGGTGCTGGCCAGCACGCCGGCGCGCGGGGTGCCATGCGCGTCCACGCGCGCGAAGACCGTCGGGAACAGGCCGTCGTGTGCTGCCGCCATCGGCAACTGCGCCGAAAGCAGCACCCAGCCGTTGAGTGCGCCGAAACAGGAGATCGCGGCGACGACGGCGATGGCCACGCCCGCCGCCGGGCCCCACAGCGTCTTCGCCGCATCGGCCATCGGCGCGGTCGAGGCCGACGCGATGTCCGGCGGTACCAACCCGAGCACGGCGGTGCAGGCGAGGATGGTGGCGACACCCGCGAGCAGCGTGCCGATCAATGTGGCGCGCGGAATCGTGCGCTCGGCGTCGTGGATCGCGCCGGCGGGCACGGTTGCCGCTTCGAGGCCGAGGAAGGCCCACAGCGTCAGCGCGACGCTCATGTGCAGCGCGCCGAGCCATGTGGCCGGTGCATCGGCCGCCTTCGCTGCGGCGATGGCGCTGGCGTCGTCGGCGAGCAGTCGCGCATCCAGCCACCAGATCGCGATCCCGCCGAACACCAGCAGTGGTACGAGTTTCAGGATGGTGGCGACGATCTGCAGCCGACCGGCCTCGCGTACGCCGGCGAGGTTGATCGCGGCGCACAGCCACAGCGCCGTGAGCGCGCAGGCCGCGCCGCGAAAGGGCGTCGACACGAGTGCCGGAAACAGGCTGCCGAGACTGCCGGCGAAGGCCACCGCGATCGCCGCGTTCGCGCACCAGATCGAGATCCAGTAGCTCCACGCGATCACGAAACCGGTGGTGTCGCCGAAGGCTTCGCGCGCATACGCATACGGTCCGCCCGCCTGTGCGCCGCGCGCCGCGAGGCGCGAGAAGGTCAGCGCCAGCAGCAGCGCGCCGCCGAGCGTGACCGCCCAGCCGTAGAGGCTGACCGTGCCGTAGGGCGCGAGCGAGGCGGGCAGCAGGAACACGCCGCTGCCGATCATGTTGCCCGCGACCAGAGCGATCGCGGACCACAGGCCGAGCGGACGTGCAGCGGTCGTCATCCGGCAGTATGTCCACCTTCGAGCACTGTGCGATAGGTGCGGCGCAACAGTTCGTGGAAATGGTGCACCGCGTTCTCGCGCAGCGGATTGAGCCGGCCGGCGTGATAGGAACCGGATGCCAAACCGCGCTGCACATCGATGCAGATGCCGATGTCCTCGTCCTGGACCACGTCGCTGAATGCCAGGTCGGCATCGCGGCGTGCCTTGCCGGCGTCGGAGTCGTCCATCGCATAGTAGAAATCGAACTCGACGCGGCAGCGGCCGACGCCGCGCGGAACGATGCGGTTGGTCTGCAGGCGCCCGGGCAGGATGTTGAGCATGGTGTTCGGCCACATCCAGTAGTACAGCGCGTCGCCGCTGCCGTAGAGCCCGTCGCCGCTTTCCAGCGGACTGAACTGGAAAGAGTGCCACTCGGCGGTTTCGGTGATGTAGCTGCGGTAGTCGAGCAACCGGTTCAGTTCGGGATGCACGTGCGGGACGTGATAGCCCTCGAGGTAGTTGTCGACGTAGACCTTCCAGTCGCAATCGATGTCGTAGCCGATGCGGTGGTGGTGGCCGAAGCGTTCGAGGCCGCGATCCGGGCCGAGACGCGCGTCGATGCCGGCGACGAAGGTCTCGAACGGCGGCGCGTTGGCTTCGTCGACGGCGGCGAAGACCATGCCCTGCCAGACGCGCACCGCGAGCTGCGGCAGCTTCACCGCGGAGACATCGAAATCCGGCGTCGCGCCCATTTCCGTGGCGGTACGCAATTGGCCGTCCAGCGCATAGGTCCAGCCGTGGTAGCGGCAGCGCAGCGACTTCGCGCCGAGGCCATCGCACTGCGCCAGCGGGCCGGCGCGATGGCGGCAGACGTTGTGCATCACGCGGATGATGTCGTCGCCGCCGCGCACCGCGATCACCGGCAGGCCGCCAAGATCCGCGACGACGTGGTCGCCCGCACCGCGCAACTGGCAGACATGGGCGACGAGCTGCCAGCTGCGGTCGAAGATGCAGGCGCGCTCGATCGCGGCGATGCCCGGATCGGTGTAGTACCGGGCCGGCAGGGCCCTGGCGTGGTCGAGCGCTTGCGGGGCGAGTTCGGCGGCGTGGTCGTGCAGGTTCATCGATCGAGTATGGCGCAGCGCCATCGGGCTGTGCCAGAGCGCCGGACCGGCGTGTCCTAGCCGCCGTCATCCACACCGCGCAGCCTGCCCAGGGCGATGGCGATCAGGCCGCGGATGGCATCGGCATCGAGATCCTCCCGATCCGCCTGCGCGAACATCGCGACCAGCGCCTGCCAGACGAGGGCATCGCGGAGTACGTCGACATCGAAGGGCAGCACGGGCGGCAGGCCGCGTATTCGCTCCGCGATCCGCTGCAGGTAGCCGGCCACCAGCGCCAGGCCCTCGTCGTCGAGGCCGAGGTCGGCCGTGAGCGAGAGCCCGGGACGCAGGTCGCGCGATGCCGTGCCCGAAGCCCCGGCGATCACGATCAGGGCATCCTGCGTCGCGGTGGCGAGGGGGTCTTTGTCGCTCTCCATCATGCGTCTCTCCTGTCGAGGTCCGTGGCGTGCTGACGCCCGGTCCGGCCTCCCGCACCGCCGGAGCGGCGCGGGCCACGTGCCTTCATGCCGACAGGCGCAGCAATTGCTCCACCGGCACCCCGAAGCACCGGGCCAGCTCGCGCGCGATGCGGAACCGCACCGGATGCCCGCACTCGGCCCGCTTGATCGTCGCGATCGACACCCGGATGTCCCGGTGCCAGCAGTCGTTGGCCAGGTCCTGCTGGCTCATGTACCGGGACAGGCGCAGGCGGCGCAGGATGTCGCCGTCGAGCTGGATCCAGCCTTTGCGCATGGCGTCCAGTGGTGCCTTGATCACGGGGGAGCCACCGGAAGGCAGGGAGGTGAGCATTGCGGTCGGGGCAGTTGGGGTGTCGTGCGAAGAGAAGCGATTGTCCATTGCATGGCTCCGAAAGGTGTTGTCTGAACCCGCCGCCGTGCATGACGGCGGGTATGTGGAGCCTGCGAAAAGGATTGCGAGATGTCCCTTCCCGGAATCTTCCGGATTGCAACGTGTTGTTTTCCTTGTGAATTTCGGGGGGTTGGGCGGGACGCAACCGGCTGCATGTGCAGGTATGCGAGGCGGTCACGGCGGATCGTTACCGACTTGGGGATCGCAATCGAGGGCGTCAGATCTGGCGTTGTCCTTGACTCTCAGATAGAAGGAGAAGGATGTTTTGCCCTTGCCCGGCAATTTGAAGGCGATTGCGATGGTTTCCAGCGGGTCGCGGATCATGTCTCCCGACTCGCCCTCATCAACGATGAGATCGAGAGGCTGGGGTCTGCCGAGGTCACCCTTGGCCCACAGGACGTGTTCCTTGTTTACGCCGTAAACGATCAGGTTGGAAATCTTGAAGCGACCCGGATCGGTCTCGGAATTCATCCGTTTTGTGTCGATGATCAGCAGTTGGAAGTTGCTTCTGGTGCTGAACCAGATTTCGGTTTCGTCGAAGGCCAGGTTCTGCAGATCATGGGGGGGGGTCTGTTTCAGCGTGAATTCGAGGAAGGCGACGTCTGCGACCTTGATCTTGCTTTCGCCCATGCCGGCCATCGGGAGAAACCCGCTTCCGAAAAGCTCGATCGCCTGGTCGAAACTCATTTCCTGATTTTTCTGGAGCGAGAACGTATAGGACATGGCATTTTTTCCTTTCTTTTGACGGGACGTTGCGGGATGCGCTCCGTGTTGCTCGAAAGTGTCCGCGCAATGGTGATCTTCTACCGGAGACGCGATCCAGACGGGTCGCAGTCGGGTCGGCTCCGGCATCGGATCGGGCGGTTTCAGGGTGAAATCGTCTCTTTATCCCATTCGTGACGATCTATCGGGGAACGCGACGTGCCTGCATGGCGCTGTAATCAGGATGGCGAAAGCCGATTCGCTTGAGGAGCTCCCCATGTATCAAAGGCTCTTCCGTATTGCCCGATATCGCACGCGCACGTGATTCGATCGCCAGGATGACCGGATCCTTGTCGAACCCGGAAGGAGGCGTGGACAAGAGCCCGATTGCCTCCCTTGCGCTGGAGGTGGCAGCAGTGAAGTCCTTGCGGCGGTGGTCGCGTTCCGCCAAGAGAACGAGGCCTTCCGTCAATGCAAGCCAGGCGTAGGGATCGCGCCTGTTGTCGTCGACGAGATCCTGCAGCGCATCCACCGCCGTCTGGATGCTGTCCGAACTGCGCGTCAAGCTGATTCGCAAGGAAGCCATGGCTTTGATGCGGCGTGATGCTGCTGTGGAGAGCATCGGATGGTTCGCCGTACTCAGCGCGAGTTGGAATCGATCGTTGGCAGTGCCTTCGTTTCCGTCGCAACGCTCGATTTCGCCTGCCACGAGATAGGCCTGAGCCAGGAAGCGCCTCCAGGCCATGTTGGTGGGCTCGGATCGTGTCATCCGTTCAAGTCGAGAAATCGCGTCATCGATGCTCAGTCGGGCACGGCCAATGTCTCCGCGGTTCAGCGAGAGAGCGGCATCGAATTGAAGCAGGCTGGTGAGTTGCCGTTCCCATTCTCGCGCCGATGGATCCTTGCGCAATACATCACGCAACGCCTCGATCAAGCCTTCGTAACGAAGCGCGGCCTGGTCGAGTTGGCCGCGAGATTCCTCCATCCGTGCGAGAAACGACGCACTGACGATCGATTCAAAACGCCACTCCCTGTTCTCGGCGGATGAACGAATCGCCGCTTCCTTCATGCTCACTGATGTCTGGAATTGTTGTTGTGCCATCTCATCAAGGCCGATGTCCCGGTACACTAGTCCGAGATTGTTCGCTGCATAGGACGATTCCATGAGATAGCCCGCATCAAGCGGGCGAGCCTGGCGCAGGCGATCTGTTATGACGGCATGGTTGCGCCAATCGATCAGTGCGAGAACGTGCGATCCCAGTGCATGCTGGATGCGTCCATTCCATGCGGCGGAACGACCTTTCTCAAACAAGCTTCGTGCTGAATCAGGTTCTTGCTGTCTTGCGAGATCGGATAGCCATCGGGATTGCATCAACCGGATGCGTGAGGTCGTATCGAACCCGCGTTCGAGCATGACATCGCCAAGCTTTCTCGACGCCTGAGAGCAATTGACCAGATCGTCGGTCGTAGCATCCCTGAGTGACGTTCGTGCGCAGTCCGACATGATCCTGCTGCCGATGCTTTCGATCAGTGCCAGGTTTCCCGTTGGATCGAGTCGCTCCGAGAATTCATCGATGATGAACGTCGAGAGTGCGGTGCTCCTTCTGCCCATGTCTTCTGCAGAATCCCGCATTGACGAAGCCACGATGGCCATAGTCCCCGAAAGGACGGCCATGCCGGACAACAATGCCACGGCCAGTTGTCGGATGCGCTTGAGACGTGATTGCTGTTTGAGCGACCTGGCAACGAGTTCATGTTCGTCTTGGCTCAAAGGTTCTGGTGTGTAATTCCGTACGGAAGTCGCCTCATCGAGAGGGGCTCCAGCATTGAGCAGGTGGTCGTCTCGCTTGCCTTCCTCCACCCATCGCGCTGCTGCGCGCTGCAATCGGATGCGGGCGAGCAGGATCCGGCGATTTTCATGAATCCAGTCCCTGGCTCGCGGCCATTGGCGGAGCAGAGCCTCATGCGTGACGCGGTATTGCGGTCCGCATTCGTTGTGTTCCGCGACGAACAGGCGGGCATCGACGAATGCTTCGGCCAGCGCGACGGCCTTTCCGTCGAGTACGGCACGTGGGACGCGACGCCCGCTGATGCTGTCGTTCTCGGGCTGCATGACCACGATCCGCGACAACACATGATTGAGGCTGTCGCGGATATGCTCCGGGAGTGCATCGAAGACCCGCTCGGCGTGGTGTGCGAGTGCGCCTTCCAGTCCGCCCATGTCACGATATGCATCGAAGCACAGCTCATCCCGTTCGTTGCGACGTTCGTAAAGCGCTTGCAGCGTGTGCTGCAGCAGGGGCAAGGCATCGGGGTGCGCGTTCGCGGCATCGCGCAGGGCGTCGTCGAGGTGGGCGCCAGTGTCAGGCTCGCGCTGGAAGCTCAATCCCGCGCGCGCGGCGGGCACGCGAATGATCTCTGCGATCTCGCCGGTTCTAGGTGTGAGGACGTCGAGATGTCCATCGCCGGATTTGCGTTCCGTGAGTGCAGGGAAGGCTTCAGCAAAGGCGAGATAGAAATCGCCGCGCACGACCAGGATCACGCAGACGCGCGGTGTGTCGCACAGATATTGCAGAATGCGTTCCATCGCAGCGTGGTCGCTCGCGTCGGCCGCTTGGCTGGCGACCAATGTTTCGGCATGGTCGATCACGAGCAGGAGGTGTGCATGCGGCTGGTCGTCAAGTTTTCGTGGGTGATCAGACAGAAATGCCTGTTCGATAGCGGTTTTGACGATTTTCGGGTTCGAGCGTAAGTCCCGGATGAGCCAATCGGTGGATTGTGGCGGAAAGACCGTGCGGTCACCTAGCGTCCATTGCATCAAGGATGCGCAGATCCGCTCAATCGCATCGTGGCCGACGGTTCCTGCCAGATCACAGCGTGCGACACTGAGGGCGTGCAGGCCGTCGAATCCACCTTTCTGGGTGAGCAGCGGGATCGCGCCGGCATTGAGCAGGGAGGACTTGCCGCAGCCGCTCGCGCCGACGACCAGCACGAGCCGGCGTTGCTGGTCGATCTGGCGACGCATCGCAGCGAGCAGTTCGGCCGTCGTGCGGCTGCGGCCGAAGAACACCGATGCATGCTGGGCGTCGTATGCGTTCAGCCCGACATAGGGGCTGCCGCCGCGCCAGTCTTCGGCGATCATCGAGACGCGCCGGTAGTCGTCGGGATAGCTGACCGGTGCGATCAATCGATAGCCGCGTTTGCGGATGGTCTCGATATAGCGTGGGGATTTCGGATCGTCACCGAAGACCTTGCGCAGGGAGGTGATCGCCTTGTGCACCGGGTTGTCGCCGTAGAAGGTGCCGCGCCACACCTTGATCAGCAACTGCTCGGAACTGAGCACTTCGTTCTGCTGCGCGGCTTCCGCCAGCACCACGAGCACTTCCATGATCTTCGGTTCGATCGACTGTTCTTCGCCATCGAGCGAAATGGTCAGCCGCTCGGGCTGCACAAGGGCATCGCCGATGCGGAAACGCGTGCTGCTGGTGTGCTTTCGCATGACGACGATCGCCCGAGTGGTGGACGTGCGAGGAAGCGATATGGGTCAGCGCTTGGATGGGGCGTGGGAACGCGCATTGCTTTCCGATCGTCGGTGGCGCCTGCGATCATGCCTGCGGTGCGCGCGTCTGCGCGAGTCGATGCGGATGCGTACGTTCTGATCCATTCCTTGCCCCCTGCCGTGGATGCGGATCGCCTGCGCGTTGCAGCCTAGCAGAGTCGATTGCGCAGCGAGAAGTGGTGCCGGATGCGATGTCTCAGACGCGATCGAGCATCCGCCTGTCGTCGTCGCAGAGACCGGCGCGGATCGCGTCGGCGTAGCGGGCAGGCTCCGCGCCGTTGGCGATGATCCGCTCCAGCGACCAGATCGCGCCGCCGCCAAGGCGGGCTTCACGCGCGTGGCCGCGCAGGGATTCGCGGATTTCCTGCGGCATGTTCTCTGCCCATTCGGCGGCGATGATGAAGCCGCTGGCATCGAAGCCGGGGGCGGCCGATTCGAAGGCGTTCGCCCATTCGCCGGGGACGTTGCCGCTGCCCTTGGCGTGGCACTGGAGATGGCAGCGGCGCACGCGCTCCGGGTGGCGCGCATGCAGCGCGGCGAAGGCGCGAACCCAGAAATCGCGGAACATGCTGGGCCGCAGTGCGAGGTCGAAACCCAGTTCGGCGAGCAGCGCGGCGAAGTCGACGAAGGAGTCGTGGTCGTAGGTGTCCTCGCAGGAGAGTTCGATGCTGTCCAGCCAGGGCATCGCCGTGCGCAGTGCGGAGAGGTTCCGGCGCAGCCCGCTGCCGTGGAAGCCCGCGCCGTGGCGGGCGTGCAGCAGCCGTACCGCCCGGAAATCGTGGTGGCCGGCGCCGCCGAGCACCAGCGCGATCCGCAGCCCGGATTGCGTTGCCGAAGCGTCGAGCGCCGCGGGCCAGCCAGGAGGGCCGAGGTAATGGCCATCGGAGAACAGCAGCGTGTCGTTGTATCGCAGCTCGCCCGCGATCACCGTGCTCTCGTCATGCCTGCTCTCGTCGCGTCCGACATGCAGCAGCCCCAGGCTCAACGTGTCGAAGCCGGCCGCGCGCACGTCGTCGAGCATCCGTGCCAGGGCCGGTCGTGGGAGCCCGGGATCGAACTCCTCCTCGGCATGCAGGACGATGGCGGTCATGCGGTGTGCTCCAGGACGGACGGCGAGGGCGTCATGCGCAAGGCACGGGGCAGGTCCGGATGCGCCATCCCGGGCCCGGCTGCGGACATGGCGTCGCGCCCCGCAGCCCGAGGCCTGGATCCGGGCTCAGGCGACCAGCGTTTCCGGCGAGGCCGCCCGCTCGCGCGGCCGCAGGATGTCGCCCACCGGCACGTCGAAGCAGCGGGCCAGTTCCCGGGCCACGCGATAGCGGACGGCATGACCGGCCTCGGCGCGCTTGATGGTCGCGATCGAGACCCGGATGTTGCGGCGCCAGCACTCGTCGGCCAGATCCTGCTGGCTCATCAGGCGGGCGGTCCGCAGGCGGCGCAGCATGCCGCTGTCGAGGATCACGCTGCCATGGTTCCGGGCCTCGCCCGGCACCGGGACCGAGACGGCATGGAAGAGCGCAGCCGCGTCGAGCGCGGGGCTGAAGTGCGGCACGGCGGCGTGCGTATCCTGGATGGCGGAGACAGTGAGCGTCATCGGGGCTTCCTCGGTGCGTGGAGCGTCAGGGATCTGGGCGGCGCCTGACCCTGACGCGGATCGGGCGATGGGCCGGTGGCCTGCGTGGAAGCAGTGCCGCCAGGGCAGGGCCACCATGCTCCGGACGCTCGTTTCGCGCCTTTCGGAAACCTTACGGTTTTCAAGTGTTTGTTTTTACTGATCTTGTTCGCGGGCGTGGCGAGTGCCCCCAGGCGTTGCTCAGAGAGGCGGCAGGCTGCCCGGGTGCGGTCGCCGGGGCGGTGCGGCGGTGTGCGGTGACCGTTTTTTGCCGCATCGGCGGCCGAGTCCGGAATAGGGAAAACGACCGGACCCGCCATGTGGCGGGCCCGGGTTCGGGGAGCTCCGGTGATCCAGGCCCGGTGCGCGGAGCTCGGGCCGGATCGAAGATCATGCGTCGTATTACTTGGGATCGGGGTCGTTGCCGACCTGCGGGTCGCAGTCGTAGATGTTCCCGGGGTCGGTGCCGGTGTCGTAGACGTTGATGCTGAAGTAGGTCTGGTCGGCCGAGGTCGAGCTGAAGGCGAAGGCGAAGACCACGGCCGTCGTGCCGTAGCCGAACTGCCCGCTCTCGTCCAGCGGGGGCGTGGCGGTCGGTTCCACCACCGTCGAGAAGTACTCGTAGATGTAATAGCGGCCGGCGTATTGGGGCCTGTCCACCGCCAGCGTGACGCTGAGGTTGTCGTTGGTCGTGCCCTTGGGGAACTCGAAGGCGCCGTTCTGGCTGAGGTTCGAGAAGCTGTAGCCCTTGAAGCTGCCGTCCGGGTTGGTGAGGATGGTCAACGTCGTGGAGATCGTGGCGGTGGTGCCGTCGCCGCCGTTGGCACCATCGGCCTTGACGATGCTGGCGCCGAGCGCGGCGCGCAGTTTGGGGTCGGGATCGTTGCCGACCTGCGGATCGACGTCCGTGCCGTGGGTGTCGACGCCGGCCTCGTCGATGATGTGGAAGATGAGGTCGCCCGCGATCTTCTTGCCGTTGAACTGGAAGGTGATGTCGAGCGCATCGGTACCGAGGCCGTCGACGAACTCCTGCACGCCGGCAACGGCGTAGCTGAAGCCGGCAAACACGAACGTGCCCGGGATCTGCGATGCGATGCGGCACTTCAACGTGCGCGTGGCGCGCCGGGCATGGAACTCGACCGACGCCGGCGTCGTGGTGTAGGTGACCGTGCCGTCCGGGTTCTTCCCGGTGATGTTGACGGTCAATGTCTTGCTCGCGGTGTCGAAGGCGGTCTCGCTGGACGCGGTCATCGGAAACTCCTGGGTGGGTGTCGGGAAACGACGCGTCGCGCGATGGCGGGCGACGACGCGGCGGGAGTATGGCACGCATCCCTTCGCGCCCATGTCGTGCTGGCTCGTTGGTATTGTCCCTTTGCGCGGCGCGATGATGGTCGCTGCACGGCATCGCATCGGGATCAGTTCCCGGTTGGTTGCATGCCCCGGCTGCGGTTCTAAGATCTCAGTGGCCCTGGAGGAGGATGCGCGTCCGGTCGTCGATGCCGTAGCCCCGCAGGCGCGCTTCGGCATCGGCGACGAGGTCGCGACGACCGACCAGGGCATGCGCATGGATCCACAGCGCGAGCAGCTGCGGATCCGACGATGTTGCCGCTGCTTTGCGCAGGTGTGCGATGGTGCTTTCCGCGTGACGTTTCGCTGCATCGGCATCGCCCGCAGCAATCTGCGCCGTGGCGAGCGACAGCGCCGAGCCGGCATAGGCCTTCTGGCCCGAGATGTCGTCCGGTGCCTGCTCGACCAGCATGCGCAGGTCGGCGACCGCCCGCGTCATCGCCGCGATGCCTTCCGCGCCACCGTCGGCGCGTGCCTGGCGGAAACGGACCAGCGCATCCAGCCTGCGCCACGCGGGCAGGCGCTGGTCGCCGCTCTGCGAGGGGCGCGTCTGCGCGCGCGCGAGCGCGAGATGGGACCGTTCGCCGGCGACATCGCCGTTGGCGCGTGCGATGTCGGCCGCGTCCATGTGCGCATGGGCGAGATCGCGGATCCACACATGGTTGCTCGGTTCCGCGCGCACGAGCTGGGTCAGCAGCGCCACGCTTTCGGCCGCCTGCGCGCTCGCCTGTGCGAGACGCCCCATCGACACCGCAAGCTGCGCGCTGCTGCGCAGGCGGTTGGCCAACCGTCGTTCCCATGCGCGCGCGCCGGGGTGCCTGGCGAGCATGCCCCGCAACAGGCCGATCTGCTCGGCGTAGCCGGCTGCAGCCGACTCCAGGCGGCCAAGCGATTCCTCGCCCGTGCTGATCCACGACAGGGTGTCGATCAACTCATAGCGCAGGCTGTCGTCGCCGGGGCGTGTGGCGATGGCCTGCTTCTTCAGGGTCGCGGACCGCCGGAAGAAGTCGATGGCTTCATCGGTGCGGCCCTGGTCCTGCGCCAGCGTGCCGAAATTGTTGAGCGCGTAGGAATGTTCGAGCTGTCGATGCGGATCGTCTGGCGTGCGCGCCAGCAGCCTGCGCGTGGCGTCGAGATAGGTCGTCCAGTGGGCGCGGGCATCGTCGAAGCGCTTCTGCCGATAGCGGTAATAGCCCAGCCAGTAGCCGGCCAGGCCCGATTCCTCGAGCGCGGCGAGGGAGTCCGGCGCGCGCCGCAGCGCTGCGGCCGCAGCGGCGTCCGCGCGGACGAACGCGGATTCGGCGTCCTCCAGCTTGGACTGTTCCAGCATCACTTCGCCCAGCGTGCGCAGTGCGCGCGAGGTGTTGATGAGATCCTCGGTGCGCATGCGCTGTTCCGGACGCTGCGCAAGCTGCGCGAGCGCCTTGGCGCTGATGCTGTCGAGCAGCTTGAGGTTGCCGAGCGGGCGCAGCTTGTCGGCCAGTTCCACCAGCATGAAGTCGGTGAGCTGGAAGGCTTCCTCGCGTCGCTGCTCTGCTTCCCGTTGCGCGGTCACTGCCCACAGCGCCAGCGCGCTGGCGGTCACCGCGAGCAGGGACAGCAGCGTCACCGCTGCGGTGCGGATCCGCTTGCCGCGACGATGGTGGCGTTGCGACGCCTCCAGCAGCGCGCGTTCGTCATCGCCGAGCATGCCCGGGAGGCGTTGCGCGGCTTCCGCGGCTTCGCTAAGCGGGCGTCCTGCATTCAGCAGGTGATCCTGGCGGCGTCCTTCCTCTACCCAGCGCCGCGTCGCATGGCGCAGGCGCGCGTGCGCCTGCAGCAGGCGACGGTTGTCGCCGGCCCAGTCGCGTGCACGCGGCCATTGCCGGAGCAGCGCTTCGTGCGCGACGCGAAAGCCGGGTTTGCCATCGCTCAGTTCGCTGACGAAGAGGCGCGCCTTCACGAACGATTCGGCCAGCACGCGCGCATCGTCGTCGGGCAGCGACGACCACAGCACCCGGCGTGCGTTGACGCTGTCGCTGTCCGGATGGATCACGATGAGCTGGGAGAGGACGGCGTCGAGCCGCGCCTGCGCATCCTGCGGCAGCGAGGTGAAGACCTCTTCGGCGCGGTGCGCCAGCGCGCCTTCGAGTTCGCCGATCTCGTGGTATGCGGCGAAGGTCAGCGTGCCGTTGTCGTCGCGTCGTTCGTACAGGGCCTGCAGCGTGTGCTGCAGCAGCGGCAGCGCGTCGGGATGCTGGGTCGCCGCATCGCGTAGTACGTCGTCGAGCCGCGCGAGCGTCTGCGGATTTTCCTCGAACCCCAGGCCCGCCAGGATCGCGGGCATGCGGATGATCTGCGCGATCTCGCCGGGGCGTGGCGTCAGCACGTCGATGTGTCCGTCGCCGGCCTTGCGCTCGGCGATCGCCGGCACCGCCTCGATCAGCTTGGGATAGAAGTCGCTGCGCGTGACCATGATCACCATGATCCGCGCGCAGTCGCACAGCCGCTGCAGCAGGGTCGAGAACGCGGCGCGTTCGTCGTCGTCGATGCCCGGTGCGGCGACCAGCGCTTCGGCATGGTCGACGATCAGCAGCAGGTGCGCGCGCGGATGCTCGGCCAGGCCGCGATCGGGGTGTCGGCGGAAGGCCTCTTCCACCGTCGCATCGAGCGCGCCGGGTCGCTGCAGCAGTTCCGTGGCCAGCGTGTCCGCGCGTTGCGGCGCGAACACGGGGCGTTCTTCGAGCGTCCAGTCGCCGAGTGCCGATGCCAGGTGCGGCAGCAGGTCGCCGCCGTTGCAGCCGGCGAGGTCGCAATACGCCACCGACAGCGCCTGCGTGCCGTCGAAGCCGCCGCTCTGCTGCAGCAGCGGGAGCATGCCGGCGCGCAGCAGCGAGGTCTTGCCGCAGCCACTGGCGCCGACCAGCAGCACGAAGCGGCGCTGGCTGTCGATCTGGTTGCGTACGGTCGCCAGCAGTTCGGCGGTCATGCGGCTGCGGCCGAAGAACACTTCGCTGTGGCTGTCGTCGAACGACGACAGGCCCACGTACGGACTGCCGCCGGTCCAGGCATTGCCCTGCTGCGCGCCGCGCCGGTAGTCGTCCGGGAACGAAACGGTCGCGATGAGCCGGTAGCCGCGCTTGCGGATGGTCTCGATGTATTTCGGTGCGCGGCTGTCGTCGCCGACCAGCTTGCGCAACTGCGCGATGACCTTGTGGACGGGGTTGTCGCCGTAGAAGGTGCCGCGCCAGACTTCGATCAGCAGCTGCTCGGCGCTGACCACTTCGCCGGCATGTTCGGCCAGCGCGATCAGCACTTCCATCATGCGCGGCTCGAGCGCGATCTCCTCGCCATCGATGGCGATGGTCAGCCGTTCGGGCTGCACCAGCAGCGCGCCGATGCGGAAGCGGCCGCGCGAAGCCAGCGATCTGATCCTGTCCGAGCGTTGCGTCATGGGTCCATGCGGGCTTCGATTGCCGCACGATGTTAGCAGGCTTGCACGACACGGACCCGGGGCCAGGTCCACTTCTCAACCATCGAAGCTGCCTCCGCACATCCCGAACGCACGGGGCCGGCATGCGCCGGCCCCGTTTCGGTGTGTCGGGAGATCCCGGGTCAGCCCTTCGCTGCCGGCTGCCAGCCGCAGCTCTGGCCTTCGTTCTGCTGCTTGAGCCAGGTCTGCAGCGGCGCGAAGTATTCGAGCACGGCGGTGCCATCCATCTTCTCGCCGCCGGTCAGTTCCTTCATCGTCTTCTGCCAGGGCTGGCTGGCGCCCTTGCCGAGCATCGTCCAGTAGCGTTTGCCTGCTTCCTTGTTGCCGTAGAAGCTGCACTCGTACAGCGGGCCGGTGTGGCCTGCGGCGTCGCACAGCGACTTGTAGAACTGGAACTGCAGGATGTGCGACAGGAAGTAGCGCGTGTACGGCGTGTTCGCCGGCACGTGGTACTTCGCGCCCGGGTCGAAGAAGTCCTCGCCGCGCGGCGTCGACGGGGCCACGCCCTGGTACTTCGCTTTCAGGTCCCACCAGGACTTGTTGTACTGCTCGGGCTTGATCGAGCCGTCGAACACGCCCCAGCGCCAGCGGTCGATCATCAGGCCGAAGGGCATGAACGAGATCTTCGCCAGCGCCATGCGCATCTGCGCGTTGATCAGCGCTTCCTGGTTCTGGTCGCCGGCCTTGGCCAGGTTGATCGTCTGCAGGTACTTCGGCGTCATGCCGAGCACGATGGTGTCGCCGATCGCTTCGTGGAAGCCGTCGTGCGCGCCGTTCTGGAACAGCGGCGGCTGCTGGTTGTAGGCGAGGTAGTAATAGACGTGGCCGAGTTCGTGGTAGATCGTGGTGAACTCTTCCTCGTTGGGCTTGATGCACATCTTCGTGCGCACGTCGCCGGCCATGTTCATGTCCCAGGCGCTGGCGTGGCACTGCACGTCGCGGTCGCGCGGCTTGATGAACTGGGTCTTCTGCCAGTAGCTGGCCGGCAGCTTGGGCATGCCCAGCGAGACGTAGAAATCCTCGGCGGTCTGCGTCATCTGCTTGGCGGTCATCAGGTCGGCTTCGCGCTCGATCTCCACCAGTTCCGCAGGCGTCGCGTTCGGCTTGGCGGTGCGCAACTGGGCGAGGTTGGCCGCGTGGCGGGCTTCGAGCGCGCTGTTGATGTCGAGGCTGCCGGCGTTGGGGTAGGGCTCCAGCACGTCCCAGAGGTTGCCCCAGTCCTGCTGCCACAGGTTGCCCATCAGGTGCGCGGGCAGCATGCCGCCTGCGACCTGGCCCTTGTCGGCGCCGTATTTCGCCTTGAGCTTGGTGCGCGCGTAGCAGTGCAGGTCGTCGTACAGCGGCTTGACCTGGCCCCACAGACGGTCGGTTTCGGCCGCCAGCGCGGCGGGCGCCATGTCGTAGCCCGAACGCCACATCTCGCCGGCATCGGCGAAGCCCATTTCGCGGGCGCCTTCGTTCACCAGTTCGACGAAGCGCACGTAGTCCTTGCGCATCGGCTGCGAGATCGTGTGCCAGCCGCGCCAGGCGTCGAGCTGGGCGTCGTAGTCGCGGTTGCCGGCCAGCACTTCGCTGAGCTGGCCGATGTCGCGGCAGACCTTCGCGGGACCTTCGCCCGTGCAGGACTTGCCCGCGCCGTACAGGCCTTCCATGCGCGTGGCGATCGTGGTCAGTTCGCGCACCTTGGTCGGGTCGCTGGGCGCCGGCATCGCGGTCGCGAGCTTCAGCAGCAGGATGGCGCGCGCGCTGTCGGCCGACATCGGCTTGCCTTCGAACTGCCTCGCGGCCTTGATCCAGCCGTTGAGCCGGTTGAGGTTCTGTTCGCTCGCCTTGGCGGCCAGCAGTTGGGTGTCGTCGTTGATGTAGGTCGAGGACAGCCATTGCGCCGCGTTCAGCTCGGGGGACGCGGCTTTGTATTCGTCGTTCACGCGCTTCACGAAGGCATCCGCGCTGGCGTCGGCGGCGCCAGCGGCGGGCGGGGCAGCGGTCTTCGATCCGGTCGATTCGGGCGTGTCCGTGCCACAGGCTGCGAGCGTGAGCAGGCCGGCGCCGATGGCGAGGGCCAGCAGTGTGTTGCGATGGATCACGGGGGTTCTCCGGAGCGGTGGGCGCCGCCGTGTTCAGGCAGCATCGGATGGGGCCGGCCGCGACGCGAGTCGACCGGACGGGACGCAGGCTAGCAGGTTGCCCGGCCGTGTTCACCGGGTGTGCGGGCTTTTTTACGTCGCGGGCGGCGCGGTGCAGCTCAGTCCGGGGAGGGCGCCAGGCGGTCGCGGATCCGTGCGCGCAGCCGTTCGGCGCGGCGCCGCAGCTTGCGCGCACGCAGTCGCGGTATCCAGCGAGAGACCGGCACGATCTCGCGGCCGTCGAGGATCGACTTCACGTCGACGCAGACCAGGCGCACGCCGCAGGCTTCGGCGGGATCGTCGACCACGACGAAGTTGCCGCTGTTGAGGTCGAACAGGGGAATGCCGTGCTGCAGCAGCCACGCTTCGAACGCATCGACCGCCGCGCACAGCTGTGCGGCACGGTATGGGGTCGATGCGTTCTCGATGGATGCGTCGCCGGCCGATTCGAACAGGTGCGCGTACAGGCTGCGCGCGGGCTTGCCGCCTGCATCGCGAACCAGCGCGCAGCGCAGGGCCGGGCCTTCCCGTGTGTCCACGATGCCATCGCAGGGCGCGACGAAGCGTGCGAGCGAATCGCCCAGCCGCGCGTGCAGCCAGCGCCATGCGCGCAGTTCGGTGCGGTTCTCGCCGAACGCCGGCATCCGCCGCGCCAGCCAGCGGCGCAGGCGCTGGCGCGGTCCGACGCGTGTGCGCTGTGCCGGCGGCAGTTCGTACTTCAGGCAGTGGGCCTCGGATTGCAGATCGCGCACGCAGATCCGGTTGGCGCCTTGCGCGAGGATGCGATCCGCCGGAAACCGCAGCGTCTTCAACGATACAGTCCGTCGATGACGGAGTAGCCGGACGCGTCCCAGTGCTCGCCGACGCAATCGGCTTCCCAGGCGAGGAAGTCTGCATCCGAGAGCAGGGTGTCGCGATAGGCCGTCGTCGCCTTCGAGGTGTCGACCGCATAGGTGCGCAACCGCGTCGCGACCGGCGCGAAGAAGGCATCGGCGATGCTGCGCGTGCCGAACAGCCAGGGGCCGAGATGCGCATGGCGCGCGCGCAGGCCGGACCACAGTTCGTCCAGGCGCGCGAGTTGGCGACGGGTGTCGTCGGGCCAGTCCGGTGCGCGCGCCATGCGACGACGGATGTTCATCGACAGGTCGCGGCGGACCGCGCCGAAGCCCGAATGCATTTCGCAGGTCGCGGAACGTGCCTGCGCGCGCAGCGCCGGATCCTCCGGCCACAGCACGCCGGGCGAGACTTGTTCGGCGGCCCATTCGGCGATGGCGAGACTGTCCCAGATCACCAGCGGTTCCACCGGCCTGTCGGCATGCAGCGCAGGCACGGTGCCGTTCGGCGCCACCGCCTTCACCTCGGCGATTTCCTGGCGCCCGTAGCCCGGTTGGTCCAGTCGCACCACGCGCTCCTCGAAGGCGATGCCGGCCCAGCGCAGCACCAGCCACGGGCGCAGCGACCACGAGGAATAGTTCTTGTAACCGATGAAGAGGACGTTCGACACGATGCGCTCCTGCGTGTGGCGGGACCGCGATGTTATGCCGCGAAGCCGGCGTCGTGCGCCAGTGCGCGACGACACTGTGTTGCGTCCGGATGTTCCCGGCGATGCGTCCGGGTCAGTGCGGCGACGCCGCCAGGCCTGCAGGCAGCAGGCCGTCCAGGTGCGGGAGATCGCGCAGGTAGTCCGCGGCGTCTTCGGCATCCTGCTCGAACCAGGCGCGCGCAGAGCCGAGGCGGAAGGTGTAGCCCCAGGCATCCATGTCGGCGAAGGCGCGTTCGAGGCCGAAGCCCGGGATGTCGTCGGCGAGCAGCAACTGCAGGTAGCAGGTCGCGTCTTCCTCGAACTGCGAATCGCTGGCATCTGTGTGCACGCGCAGGCGCAGCGGCGGCGGGATCACGATCAGGTGGCAGGCCTCGTGCAGCAGCGAATGCAGCGGCGTGTCGCGGCGCGCGAACACGTTCGGGCCGATCAGGCCGGCTTCGCGCTCGCCCCAGAAACTGCCCGGGATCGGTGCGCCATTCGCGATCAGCTCGAAACGCAGGCCGTAGCGGGCGAGCAGGGCGACGACGTCGTCCAGCGAGACGTCGGCCAGCGTCAGCACGTCGGGCGCGCGGTCGATGGTGGCAGGCGCGGCGGAGGCGGAAGCGGTACTCATGGATGACGGGCGCGGATGGCCGCGCCCCCCGGAATCAGCCGGCGGAAGGACGGTCATCGGGCAGGGCGACGGAGATGTCGAGCACATCGTGGTCGCCGTCCTTCGCCATTTCCACCTTCACCGCGTCGCCGTCGACCGACACGTACTTGCGGATCACTTCCAGCAGCTCGCGCTGCAGCAGCGGCAGGTAGTCGGGCGCGCCGCGATGGGTGCGCTCCTGCGCGACGATGATGCGCAGGCGCTCCTTCGCGATCGAGGCGGTGGCGGTCTTCTTGGGCTTCAGGAAGTCGAAGATCGACATGGATCAACCTCCGAAGAGTTTGCTGAAGAAACCCTTCTTCTCGTTCACGGTGAAGCGCATCGGACGTTCGTCGCCGAGCAGGCGGGCGACGGCATCGTCGTAGGCCTGGCCCGCGTTGGATTCCATGTCCAGAATCACCGGTTCGCCCTTGTTCGAGGCGTTGAGCACGTCCGGCGATTCCGGAATCACGCCCACGGCCTTCAGGCCCAGCACTTCCTCGACGTCCTTGATGCTCAGCATCTCGCCGGTTTCCACGCGCGCGGGGCTGTAGCGGGTGAGCAGCAGGTGCTCCTTCACGCGTTCGCCGCCTTCGGCGCGGCGCGTCTTCGACGAGAGCAGGCCGAGGATGCGGTCGGAATCGCGCACCGATGACACTTCCGGGTTGACCACCACGACGGCCTGGTCGGCGAAGTACATCGCCAGGAACGCGCCCTTCTCGATGCCGGCCGGCGAATCGCACAGGATGATGTCGAAACCGTCGTCGGCCAGTTCCTTCAGTACCTTCTCCACGCCTTCCTTGGTCAGCGCGTCCTTGTCGCGCGTCTGCGACGCGGCGAGCACGTAGAGGTTCTCGAAGCGCTTGTCCTTGATCAGCGCCTGCTTGAGCGACGCTTCGCCATGGATGACGTTGACGAAGTCGTACACGACCCGGCGTTCGCAGCCCATGATCAGGTCGAGGTTGCGCAGGCCGACGTCGAAGTCGATGACCGCGACCTTCTTGCCGCGACGCGCGAAACCGCAGGCGAGGCTCGCGCTGCTGGTCGTCTTGCCGACGCCGCCTTTCCCCGATGTGACCACGATGATTTCAGCCAAAGTCGTTCTCCTGTCTCTAGTGGTACGTTCTGGTGGTGCGTTCTGGCGCGCGCGGCTCAGGCGAGCGCGGCGATGTGGATTTGCCCGTTGTCCAGCCAGACCTGCACGGCCTTGCCGCGCAGGTCGGCGGGGATGTCCTCCATGACCTTGTAATGTCCCGCGATCGCGACGAGTTCGGCATGGAACTCGCGGCAGAAGATGCGTGCCTTCTCGTTGTCGCGCGCGCCCGCGAGCGCACGCCCGCGCAGGGCGCCGTAGATGTGGATCGAACCGTCGGCGATGACTTCCGCGCCGGCGCCGACGGTGGCGAGGACCGTCAGGTCGCGCTGCTCGGCGTAGATCTGCTGGCCGGAGCGGATCGGTGCCGACACCATCATGCCCGGTTCGCCGGGCGCGGCCAGGACGGCGCGTGCCGGTTCGGGCCGGGCAGGCTCGGTGCGCGCGGGCGCAGCCGGCGGCTGCGCGGCGGCCGGTGCCGGCTCCTGGGATTCGTATTGCGCACGGAACTTGGCGAGCAGCGGGAGGCCCAGTTCGACGGCCAGCCGCTCGTTGTCGGTGCTGCCGTAGGCGAGCGCGACGGGAATGACGCCAGCCGTGCGCAGGGCATCGAGCAATGCGCGGGCCGTGGCTGCATCGGGCGTGCCCGGCAGGCCGCCGAAGTCGACGATCACGGCAGCGCGCTCGAACAGCTTCGGTGCGCGCGCCACGCGTTCGCGCATCTCGGTGCCGAGTCGCTCGACGTCGAGGGTGCGGATGCGCAGGTTGGCGATGCCGACCTGACCGATCTTGAGATCGCCGGCCAGTTCGTAGTTCATGGAGGCTGCGCCCGCGCTCATGCGCCGGTGCCCGTCGCCAGCGGGCGCTGCATGGCGGCGCGCGGCGCGGCCAGCCACGGCACGTCGGGCAACTGCGTGCCGTACGTCTCGCGGACCCACGGATAGCTGCACATGTCCTTCATCAGCATGGCGGCGCGCAGGCCGGTCTCGGGCATCATCTGCTGGCCGACTTCGCGGAAGCCGAAGCTGCCGTGGAACAGCAGGGCCGGGTCGGGCAGGCTGGGGTCGTTGGCGGTGTCCAGGAACACCTCGCAGGCCAGCAGCGGATAGCGCAGTTCGGCATAGCTCTGGGCATCGGCATAGAACGCGCGGCCCACGCCGCCGCCGCGGCGGCGGCTGGCCACCACGATGCGGTCGATGTAGAAGAAACGCTCGTAGCGCTCGGCGAACCAGCGGAAGTTGCTGCTGTCGTGGCCGTCTTGGCTGCCGACGCCGATCATGAAGCCGGCCAGCGTGCCGTCGCGCTCGGCGACCCGGAAGTACTCGGCGGACTCGAAGAAGTGGCGGAGACGGGCCTGGTCGAAGGGCAGGATGGTGGGGCCGGCGGCATTGTTGAGGGCAAGGACGGAATCCAGCTCGTGCTCGCGCACGTCGCGGATGACAATCGACATTCCAATGGCTCCGGCGGTCTGTTGGGCGGGGCGGGTGCCTGCCCGGGGGACGCGGGATTATCGCATGACCGTCACAGGGGCGACATCCGCCGCCCGTCCGCGCATCCCGCAGCGGGCAGGGCAAGGCTGTACCGCTCGACATCCGATGTCCCGACCCATGACTTCCGGTCGAGTGCAGGCCGGCGGGGGTGGCCTACACTGCCGGCATGCTGTCGCGCATGAACCACACCCGACTCCTCCGCTATGCCGGCCTGTTCACCTGGGGCATGGTCGGCTTCCCGCTGCTGCTCCTGTCGCTGCAGGCGGTGGAGGGCGGCGACGGCGTGGTCGGGCCGCTGTCCTGGCAGGGCTGGGTCGCCTGGGGCGTGTTCGGCGGCTGCTACGCCTGGCTGACGCGCAATCTCGGCGCCCGCCAGATCACGCCGCTGGATTACCTGGCCCTGCTGGTGCTGACCGCCAGCGCCATCGCCATCAGTTATTTCAACGAGAGCGGCCTGGGCAGCATCCTGCTGACGGTGGTCGCCTACCTGCTGCCGTGGATGCTGCCGCTGGGACTGGGCATCGGCTGGATGGTGCTGGGGCAGCTGGCGATCATCCCGGTGTTCGTCGGCGGACTGGACTTCCCCCTGCCCGAAGCGGTGATGCTGTCGCTCCTGTACGCGGGCTTCTCGGGCTTCATCTTCGTGACCAGCCTGGTCGCGCGCCAGCAGGCCCAGGCCCGCGAGGAGCAGCGCCGGCTGAATTCCGAACTGCGCGCCACCCGGGCCCTGCTGGCCGAAAGCGTGCGCGTGAACGAGCGCACCCGCATCTCCCGCGAGCTGCACGACCTGCTGGGCCACCATCTCACCGCGCTCAGCCTCAATCTCGAAGTCGCCAACCACCTGGTCGATGGCAAGGCCCAGGAACACGTCTCGCAGGCCCACACCCTCGCCAAGCTGCTGTTGAGCGACGTGCGCGAGGCGGTCAGCCGCATCCGCGACAGCGACGCCATCGACATGCATTCGACCCTGCAGCCCTTGACCGACAAGGTCCCCGGGCTGGTCGTGGACATGCGCATGCCGACCCCGTTCATGCTCGACGACGCCGAACGCGCCCATGTCCTGCTGCGCTGCACCCAGGAAATCATCACCAACGTGGTCCGCCATGCCCAGGCATCGACGCTCGACCTCCACTACCGCTGGCGCGACCACGGCATCGAGCTGAGCGCCCGCGACAACGGGCGTGGCGCGGATGACCCCTCCGCCGGCAACGGCCTGCGCGGCATGCGCGAACGCCTGGCGGCCTACGGCGGGGATGTCGAGATCGACACCCGGCCCGGCGCCGGGTTCGCACTGCGCCTCTACCTGCCGTTGGCCGGCCTGGCTGTGACCGGGGCCGCCTGATGACGCGCCGGATGGACACGCTGGCCCCATACTCCCCCGATACCGAGCTCCAGGAGGCACCATGATTCGCGTTTGTCTGGTCGACGATCAGACCCTGGTCCGGCAGGGCATCCGATCCCTGCTCGCGCTGGCCGAGGGCATCGAAGTCGTCGCCGAAGCCGTGGACGGCCGGCAGGCGGTCGAGATGATTCCCCAGATCCGCCCCGACGTCGTGCTGATGGACATGCGCATGCCTGCCATGTCGGGGCTGGAGGCGCTGCAGGCCCTGTCCCGCATCAACCAGCTGCCGCCGACCATCATCCTGACCACCTTCGACGACGACCAGCTGGTGCTGGCCGGCATGAAGGCGGGGGCCAAGGGATACCTGCTCAAGGACGTCTCGCTCGACCAGCTGGTCGGCGCGATTCAGGCCGTCGCCGACGGCGGCTCGCTGGTCCAGCCGGCCGTCACCCAGCGCCTGCTGTCGGGCCTGGAACACATGCGCAACGATTTCGTCAGCCTCGATCGTCCCGATCCGCTGACCGATCGCGAGACCGAGATCCTGCGCCTGATGGCCTCCGGCTTCTCCAACAAGGAGATCGCCAATTCGCTCGGCGTGGCCGAGGGCACGATCAAGAACCACGTCTCGAACATTCTCTCCAAGCTCGGCGTGCGCGACCGCACCCGCGCGGTGCTCAAGGCCTTCGAACTGCAGTTGATCTGAGACCGCCTGCGCCCGGCGCACCGGGCGCAGCGCGACGCGCGGGCTGCGCGCATGCGCCGTCGTACGGCCTGCGCGGGACGTGACAACGGTCGCGGCGATGTCCGGACCTTGGCCGTAACGCCGATTCAGAGGTGCCGGGGCTATCGCCCCGAGCCAGTCTTCCCTGATACGATTCGGGTCTTGCCCGTCTGGAGCGGGCATTGGTCCTGGAGAGCCCCTGAATGACCCGTCTGCTCGAGATTCTGATTTCCCTGGCGATCGTTGCCGTGCTGTTCCTGCTGGTCGGCGTCGTCCTGCCGTCCAGTCGATTCCTCTCCGAGCGGATCGAAACGAACCGCAAGCTGACCATCGTCTACGACACGCTGAACAACTTCAGCCGTTTCAAGGACTGGAACGCGATCCCGCTGCGTGATCCCAAGATGCAGATGCGCATCGCAGGCCCGGATTCGGGCGTCGGCGCCGAGTTCCACTACGAGTCCGAGAACTCGCAGGTCGGTACGGGCAGCTGGAAGATCGTCGAAAGCGTGCCGAACGAACTGGTCGCCATCGCGATCGAGAACGACCGCATGGGCGACGACAAGCGCACCGAGTTCAAGCTCAAGCCCACGGGCAAGAACAACCGCAACGTCGAGATCACCCAGACCTACAAGGTCGACTACGGCTGGAACCTGCTGGGCCGCTACGCGGGCCTGTACGTGCGCAGCCATGTCGGCGACGACATGAAGTTCGGCCTCGCCAAGCTGGTCAACGTGCTGGCGTCGATTCCGAACATCGACCACACGGTTTACGGCGACAAGCTCACCGGCCTGGCGGTCGTGCCGGTGCCGTCCGAACACCTGCTGTACGTTTCCTCGGGCACGCTCGAATTCAAGGACGACGTCATCGAAGGCTCGATGAAGGCCAACACGGAGTGGATCAACCGCACCATGGCCGCCAATGGCCTCGTCGCCGCCGGTCCGATGCGCATCATCACCAGCGAGCAGGGCCGCGAAACCTACACCTTCGACATCGCGCAGCCGGTCCGCAAGACCGCCGACGCGGAAGGCGCACCGGCCACCGCCGAGCTGACCGGCCTGACCCTGCAGGGTCCGGTGAAGTACCAGCTGACCCCGGCGCGCCGTGCCGTGACCGCGAAGTTCGTCGGCTACATCCGCGAACTGGAGAACGTGCGCAACGCGCTGCGCGCCTGGTCCGCGCCGCGTGGCCTGGAAGTCACCGACCGTCCGTACGAGGTCTACGACAGCGGCATCGCCGGTGCGTTCACCGAAGAAGGCAAGTTCACCGCCTACTGGGCGATCAAGTAATCGAACGCGACGGTTCGTCCGTCGCGCCGATGTGTCCCGAAACGCCGCCTCGTGCGGCGTTTCGCGTTTCGGAAGTCCGTGCGCGCATCTGTGCGGACATGCCTGCAGGAACTCCTGGATGATGACCGTCGAAACCCTTCGCCGCCTCCTGGCCGCATCCGGTGCGCTGCTCGCATCCGCAGGTGTCGCCTTGTCCGCCTATGCCGCGCATGCGTCCGATGTCGCGGCCAGGAGCAGCCTCCAGTCCGCCGCACTGTTGGCGCTGCTGCACGGTGTGGCGCTGGCGGCGTTGTCGCGCCAGGCCGTGCGTCGCACGGGATTGTGCGCATTGCTGATGCTCGCGGTCGGCACGCTGCTGTTCTCGGGCACGCTCGCGGCCGCGCATTTCCTCGGCATGCCCACGCGGCTTGCGCCCTTTGGCGGCTCGCTGCTGATTCTCGGCTGGCTGGTGTTCGCGATCGACGCGATCAGGCGCTGATCCGCGGCGGCCGCGCATACAATCGGTCGCCGCCTCATCCACAGCTTTCTCCCGTCATGCCGGAGTGTTCGCATGCCTCGACACGCGCGCGGATTCGATACCCGCGAAGCCCACGACCACCTGTCGCGTCGCGACCGCAAGCTGGCGACGTGGATGAAGCGGATCGGCCCGATCGACCCCGATCCGCGCTGGAAGAAGACCTTCGACCCGGTCGATGCGCTGGCGCGCGCGATCCTCTACCAGCAGTTGAGCGGCAAGGCCGCGGCCACGATCGTCGGACGCGTCGAGGCCGCGATCGGCAGCGACCGTTTCCACCACGACACGCTCGGCCGTTGCGACGACGCCACGATCCGCGGCTGCGGCGTATCTGGCAACAAGCTGCTCGCGCTGCGCGACCTGGCGCTGCGTGAATCGCTCGGCGAAATCCCGGATCTGCGGCGGATGTCGACCATGGACAACGATGCCATCGTCGCCGCGCTCACGCCGGTGCGCGGCATCGGTCGATGGACCGTCGAGATGATGCTGATGTTCCGCCTCGGTCGCGCGGACGTGCTGCCGATCGACGACCTGGGCATCCGCAAGGGTGCGCAGCGGGTGGACCGGCAGGACGAGATGCCCGCGCCGAAGGCGCTCGCCGAACGCGGCGAACGCTGGGGCCCGTATCGCACCTACGCCAGTTTCTACCTGTGGCGGATCGCCGATTTCGCGGCGGAAGCGAAGACGCCGACCAAGCGTTCTCAGGACTGAGCCACGCCTTCTGCGGCAGCATCCGGTTCGGGCCGCTTCCGGCGCTTCCAGCGCAGGGCCGGTCGCTCGATCAGGAACCACGATGCGGCCGCGCAGGCCAGCGCCAGCGCAGTGGCGACGAGCGTGTTCGCGGCGACGCTGGAGGCGCCGGCGAGCAGCGCGATCTGCTGCATCGGCCAGCCATAGAGATACAGGCCGTACGACAGATCGGTGCGCTCGATGCGCGGCAGCGGTGCGCGGAACGCGAGACAGAACACGCCGTAGGCCAGCGTGACGAAATAGGCAGGGACGAACCACAGCGTACCGCGCGTCCATGCCGCGATGGCCAGCATCGGCAGCCACAGCCACCACGACAGGCGGATCTTCGCGCGCAGCGTCCACAGCAGCGTGCCGGTGATGAAGAACGCGGTCACCCACAGCAGGTATTCCAGGTGCTCCGGCAGCGGTCGCGACCACCACGCGAAGCTCGCGGCACCGATCATCGCCAGCGCCCAGGCCGGCGCATAGCGCTTCGGCGCGAGCATGCCCAGCAGGCCGGCGACGAACAGCGCGAGGTACAGGCGGCCTTCGATCGGCAGCGTCCACAGCGAGCCGTTCACCGCCGTGCGCGGCAATGCCTCGAACACGCCCGGCAGGAAGAACTCCGCGCGCCACAGCGTCGCGTTCGACCACAGGTAGCGCCAGGTGCCCGCATTCGACAGGTAGTCCGGCGCCGTGCTCAGGATCGGGCCGAGCACGCCGACCGTCAGCGCGACGCAGACGATCAACGCCGGGTAGATGCGCAGTGCGCGTGCGCGCAGGAAGTCCCGCCAGTGGTTGCGTGCCAGGCTGGCCGCGACCAGGAAGCCGCTGATGACGAAAAATACGTCGACCGCGAATGCGCCAGCCGAGCGCGTGGTGAGGCGCGCGAAATGATCGTTCCCTGCCGTGCCGGTGATCGCCCAGGCATGGCTCCAGATCACCAGCCATGCGGCGACCAGGCGGATCAGGTTGAAGTTGTTGCGGCCCGTGCGCCAGGCGGCGTCGAGCGTCGTTGACGCGGGCATCGATCAGTCGCCCCGCCGGCCGTTGCCCGGCCCGTCGTCGCCATGCCAGCACCAGTGCCACGGCTCGTAGACGATGCCGTGCGGGTTGTCGCGCGGGTAGCTCATCGCGAAGCCATGGTCGACGGCATTCGCGCGCAGCCAGTCGAAGCCGCGGGTGTGCTCGAACGACTCCTCGGCCGGCGGCTCGTCGGGCGCGCCGATGTCCAGCGCGTGGCCGCCATGGTGTTCGCTGTAGCCGGGCGCGGCGTTGACGGTGAGGATCTGTTCGACCGTGAGTCCGCGCGCCAGCTTTCGTTCGAAGATGCCCAACTGGTAATCGTGGCTGCGGTAGCCGGAGATCGCCTCCAGGACCACGCTGTCACGCAGCGCGGCATCGCGCATGCGCACCCACGCACGCGCGGCGCCGGGGTGCAGCCACAGCGCGCGCCGGTAGCGGTCGAAGCCGGCATGGGCCAGCCAGGTCGGCTCGGGAACCAGGGCCAGGCCGGTGCGGGTGCCGTATGCGTCGGCGTCCAATCCCAGGCCGTGCAGGCGGTCCTGCAGGGCATGCAGCGGGCGCGGATGCGGACCTTGGCCCGCGACAGGCGGTGCGGCGATGGCCTGCAGCGCCTGCGCGAGGCCGGACTCATGCGTCCAGCCGGGCATCAGTCCGATGCATCCGGCCTCGCCCACGGCTGCGAGGAAGCGGCCGTCGCGTTTGCGGCGGATCACCTGGCGGGCTTGCGTCAGGGCGCGCGCATCGCGGTTGCTGCGCGCACGCAGCAACCAGGCCGGCCAGATCTCGAGGTCGGCGGTATTGAGCAGGATGCGGAGAGGCGGGCGCATGCGGACAGGGTAGAGCGTGCGATGGCGTTTTTCACCCTTCGCCGCGCGATGGCCCACCCGATCGCGGTTGCCGCGTCTGCTTCAGCCGCGCCTGACCCCGCCCAGCAGCTCGATCCACAGCGCGATGTCGTCCAGCAGTTCGGTCGACACCTTGCCGGGCACCAGATAGCTGCGTGTCGACGGCGGGCCGCGTTCCGCAATCCCGAGGTGGTTGAGCGTGTCGTGATAGGCGAAGGTGACCCGCGGCGTGTCGGCGAACGCACGCCGCCAGCGCAGCCAGTCGGCGGATACCACGTGCAGGTCGCGTCCACCCTGCAGGAGCAGCATCGGCTGATCGATCGACGCAGCCTCCGCGACCGGGTCCACCGCGTCCACGCTGCGCCAGTAGCGCGCAGGCAGGCCCATGGGCAATTGGGAGACCGGTGGCTCGCGCCCGGCGCGGATCGCCTGCACGCCTTCGACGAGGCGCCGCAGGGCCACCTGTTCGGCGTCGTTGATCACGCCATCGTCGAGCAGGTCGATCCGGCGATGCTGCTCGATCAGCAGGTCCAGCAGCGGTCGTGCCGGTGCGGCCATGAGGATCACGCCGGCGACATCCGGTGCGCGCGCGGCGATGCGCGGGGCCAGCATGCCGCCCTGGCTGTGGCCGAGCACGAAGATCCGGCGATGGTCGATCATCCGCAGTTGCCGCAGTCGTGCGATCGCCAGCAGCGCATCGTGCGTGGTTTCGCGGTCGATGGTGAGTTGGCCGTCCGACAGCATCGACGGCTGCCGGTGCGTGCGCTTCTCGTAGCGCAGCACGGCGATGCCGCGTTCGGCCAGGCCATGCGCGATGTCACGGAACGGCTTGTTCGCCCCGATGGTTTCGTCGCGATCGTGCGCACCGGAGCCATGCACCACCACCACCGCCGGGAACGGCCCGGCGCCGCGCGGCAGGGTCAGGGTGGCGGGCAGGCCGTTGTCGCCGCCGATGTGCAGTTCGATGTCGATCCGGCGCGAGACGGACAGGTGCGGTGCCGTCGCGAACGTGCGCGTGCCGGGCGGCGCCGGGCGCATGTCGCCCGGCGGCCATGCCGATGCCTGCAGGGTAGGGCGGGGCAGCGCCGCATTCGTCGCCCGGGACGGTCCATGGCAGAAGACGAGCGCGACGCAGGCGATCGCACCGAATGTCGCGAGATGCGCGCGTAGGCGGGCACGGGATGAGAGGCCCGACCGGTCGCCGGATGAGGTGCCGAATGACGTCGATGATCGCGAATGGATTCGAGGCACGGCTGCACCTTCTTGTGCTTGCGTCCCGCCGGGGACACGGGGCATCCGTCTCCCTGGCATGCATCCTGAACGCGTCGACCATCATCGACGATGATCAGGATCAATTCCGCATCGCATCAGGACGGGCGCGATGCACTTGCATGCCCGGAGTCTGCGCTTTTTGTCGGACTGTTCGCGAACCGACGTCGCATTGTGGAGATGCCGCCGGAAAATGTCAGGCATCGATATGGCACATGTTTTCTTGATGCGATTCCTATCGATGCGATGAATCGATGTGTGCCGGCAGCCTGCGCGTCGTCGTTCGTGCCGGGGTTCAGCGCGCAGGCGTGGCGCGCGTCGCGGTCCGTCGCGCGTCGATCCAGTCGGCGATGTCCGCGATCAGCTGCGGGTCCACGTGTCCCGGACGCGCGTATTCCTCCACCGAGCCATCGCCTTCGCCGGGAATCGCGAGATGGTTCAGCGCGTCGTAGAGCTTGAAGGTCACGCGCGGATCGTCATGGAAGGCCGCACGCCAGTTCTGCCAGTCGGCATCGACCACCTGGATGTCGCGTGCGCCCTGCAGGATCAGCATGGGCTGCGCGATCTTCTTCGCTTCGGCCACCGCATCCACGGCTTCCACCGTCCGCCAGTAGGCCGGCGACAGCCCCAGCGGCGATTGCGCGGCGGTCATCTCGCGCCCGTCGCGCACCGCCTTCACGCTGTCGGTGAGGCGCATGATCGCCGTGTTCTCGTCCTCGCCGATCTTGCCATCGTTGAGGATGGCGAGCCGCTTGTTCTGTTCGATCAGGATGTCCAGCAGTGGTCGCGAGGGCGCGGCCAGCAGCGCGAGGCCGGCGATCTTCGGGTCGCGTTGGGCGATGCGCGGCGCCATCATCCCGCCGAGGCTGTGGCCGAGCACGAAGACACGCTTCGCGTTCACGCCCGGTTGCAGGCGCAGTGCCTGCACAGCGAGCACGGCGTCGTCGGTGGTTTCGCGGTCGATCGTGCCGCCGCCGTCGGCCATGAACGCCTGCGGGTGCGCCTTCGTGCGCTTCTCGTAGCGCAGCACCGCGATGCCGCGTTCGGCCAGGCCGCGTGCGATATCCAGGAACGGGCGATTCGGGCCGATGGTCGAATGGCGGTCCTGCGGACCGGAGCCGTGCACCAGCACCACGGCGGGGAAGGGGCCCTTGCCGTTCGGCATGGCGAGTGTGGCCGGCAGGCCGGTGGTTTCGTCGCCGATGCGCAGTTCGGTTTCGGTGTATTTCGCATCGGTCGGGACTGCGGGCACTTCGGCGACCGGCGCCTTCGGCGGGCGCAACGCGAAGCCGGTGATGCGCTGCGTCTTGTCGAAGGCGACGAACGCCACGATCTCGGCGCGCTCGAAACGCAGCGGAATCGTCACCAGCGCCCCGTCGTCGCGCGCATCGCTGTTCGGTTCTCCGCGCGACTGCAGATCGCCGGCGCCGGCCTTGATGGACGCCAGCCCCTGGGCGAGCTGTTCGGCGCTGACCGCAGCGGCCATCTTCGCGTCGAACCGGGCATGCACCGACGCGATGTCGCCGGACAGGAAGGCATCGAGCACCTGCTGCGCGTCGCGCACGGCGTCGAAGGTGGCGGCGGATTCGGCGGCTGTCGCCGGGGCGTCCTGCGCGGACGCCGTGCGGCTGGCGACCAGCACCGCGCCGAGCGCGAGGGCCAATGCCGATGCGAGCATGCCGCAGGCGATGACCGTCCTGCGACGCGACGCGGGGATGTGGCGTTCGATCTGGCGGACCACGTGGATCATTCGGATTCTCCGTTCGAGGGGGTATCGTCCGTGCCTGGCGTCTTCAAGCGCCCGGCCTTGCGCAGTGCGTCGCGCAGCAGGTACTCGATCTGTGCGTTGAGGCTGCGCAGCTCGTCGTCGGCCCAGCGCTGCGTGGCCGCGAGGATCTCGGCGTTGATGCGCAGCGGATAGGCTTTCTTCTCGCTCATGATGTGAAGTCTGGGCAGGTGCGGCGAACGCCGCGATCAGTACAGCGAACCGGTGTTGACGATCGGCTGCGTCGACCGCTCGCCGCACAGCACGACCAGCAGGTTGCTCACCATCTGCGCTTTCCGTTCTTCGTCGAGCTGCACCACGCCGTTCTTCTGCAGTTCGGCCAGCGCCATCTCGACCATGCCGACCGCGCCGGCAACGATGCGCGTGCGTGCGGCGATGATCGCGTTCGCCTGCTGGCGCTGCAGCATGGCCTGGGCGATTTCCGGGGCATAGGCGAGGTGGCTGATGCGCGCGTCCAGCACGGTCACGCCGGCATCGGCGAGGCGTTCCTGCAGCTCTTCCTTCAGGTGCTGGCCGACTTCGCTGGCGTGGCTGCGCAGCGCGAGCTGGCCATCCTCGTGCTGGTCGTAGGGATAGCTCGTCGCCATCGCGCGCACTGCCGATTCCGACTGGATGTGCACGAAGCTTTCATAGTCGTCGACGTTGTAGACGGCTTCGGCGCTGTCCACGACCTGCCATACGATCACCGCCGCGATCTCGATCGGGCTGCCGTCCAGTTCGTTGACCTTGAGCTTGCTGCTCTCGAAGTTGCGCACGCGCAGCGAAACCTTCTTCTTGCCGTAGAAGGGGTTGTTCCAGCGCAGGCCGTTGTCCTTCACGGTGCCGACGTACTTGCCGAACAGGTCGAGCACCGCGGCCTGGTTGGGTTCGACCTTGTACAGGCCCAGCATCAGGAAGATCGAGCCCAGCACCATGGCGATGCCGGCGATCCATCCGGCCGTGCCATCGCGAGCGCTGGTCCCGACGAGCCAGGCGCCAAGCATCACGGTGACCAGGAGCAGCAGAAGGGTCGGAATTCCGGGGAGCGAACGGGAGGTGTTCTCTTTCATGGCGCAAGCTCGGTGGACGGGAATGATGATTTGATATCAAAACGATATCACTTGGTGCAAGCGACATCGGACGAGCGGCATCGACGGTAGACGGGCCTTTGTGCAAGCCCTTGATTTAAAATGACCACTTTCCGCCGGAACCTCGCCCATGCCCGCCCTCCCCGAGATCGAATTCGGTACCCCGCTGTCTCCTTCCGCCGTCCGCGTGCTGCTGCTGGGGTCCGGCGAACTGGGCAAGGAAGTCGCGATCGAACTGCAGCGCTTCGGCTGCGAGGTCATCGCCGCCGACCGCTACGCCGACGCGCCGGCGATGCAGGTCGCGCACCGCAGCCACGTGTTGAACATGCTCGATGGCGACGCCCTGCGCGCGCTGATCGCCGAGGAGCGCCCGACCCTGATCGTCCCGGAGATCGAAGCCATCCACACCGAGACCCTGGTCCAGCTGGAGCGCGAGTTCGCCGAACGTGGCACCCACACCCGCGTGGTGCCGACCGCACGCGCCGCGCGCCTGACCATGGATCGCGAAGGCATTCGCCGGCTTGCCGCCGAGACCCTGGGCCTGGCGACCTCGCCGTATCGCTTCGTCGACACGCTGGACGATTACCGCGCCGCCGTCGCGGAGATCGGCATCCCCTGCGTGGTCAAGCCGGTGATGTCGTCCTCGGGCAAGGGCCAGAGCCTGGTGCGCACGGCCGAAGACGTCGACGCGGCCTGGGACTACGCGCAGACCGGCGGTCGTGCCGGCGCCGGGCGCGTGATCGTCGAAGGCTTCATCGATTTCGACTACGAAATCACCCTGCTGACCGTGCGCCATGCCGGCGGCACCGACTTCTGCGAACCCATCGGCCATCTGCAGCGCGACGGCGACTATCGCGAGAGCTGGCAGCCGCAGCCGATGTCGGCGACGGCGCTGGAACGCGCGCAGGTCATCGCGAAGACCATCACCGACGACCTCGGCGGCTGGGGACTGTTCGGCGTCGAACTGTTCGTGAAAGGCGACGAAGTCTGGTTCTCGGAGGTCTCGCCGCGTCCGCACGACACCGGCCTGGTCACGCTGATCTCGCAGGACCTGAGCGAGTTCGCGCTGCATGCGCGCGCGATCCTCGGCCTGCCGATTCCGTCCCTGCGCTCGAACGGACCGTCGGCCTCGTGCGCGGTGCTTGCGCATGGCCATGGCGTGCCGTTCTTCGCAGGCGTCGCCGATGCGCTGCGTGCGCCGGACACCGCGCTGCGCCTGTTCGGCAAGCCGAAAGTGGAAGGCCATCGCCGCGTCGCCGTGACCCTTGCCCTCGGTGCGGACATCGACGCGGCCCGCGCGAAGGCGCGCGACGCCGCAGCGGCGCTGTCGATCGAGCTGCGCTGACCGCGCATTGCCCTCCGCTCTGCGGGCTCGGAACTGCTACGCTCGCCCGACGCCGTCACAGGACCCCTCGATGAACGACACCAGCGGCTATGCCGTCTTCTTCTTCCCGCAGGCGCTCGAGATGCTGGGCGATCCGATCCGCCCCTTCCTGCAGGACGGCCCGGCCGGTCCGCACGTGGCCTGCGCCACCATCGACACCGGTGGCGCCTTCATCGAGATGACCATCGACGGACGCACTCCGGAAGGCCGCGAGGTCTCGCTGGAACTGATGGTGCCCAGCGGCATGGTGCGCATGGTGGTCTCGACGCAGAGCGAGGCGATGTTCGGCTTCGGCCTGCGCAACGAGGAGCCGCTGCCGGTCGTGCTGCCGGTGCTGGGCCCGACGGCGGAACCGGCCAGCGCGCCGTCTGAGGCGTTGCCGTCGTCGGCGACGGAATAGGACGTGCCATGACGCTCAAGGATTGAGCATGTCGAATCGCGATCTCATTCGGGTGAGTCTTTCAAGAAGCGCAGATTCATTCTGCAGGCTTGTCTGGCCGTCCATTCGCAGTGATCCTCGTGTCGGCGGGGGAAGTATCACGCCGGTTGAAGGTGTGACCAATGCCGGGTTCTCGAATGAGCTGGATCAGCTGGCTGGCATTGATGCGTGGCAGATCATGGGCAACAAGCTTGGTGTACGTGGCATCGCAAGCCGCGTCCAGTACGGAGCCGACTACGCGAATTTCACGATCCGCTATGGTCGATCCAGCGGGATCGAGACTGAATACGCCAAGCGACTGTACGCCATCCGGCATCCCGATCTCGGTCTGTTGATGCCCCATCTGACGATCCAAGCATTTCTCGATGAAAGCGGCGAAAGACTGCTTTCCGTTGCCGTGATGAAGACATCCGAACTGATCCTCCAAGCGGAGCGGCTTCTTTCATGGGGAAAGATGAATGATCGGAGCGACAAGCGTTTCGGACGAATTGTGATGCAGGACGGAACCTCATTCCTTTACCTGAGTTGGGAATATCTCCGGAACAGCCAGGTACGTGATCATCTGGTGATTCCCGAACTCCAGGGCTGACGCATCCCGGCGGGGATGCCGGGATGCTTGTGCTCCATTCAATCCATCTGCGGCAGATCGAACGCCAGCAGCTCGGCATCGTGTCCGCCTTCGATCTGGATGCGCGGCTCGTCGCGATACAGCAGCGCATCCCCGGCCCTCAGCACGTGGCCATTCACCAGGGCATTGCCGCGCACCACGTGCACATAGCCGAGCCGGCCTTCGGCCAGGTCAAGCGTCGCGCGTTCGTCGCCGTCGAACAGCCCCGCGTACATCCGTGCATCCTGCTGGATGGTCACCGAATCCTCGGCGCCGTCCGGACTGATCACGAGGCGCAGGCGGCCGCGCTTGTCTTCGTCCGTGTAGCTGCGCTGCGCATAGCCCGGCGTCACGCCCATGCGGTCGGGGATGATCCAGATCTGCAGGAAGTGGGTCGTGCTCTGCGCGTCGTGGTTGTACTCCGAATGGGTGACGCCGGTGCCGGCGCTCATCCGCTGCACTTCGCCGGGCACGATGCTGGCGGTGTTGCCCATCGAATCCTTGTGGCCGAGCGCACCGGCGATCACGTAGCTGATGATCTCCATGTCGCGATGGCCATGGGTGCCGAAACCGCGTCCCGGTGCGACGCGATCCTCGTTGATCACGCGCAGCGGACCCCAGTGGACGTGGCGCGGGTCGTGGTATCCGGCGAAGGAGAAGCTGTGCCAGGAATCGAGCCAGCCGTGATTGGCATGGCCGCGTTCGGCGGCGGGACGGACGGTGATCATCGGGCGGCTCCGGCGAGAGTGGTGGCGTTGCGGGTGCTGCGGCGGGCGAGCAGGGCATCGAGGCTGTAGCGGCCTGCGTCGTGCGCGGCGAGAACCAGCAGGCCGCCGGCCATCGCGATGTTCTTGAGGAAATGGATCATCTGGTTCTGGTCGGCGAAGTCCGCATGGAACAGCGCGGCGGCGACCACCGAGAACAGCGCCAGCGCGGTGGCGGTCGTGCGGGTCAACAGGCCGGCGACGAGGGCGAGGCCGCCGCCGAGTTCGGCCAGGATGACCAGCGGCAGCAGTGCGCCGGGCACGCCGACGCTGTCCATGTATTGCTGGGTCGCGGCGTAGGCGGCGAGCTTGCCGGCGCCGGACAGGACGAAGATGAGGGCGAGGGCGGTGCGGCCCGCGAGGGTAGTGGCTGAAGCGTTCATGGCATTCCTCCCGAAGCGCGTCGAGGTGGATGCGGACTGCACCCGGAGGACCTCGTTGGCGTGGCGCTATCTTCGGGAAGATTCAAAAATGGAACAATAATTTAAATTCAAATCATTTGTTCTGAATTTGATTTCAATCTTTAGTGCGTAGTGGCACGACGGTGTCGGTTGCCACGAGGCAGGGGCTGCGGTCGCCCGAACAGGAACCCCTGTCCGAACTGGCAGCCCTGTTCGAGCAGGATGTCGCGCTGTGCTTCGGTCTCGATGCCCTCGGCGATGGTGTCGATGCCCAAGGTCAGGGCCATGGCGAGGATCGCGCGGACCAGGGCCAGGCTCTCGGTCCGCGTCTCGCCTTCCAGCCCCGAGACGAAGCTGCGGTCGATCTTCAGACCCTGGATCGGGAAGCGATGCAGGTAGGACAGCGCCGAGAACCCGGTGCCGAAGTCGTCCAGCAATGCTTCGATGCCGTGGCCGCGCAGGTCGCGCAGCACCTTCAACGCACGGCTCGCATCCTCGATCAGCGCGACCTCG
>DASWYO010000024.1:0-3285 GCA_036404915.1 Lysobacteraceae bacterium
GAACCCGGTGCCGAAGTCGTCCAGCAATGCTTCGATGCCGTGGCCGCGCAGGTCGCGCAGCACCTTCAACGCACGGCTCGCATCCTCGATCAGCGCGACCTCGGTGATCTCGATCCGCAGCCGGCGCGGATCCTGCCCGGCCTCGTCGAGCATGCGCAGCAGGCGGTCGGAGAAATTGTCCGACAGGAAATGCCTCGGCGAGACGTTGATCGAGACGTAGTTCTTCGGGTATTCGCCCATCGAGGACACGACGTGGCCGTACATCAGCCAGTCGACCTGTTCGATCAGGGCGCTGTCCTCGCCGACGCCGATGAACTCGGCCGGGGTCAGCAGGCCGCGCTGCTCGTGGTTCCAGCGCACCAGGGCTTCGTAGCCGACCTGCTGGCGGTCTGCCAGGCGCAGGATCGGCTGGAAATGCGGTTCGAAGGCGTCGTGCATGATCGCGCGGCGCAGGTCGGCTTCCAGATCGAGCAGGCGCATGGCCTCGGCGCGCATCTCCTCGCCGAAGACCTCGCTGCGGTTGCGGCCCAGCCGCTTGGCGCGGTACATCGCGGCATCGGCGTCGCGGAGCAGTTCCTCGCTCTTGCGGTATCGGCTGTGCCACAGGGCGATGCCGATGCTGGCGGACGGGAAGATCTCGCGACCTTCGATCCACAGCGGCTGGCCGAGGGCGCGGAGGATGTTGCTGGCGTACTGCCTGGCGGATTCGGCGGTCTCGACGTTCTCGACGAGGATGGCGAACTCGTCGCCGCCGAGTCTTGCGACGAGGTCGTCGCCGCGGATGACCTGCGAGATGCGCCGGCTGGACTCGACGAGCAATTCGTCACCTGCGACGTGCCCGACGGAATCGTTGATGAGCTTGAAGCGGTCGATGTCGAGGAAGAGGACAGCGAAGGGCCGGGCATCGGCGGAGGTGACGCGCATGATCGCGTCGTCGAGGCGTTCCTGCAGCTGGGCGCGGTTGGGCAGGCCGGTGAGGGAATCGTGCCGTGCCTGGTGGCGCAGGCGCTGTTCGGCGCGCAGTCGTTCGGCGATCTGCTCGCGCAGTTCGCGATTGGCGTCGGCCAGTTCGCGTGTGCGCGTCTGGACGCGGGTCTCGAGTTCGGCGTGCGCGGCGACGAGGGTGTCCTGCGCGCGCTTGCGGGCGAGGGCGGCATCGATGTGATGGGCGACGAAGGTGAGCAGTTCCTGGTCGCGATCGGTGAAGTCGATGCCCGGGGTGTAGCTCTGCACGCCGATCACGCCGATGGCCTTGCCGTCGCGGGTCAGCGGCACGCCGAGCCAGCGATGCGCGTGCCTGCCCATGCTGCGCACCAGCTCGCGGGTTTCGAGATCGTCGATCATCGGACGATCGGCCAGCAGCGGTTCGCCGGTTTCGATCACGTACTCGGTCAGGCCCTTGGCGCGCGGGCGCGTCCGCGTGCGGCGCGTGTCGTATTCGTCCGCGACGTAGGGGAATTCGATGGTGCCGCCGTCTGCCGAGAGCAGGGCGATGTAGAAATTGCCGGCGTAAAGCAGTTCGCCGATGACGCCGTGCAGCGCGGCGTAGAACGCTTCGAGACTGGTGGCGCTGACCGACAGTTCGGTGATGCGGAACAGGGCCTGCTGCAGTTTCTCTGCGCGCTCGCGCTCCAGGACTTCCGTCTGCAGTTCGAGGTTGGCCAGTTCCAGCGCGTGAGTACGCTCGCGGACGCGGCGTTCGAGTTCGACCTGCGCGGTCTTGCGGTCCAGCGCGGTGAGGATGTGCTGGCCCACGTACTCCAGCAGCGCCTGTTCCTCGCTGCCGTAGCGGTGCGGTCGCTCGTAGTCCTGGACCACGATCGCGCCGCACACGCTGCCGTCGCGCAGTAGCGGCACGCCCAGCCAGTCCTCGCTCTGGGGCCCGCTGACGACGTTTTCGTCGGGGATTCCCAGTTCCGCGGTGATCGCCTGCGAGGGACCGATCAACGGGCGCCCGTGACGGAGCAGCGTGGCGGTGAGGAAACTGTCGGAGAGCGGGAAGTCCTCGTCGGGATCGGGGTCGAAGCTGTCGCGGCTGTCGGCGAAATAGAGGAATCGCAGGGTGTCGTGGCCGGGGTCGTACTGGACGATGAAGAAATTGTCCGCCGGCATCAGTTCGCCGACCACGCGATGGATGCGCGCCAGCATCTCGCGCATTTCCAGGTTCGAACCGGCGAGGTCGGAGATCTCGTACAGCGCCTGCTGGAGGCGCTTGGAGTTTTCCAGGGTTTCGATCCGGGCATCGGCCTCGCCCAGTCGCAGGCTGGCGGTCAGCAGATCGGCGGCGAGGCCGAACCAGCCCGCGTCGGGCGTGGTCGGCACGCTGCCGCCGCCTTCGTCCGCGGCATATGCGATCGCGACATCGGGCCGAGAAACGCCCTCGCGGATCCTCACCAGCCGGATGCCGTCGGCCGGCGGCACGGTGTCGGGGGCATCCAGCGCGAGTCGCGCGGCATCGTGAAGGGGATCGGCGGCGCCCGTGCTGCCAATGCAGCCCCGGCCCAGCGCGGGGTGTCGCCAGGCGATGGCGAAACGGCTTCCGGCGGGCAGCGTGCGACGCAGGGCTTCGACCGTGTCGGCCAGGCCAGCCGTGGTCGATCCATTCCCCGTTGCTTCGCTTGTCCCTGCGCTCACGTGTTCATCGCCGAGGATCATGTCGCGAGCTTAGAGCCTGTTCATGCGCTCTGCATCCCCCGCGTTGGATCTGCGGAGGTGCGCCCTCCACGTCGACATGCTGTGGGTGCGTCACGGCCTTGCCCTCCCTGTTGCCGAAACATGACTCGAAACCCGTCTGGAAACCCGCCCCGAAACCCGGCCTGAAGCCTGACCCGCCGCCGATGCAGGCCGCAGCGCATCGGCGACGACCACGTTCAGTGCAGCGGTCGATGCCCCGTGCCGTGCCGGACGCTGGCCAGTCGGCCGCCCTCGCGATCGAGCATCCTCGGTGCGCCGAAAAGAAAGCCCTGTCCGAACTGGCAACCCTGTTCGAGCAGGATGTCGCGCTGTGCTTCGGTCTCGATGCCCTCGGCGATGGTGTCGATACCCAAGGTGATCGCCATCGCCAGGATCGCGCGGACCAGGGCCAGGCTCTCGGTCCGGGTCTCGCCCTCCAGCCCCGAGACGAAGCTGCGGTCGATCTTCAGGCCCTGGATCGGGAAGCGATGCAGGTAGGACAGCGCCGAGAACCCGGTGCCGAAGTCGTCCAGCAATGCTTCGATGCCGTGGCCGCGCAGGTCGCGCAGCACCTTCAACGCACGGCTCGCATCCTCGATCAGCGCGACCTCG
>DASWYO010000025.1:0-1831 GCA_036404915.1 Lysobacteraceae bacterium
ATCAGCTTGTTCCCGGAAGACGGTTACGACGCCGCCACGCTGATGATGCGGGCCGATGCCGCGATGTACCTCGCCAAGCGCAACGGCCGCAATGCCACGCGTTTCTACACCCGCGAACTCGCCTCCAGTGTCGATGCACGCATCGAGCTGGAGAACAGCCTGCGCCGTAGCCTGCGCAACGGCGACCTCTTCCTGCACTACCAGCCGCAGATCGACTGCCTTACCGGCCGTATCGTCGGCGTCGAAGGCCTCGCCCGCTGGCAGCGTGGCGATCGTCTGGTCATGCCGGGCGAGTTCCTGCCGATCGCGGAAGAGACGAACCTCATCGTTGACATCGACCAGTGGGCGATCCGCGCCGCCTGCCGGCAGAACCGGATCTGGCAACAGGCCGGTCTTCCGCCCATCCGGGTATCGGTGAATATCGCCGCGGCGAATTTCGATACCGACGAATTGGTCGACACGGTCGTCGGCGCGCTGGAAGACAGCGGGCTTGAGGCTGAGTTCCTCGAACTTGAGGTCACCGAGACAACACTGATGCGCGACGTGCAGCGCACCGACCGTACGCTCCGCGCGCTGAAGGCGCTGGGCGTGCGCATCGCGATCGACGACTTCGGTACGGGCTTTTCCAGCCTGAGCTACCTCGGCAACTATGGCTTCAACGTGCTGAAGATCGACCAGTCCTTCGTTCGCGACGTCTCGGAACCGAACCAGGCCGCCATCACACGCGCGATCATCGGCCTTGCAGACCAATTGCAGTGCCGCACCATCGCAGAAGGCGTCGAGACCGCCGCGCAAGCCGCCTGGCTGGCCGCCAACGGCTGCGACGAACTGCAAGGAAACTACTTCAGTACGCCAGTACCGGCAGCCGAGTTCGCGCGCATGTATGCACGCGCCAAGACATGGGCCATCCCGCCTGCGCCGCACGCCGTGCCCACGCACGGCGCGTGAACCGACGACTCAGCGCGTCGCGGGCGCGGCCACCTGGTTCTGCTTGCGCACGATGCACATTGCGATTTCCAGCGACTGCTCGTAGTTGAGGCGCGGATCGACCGTCGAGCGGTACGCACGCTCCAGGTCCGCATCGGTCAGTTCGCGCGCACCGCCGGTGCACTCGGTGACGTCTTCACCGGTCAATTCCAGATGGACGCCACCCAGCCGCGTGCCGGCTGCCGCATGCAGGTCGAAGGATTGCTCGACCTCGCTGCGCACGTTGTCGAAGCGCCGCGTCTTGAACCCGTTGCTCGTGCTTTCCGTGTTGCCGTGCATCGGATCGCAGACCCATAGCACGCGACGGCCATCGCGACGCACCGCATCCAGCAGCGACGGCAGCTTCTCCGCGATCTGCGCGGCGCCCATCCGATGGATGAAGGTCAGGCGCCCCGCTTCGTCTTCCGGGTTCAACACATCGATGAGACGCAGCAGCTGATCAGGCGTGACCGACGGCCCCACCTTGATGGCGATGGGGTTGCGTACCCCACGCAGGTACTCCACATGCGCGCCATCCACCGCTGCCGTGCGCATGCCGATCCACGGGTAATGCGTGCTGAGGTTGAACCAGCCCCACTGTCGCGGGACTTCGCGCGTCAACGCCTCTTCGTAAGGCAGCAGCAGCGCTTCGTGCGAGGTGTAGAAATCGATGCGGTTGAGGTTGTGCACCTCGGAGCCCGACAGGGTCTCCATGAACCTCACCGCGTCGCCGATCGAGGCAACCATGTGCTGGTACTCGTTCGCCAACGGCGAATAGCCTACCCAGTTGAGGTTCCAGTACTCGGGATGATGCAGGTCGGCGAAACCGCCGTCGATCAGCGCACGGACGAAGTTCATCGTCATC
>DASWYO010000026.1:0-70641 GCA_036404915.1 Lysobacteraceae bacterium
GCGCAGACCGCGCGGTGCCGAGGATGCGCAGCGAAGGATGCAGCAGGCCATCGCGATGCAGGCCGTACAGCGAGGGCAGCAGCATCCGCTGCGCCAGGTCGCCGGTCGCACCGAAGATCGTCAGCAGGGTCGCAGGGGTGGCGGGCACGGTGTCATCCGGGAATCTGGGTCCGCAAGCGTAATCCGCGCGCAGCGAGCAGCGCGATGCATACGTTTGCACGTGGTTGCAGGTGTACGGCAACTGCGGCGCGCAGTGTTCGGCGATGTCGTCGGCCGGCCTGCCGGAAAACCGCTTCCGAAAAGTTATTGACGCATTGCAACATCATCAATATCAATAAAAATCATTGCGTTAGGTTTGCTTTCTACCCGAGAGTGACAACGCTGTCAATTGAACGTAGAGTGGCCGCGCCGCGACGGCCACGCGATGCAGGGGGGCGAGTGCCGCGTCGTGGTGGACGCATGTGCGCGGAGCGCACGGCGCCGTTCACCCCCACTACTCAACGCAAGGCGTCGCAGACGCAGGGAGGAGTTGAAGATGCATCGCACCATACGCACCTGGCTGGCAGGGTTGACCCTGTTGCTGGCCACATTCGGGTTCCAGGCCTACGCGCAGGACTACACGCGGGGCGTGGATGTCAGCGGCAGCACGGCCACGATCTGGTTCAAGCCCAACATCACCATCCAGTGGGTCGACGTGCACTACACGCTCGCGGGCGGCGCGCAGCAGAACTTCCGCATGAGCTACAACAACAGCGCTGCGCGCTACGAGCGGTCGGTCAATCCGGTCGCCTCGGGCCAGGTGCTGAATTCATCGTTCACCTATGGCGATCCGGGACGCGACACACCGTGGTTCTCCAACACCATCGGCAACGGCAGCACACCGACCGGGCGCGTGTGCTTCTACGAGAACGCGAACTACGGCGGTGCGAGCTTCTGCTCCGATGCCGATTCCAGCTGGGTCGGCAGCGCATGGAACGATCGCGCTTCGTCGATGAAGGTGGTGGCCGGCTACCAGGCGCAGCTGTTCCGCGACGTCAACTACGGCGGCGGCAGCGTCACCGTCAGCGGCAACGTGCCCGACCTCGGCGCGCAGGGCTTCAACGACGCCGTGTCGTCGTTCAAGGTCGTGCCGGTCACCGGCGGCACCTGGAACGAGCGCACCACCTTCGTGGTGCAGAACCTGACGCGCGGCCGCTGGGCCAATTCGCAGGTGTACTACGCGATCATCGGCAAGAGCTGGCAGACCGGGCAGTTCGTGTGGGTCAATGCCGCAGGCCAGCAGATCCCGATGTCGGACGCCGACAACGGCGCGCTGGTGAAGAACGGCGAGCGTTACAGCAACTACTTCCATCGCGTGTCCGATCTGCCGCAGGTGACCATCGCGCCGATCAACTCCGCCCGCATCCTGCTGTCGGTCGGCAGCCCGATGTACATCAAGGTCGTCCGCGACGGCAACGGCAACATCGGCTACGCCGGTGCCAACATCGAGAACCCGACCGATCCGAACCTCGACGTGTACTTCGATTTCGGCGAAATGGCGATCCTGCCGAAGTCGATGAGCAATCCGGGCATCTACGTCAACACCACCCGCGTCGATCACTTCGGCTTCCCGCTGCGCCTGCGCGTGCAGGGCCTGAACGGCTACGACCGCACTGTCGGCGAGCGCATCGACACGCTGACCCGCGACGACGTGATCTCGCGCTTCATCGCGCGCGTGCCCACGCCGTTCAAGCCGCTGGGCCAGGCGCCGTACACGCCCTACCGGGTGATCGCGCCGGCGCACGCCAATTTCGGCACCGGAAAGCCGAATGCGGGCTACCTGCAGCCGTACATCGACCAGGTATGGGCGCGCTACCGCAACGAGGATCTGGTGTTCACCCTGCCGAACCTCGGCACGTTCCGCGGCCGCATCACCGGCGACAGCTTCCGCTTCACCGGTGGCAACGAGAACGGCGTCTTCTACATCAACGGCAAGCCGGACACGCAGATGGTGTTCCTCGGCAACGGCCTGCTCAACGATGCACGCAACGCGGCGCCGCAGCACATCGGCACGCAGCTGCAGATCCAGGCCCAGGTCGCTGCGGCGCTGAACCGCCACGTGATCGAGAGCCCGGCGAACTGGTACAACCGCAACGCGTTCTACCCGGCAGGTTCGCTGGCGAACTGGTACGCGAAGTTCTGGCACGACAGCGACATCGCCTACGACTTCCTCGCGTACGGTTTCTCCTATGACGATGTCGGCGACCACAGCCCGTCGCTGCACACCAATGCGCCGACGACGGTGACGTACAGCATCGGCTGGTGATCTTCGGCATCCGCCGGAACATCGTGAGTGAAACGAAGGGGCCGTGCCTGGCACGGCCCCTTTTTCGTCGCCGGTCCAATGGCTCCGTTCCTGTCGCGACTTGCGTCGCCGCTGCAGAAGCCATGCCTTTGTGGGAGCGACGCAAGTCGCGACAAGTCTTTCAGATACAAGAACGCATCAAAATCACCGTCATCCTCGCGCAAGCGAGGACCCAACCATCAGCGACGGACATGCATGGGTCCTCGCTTGCGCGAGGATGACGGGTATTTGATTGCGCTGGGGTTCGAATGGCCTTAGGGCGCTGCAGCCGGCGCTGCGGGACACTCGAGCCTGTGCGTCGGGTCCGTGCCCAGGCCGACCCCGGACACCGCCAACTTGAGTCCGGATGCGGCGCGCAGTGCGAAGGGCACCGTCACGTTGCGCATGTCGCTCGCGCCATGGCTGCGGAGGCATTTGAGGATCATGCCGACGCGGATCCATTCGCCACGCGGCAGCGTCGCGAACTGCGACGACACATCGATCGATGCGCCGCAGTTGTTGCCGCACGAGGCCAGCCATTCGACCTTGCCGGCGTCCGGCAGCGCATCGATGCGCAGGTCCGCGATCACCCACACGTCGCCATCGGTCTGGCGCTGCAGGTCCTGCGCGGGTGTGGCCATCAGCGCGGTGGTGGCGGTGCCGGTCCAGTACAGCTGTCGCGCATCTTCCTGTGCGAGTCGATCGACGGCCGCGATCGACAGCGTGCCGTCGGGCGTGGCGCCGCGTGCGTGCATGACGTCGTAGGTGTCGCCGGTCGCGCCGGCGAGGCGCAGGCGGAAGCCTTCCGCAGCCTGGCCGCGCACGAAGAACTGGTTCGGCTGCGAGGGCGCGGCGGCGATGCCGGAGACTTCGGGGAGCTTCGCCAGATCGCCGTCGTCGGTGTAACGCAGGCCGTGGCCGAAGGCGAACAGCGGATCGTAGTTCGCCTGGCCGACGTTGTTTTCGTACTGGTCGGCGCGGCGTGGCCAGGAGAAGCTGAGCTTGCCCTTGAAGTCGTGCTGGACCTTGCCACGCGCGTCGCGCAGCAGCACATCGGCGATGCCGGCGCCCTCCGAGCCCGGCAGCCATGCGGCGACGAAAGCGTCGGCGGCGTTGATCTCGCGATTCATCCACAGCGGACGCCCGCTGAGGAACACCGCGACCACCGGGATGCCATCGGCCTTGAGCTTGCGCAGCAGGTCGAGGTCGCGGTCATCACCGGGTTTGTACAGCAGGTTCGGCAGGTCGCCCTGGAATTCCGCGTAGGGGTTCTCGCCGAAGACCACGATGGCGGCATCGGGCTTCTCGCGGTACTTGCCGTCGATCGCGAGTTCGGCGCGGCCGCCGGCCGCATCGACCTGCTGCTTGAAGCCTTCCCAGATCGAATCGGCGTTCGGGTAGTCGGCGCGCGTGGTGCCGGTGCCCTGCCAGTTCAGCGTCCAGCCGCCGGACTGCTTGCCGACATCGTCGGCGCCGTCGCCGGCGACGAGGATGCGCTGCTTCGGCGACAACGGCAGCATGCCGCCCTGGTTCTTGAGCAGCACCAGCGATTCGCGCACTGCTTGGCGCGCGGTGGCGCGATGCGCTGGCGCGCCGAGCAACTCGAACTTGCCGCCGAGCGCACGCTGCGAGGGTTTCGGCGCCTCGAACAGGCCCATGCGGAATTTCACGCGCAGGATGCGGCGCACGGCGTCGTCCAGCCGCGCCATCGGGATCTCGCCGGACTTCGCCTGCGCGACGGTGCTGTCGTACAGGCCGCGCCAGCTGTCCGGGGCCATGGCCATGTCGAGGCCGGCGTTGAAGGTCTTCGCGCAGTTGGTGTTCGTGCAGCCGTCGACCTGGCCGTGGCCGTTCCAGTCGCCGACGATGAAACCGCCGAAGCCCATGCGGTCCTTCAGCACGTCGGTCATGAGGTCGCGGCGGCCATGCATCTTCTGGCCGTCGATGCTGTTGAACGAGGCCATCACCGCCTGCGCGCCCGCGCGGATCGCGGTGAAATAGCCGGCGGCGTGGATGTCGCGCAGGGTGGCTTCGTCGCCGGGCGTGTCGCCCTGGTCCTTGCCGTTGCGCGTGCCGCCGTCGCCGAGGTAGTGCTTCACCGACACCATGACGTGGCGTTCGCTCAGGAAGTCGCGCGCACCGGGTTTGCCCTGCAGGCCTTCGACCATCGCGCCGGCGTAGGACGCGACCACGTCCGGACTTTCGGAATAGCCCTCGTAGGCGCGGCCCCAGCGATCATCGCGCGGCACCGCCACCGTCGGCGCGAACGCCCATTCCATGCCGGTGACGCGGGTCTCGATCGCGGTGATTTCGCCGATGCGGCGCATCAGCGCGGGATTGCGCGTCGCACCCAGGCCGACGTTGTGCGGGAACAGGGTGGCGCCGACGATGTTGCTCTGGCCGTGCACGGCATCGATGCCGAAGATCACCGGGATGGCCTTGCCGCCGCCGGAGGTGTCCATCGATGCGGCCCAGAACGCGTCGGAAAGATCCAGCCAGGCCTGCGGCTTCGCGTTGTACAGGTTGCCGGGGTCGGAGTTGCCGCCGGCGAGGATCGAACCCAGTCGATACTTGCGCAGGTCGTCGGGCGTGATCGTGGTGATGTCCGCCTGCACGATCTGGCCGACCTTTTCCTCCACGGTCATCGTCGCCAGCAGGGCTTCGACGCGACGTTCGAGCGCAGCGTCCTCGCGCAGTGGCCAGCCCGGAACCGGCCAGTTCGCGGCATTGATGGCGGGCGTCGTGGCAGTGGGCGCGGTGTCGCCGGAGCCGGCCTGGACGCCGCCGCACAAGACCAGCAGCAGGGCTGTGCACAGCGGTGCCATGCGCGGCGCGCGGCGCGGGGACGTAACGTGGGGGAAAGCGCTCATGGACAATGCAATCCTCGCGTGGACAGGGCCTGCCGTCGTGGCGGCGTGGCCGGGAGACGATGCCGGCATCGTGCCGGCGGAAGAGGTGACAGCGCTGTCAGCCGGGGGCAGAATACACCGCGTCGCGCGGCAGTTCTTGTTGCAGGGCAGCATGGGCGGGCCGGCGCGTATCGTCCTGCCTGCCGATGGGAAGCGCCCGGCGGCTCTGGCAGTATTGCCCCGCGATCGCATCCCGCAATCGCAACGAGAGAGTGAACCCAATCCATGCGAGTTCGGATCGAGGATGTCGCGAAGGTCGCCGGCGTGTCGATGAAGACCGTGTCGCGCGTGCTCAACCACGAACCGAACGTGTCCGAGCGTACCCGCCAGCGCGTGCAGACTGCGGTGGACACGCTGAACTACCGGCCGCTACCGTCCGCGCGCGTGCTCGCCGGGCGCCGCACGTACCTGGTGGCGATGCTGTTCGACAATCCGTCGAACAACTACCTGATGGAAGTGCAGATGGGCGTGCTCGATGCCTGCAAGTCGCAGCACTACCACCTGATGCTGGTACCGATGGATCACCAGGGCCGCGATGCTGCGGCCGAGATCGAGGCGCTGAGCGTGCAGCTGCAGGTCGACGGCCTGGTGCTGACGCCGCCGATCACCGACGACCCGGCGGTGGTCGCGCGCCTGCGCGACCTGCACATTCCCTACGCCAGCGTGTCGGCGAAGGAAGAGAACCGCACCATCGGTGTCGTCGTCGACGAGCATGGCGCGGTCTGTGCGGTCATGGCGCACCTGGTGTCGCTGGGCCATCGCCGCATCGCGCACATCAAGGGCCATCCCGCGCACGGCGCCAGCGGCTGGCGTCTCGACGGTTACCGCGATGCGCTGGCGCGGGCGGAGATTCCCTACGATCCGGCGCTGGTCGTGGAAGGCGAATTTTCCTACGACTCCGGTTACGCCGCCGCGCTGCACCTGCTGGCGATGGATGAACCGCCGACGGCCATCTTCGCCGCGAACGACGACATGGCGGCCGGCGCGATCTGCGCGATCAGCGAGCGCGGCATGTCGGTGCCGGGCGACATCTCGGTCTGCGGCTTCGACGACACGCCGATCGCGCGCCAGATCCATCCCTCGCTCACCACCGTCCGCCAGCCCACGCGCGAGATGGGCCGACTGGCGGCGCTCGAACTGCTCACCGAGATCCGCAGCCCGGGCAGCGGCGCCACGATCAGCGTGCCGTACGCGCTGCAGCTGCGGCGTTCGACCGGCCCGGTTTCCGCAGGCCGCTAGCGCTTCGCGACACCTCCGTTCTGTTCGCCAGCGCGGCGCACGACACCGTCGTTGCGTCATGCCATCGGCTTGCGCGGTCTGCGCGTCCGCGACACGCCCGAAGTCGGCCTGTCCAAAGTTGTGCACCGTTTTTTTGTGCGTCGCAACAACGATAATCAATTGATTCAAATGGGTTTGTCAGCTGACAAAGGCCTGTTGTCGAATCAAATTTGACAACGCTGTCAATCTCGCATCCAATGCGCTTGCGATGGCGGACACTGCGTCCGTCGCGCCGATGCGACGGCGCCGGAAGGCGGCACAGGGGCGCGTTCGAGGACGTCGTCGCACGGAAGACCAGAACAACGACATGCAGATCCCGGGGAGGGACGAGTGATGAAACAGTTGGACGCCACACCGAGGCGCAAGCTGCTGGCGACCGCGCTGCTCCTGGCGCTGTCGCAGACCGTCGCCGCGCAGAGCGCGACGCAGGACGAAGCTGCAGCGAAACAGGCCGAGGACCAGGACGCCCCGGCGCAGTCCGCACGCCAGAGCGACGAGAACGAACTGGACGTGATCGAAGTCCGCGGCATCCGCGGCAGCCTCACCTCGGCGATGAACGTCAAGCGCAACGCACAGGGCGTGGTCGACGGCATTTCGTCCGAGGAAATCGGCAAGTTCCCCGACACCAACCTCGCCGAATCGCTGCAGCGCATCTCCGGCGTGTCGATCGATCGCTCCATCGGCGAAGGCTCGCGCGTGACCGTGCGCGGCGTCGGTCCCGACTTCAACATGGTGCTGCTCAATGGCCGCCAGATGCCGGCGTCGAGCATCGCCGAAACCGGCGCGTCGAATTCGCGCGCCTTCGATTTCGCCAACCTCGCGTCCGAGGCGATCTCCGGGATCGAGGTGTTCAAGACCAGCCGCGCGGCCACGCCCGCCGGCGGCATCGGCGCGACCATCAACATCAAGACCGCGCGTCCGCTGAACAACCCGGGCCTGCATGCGAACGTCGGCATCAAGGCGGTGAACGACACCTCCAACGATCACCTGCCGAGCCACATCCAGGGCGACGACGTCACCCCGGAAATCTCCGGCATCTTCAGCAACACCTTCGCCGACGGGAAATTCGGCGTGGCCGTGACCGCCAGCTACCAGGAACGCGACCTCGGCTACAACCAGGCCGCAGTGGCCAACGGCTGGCGCCCGTTCCGCGGCGACGAAAACAACTGGGGCACGATCCCGCAGCCGGGCACGCCGGGCTCGGAGAACATCACCAACCGTCCGGGTCCGAGCGACATCTACTCGGTGCCGCAGAACTTCGGCTACAGCGTCAACGGCGTGCAGCGCCAGCGCACCAACGGCCAGCTCACCCTGCAGTACGCGCCGACCGAGCGCATCACCGCGACGCTGGACTACACCTACTCGGAAAACCGCGTGCAGCAGCAGCGCAACGAGCTGTCGGTGTGGTTCAACTTCGGCCCGTCGGTGAGCTCGTGGACCGACGGTCCGATCGCTGCGCCGCTGGTGTATTCGGAAATCATCGTCCCGGCGACCAGCGACCTGTCGATGGGCGCGGCCAAGTTCGCCACGAAGAACGAGAACAAGTCGCTGGGCTTCAACCTGGAATGGGCGGTCACCGACAACCTGGGACTGGAATTCGACTACCACAACTCCACCGCCGATTCCGGTGCAGACAGCCCGTACGGCAGCAACAGCGTGCTCGGCGCGGCGGGCTTCTTCCGCGGCACCACCACGGTCGATTTCAGCCGGCGCTTCCCGGTGCTCAGCGTGACCCTGCCGGCCGGCATGTCCAGCATCGACGCCTCGCGGATGGAAGTCACCGGTTCGTCGTTCCGCAACAGCTACATGCGCTCCGATGTCGAGCAGGGCCAGCTGCGTGGCGACTGGCAGTTCGGCGAGGCCTCCCAGCTCGATTTCGGCGTGTCGCTCACCGAGGTCGACAACCGCAGCGCGTATTCCAACGTGCAGCGCGATACATGGGGCGGCACCGGCGCGGGCAACTACCCCGACGAGCTGTGGATCCCGGATTCGCTGCGCCAGTATTTCGGCCACTTCAGCGGCAGCCGCAATCCGGCGATGTTCAACCAGTTCTTCACCTTCGACTTCGAGACGATGCGCCGCCTCGCCGGCGTCGCCGCGGGCGACGACTCGCTGTACCGCCGTTCGGACGTGTTCACGACCGATCGCCGCGTGTCGGAGAAATCGCAGAGCGCGTACGTGCAGTACAGCACGACCTTCGACTGGTCGATGCCGCTGCAGGTGGCCGCGGGCGTGCGCTACGAGCGCACGAACGTCGAATCCCGTGCGCTGGTGCCGACCTACTCGGGCATCGTGTGGGGTTCGGCGAACGAGCTGAACCTGGTGCGTTCCGGCTCGGGCTTCAGCACGCTCAAGGGCGATTACCGCTACTTCCTGCCCAACCTCGACCTGCGCCTGGACATCAGCGACACGCTGGTGCTGCGCGGCAGCTACGGCCAGAGCATCGGTCGTCCCGGCTGGGGCGATATCCAGGGCGGACGCACCTTCGCCGAACTGCTGCGCGTCGACGGCGGTGCGGGCGCACAGGGCAACCCGGACCTGAAGCCGCTGCTGTCGGACAACTTCGACCTGTCGATGGAGTGGTACTACGGCGAGTCGAGCTATCTGTCGATCGGCTACTTCCGCAAGAACATCGAGAACTACGTCGGCGTGACCACGCTGAACGACACCTCCACAGGCCTGCGCACGCCGGTCGGCGGCGCGTACTGGAACCAGGCGGTCGCCAACGGTTGCACCACCGCGGACGTGGTCTGCATCCGCAACTACATCCTCAACAACTTCAACGGTTCCCCGGGCGTGGTCCGTACCGGCACCGATACCAACGGCAATGCAACAGGCACGATCACCGGCCAGCCGGGCGATCCGGTCGCGAACTTCCGCGTCACCACGCCTGCGAACCAGCGCAACGCGTCGCTCAGCGGCTGGGAACTCAATGCGCAGCACGTGTTCGAGAACGGCTTCGGCCTGTCGGCGAACTACACCATCGTCGATTCCAGCCTCGAGTACGACAACTACAACCTCGGCGAGCAGTTCGCGCTGGAAGGCCTGAGCGATTCGGCCAACCTGGTGGCGTTCTACGAGCGCGGTCCGCTGCAGCTGCGTGGTGCATACAACTGGCGCGACAAGTTCCTGGCCGGTCGTTTCGACGGCACGGGCCTGCCGAACCCGGTGTACGTGGAAGCCTATGGCCAGCTCGATTTCAGCGCCGGCTATCGCTGGAACGACAAGCTCTCGCTGTCGTTCGAAGTCATCAACGCGATGGGCAAGACCCAGCGCGTGCATGGCCGTCACTACAACCAGCTGCTCTACGCCACCCAGACCGGCCCGAGGTTCATGCTCGGCCTGCGCTACAACTTCCGCTGAGGACCGATGGCCCGGTGCGTTCCGCATCGGGCCATCGCGTTGCCTGCGGACGCATGCTTGGGGATGGATGGCGGGGACAAGCGGCCGATCGCCATGGGATGATCGGCCGGACCCGGGCATCGCATCCGGGTCCAACGCCAGCCAGACGCGACGCCATGCCCAGACACGCCCAGCTCAACAACATCGATCATCGCGACCTGCGCGTCGCCACCGGACGCGGCGCGGCATGGGGCGACGACGAGATGTCCGCGCTGACCTTCCCGCGCGAATTCCGCGACGTCCAGTCCTGCTACCCGATCGTGTTCCGGAAGAACGCCGACGGCAGCGTCCAGCCCCTGGCGCTGTTCGGCTTCCGGCAAGGGCAGAATCTGTTCTTGAATGAGCACGGCGTGGGTGCGGATGGCTGGGATGCGCACTACGTCCCGCTGGCGGTCGAACGACAGCCGTTCCTGATCGGCCTGTCCGCCGACGGCGAACCGATGATGCACATCGACCTCGATCATCCGCGCGTGGGCCGCGAACTCGGCGAAGCGCTGTTCCGCACGCATGGCGGCACCACGGACTATCTCGACCGCATGAGTTCGACGCTGCTGGCCCTGCACGAGGGCATGCGCGCAACCCAGGCCTTCGTCGACGCCCTGCTGCGCCACGACCTGCTGGAGTCGTTCGTGCTCGACATCGAAACCGACGATGGCGCACAGCATCGGCTCGCCGGTTTCCACACCGTGCACGAGGAACGCTTGGCCGCGCTGGCCGCCGATGCGGTCGCGGACCTGCACCGCGCAGGCCATCTCGAAGCGATCTACTTCGCGATCGCGTCGCTGTCGAACTTCCGCGACCTGATCGAGCGCGCGCGCCGCGCGCAGGCCCATGCCTGACGACAACGCCGGACGCGTCGAATCGGGGCAGGTCGAACGCCTTTGTGGTCTCGATCCCCGTGCGCTGCCGGACGCGGTGCTGACGTCGCAGCGTCCGCTGCTGCTGGAAGGTCTTGTGCGCGATTGGTCTTTGGTGCAGGCGGCCGGCGAGGGGCCGCGTGCCGCGATCGAGCACCTGCGCGCGTTCGACGCCGGGCAGCCGGTGACCGCGATGGTCGCGGCACCGGGCAGCGGCGGCAGGTTCTTCTACAACGACGATCTGAGCGGCTTCAATTTCACGCCGCAGCGCCAGCGCCTGGGCACCGTGCTCGATGCCCTGGCCGGGCATGTCGACACGCCCGATTCGCCCGCGATCTATGTCGGATCGACGGCCATCGACGCCTGCGTGCCGGGCCTGGTCGGCGCGGATGCGATTCCGATGGGCGATCGCGATCCGCTGATCAGCCTCTGGCTCGGCAACCGTTCGCGCATTCCCGCGCATCAGGATCTGCCGGACAACCTGGCCTGCGTGGTCGCCGGTCGTCGCCGCTTCACCTTGTTCCCGCCGGAACAGTTGCCGAATCTGTATGTCGGCCCGCTGGATTTCACGCCGGCCGGCCAGCCGGTGAGCCTGGTCGACATGACCGCACCGGATCTCGCGCGCTTTCCGCGCTATGTCGAAGCGCGACGGCATGCGCTGGTCGCCGAGCTTGCGCCGGGCGATGCCCTGTTCATCCCTAGCATGTGGTGGCACCACGTCGAAGGCCTGGATGCGTTCAATGTGCTGGTGAATTACTGGTGGCGGCGCTCGCCGGGTTACATGGATGCGCCGATGACCGCGCTGATGACCGCGATCCTGTGCATGCGCGACCTGCCCGCGCACGAGCGCGCGGTCTGGCACGACGTCTTCCGGCATTACGTCTTCGAACAGGACGAGGATGTCGCCGGGCACATTCCCGAGCGCGCGCGGCGCGTGCTCGGTCCGCTCGACGAGGCCACGGCGCGCGAACTGCGCGCACGCCTGCTCAACCGTCTCAACCGTTGAATTCCGCGAGGTCGACATGCAATCCACCCAGGCACCCGCCTCGAAGCCCGTGAAGCGCGTCGTCATCGTCGGCGGTGGCACGGCCGGCTGGATGACCGCCGCCGCGCTGTCGAAGACCCTGGGGCATCGCGTCGAGGTGCTGCTGGTCGAATCCGAGGAGATCGGCACCGTCGGCGTCGGCGAAGCCACGATCCCGACGATGGTGACCTTCCACCGGCTGCTCGACATCAACGAACAGGCGTTCATGGCCGCGACCCAGGCCACCATCAAGCTGGGCATCGCCTTCGAACACTGGCGCACGCGCGGCCATCGCTACATCCACTCCTTCGGCACGACCGGCAAGGACCACTGGTCCGCAGGCTTCCAGCACTTCTGGCTGAAGGCGCGCAAACGCGGCATCGCCCGCGACTACGGCGACTATTGCCTGGAACTGCGCGCGGCGGAGGAAGACCGCTTCGCGCACCTGCCGCGCGGCGGGATGAACTACGCCTTCCATCTCGATGCCGGCCTCTACGCGCGCTTCCTGCGAACCTACAGCGAAGGCCATGGTGCGCGCCGCATCGAAGGCCGCATCGTCGATGTCGTCACCGATCCGGCCAGCGGCTGGATCGACGCGGTACGGCTGGCCGACGGCAGCGAGGTGGCGGGCGACCTCTTCATCGATTGCAGCGGCCTGCGCGGACTGCTGATCGGCCAGACGCTCGGCGTCGAGTACGAGGACTGGTCGCACTGGCTGTTCAACGACAGCGCGATCGCGGTGCAGACCGAATCGGTGCGCGCGCCCATTCCTTATACGCGCTCGATCGCTGGCGATGCCGGCTGGCAGTGGCGCATCCCGCTGCAGCATCGCGTCGGCAACGGCATCGTGTTTTCCAGCCGCCACATGGACGACGATGCGGCGAAGCAGGCTCTGCTCGGCAGCATCGAAGGCCGTGCGCTGATCGAACCGCGCGTCATCCGCTTCAAGCCCGGACAGCGCCGCGAGGTCTGGCGCGCAAACTGCATCGCGATCGGTCTGTCCAGCGGCTTCATCGAGCCGCTGGAGTCGACCAACATCCATCTGATCCAGCGCGGCGTGATCCGCCTGCTGCAGATGTTCCCGCAGGTGATCGTGCAGTCGGACATCGACGAGTACAACCGCCAGGCCGAGCAGGAGATCACCAGCATCCGCGACTTCGTGGTCATGCACTACAAGGTGACCGACCGCGACGATACGCCGTACTGGCGCGCCTGCCGAGAGATGGCGGTACCGCCGACGCTGAAGCACCGCATCGACCTGTTCCGGGAAAGCGGCCGCGTCTTTCGCGAGGGCAACGAACTGTTCGCGGAAAATTCCTGGATCCAGGTGATGCTGGGCCAGGGCATCGTGCCGAAGCACCATCACCCCGCCGCCGACCTGATGAGCGATGCGGAACTGCACGATTTCCTGGAACGCATCCGCGTGCCGATCGAGCAGACGGTGGCCCGCCTGCCGGCCCATGGCGACTATCTGCGTACGTATTGCGCCGAGCCGGTGGCCGCTGCGGGTTGAGCCGAAGGACGCCTGCCGGTACGGCGATGCAAGCGGTCGCGTGAACGAGCGCCCTCAACGACAACGCCCCCGGAGACGGGGGCGTTGTCGTATCGCATCGGTGCTGCGGTCAGTGGCCGTTCGACTTGGCGAGCTTGTCCAGGTCGATGCCTTGCGCGCGCAGCAGCCGCGACGACTGCCAGGCGTAGAACGCGAGGTAGGCGAAGCAGACGACGCCGACGATGAAACTGAACTGGATGCCGTGGCTGTCGGCCACCGAGCCCTGGATCCAGCTGACGATGCCGCCGCCCATGATCATCATGATCAGCAGGCTGCTGCCCTGGTTGGTGTTGCGGCCCAGGCCGGTGATCGCGAGGGCGAAGATGCAGGGCCACATCGTGCTGCAGAACAGGCCGACGCTGATGAAGGCGACCGCGGCGGTCTTGCCGCTGGTGTGCATGCCGATCAGCAGCGCGGCGATGCCGCAGACCGCGAAGTACAGCAGCATGCGCGCCGGGTTGCCGCGGCTGGCGAAGGTGGCGGCGATCATCAGCACGATCACGAAGGCGTAGCCGTAGAACTGCGAGACGTCGTGGCGTGCGATCGAGTTCACCGCGAGGAACACGCCGAAGGCGAGGTAGGGCAGGATCAGGGTGAGCATGCGCTTCGCGCCGGCGCCGACGTCGAACGCACCGGCGGCGCCGGTCCAGCGGCCGATCATCAGGCTCGCCCAGTACAGCGACACGTACGGTGCGATCGACGATGCCGGAACGCCGTGGCTTTCCTCCAGGTACGCGGGCAGGTTGCTGATCGTCGAGACCTCCACGCCGACGTAGAGGAAGATCGCGATCATGCCCAGCACCAGCTGCGGATAGGCCAGCGCCGATGGCTTGTGGATCAGCTTGTCGGTGTCCTGCGCCTCGCTCTCGGTCACGCCTTCCAGATCGATGTGGTTCGGCACCGATGAGAACTTCAGGAACACCGCGACCAGCAGGAAGGCCGCGCCGAGGATCAGGTAGGGCGTCTTCACGCTTTCGATGCTGGCATCGGTGCCGCCGGCGGCGACGCTGCCGAAGATGGCGATGCTCACCAGCAGCGGGCCGATGGTGGTGCCGAAATTGTTGATGCCGCCGGCCATGGTCAGGCGCTGCGAACCCGTGCGCGGGTCGCCCATCACGATCGCCAGCGGGTTGGCGGCGATCTGCTGCAGCGAGAAGCCCAGGCCGACCACGAACAGGCCGGAGAGCATCAGGTTGAACGAGCCGGCGTTGGCGGCCGGGTAGAACAGCAGCGTGCCGATGGCCGAGATCACCAGGCCCAGGCAGATGCCGTTCTTGTAGCCGATGCGGTTGAGCAGATCGATGCCGAGCGCCTTCGAGACCGCGACGTAGATCAGCGAGCCGACCGTGTAGGCCACGTAGAACGCCACCGACACCAGCTGGCTCTGCGCCTGGGTGAGGTTGAAGGCGTGCTTGAACACGGGGATGAGGATGTCGTTGCTCGCGGCGACGAAACCCCAGAAGAAGAAGACGGTGATCAGGACGCCGAACTGCGACCAGCGGGTGTGTTGTGTCGTCATGTCGAGGATGTCGTGGTGGCGGTGAGGCGTGGCGCCCGGTGCGGGCGACGGGGACGGCGAACGCGATGGCATGCGGTCGTCGCGGGAGAAGCGCCGGAACACACGGAGGCGGGGCGACGGGGGAGGGCTGCCTCCGTGTGTCCGGATGGATGTAAGGGCGCGACTGGTTTGATAAGTGGGCGCAACAGGTATGAAAGCCATTAGAACATGCCTCGCCGGGGCGTTTGAGGGCGTTTGAAGACCGATTGAAGGGCTACCGCCGGTGCCGAAAGAACTCGCGCCAGAAGGCATCCTCGGGGGTGGCCTGGCCGCGCCGCAGACGGGGCGCCGGTGGGGCCAGCCTGAACGGGCCATCGAGGCCGGGAGGGCCGGCCGGGCCGGCGGCGAGGCGCTCCAGGGCCTGCCGGTGCGCAGCTGCCCAGCGGCCGGCCCAGAACAGCGCGCGGCCTCGGGTCGGGGCCGGCCTGAAGTCCCGGGCCGATCGCGCCTTGCATGGCCCCGGAAGGAAGGCCCAACCGTCGCCCCAGCGCATCACGGAGGCGGCCACGAGATCGGCCTCAGCCAGGCGAAGGTCCGCCAGCCCCTTGCCGTCCGGGCCGCCCACGAGGCGCCAGACGAAGCCTTCCGGAGGGTCGGGCACGGTCCACATGGCGGGTAGGATGCCGCCGCCCAATCTCGGCGGCCGCGACGCCGGTCACCGTCGCGCCTGGTAGATGCGTTCCTTGCGCTCAGGGGCCCGGCCGGCGCAGCCGAGGGTGTACCGGATCGGCACGGCCTTGGACGGGAATCCGGCGAAGATCCGGCGCATCTCAGGGTGGTCATTGATGGTCAAGATCGCCCGCCCCTTCATGCTGGCCATGCGCTGGGCCAATCTCTCGTACTCGTCCAGACCGAAAGCGACGCCATAGCCCTCGGTCTGCCAATAGGGCGGGTCGAAGAAAAAGAGGGTGTGCGGGGCGTCGTAGCGGTCCACGCATTGCTCCCACGGCATGCATTCGATCACGGCACCGTGCAGGCGCAGGTGGGCCGCACTCAGATCCTCTTCCAGCCGCAGCAGGTTGATCCGCTTGGGACTGGTCGTGCCGGTGCCGAACGTGCGGCTGGTGATCTTGCCGCCGAAGGCGAGGCGCTGCAGGTAGAAGAAGCGCGCAGCGCGTTGGATGTCGGTCAAGGTGTCGACGTGCTGCAGCTTGGCCCATCGGAACATCTCGCGGGATGTCAGTGCCCAGCGGAACTGGCGGACGAACTCGTCGAGGTGGTTGGCCACCACACGATAAAGGGTGACGAGGTCGCCGTTGAGGTCGTTGACCACCTCGACCTTCGCCGGTTCCCGGGCGAATAGCAGGGCAGCGCCACCGGCGAATGCCTCGACGTAGCAGGTGTGTGGGTTGTCAGAGAGCAGCGGCAGCAGGTGCTGCAGCAACCGGGTCTTACCACCCGGCCAGGGGAACAGCGTTTTCGTTTGCACGGTCTCAGCCTTTGCGAAGTTGACCGGCCAGACTGCGCGTCCCTCGCGGGGGAATCGGAGCCTTGGCCAAGGTCACGCGGCTGATCGCGTGTACTGCGGCGCCGGGCCAGCATTGCCGTGCTGGCTCGGCGCTCTGATCTTGATGCTTACCCGACCTCGACGGATACCTCAGCGGTGAACGTTCCGGAGCCTGCGACTGGCCCGCCGGTGGGCTGGATCTCAGCCAGCACCGAACGAATGCCGTTGCTCACACCGAACGTCGAGCGGGTGACGGACAACACGAACGAACGGTCGGCGCTCAAACTGGTGAAAACCGGTTCTAAAGTCACCGGGTCATCGGTGCCGTTCGTCACCATGCCGCCACCGCTGCTGCTGCTCACCGTGTATCGCACCTCGAAACCCGCGCCGACGCCCACTGCTGGCGCGCTGTGCCAGTTGCCCGATGCCAACGTCGTACTGCCGAACTGATTCGTGACGACGGCCGTATACGTGCCGTCCGACTTGAGGGTGAAAGTCAGCGTTGCCGTCGTGGTTCCGCTGACGTTGTAGTCGGCTGCCTCGTAGTAATCGCCCGCCCAATCGGCCGGGTCGACCACTACACCAGGCGGCGGGCCACCACCGCCGAGCAGCCGATGCTGCAGCAGGCAGGGGATCATGCTGCGGCCTCCAGCATGCCGCCGAGGCGCCAGGTATTCGCGGCGACTTTCACCAGCACCATCGACGCGTGCTGCTCCATCGACTTGCGATTGAAGCTGGCGCCCTTGTGCACCGTGACACCCGAACCCTGCACGATCTCGATCTGGCCACCGCCGGTCTGGAAGATGGTGATGCTCGTGCCGATCGGAGCATTGGCGGAGGCATCGGGGCGAACCGTGTACGTCGCGGCGCCGCTGTGGCTGATCTCGAGCACCTGCTCCCAGTGCGAGGTCTCGGTCTGCTGGGTGGCGCCGCTGAGCGCGACCACGGTGCGGCGGATGCGGGAGGCGGAGTAGGTGTCGTTGGCGATCGCTGCGGCCAGGTACTGCAGCGCTTCCTCGACGTTATCCTCCTCGTCGAAGAAGTTGCCAGCGTCTGCGATCGAAACGCCGGCGGCAGTCACCGCCTCGCCGCCGCCGGTGGCGATCGAGATGATGGCATCACGCAACTGTGTGCGCGTGCCCTTCGTAGGCGTAATGCTTGCGTGCACCAGCACGTTGATCAGCTCGTACATGACCTCATTCATGAAGGCCGCGTCGAGAACGGTCGCGGGCGTTCCGGTCAGTGGGTTGCCGTCGGTGAATTCGTTGTTGTCGTGACCAGGTGCGTCGGTCTTGTACATGAGATTACTCCGGGGTCATCCGCCAGGCGGCGGCGGTTCTGCGTCGGGATAGCTGAAGATGATGTGCGTGTGCGCGGGCTTGATGAGGTTGAGGCGGCATTCGAGAACCGAGTTGCCCCAGTAGCGAAGAGGTTCGCCAACGCGCGATTGCCCGGTGCGGAAATAGCGAATCGAAACGGGCGGGCCGTTCACGCGCCAGACCCACGTCCAGTCCACGGAATAGAGGGCGTCGAACATGCGGGAACGACCGACGCGGAACGGTGCGAACTCTTCAATGCTGATCGTGTAGCCAAGGCGCGCAGCGACGGCGATGTAGTACGCACGGGACTGGCCGCCGATGCTGATCAGCTTCGTCAAAACGTCGTCACGGCGCCCCTGCAGCGTCGGGGCCAATGTGTTCGAGCAGTTGTCCGGAAGACCGAGAGCGCGCTCCCAATCGCCAAGCATCTCGAACGTCGTGCGCGGGTCTGATTCGCGAATGAGATCAAGGACGCGCGCATGGATGCGCGCGAACTCCGGCGCCATCGCGGACAGCAGCCGAGTCAGCCACGACAACGGCGACAGCGACCACGCCATGCCGCGCGGCAGCAGCGCCTGCATCTGGCGGCGGTAGTCATCTGCGGTCACAGCACGAAACTCACGTCGCCGAGGACGGGCATGTAGCCCGGGCCCGGCTCGATGTCTGCGGTCGGCGCGATCAGGTCGTGGTCGAACTCTCCCGGCGCCAGCGAGATGGCCTCGGCGCAATGCGTCAGCGGGATCACGGCACCTGGCTCGGCCTCGCGGCGGAATAGATCCTGCAGCTGTGCAACGACGGCCGCGCGGTTCGCGGTGGTGTCGGGATCGAGCTGGATCTCGAAATCGACAGCCAGCGGCTCCGGCGCGTAGACGGTGAAGTCCTTCACCGTCACAGGCCGCAGCGCGTCGATGTGCGCCTGTACGGCAGCCACAGCCGTCGGCCCAGGGATCGGGTCGGCATCGCCATCCCGAACGAAGAACAGGCCCATCGTGCCCAGGCCATTGAGGTGCGGCTTGGGCCATGCGCGGGTCACGCCCGGCACTTCCAGCGCCCAGGCAACGTAGTCGTGCGCCGCGCCTCCCTGGGGCCGCTTGCGCATGAAGGTCAGCACGCGCTCGCGGAGCGCTTCGAGGCTCTCGCCATCGGCGCCGCCGGCGATGTCGCCCGATGCCACCACGGCCGTCGCCGACAGGCCGGACACCTGCGCGGCCACTGCCAGCTGCACGCCGGCGTCGGTATTGCCGGCGACGCCGGTGGTACTGGCCTCGACCGGCACGATCACCGTGCCACCGATGACGATGTTCTCGGCCGTCGTCAGGAACTCGTATCCATCGCTGCGCTGCAGGCGCAGGCCGACGGGCACGCTGGCGCCGGTGTTGCCGGTGAGGATCACGCTGCCGGTCGCGCGCGCCGCAGGGACGCGGGCGATGCCATAAAGAGTCGCGTAGCGTTCCAGGTTGGCGTCGTCCTGCGTGTCCGGCAGGAACTGGCGCGACACCCAGGCGATGAAGCCATACAGGCCGTGTGCGACGCCGGCGATGACGCGGGCCAGCACATAGATGATCGATCGCCGGACGCGGGTCTCGGCGCCGAAGCCCTTGGACTCGAAGTCGGCCGACGTGCGGTCGATGATGGCATTGATCGTGGGGCGTTCAAACGGCATAGGAAGCGTTCCAGAAAACGGTGTAGCGTTCGGCCACGGCGCCCTCGGTGGCACGTGTCACGTCGACATCGAGCCGCATCAGGCCGATCGCATGCCAGCTGGTGGCCACATCGACCGCAGTGGCAATGCCGTCCTCGATCAGCCAGCGCAGCGCGGTGCGCGCGTAGCCGCGTGCCAGCTCCAGCGTCTCGTCGGTCTGCTTTGCGCGGGACAGCAGCCACATGCGGCTGCCCGTGATGTCGCCGTCGATCTCGGCGAAGGTGTCGGCCCACCATCCGCGCCGGTCCGGGTCGCCGGTCGGCAGCGCGTCCGCGTCGTCGGCGCGGGCATCGGTGAACAGGCTGACGATGATGGCCGTGCGCAGGCCGCCGTCGTACTGCAGGATGCCGTCGACCGCGACCAGGTCGGCGCCCTGCTGCTCGGGGTCGTAGTCGAGGCGCAGGTCCATCACGACATCTCCTGATTCGGCGTGTTGGTCGTGCCGCCCGTTTCCGTATGGTCGTGGCTGTTGTATACGCCGCGCATTTCCTCCATCGATCCTTTCATGTCGCTGACGTTCTGGTCGCAGGTGATGTTCTGCTCGACGTGCAGGTTGCCCTTGATGCGCGTGTCGGGTGTATCGATGATCACCCGCGTGCCGGCTGTGACCTCGATCTCGCGTCCGCGCTTGAGGACGATCTTGTCGCCCTCGTCGGTGTAGATGGCCACCTCGCCCTGTTCGAGGCTGGTCAGGCGATAGCGGCGATCCTCGACGGCGATCACCACCATGTGCGAGCGCGAGCCACCGACCGACAGCGCGACGGCCTCGGCGCCCGGGAACGGCACGCTGGTGAACCCATAGTCCTGGAAGCGCTCGACTTCGCCGCGCTCCTCGTCGGCTCGCATCGCGATCTGCACGCGCTGCAGCTTTGCGGCGTCGTTGATCAGCGCGAGGACTGCGCGGCTGACCATATTGCGGGCGGCATCCTTCATGCTCACGAGAAGACATCCCCCGCGCCGGTGTCGCGGCTGCGCTTGCGCCGCGGGGCCTTGCGCGCCGGCGGCGCGATCTGCGGCGTGTACGCCTCAACCGGCGTCAACGTCATGCGCGTGAACGTGCCGCCGCGATCAAGCGAGTACTCGACATCGCGGATCAGCAGATCGCGCTCGATGCGCAGCGCCGGTGCGCGCAGCGGCACCACGCGGTTCATGCGCCACAGGCCACCGGGGTGGCTCCAGCCTTGCACCGTCACGTCGACCGTCAACGCGCGGGCGGCGCGCACGGTCGCCTCCCATTCGGCGCGCTTCTTCAGGCCGGCCAGGTCGGTCTCGTCGTCGGCCACCACCACCAGGGTGCGGACGCGCTTCACACCGGCATCCGAGGCCGTCGCCTTCATCGCCGAGGCCGCCGCGCCATAGGCGTCATCAGTGCCGGCGCGCTGCCCCTTCACGATGTACTGCTGGAAGCGCTGGCTGGCATCGTTGCGCACCACGCACTCCAGCACGTTCGTCTCTTCGCCATCCAGCACCAGAGCGGTGCCGATGCGCTGTGTGCCGGCCTTGCCCAGGACCAGGCCGCCGGCGCCGTCGGGCAGCAGCAGCACGCCGCGCATGCGCGCTGCGCGCTCGATGCAGGCGAACGCGGTCTCGCCTTCCTGGATGGCCCACTGCGGGAACACCGCACCCACGTCGGCCTCCACCTTCACGGTGATGCCATTGGCGGCCGCCAGATCGCGTGCGATCTGATCGAGCCGCGCGTTGCGCCATTCGCCCTTGCCGTGCACCGCGCTGCAGTCCACCAGGTCCGCGCTCTTGTCGCGGCCGCTCACGCTGAAATAGTGATCGCGGGCCATCATGCCCGTGCTGATCGCGTCGACCGCGCCGGTGATGACCACCTCACCGTCGATCGACAGCGCGCAGGCGTCGAAGGGCCGGATCTCGCGCGGCGTCGACTGCTCGGGCCATATTTCGCTCACGCCCAGCTCGAAAGAGCCCGCAGCCTCTTCCAGGCTGCGGCGGCAGCGCAGGCTCTTCCAGCCGCCGTAGCGGGTGCCCGCGATAGTGAGGGTCACGTCAGGCGTCATCGAGCACCTCAAGCGCCACACCGCCGGGCACGAACCCCGGGTGCGAGATGCGGTTGCGGCTGACGATCTCGTCGTCGCGGTCGGCCACGCTGTACAGGCGGTAGGCCACCACCAGCGCCGGCACCGTGTCGGCGGGCACGTACGCCACAACGCGAGCCAGCTCAGCCGCGCGCTGGTTGATGTCGCGCACCACGGCCGCGCGCAGATCCGCCAGCGCCTGGTGCAGGCGGTCGTCGGTGGTCGCCTCGGACACCCGGTCCAGCTCGTCGACCAGGCGGTCGCGCGTCTCGATCGCGGTGGAGTAGTCGGGGAAGATGACCGAGGCCGCGCAGATGGCGGCCTGGCACACCGTCAGCGTGCGCATGGTGTCGTCGAACAGCGTGCATGCCACGCGCTCCACCACACGCTGCGGCGTGGTCGGCACCGCAGGCAGCGTCACCGGCACCAGATCGCGCGATGCACGCACGAAAGAAGACAGGCCGGAATCGGGCGTGAAGGCGCCGCGCGCGGTCTCGTAGATGCCGCGCAGTCGGCCGAACAGGTTCGCGGGGCTGGACAGCAGCGAAAGCAGCTCGGGCCGAACGCCGGAGATCAGGCCCAGCGCCGCCGATCGCAGGTCGCCAGCGGTGGCCGCGCTCAGCGCGACTTCGACCAGGCGCAGGCTGCGGTCGATCTGTTCCATCACGCTGGCGCTGACGAACGCCGGCATGCCGGCGACCGACAGGCCGCCCGCCACACCTTCGCCGGCGACGGTCGCCGCCACGTCGGCCTTCGCGGCGACCTGGTCGCTGGTCGCTGCTGTCGCGGCGGGGAATCGTGCCTCGCCAGATTCGACAACCGAAAACGAGATGACGGCCGCGCCGCCCATGTCGTCGGATTCGTCGATCGATGCCGGGCTGTCGTCCAGACTGACCGTCAGCTCGCCGTAATACGGGTGCACCAGCTTTCCGGGCCCGGACGCCTCGATCGCCTCGATCAGCGCGTCGCGCGTGGCGCGGTAGTCATCGCCGAGGATGATCGCGTCGATGCGCATCGTGCGTGCACGCCGGCCGAGGTCTTCGACGTAGGGCGTGTCGCGCAGCGGGTACTCGTGCACCACGGTCTTGCGGCCGAACTGGAAGCCGTTGCGGCGCACGTTGAAGCGCACGCCACGGAACGATGCCGGCAGCAGCTGCTCGCGCCAGCTCATCGACCGCTGCCCTGCATGATGCGGCCGGTCGGCGCGCTGGTGGTCTGCATGCGTACCGGGCCGCCGGTGAAGGTCATGGGGCCGGCGGTGGCGGTCACGCGATTGTCCGACACCGATACCTTGATGCTGGCTTCCAGCTTCTGCTGGCGCTCACGGTCGGCCACGATGCCCTTCGCATCCTTGTTACCCAGGAACGCGAGCGTGCGCATCAGCGTTTCGAGGCCGGGACGCGACGCGACATCGAATGCCGCGTTGGTGTACCTGTTCGCGGTGATGCCCTTGTGTGCCAACGTGCCGACGCCCCAACCAGCAGCGCCTGCTAGGCCGACACCGCCCAACGTAGAGGCCATCCCACCAGCACCTGCAGTCAGGAGGCTGGGCACAGTGGACCCCAGCGCGAGCAGCGCGCGGGAGCCGAGCAGGCGCAGACCGGTGAACCTTGCCGCTGCAGTAGCACCCGCCGCAGTTCCGCCCGTGGTCGCGGCCACACCGGGCACGCTCATCCCACCCGATCCGCCAAAAACGCCCGGCGCCGCACCGACGATGAAGACTGGCGCGGCTGCCCCGGCCTTTTCCAGCGCCTGGCCCATCGCAACGCCGCCCGCCAGTCCAGCGGTGCTGCCGAGCAGCTTGCCAGCGGCGCCCTTGAGCAGCCGGCCGCCGGCATAGGCCGCAACCAGGCCGCCTGCACCGCCCGCCATCAGCTCGCCACCGGTCAGGCCGAGGCCGCCCTGTTCCTTCGGGTCCAGGGCCTTCTTGATGCCCTTGCTTAACGCGCTGTTGATGCGCTGGCCGAATCCGTCGGCCGCCTCCACCAGCGTCGCCTTGAGGCGGCCGCTCTGGTCGACGGCATTGGCCAGCGCGCGCGGCAGATCGCGCTGGATCGTGCCGGTCGCGCCGCCGATGTCGCGCGTGATCTCGTTGACCTTGTCGAGCATGTCGCCGGTCAGCAGCGTGCGCATGCCCTTGATCGTGTCGAGGTCCGCCTCGCCGAACGCCTTGGTGAGGAATGCCTCGCGCTGCGCATCCGTCTTCATACGGTCCATGCGCTTCTTGATCTCGGCCAGGATCACCAGCGGGTCGCGTCGGCTGCCGTCCGACTCGAAGAACTTGACGCCGGTGGCCGCCTGGGCGTCGGCGCGGTACTTGGCATTGGTGAACAGGCGCAGCGTGGAATCGGCCAGCGTGGCCAGGCGCTCGGGCTGACGTTCGATCAGCGAAAGACCCTCGACGAACGCAAGGGTCTGGTCGAAGCTCATGCCGGCAGCGGCGCCGTTGACGCCGACGCGCGCAAAGATGCTGCTGAGGTTCTCCAGCTCGGCGTTACCCTTCCGCCCGGCGACCGTCATCTTGTCGATGATGTTGAGCGCCATCTCCGGGTTTTCGAGGTCGAACTGGAACGCGGTGCTGGCCACACCCAAGGCGCCGGCCAGCGTGTCGGCCTGCGCACCTGTGACCGGCAGTGCCTTGTTGATTGCTCCGAGGGTGTTGACGGACGCCGTCAGGCTCAAACCGCCGGCGATGAGCGTATTCACGCCCTGCTGCAGGCCGTCCACGGCAGCGCCGGATTCCTTGGCCATGCCGAACAGCGTGCCGCGCAGACCCGTCACCTGCCGGTCGGTGACGCCCGCAGTCAGACCGATCTGCGTTAGCGTCTTGTCCATCTTCGCCGAGCGCATCAGCTCATTGGCCGCCGAGAAACCGCCGGCGAAGCTGGCCAGTCGGCCGGCCGTGCTGCCCATGAAATCGCGAAGCGCGCCAATCTCGCGGCGCGCCATCCCGGTGAAGCTCTTGAGCGAACCGCCGGCCGAACGCAAGCCCGATCCCCATTGCTGGGGATCGAGCGTGAGTCTTGCGCGGAGCAGCAGGTCAGAAGCCACGGGGGTGCTCGATGAAGAACTCGATGAAGTAGGTGAACTCGGCGGCGGACAATGCGCGAATCTCGCTCAGCGTCCAGCCGGTGCGGCCTGCGATCAGGGCTTCTCCGGCGAGGAGGTCGGCTCGCCGGAGGGTTCGGCGTTTCCCTCGGCCTCCAGCAGCTCGCGCCGCCGCATGAGTGCGTTCATGTCCGAGGTCTTCAGCGTGGCCAACAGGTCAGCGCTGAAAGGCCCAGTGAAGGTGCCGATGCGCACCAGCTGCCTGGCAACCAGTTCAGCATCGAAGCGCAGAGTGCCCTTGGCACCGATTGCTTCCTCGGCGAGGAAATAGTCACCTGCCGTGATATCGGTTTTGAACTCGAAATCCTTGTGGAAGGTCTCGCCGATCTTGAGGCCGTGCTTGAGCGTTCCGGTGGTGGCTGTCTTGATCATGTCAGCCCACCTTCTCGGCCGGCGTGCCTTCGTAGATCAGGCGCGCGGTGCCAGCACCGCTGTCGATGACCGGCGGCTCGGTGCACCACGCTTTCGCCACCGACCAGACCTGCCCGGTATCGCCGGCGAAGATGTACGAGATATCCGCCTTCGCCAGATCGTCGACCGAGAAGCCGGCGCGCACGCTGACCGAAACCTCAAGGCGCGACTGTTTGGGCTTTTCGGTCCAGCCGAGCACTTCGTTTGCACCGAGCTGCGTTTCGCGAGTGGTTCCGCCCGGGTCCAGCGTAGAGCCGGGCAGGTTTTCGATGGTGACGCCACCGATCTTGATGGTGGCTTTGCCGAGTCGCTTTGCGGCGGCCATGTTGTGGGCTCCTTACAGGACGAACTGGATGACGGCCGCGAGAACGCGGAACTGATTGACGAGGTTCGGCGGCGCCAGCACGTCGACGCGGTTGCGGTCGGCCTCGTTCCGCTCGACCACCAGGTCGGCGCTGTAGGCCGCGAAGTCTTCGAGCAGGCCGGCCGCTTCCCACTCGCGTGCCAGGTGCAGCAGCTCGGCGCGGATCTCCAGCGGCGTGACGATGGCCTGGCCGGGCGCGTAGGCGGTGCCGTCGTTGGCCAGCTTGTGGCGCGGGAAGCGCGTGGTGATGCGAATGCGCATCGTGGCGCGCAGGTAGGCCAGCGTGCGCAGGGTCTCGATGTCGAGATAGCTCACGTCCGGATCGCCGGCGGTGTTCTCCTGATACGTGGTGACCAGGCGCTCGATCGTGACCGTGCCGCCGGCATCCACCACCGAGGTGGCGATGCCCTGGCCGAGCATGGTGTTGCGCTCTTCGCGCGTCGGGCGGTCGGCTTCCTTCGGCGCCAGGCAGCCCGGCAGCGGCAGCGTCTGGCGCGGGCGAGCCGGATCCGGCTCGAATGCGTCGACGGCGCCGGTCACGGCCGCGAAGATCCACGGCGGGCTCGGCGACTTGCCCGCGTGCATGATCGTCACGAAGGACGAGTTGCGGCTGTCGCCCAGCGTGGTGGCATCGCCGACCGTGCCGGACAGCGCGGTGAACACATGGCCCTCGCGCTGCACCATCGGGCCCCAGCGTCGCAGCATCTCGGCCTCGATCGCGGCCAGGCTGGTCGCATCGGTGTAGGGCAGGATGATGGTCTGATACTGGTCGTCGCCCAGGGCGGCGATCAGCGAGGTCAGCGAGGGGTTGCCGGTGCCGCCGGACATCGCGGTGATCGTCGCGCCGACGCCGGCGGGGAAGGCTTCGCCGAAGGCGTAGTTGAAGCGGATGTCGTAGCTGTTGCCAGCCTCGCCCGCGTGGCGGAAGGTCAGCTCGACGTTCGCGCTGTTGGCCACGGCCGTGACCTGCAGCTGCGTGTTGGCATTGATCGCGGCCGTCAGCGCGGTGGCGATCTGCTGCTGCGTCTGGCCGCTGGTCACGCCCACCTGCACGCGCACGCCGCCCAGGTAGAGGTTCAGCGTACCGGCCGCCGTGGCCGGGCCGGCGATGGAGATGATGCCTTCGGCGGGGTTGCCTTCGTCGTTGTCGGCCAGCGCGATGGCGTAGCAGTCGGTGTAGCGGTTCGCGCCCTTCACGGCCGCGACCATGCTGGCCAGCATCGAACCGCGACCGTAATCGGTCTCGGCCTCGGCGGCCGACAGCGCGCGCTTCACGGTCAGCGGCGCCTGCGTGCCGGCGGCGAGCTTCTGGCCGATGACCAGGATGCGGTGCGCCAGCACCGGCAGGCCGCGCACCGCGCGGGAGTTGTCGAATTCGATGTAGGCGCCCGGGGTCAGGATGCCGACCGGGATGGCGTTGAAGCTGATCATGTGTCGCTCCTGGGAGTGTCGGTGTCGGCCTGCGATGCGGCGCGCTTGGGTTTGGGTTTCGGCGGTGCGGCCTCCGCCCTGGTCACGTCGCCATCGGCGATGCGGCGCAGCCAGTAGGTGGTCTCGGGCACTTCGGCACCCGCCTCGGGCAGGCGCTGGCGCGTGGCCGGGTCGATCACGACCTTGTCGGCTGCGGGTTTGACGCGGATGCGTGTGGTCATGTGGTCAGTCCTGCGGCAGGGTCACGTGGTCCTGGGCTTCCAGCTGGCCGTCTGCCGGCGCCAGATCCCAGTCCGCGTGGAAGGTGATGAAGTCGTCGAGGTCGCTCGGCGTTTCCTCGCCGTCGTCCATCGTCATGGGCATGGAGAACAGCGCGCCGTAGACCGTCAGGCCGTTGCGCTCGTTCTCCGCGCTGAACTTGTTCTCTGCCGTCTCGATCTGCAGCGAGCCTTCGTTGGGCACCGTCCACCCGTGCAGAAGCGGGATCAGCCGCTCGACGATCTCGTACGCACCGATTGCGCGTGCGTCGCCGCGGCGGCGAGGCGCTTCCTTGCCCTCGTGCGAAGTCACGATATCGAACTCCCACAACACGATCAGTTCGGCCGTGCTGTCCGTCGACCGCTGACCGCGCTGTACGCCCCAGCTCAGGAACACGCCGGGCGTCCCGACGTACATGCGCTTGATCGTGGCCGCGTCCCAGGACGACGGGATCGCCTCGACATGTTTCAAGGCGGTACCGAACCGCGTGCGAACGCGGTTCAACAGGGCATCCTCGGCGTCGCCGATGCGGCTCATCCGGTGAAGTCCCGGAGGTTGTTGCGGCCGAACACCTGGTCGCCCTCGTAGTACTGCGGCCCGGCGCTCACCGCCGGAGCAGCGCCGCCGGTGTCGACGCCGAGCTGGACTTCGCCCTTGGCGACCATGCGCAGGAACTTGATCGCGTCGTCGTAACGCTTCTGCACCGCCTCGGTGACACGGTCGTCGTAGAGGTGATAACGGGCCACGTCGCAAGCGATGCGGCGCAGCGCTTCCGGCACCGTGGTCAGCGGCAGGGTGTAACGGCCCGCCAGGTAACCGTCGATCTCGGCATCGGCGTCGGCCAGCTTGCCGGCGACCACGCCGGCATCGATCGCTCCGGTGTTGTCGCGGTCGCTTATCCGGATCAGCTCGTCCTCGCCGAAGCGGTCGACCAGGTGCTGGAGCGTGGCATAGGGCATTGCGCGCGGGCCTTACTTGCCGGCCTTGCGCGCGGAACCACCGCGACCACCTGCGGCCGGCTTGGCCGCAGGGGTCGTGGTGTTGCCTTCCGTGGCAGCCCCGGTCTTCCCATCCTCACCCGTCGCGGTGTTCTTCTTGGCGTCCTGCTCGGCGGCCAGGCGTGCGGCTTCCTGCCGCTGCGCTTCCTCGGCGGCCAGGCGCTCGGCTTCCTGCCGCTGCGCTTCCTCGGCGGCCAGGCGTTCGGCATCGTCGTCCGGCACCAGCGCCGCATCTTCCTCGCCGCCGATCACGCCGGCGGCGATGTACTCGCGCGCCTCTTCGCGGCTCATCTGCACGAAGGCCGGCGGCTTCACGATGACGCGCTTGTACTTGAACGGCGTCAGCACCAGGAAGCAGAGGTCGGTCGGTTCGGTCATTGCGGTGTCTCGGTTGAGCCACTGGCGGCATAGTTGCCGCCAGCGAGATGAGCGTTGTGCGGAGCGGTGCCCTGGATCAGGCCGCCGGCGCGCCCGCGTTCTGGATCAGGTAGCCAGCGGTGACGCCGGTCAGCACCGGCTCGCGATCGGCGCTGACGCCGTAGACCCAGGAGCGGCGGCCGGGATCCCAGTACGGCTTCTCGACCAGGGGATGGCCCTGCATCGCATAGGTGTAGCCGAACGACGGGCGGGCCGCGCTGCGACGGTTGCCGCCGGTCGGCGGCGACACGTAAGCGAGGATCACGTCGTTGCCCCAGATGTCGCCGAAGTCGTCGGCAGCGCCGCTCGCACCCACCGCTTCGGCGACTTCGACACGCTCGATCTTCCAGAGCTTGGCCAGAATCTCGGTGGTCACCGCGTCGCGGCCGGTGTGCTTGATGCGATCGACGATATCCGGGTGCTCTTCGCAGGCACTGAATGCCGACGGCGAAAGGATGGCGATGTTCGGGCGGACGCCGATGCTTTCACGCACGGATTCACGGCCGGTCTTGACATCGCCCATCGGATCCGCACTACCGCCGGCCCAGCGCGCAGCTCCGACCAGCGCCACCTTGTGGTCGGTGTCGTAGTTGCTGGCGTTGCGCGCGATGGCGGCGCAGTCGTATTCGTGATCCAGGTCCATCACATCCAACACCAGGTCAACCGCGTCCGTGGCGAGGTCGAGCCCCGGCACCTGGCTGGCGTCGTTCATGATCTCGCGCGGCACCACCGCATCCAGCGAACGCGGCACGATCGCGTACGGCTGGCCGGCGTAGCCGAAGGTGACCGAGCTGGAATTCGCACCCGGGGCGCGCTTGGTGTTGTAACGGCGGAACGATTCCTTGCCGAACTCGATGCGCTGGCCGCCGTAGGCGGACACGAAAGCGATCGGGAACAGCAGGCGGCCGACGTTGCCCGGACGGACATACCCCTGGGCGTGCGTCGTCAGGATCGGATTGATGATGCGCGACTGCGCGGGGGTCATCTGGGTCATTTGAATGGCCTTGGGTGTTGTCGTGTTACGGGGTCTGCGCGTCAGTACCTGCGCGCGATCAGCGCGCGCCGGGCAGCGCGGTCGGAATGAGCAGGATCTCGACGCGGTCGCCGTCGCCCGTGGACGCCTGGAGCGCGTGGCCGACGATGTAACCGTCGTCGTATCCGTACACGGCCTTCCCGGACGTGCCGACCGCGATGGCATCGCCCTTGGCGAACGCTTCGCCAGCGGTCACGACGGTGGTGCCGAGGACATCGACGGGGAAGGCGTCGCCCGCTGCGGCGGCACTCGTGGTGCTGACGCCGAGCGCCGGTCCGGCGGCCGTGGGATAGGCGCCTGCGGCGGTAACGAACCGTTCGGCGGCGATGACGCCTGCCGCGATGACGGTGAGCGTGAGGATGGAATGCTTCTGCATGGCGTGGCCTTGGGTTCAGTCGGGTTGCATGAGCGTGAGCGTCAAGGCCTGCGACGGCTCAGCCGCCGCAGGCCTTGACGGCTGCGATGTAGGTGACGTTCGGGTTCTGCTGCTGGTACTGCACCGCCTTGGCATGCAGCGCGAGGAGCATGCTGTCGGCCTGCGTGCCGGGCGCTGCGGCGAAGTCCACCGGCGCACCGTGTTCGCCCGGCACGACGCCCGCGCCCTTCTCGGCGAAGTCGATGTGCTTGGGCAGGCCCTCGAACAGCTCGCGGAACATCTGCACGGCAGGCTTGCTCTGCTGGCGGCCGTCGTCGCCGGCGAAGGACATCGGCTCGGTGCTGGGCGGCAGCGCGACCATCAGTTCCACGAACTGCGTCTTGTTGCGCGGCAGCAGGCGGCCGTCGGTGATGAGCTGGCCGGCGAAGGCGATGGCCTCGGCGCGGGCCGCTTCGGCGCGCAGCGCGGCGAGACGGTCTTCTTCGGCCTTGATGGCCTTCTCGCGATCGTTGAGGGCACGCTCACGCGTGGCCAGGTCGACGGTCGGCTGGTTGGAATTGCTCATTGCGGGGCCTTGATGTGCGGGCGCCGCCGATGCGGCCGGCGCGGACTGGGAAAAGCGAGGGGAGTCGTCCGTCATTGCGGCGGCGGCCTCCTGCAGCGAATCGATGCGCCAGCTGGGCAGGACCTCGTCGGCCTTCTCGATGCCGAGCTGCGCAACGATCCAGTCGCGCACTCCGCGAAAAAGGCTGGCAGCAGTCGAGAAACCCCAGCGCGCATCCGACATCGACAGCTCGACGACACCGTCGCCGTTGTCGAAGCCGGCGAACTCTGCCGGGGCGGCGCCCTGCAGGCGCGCAAGGCCGGTCACGGCCGGCGGCGTCGCGCCCAGCCAGCCGACGTGACGCGGATGCAGCTTGCCGGGCGTCGGGTTGTTGGGGTGGTTGCGCGGGAAGAAGCTGATCGAACGCTCGCCGAAACGGCCGGCATCGCGGAATGCGGCGAACTGCGCGTCAACCGGGCCTTCGACGGCATAGAGGCTGTCGCCTTCGACCTCAAAGCGCTCGTGGACGCCCCAGGCCGGCGCGTCCAGCTTCGGATGGCCGATGACCACCGGCGCACGGAAGACGGCGGGGTCGTAGCTGCTGGCCAGCTCGGCCAGGTCTTCACGGGTGACCTTGACCGGGCGACCGTGCATGTCGGTCCACGTGCCGGCCTTCAGCACTTCGACGCGCTGGCCGGGGACATTCTGCGGCGTGGTGATGGCGGGCTGGTTCATGCCTGCCAGAGTGGCGGGCTTGCCGCCCCGGGTCCGGGCGAAGCGCTTCGCCTCAGTGGCACGCGTTGCCCGGTCGCTTCACGGGCAGGAAGACCCTACCGGAGGGCCGGCACCGGGGCAACTGCCGCCGACGCAATGGGAGGCGATTTGAGGCGCCTCACCCCCCGCTGGGGACAACCGCGTACCGCGATTGCCCCGAACGTGGCGCCAAGGCCGTTTGAAGGCCGTTTAACGGCGATCGACAGGCTGGGCGGAACCCTGCCGGAGCCGAAACCGCCCGTCCCACCCCCGAAAACGCCCCAGCGGGCGTCACCGCCGGGCCGCCTTCGCGATGTGCTCGCGCAGGATCTCCCAGATCTCGCTCCGGTCGTACAGGGAGAAGCCCAGGTAGGGCCTGCGGTGCATCAGCATCGGGCGCTGGTGGGCCGGCACGTCGGCCATGACCAGGGACCGGCTGCCGTCCGGGCGCTTGATGTAGTGGCGGCGCTTGTGCTGGCGCACGCTGACGGACTTGGCGATGCCGTACTGGTGCACGGCCGCATAGACGACGTTGGTGCCCCAGCTCGCCTCGCCCGGCGTCGCCCGCCAGGTCAGCGACCGGAACAGCCGGCCGGTCTTGCGCAGGGTCTGGCCACCGCGCTCGATCGCCGGCTCGCTCGGGATCCAGCGCGCCCCGTCCGGCCCTCGCTGGTCGCGGAAGCGGAACTGCGTGCTGGTCTTGCCGTAGCGGCCGATCTCCTGCATCGCCGCCAGCGAACCGCGGCCCTGCATCGCGTCGCGCAGGCGCTCCAGCTGGATCTCGACCTGGCGGTCGTCGAGTTGGATTCCTGGGCGCATCAGCGGCCCTCCTCGAATGCCTTGCGCTTGCCTTCGAGCGCGTAGCGCAGCTCGGCCACGCGGCCCTCGCCGGGGTTGTAGTCGAAGCCCGGGTCGATGCCCACCGGAATCTGCATCACCTCGCCGGTGCGCTTGTTCACCCACTCACGGCGCTGCACCGGCGGCGCCTTGTCGGGTCCGGTCTTGCCCACGCGCTTGAGGTCGCGCTGGCTCATCTGGATGGTGCTGCAGCGGCAGTTGTAGCCGTTGGGTGGGCGGTGAGTCTTCCACCACGGGTCGTCCCAGCGCAGCACGATGCCGTCCCAGGCGCGATGCTGTTCTCGCGTGAGGTTGTCGTCGACGGCGTCGTACATGAGGTACGGCGCCGCCTCGGCGGTGTCCTCGATCTGCGCCCACTCGCCGGCGGCGTAGGCCATCGACAAGTTCGTGCGGAAGATCGTCTGCAGGCGCCTGGCGCTGCCCAGCTGCACCAGGCGCATCTCGCCGGTGACTGGATCCAGCTGCTCCTGCACGCCCCACCAGCCGGCCGCTTCCATGCGCTCCTGCAGCGCGTTCTTGAACGCCTGCAGCGTCTCGCCGTTCTCGATCGCCGACTGCACGGCGCGCTTCACCTCGGCCAGCAGGTCGAGGTCGGCCATCTTCGCCACCGTGAAGGCGGCCTCGTGCTCGGCCGCCCACACGTCCTGCCACGCGAACGATGCGCGCAGGCCCTTGCCTTCCAGGAAGGCGAGGGCCTCTTCAGGCGCGAGGTCGAAGCGGGCGTCGATGGGCATGCGGCGATCAGAAGAAATCAGGCTTGGCGACGGAGCGCGTCAGCGCCATCAGGGCCGTTTGCAGATCGGTGGCACCGATCGCGATCCAGCGCTTGTCCGTATCCGGATGCTCGCGCAGCTTTTCGACCAGAGCCTGCAATTCGGGGCCTTTGGTCTTGATCTCGTTCATCAGTGCGATCTCGGATTCCGACAGCTCGCGGTAACCTTTGATCTTGCGGTGCTGGTTTTCCATGCGTCATTTCTCTGGTTGGGTTTTGCCGACCAGCCACGCGGCGAAACCGCCACGCGCCAGGGCCTCGACGAAATCACTGTCCGGGTCGGCATCGGCCAGTTCATTGAGGCGCGCGGCGAACGCGGTCAGGTCGCCGGATTCGTCCAGCATCACCTGCAGCTCGCGCACGCGGTTGCGCACGAAGGGCTGCGCCGTGATCGCGAGCGCGTCCGCGCCAGCGAACACTGCGTCGAGCCGGGCCTGCGCAGCGGCGCGTGCCTGGTCGATCTCATCATCGCCTGCAGCGAAGGCAGGCGGCGGCAGCTGCACCGGCTCGGCGGCCGGCGCAGTACTCGCAGGCTCCCAGTGGTCGCCGTACTGCTTCTTCACGTAGGCGAGGGACGGCTTGAAGCCCAGCTGTTTGACCTTCGTGTCGCGATCGGCCAGCGCGTCCAGGTCTTCCGGCTCTTCGACCACGCGGTAGACGCGCGGCGGGTCTGCACCGTCGAAGTTGAACATGCTCAGCCAGCGGATCGGGCCTTCGTTGAAGCTCTCGCAGATCAGGTCCGCGTCTGCCTTGACGATGTCCTGGCGCACTTCCATGTGCACGTCGGCCTGCGCCTTGCTGCTGCCATTGTCGGTGGTCATGGTCTGGCCGAGGATCGCTTTGGCGATGGCCTCGTCCATCTTGTCGTGCAGCTTCTCGTAGTCCGCAGAACCGCTGCGTGCCGCCTCCAGCAGATCGATCTTCATGCCCTCGGGGATCGCCACGCCGGAGTCGGTGCGGATCGCCTGGATGGCGCCGAGCAGCTTGTTGATCTCGGCGCCCGTCGCGTTCGCCGGGAACGTGCCGACGCCGGTCGGCATGCCGAACTTTTCGAGGAAGGTCAGCCAGAAGCCGATGCCGTGGCGCTTGAACAGCGTCGGCCAGTAGCACCAGTGCGCCAGGCCGAGGCCATAGGGTTCGTCGTCGTTGTCGGCGCCGGTGGCGATGTGCCAGAAGTAAGGCGGCTTCGCCGGCTCGCCGGCGACCATGTTCTGCGGCGTGAGCAGGCGCAGCTCGCCCTGCATGTTGAAAGCGAAGCGGCGGCGGTGGCGCACCTTGATCGCTCGCCAGCCCAGCTTGCCGTCCTGCTCCTGCCAGAGTAGCTCGGCCGCGCTGAAGCCGTAGAACACGCCCCACAGCATTCGGTCGGTTACGCGGTCCCAGCCCACGCTCGTCAGCTGTTCGCGCACGAAGTCCGCGGCCTTGCGGTCGGCGCGACGTTCGCTCGCAGGCTCGACCACCCATTCGCAGCTGGTCACCGCGCTGCGGCGCTGCTCGAAACACGCCTTCACCTGGGAATCCGAAGCCACCTGCTCGTAGATCTGCAGGTCGCCACCGCCGCGCCCGGTCAGCACGCGGTCGCTGGCCTGCATCAGGCCGGTGGTGTAGGGCCGCGTGATGTCGCGGCCGTCGCCGGTCGTGGCGATCTCCAGCCCGGCGCGCGGGGTCTCGATCTTGTCGCTCATACATAGCCCGCCGTGTCGGTACGGCCGGAGACGGTGCCCCAGCCGGTGGTGGTGATGGTGACGCGCGTTTCGGTGGCGGCCTGCACCGCGCGCGTTGCGGCCGTGGTGCCGGCGCTGTGGAAGTCGATCTCGTAGCTCATGTTGCGGCTTGCGTAGTGCATCAGCGCGATGGCGATGCCGGCGTCGCCGTGGCGCTTGCCGCCATCGCTGCCGCTGCCGCGTTTGTCGGGCAGGCGCGGCACGCCCTTGACGACCTTGATCGAGCGCAGGTCGCCCAATGTGTCGCGGTCACGCGGCAGCGCAATCGCGTCGTCCTCGAACGCCACCTTGAGCGGAGGCATCTGCTCGCGATACCAGCCCTCGGTCAGCATCACCAGCTCCACGCGGTGCCAGCCGAACTCCTGCGCGAGGAACTCGGCCACGGCGTGACCGTTGCCGCGGGCGTCGATCGCTGCCTTGCGGAAGCGCGGAAGCCGCTTCAGCACGAAGCTGATCACCTGGTTCTGCTGTTTGTGCGGCATGTTGCGCAGCTCGAACGTGAAGGGCACGCGGCGGCGCAGGTTCTTCTCGATGATGCACGGCACGCCGACGGTGAGGTCGCCGCTGCGGCCAAAGTCCTGGCCGTAGCAGCTCTCGCCATCCGGATCCAGCTCGGCCAGCGCCGGGGCGATCTCGGTGTCCAGCCACTGCTGCACGGCATCCCAGCGCTGCGTGTCAGGCAGGCGCTCGAAGCCCTGCGGGCAGTCGTAGCGGAAAACCGGGGCGTCGTACATGCGCGCCTCGATCAGCGCGCTGGTGAGCCATGCGCCGCTGCCCTGCGACGGCACCACGTCCAGCTCTTCCTCGGCGCTGTCGCCGTAGAACGCGTACACGTCGGCGATCCACTTAGCCTGCTCCTCGGCATCCCACGGCACGCCCTTGCGCATGCACACGCGGCCGAACAAGCCCTGCTCGACGGCCTCGCGGAAGGTGATGCGGTGCACCTTGCCCTTGCGCTTGCCCGAGCGGATCTCGGTCACCAGTTCGTTGAACGGGTTCTGGTCGCCGTCGTGCGTGCTGATCACGCGGACCTTGCCGCCCCAGATCAGCAGCGCCAGCGCGGCCTTGAGCAGCTCGCCCAGGTCGTTGTGGTAGGCCGCCTCGTCGATGACCACCACGCCTTGCTTGCCGCGCAGGTTCGCCGGGCGCGAGGACAGCGCCACGATGCGGAAGCCCGACGCAAAGCGGATGGTGTAGGTCTTGATGTGCTTTTCGTCGTCGCCGTCCTTGAAGACTTCCTCGCCTTCCTCGATGTCCGACACGGCTTCGTTGAACACGCGCGCCCACATGGCGCAGGCTTCGATGTACTCGATCGCCATGTCCATGTTGTAGCCGATGTAATAGCAGTTCATGCCGCCGGACTGCCGTGCCTTCGATGCGGTCAGCACGTTGTCCGACGCCTCGGCCCACGTCAGGCCCACGCGGCGCGACTTCTCGGCCACCTTCAGCGGGCTGTCGTCGGCGATCCACTCGCGCTGGTACTGCAGCGCCACCGCGTCCGTGCTGCCATGCACAGACGTGGCGATGGCCGCCGGCAGTTCCGCCTTGAGCAGATCCAGCACCATCAGCCGATCCCCAGGATCTTCCGGCGCAGGTCCGCGGCGGTGTCCTCGCTCAGCCCGCCGCTCTTGACCACCTTGTCCAGGCGTTCGGACTGTTCGCGCAGCAGCTTCTGCCGCGCCATTTCCTCGATCTGCTGGCGTTCCTTGAGGGACATGGTGCGGGCGCTGATCACATCGCGCGTTGCGCGGGCGAGCTTGCGCAGATCCTCGATCCCGACTTCCGAGCCCGGCATCTGCGCTTTCAGCGCCGCATCGGCCGCCAAGGCGGTGATGCATTGGACCAGGAGCGCGCCGGCCTTTTCGTCCGGGTTCTCGCCGAGATCCGCTACGACGGTTTCTGCCGTGGTCTGGATATCGCGCAGGCGCCCGGTCAGCTCCTCCATGCTGCCCTTGTAGCGGTACAGCGCCGATCGCGACGGCACCTCGGCCTCGGGGTACAGGGACGTGAGGTGCTCGCGCAGCTCGTCGACGGTCATGCGGTTGGTGCGCAGTACCCCGTCGATGACCTTGCGCATGGCTTCCGGCGTGCGGTCAACGCTGCCGATGCGGCGGCCCATGCGTCAGCCCCTCGGCTTCTTCACGCCGTCGACGACGGCGGCGCCCGTGGCCACGTCGTGGCCGCGCTCGGTGAGGGTGACCACCAGCACGCCGTCGAGATCATCGATCGACACCAGCCCCTGCTCTTCGAGCCAGCGCAGCTGGGTGCGCACGTAGTCGCGGCTGACGTGGTGGCCCCACAGGTTCAGAGAGTCGGCGATCACGCTGCTGTTGGACCGGTTGGCGGGCATCTCCTGCAGCAGGCGCAGCACGACCAGGCGCCGGTCTTCGGTCAGGCGGTCCTGCAAGGTCTTCTTCGCGGACATCAGATCTTCCTCTCCAGCAGGTGGTCGCGGATCGTGTTCAACGTTTCCTGCATGCCGTCGGTCTTGGTGTCGATCGAGCCGACATCGCGCTCCAGCGAACTGAGGCGGTCGATGATCTTCATGTAATCGTTGTGCGAGGGCATCTTCTGGATGGCCTGTTCTGCAAGCGCCAAACGGCGATCGATCGCGGCATGCTGCTCCTTTCGATCCCCGATCTCGACGCTGAGCTTGGTTCCTTGCTGCGCCAGTTTCTCGTCGAACTTTTCCTGTCGATCTTCCATCGCCTTCGCGCGCTGATCGTTCCTGCGGCGCAGGAACAGCACCAGCGTGGCCGTGGTATTGCCCAGCAGCACCAGCAGCGTGATGGCCTTGATGAAGATGTCCCAGTTGATCGATCCCATTCCGTTCCCCTGTTTCAGTGTTCCAGTTGCGCCTGGCACCGCACGCAACGCTTGGCCGATGGCAGCGCCCGCAGCCGATCCGCCGGTATCTCCACGCCGCAGCCGATGCAGGACACCGGATGCGACGGCGCCGCGGCGGAATGACCGACGCGGCTGGCCTCGAAGCGCTCCATCGCCAGCGCATCGATGTGCGCCGCCATCTCCGCCTCGTCGATCATCGGCGCGGCTCAAGCCCCGCCCTGCAGCTGCTGGCGTCCAGGCCCACCGCGTCCAGCGAATTGCAGTACCACTCCCACGCCGTGCGCTGCCATTCCTGCACCGCTTCCACCAGGCCGCTCTTGCCTGCCTTGCACTCGTGGTACTGCGCGGCCACCTCGTCGTGGTTCGCCAGCAGGCTGGGCAGGAGGCTGTTCACCGCCGGGGGCAGTTCTTCCGGGCACTCCACCAGCAGGCTGGGCCTGATCGACGGCGGGGGCGGCGCCGGCGCCACCGGTGGCGCCTTGATTACTTCGGTTCCAGTGGCGCAGGACGTCAGCACCAGCATCGACGCGAGCAAGATCGGGATTGCGCTGCAGCACCGCAGCCAGCGCCTGGCGCTGCTCTGCGGCATGGGCACGGTTGCGTGCATTGGTCTTCTCCAGGTCGGACGCGATCGCGTCCAGGCGTTCGGTGGCTTCGCGGTAGGCCACGGCGTTGTCGACATCGCGCTGCGCGGCCTTCGTCGCAGCGGCGTGCAGCTCGCCGATCTGTCTCCGATGCGCATCGCGTTCGTCCTTCATGGTCTTCACGTCGGCGATGGCGTCACGGCCCTTGCGCCATTCGTAGCCGCCCCACAGACCAGTGGCGAAGGCGATCACGCCGACGATCAGGATCGTCCAACCGACGGCGGGCAGCAGGCCGGACGTGCGGGCGGTGGCGAATGCGGTGCGGATCATGCGCGGGCCTCATTGGCAGATCGCCCGCAGGCTGCGGGCGTCGTGGTGCGGAGCGTGGCGAAGGTCATGGACACACCCGGCTGCCGGACCAGCCGGCCGCGATGTAGGCCGGCTCCAGCCTCAGCAGGATCCGGCGCGGGTATTCGGTGTTTTCCTTGTGCGCCCACCCGGCGCGGCTGCGGAAGCCCTCGACCTCCCGCCACGCATTGGGGTTGGCGCCTGCGTTCAAGGCGAGCCTGCGCTCGCGCGTGAGCCAGCCTTCGCCGCCGTTGTAGCCGCGCAAGGCGAAGTTCCAGCGCGTGCAGTCGTCGATCGGCTGCGGGCCGATGCGGCCCACGCGGCGATACAGCCAGGCCATGTAGCAGGACTGCGCGCGGATGGCCCAGCTGGCGTCCCACACGTCCGGCTCGCCCACGTCGGGGCACACCGTCGGCAGCCACTTCGCGGTCGCCGGCGTGAACTGCGTCAGGCCGTAGGCATAGGGGCTGGCCGCGTTCGCGCGCCACGCGCTCTCCTGGTGGATCTGCGCCGCCATGCGGGCCACCACGGCATCGCCGCTCAGGCCGAAGTTGCGTGCCGCCTCGCGCTCGATGCGCAGGCGGTAGGTGACGGCATGTTCCGGCACGCGGACGCGCGCGGTCGGCTCGGCGGCCTTGGCCTCGAACGCGAACGGGATCGCCAGCAGCAGCACGGTGATGACCGCGCTGATCAGGATGAGCAGGAGGTTGCGCGCCCAGCGCTGCATCGGCGTGCGGTCGGTGTGGCGGCGCATCACGGGATGAGCCCACCGGCGAGAATGGCGGCAGCGACGATGAGCGAGCGCCGCTTCCAGGCCGCGCCGCGTGAAATGCCTTCCAGCAGGTGCGGGCGATCTTCCGGGCGAAAGCACAGGCGGTCAGCCCAGTAGCCGAGATAGGCGCACAGCGCGATCTTGCTCACGCCCCACAGCGCGAGGCCGGCCTTGGCTGGATTGAGCAGCAGCACCACCGCGAAGGTGATCGCGAACAGCAGCAGCAGCGGATAGGCGCGCGCGGCGTCGCGCAGCTTCTGGGTGAGGTTGGACGTGCGCGGGTTCATGCGGGCTCCTGGAAGGTTGCCGGCGGCATTGCGCCGCCGGCGGGAGGCCCGCTACTACCACCACCAGCAGTTACGGGCTGAGCGACATGATTCGCCTTTGCGCGCGCGCGCGCCGAGGCGAAGGGCTTCGCCCGCAAGAAAGAAACCCCGCTTTCGCGGGGCCTCTGTCAGTTCAACGGATATTCCATCGACTGCGGCGGATGCGGCTCGTCGACCTTGTGCATCCTGCAGATGCTCACGCATGGTCGTTTCGCAATAGCGGCGTCCCCTCCGCGCACACTCACCGTGCAAGTATGGCCTTCGGCGAGATATTCGCCTGGCACTTTGGGCGCCGGCCTGGGTACCTTGAAGACATAATGGTCAACGCCTTCAAAGGTGTAGAAATCAGTGATCTGCGTATCAGGCAGATACTCGACAATTCCAGGGCACGCGCGAAGCACCTTTTCCACCCCGGCTGATTGCTGCTCGTTCATTGCAACACTCGCCGCCACTGCGGGCACGACGCCTTGATCGCTTGGGCTGCTGCATGCCACCAGCAGGATCGCTGCTGCTGCGAAGATTGCTTTCATGCCGTCCTACTCCTGAAAAAGCTGCGCCTGCCTACGGCCACGACGGTACAGCTGCTGTCTACGATAAATGCTCTGGATCTGGCGAACAGTGAGGCCGTACTGGCGCGCCAGGATGTGAACGTTGCGGCCGTTATGCTCGTGGAAGATCCGGGCGTGCGTCAATGCGGTGGCAAGGGCGTCGCCCTTGGGCAGGTAGATCCGGTCGCCGCCCAGGTACATGGCCTGCGCCAGCACCACCACCTCGGCCAGGCGCAGCGCCTCGGCGTCTTCCACGCCCTCGCGGCGCAGCGCGGCCACGGTCACGTCGATCAGCTCGGCCAGCTGCTTCGGCCAGCGCTCGCGCGGCAGATCTTCGTCATCAGCGCCCAGGATGTCGTCGATCAGGTCGCCGGTGTCGTCTTCGGTCAGGAGGTCTTGCTGGTCGGCCATCTTCGTCTCGATGCATCGGCCGGCACATGCCGGCCGATGCTTGCGTGTCATTGCAGGCGTTTCAATCAGGGGCCGGTGGGCTCGCCGCCCGGGCCTTCACCGTCGCCGGGCGGCGGCGGGTTGATGACCAGATCGGGATACGGGATGCCCGGCATCGGGCTGAGATCGCCGGGCGGCACCTCAGCGAGTTCGTACTCGGCGTACCAGCGGCGCGTGTAGTCGCCGCACGCGCTCAGGTGTGCGACCTGGTAGCAGCGGGTGCCGCTCGCATATTCCACGCGGCCGGTGACCCAGCCGAGGCGTTGGGGCAGCTTCACTTGTACGGGCTGCAACTGGTTGAACTTGAAGGTCATGTGTGGATCTCGGTTGTGGCGATGCCGTAGCGCACCCTGGCCTCGGCCATCGCCTGGTCAAATTCGTCCCTGGTCATGCCGCCGAGGCTGAGCTGCTGCTGCAGCCATGCGGCGTGGTTCTCGAACTTCTCGCGCTGGGTCGGCTCGCGTTTGGTCGGATTGCCGGTGGCGCGGTGCTGCCCGGCCTGCCGCTGCTGCTCGATCGCGCGCTCGGCTTTCGCCTCCACCTGGTCGGCGAGGGTGAACACCACCTTGCGCAGGTAGGCGTGGCTGGGCAGCGGCAGCGTAAGGGTGGTCCTCTGCAGCAGCATCTGATCGATGGCCTGCGCCCACAGTGCCGGCGGTGCCGTGCGGCGCACGCCGCCGCGATCGTCGATGCACACCGTGCCGGCGGCCACCAGCTGCTGCAGCTCAAGCACCACGCGCCTTGCGCGGGCGCTTGAAAGGCTGTTCTTGGCTGGTTTGAACAGCGACAGATAGCCCATCGCAGCGCGCTGCAATTCGGCGGGCAGTTCGATCACGGCCGCCACCAGCCGCTTGCCGTCGTCGTCAGCGAAGAACGCCGAGACGTGGCCGGTGGCGCCGCAGTCGGGGCAGGTGGCGCGCATGCGTTACCTGTTGACGAAGGTCGCGGGGTCGTAGCCCCACACGGCCAGCGTCACCGGCTCCACCGTCACGGGCTTGACGAAGCGCCACCGACACTGGAAGTCGATCTTCTGGATCGACAGGATGCCGGCGAAATCCAGAGGCACGGGCGCCATGCCGGGCAGCTCCACCTCGATGCACGTCGACGTGTAGAACGGCAACGGCGTGCCGTCGGCGGAAACGGCGCACACGGCCGCCACGGCGGGCAACGGGCGGGGATCGTTGCGATCGGCGACCTCCAGCCAGTCTGTCGTGATCGCGCCGGTGGTGGGCGAGAACGCCCAGGCGAACTTCGGAGTGCTCATGCGGTTGTTTCCTTTTCGGTGATCGGCGCGAGGCCGTGGTGCTGGCGGTAGCAGGCGATCAGCTCGCGCAAGTCGCCCGGGTTGACGGCGACCGGCGTGGAGATCTCCAGGCCGACGCGCATGGATGCCTGGGCTTCGAGGCGGTCGAGGGTTTCAGTGTTCATGTGCTTGCTGCTCGGAACGGGATGGACAGATGCCGCCCGGCAAGGCGGTGGTGGAACTTCCGCCGCCGCGTGGCGGCGCAGAGCCACGGGAAGCGCTCGTGCAGGCCCGCCTGCAGCCGCAGGCTGTTCGCGTGGCGCAGATGCCCGGCATAGCTCGCGGCCGTCGCCTGGACGCGCTGGAGCGCTTCTGGCGTGGCCCGGATCGAACCGCGCTTGACGTGCAGCGCTTCCCAGGCGGCCAGCGCGGCGCGGGCATGCGCGACCACGCGGCGGCGGGACAGCGTGTGCGTCGGGCGGACGACGTAGCCGAGGAAGTCGATGCCGTCCCGCAGCGGGCGCAGCGGCGCGCCAGCCTTCAGCGAAAGCCGCAGCTCACGGGCGAGGAACGCCTCGATCTGCGCCTGCCATACCACCAGCTGCGCACGGTCGTGATGCACCAGCACGAAGTCGTCGACGTAGCGCAGGTAGCGTTTCGCCTTCAGCGTGTGCTTGACGAACTGATCCAGACGGTCGAGGTAGACGTTGGCCAGAAACTGGCTGCTGAGATTGCCGATCGGGAGGCCGCAGCCCTGGGGGGCATTGACCAGGCGCTTGTGCGCCGGCACCAGGGCGATCTCTTCCGCCGATGCGCGCACCACGGTGCCGAGCTGTACCGGCGGATATCGCAGCAGGGCGTGCGCCGCGCGCAGCGAGATCTCCGGCAGCCGGGCCCGGACCAGCACCGGCTTGAGCATCCGCCACAGCGTGGCGCGGTGGATGCTGTTGAAGAAGTTGTGGATGTCGAGCTGCAGATACCAGCCGCCACCCTGGCCGCTGTCGACCTCACGCACGAACTGCTGCAGGCGCCGAACGGCGGCGTGACTGCCCTTGCCCTTGCGGTTGGCGTAGGAGTCATGGATGAAGCGCGATTCGTAGACTGCTTCCAGCTGCGGCACCAGCCAGTGATGCACGACACGGTCGGCGAACTGCGGCGCGTGGATCTCGCGCGCCTTCGGCCTGGTCGCGATGAAGCAGGTCGAGGGGCGCGGCTTCCAGGCGCCCAAGTTGATCTGGCGCTGCAGGTGCAGCAGCCAGTCCGCCCAGCGGGTCTCGAAGTCGAGCATGTTGGCGCTGGGCGTCTTGCCGCGCCGCGCCGCCTTCCAGGCGCGGTGAAGTGCGCGCAGCGTGACCTGCTGCGCGCCTGCATCCTGACACTCACCGGCCGGCAACGACCGCACCGCACGCACGAAGGCGTTGTTGTTGTCGCGGTGGTAGTTGTTGGAGTTGCCGTTGTTGAAGTTGACGATCCACGCGGCGCGAGGCGCCGCCTTCCCGAACGCTTGCGACCCGGCACCCCAGCCGAATGGGTAGGAGGGCTTCGTCATGGGTTGGCCCCTGCGGTAGCGGAGGCGGTTCGGGCACTCAGTGTCTTGGCACGCTCCGGCCGGCCACTGGCGGCCGGATTCTGGCCATTGGGATGCTGCTGCAGCTGGCGCTTCCAGCCGCCCGCCTGCCGGCCGATATCCTCGGCCATGCGGATGAGCTGCTCGAAAACGCCGAAGCTGCGGAAGGCACGGATCTGCGACCCGAGTTGCAACGCGATCTTGATCTCGTCGATCGCCCAGACCAGGCGATTGACCCAATGCACCACACCTCCACGGTCACGCCAGGCGCGATTGCACAGCACGACCAACTGCATCGCCTGCCGGCGCAGGTCCGTGCCGAGCGCGTACTTGTGGTAACGCGGGAAGCCGCGCACAGCGTTCTCGATCTCGACCAGGAACCGCGTGGCGAGCTTGGCGATGGGCGGAAGGTGGTGGTGTTGGGTCATGGGATCAAAAAGGCAGAGTTACTGACCGGCCGGCAACGACCGCACCGCACGCACGAAGGCGCTGTAGGAGCCGCGGAGGAAGAGGTAGGAGAGGCCGAGGCCGAAGCCGACGATCCACGCGGCGCGAGGCGCTCCTGCGGCGATGGTTCGCGTCCAGTACCAGTCGCTGTGCGTGTCCGGGAAGAACGCGGTGTCGATCGCAGGCTCACGGCGCGAGCGGTCGGCGAGCAGGAACAGTTCCTCCACGTCGGGCAGGCGCCAGCCCTCGTGGCCACCCACGCGGCAATCCGCGCAGATCTTCTCGGCGTCGTACTGGGTGACGTTGGCCGCGCTGAGCGTGTCCTTCGTCCACATGACGCGGAGCAAATGGTCGGTGACGGTGCCGTCGCCGTTCTCGGTGAAGCGGGAGGGCAGCGCGGCGATGGCTTGGCTGAGAGCGTTCATTGATTGATCCTTTGAAGTAGCAGAGAGGCAGAGTTACTGACCGGCCGGCAACGACCGCACCGCACGCACGACGGCGTCGCCGTCGTCGCGGCGGTAGCCGTTGGCGTCGCCGCCGTGGAAGCTGACGATCCACGCGGCGCGAGGCGCCCAAGCGCACGTGGTGCTGGTCCAGTACGCACCAGACTTGGTGTCCGGAAAGCGTTCGATGTCGATCGCGGGTTCGCTGCGCGTGTAGTCGACGATCGACAGCAGCTCCTGGATGGACGGGAGCCGCCAACCTTCGCCGAGGGCGGCGACAGCCTCCTCTGCAGCCGCATAGCTCATGCGCTCGCCACCGCCCAAGGTGTGGCTCCATTCGAGTTGAGCTGTGGCTTTCGGCTTGGCAGCCTCGCTGGCGTTTTCCTTTGCCGCTTCCGGTGCCTGGACATAGCGCGCAAGGATCTCGATATCGCCGATGCGCTCGTCGTCCTGATCCTTGAGGCCGCGCAGGGTGATGGTCATGTCGCGAGCCTGCAGCTCGACGAGCTGGTCGGCGAGCGTCATTGCGGCCAGGTGAACGGCCCGGCTTGAGGTCTCAGCCATTGGCCACCGCCTTCGGCGCCGGCCGGCCCTGCTGGATGCGCTCGAAGATCTCCGAGCGGTGGATGTTGATGTCCTTCGGGGCGGTAGTGCCCACGCGCACCTGGTTGCCGCGAACGCCGAGGATGGTCACTTCGATGGTGCGGGCGTCGGGCAGCTGGATGACCAGGTGTTCGCCGACGCGACGGGTGAGGATCAGCATGGTGGTGTTTTCCTTGTGGTGGTGGTTGCCGGCTTCTTCCGGCGGTTGGTGTCGATCTGCAGCGCCGATACCAGGGCGTGCAGCTGGTGGTCGTTCAACCACTCGACCTTGTCGACGGTGTGCATGCGCTTCGCCATTGCGTGGGCGTAGCTCCACGGCCGCTTGCTGTCGGCCAGCAGCGCGGCGACCTTGCGCAGCATCGGGCGTGCCTTCATCAGGTCGGCTGCGGGCCGGCCGGCGTACACGTCCTTCTGTGCGTCCTGCTGCTCGCCGCGCATGCGCAGGCGGGCGAACTCCTGCAGCACGGCGTTGCGCTGCTCGTGGCTCATGTCGGCCGAGGACCGCAGGCCGGTCACGCGCTCCAGCAGCGCGCGGTAGGTGTCGTCATCCAGCCCGGCGGCCTTCTTGGCCGCGTGGATCCGGGCGAGCTGCTGGCGGCGGAAGTCGGCCCGGCGGTTCACGCCTGCACTTCCTCGATCTTCGTGGCGGCAGGCTCGATGGAGAACTCTTCCTTTTGGCCGATGCGCACTCCCTTGATGCTGTCGCCCAGGGATTCGCGGTCGGCGAGCAGGGCTTCCTTGTCGATCTCTTCCTTGGTGCGGATGTACTGCGTCAGGCCCTTGGCCTTGATCAGCGCCAGCACCTCGGCAACGTTCTTGAGGCTCACGGCCCACGGGGTCAGGCGCCACTTCACGACGCCGGTGGCGAACTCGTGGAACTTCACGCGGCCGTCCTTCGTCAGCGTGGCGCGGTTGGCCTCGCAGTACAGCTTCACGCCCAGGGCCAGCTCGTTGATGCGGTCGCCCTTGGGCTTGGCCAGGGCGTCATAACGCGCTTTCACGGCCGCCAGCTTGTCGTTCATCGCGGCTTCGATGCGCACGCGCTCGCGCTGCAGCGTGCCCATCTCCGCGATGGCTTCGTTGACCTGGTCGCGGTCGGCCGGCACCCAATGCGTGACGGCCTCGGCCTTGATCTTCTTCTTGCTCATGGTGGTTCTCGGTGCTGCCGGTTGCCGCCGGCGGGTGGTCGCGGGGTCAGTCGATGAAGCTGCTCAGCTGGTGCAGGTGGTGCCCGGCGGCGGCGATGTGGTGCAGCACGGTCGGGCTGGCGTGGTCGCCGACCTGCTGCTGCAGCAGCGCGCTCAGCTCGGCCTGCAGCTCGGCGACGCGGGTGCGCGTCGAGCGGGGCACGAAGGCGGCGGCGAGCGGGTCGGGCTTCGTGGGCGTCGGATCCGGGGCCTCATCGATCAGCTCGTAGCAAAGGCGTTCGCCTTCGCGTTGTGTGCGCAGCCAACCTGCAGTGATGGCGTCGGCCATCGCGGACACGATCTGGTGCGGCGCGTAACCCTTGGGCATCCGCTCGATGATCTCGTTCCGCGTCAGCGGGTCCAACTCGCTGCGCAGCAGGACGCCCAGTGCTTCGATGCAGGAACCCGTCGCCGGATTCAGGAGCGCGTTGGATCCATCCGCCGGCAGTGCGTAGCGATATGCGCGCGGCAACCCTTCTCGACGAGCCTTGTTCCGCTTGTAGAGGTCAGCCAGCGTGACAGCTGCATGGTTTCTTTCGACTGAGTTCATCCCCAGGCAAAGCTGATCCAGCGACTGAAACTCGGTGGTGAGCCGCTCCAGCATCCGCTCGGACATGTTTTGCTTCTGCGTCATGTCGTTCCCCTACTCGTACCGCGTGACGATCACGGGCGGCTTCGGGTCGCGCTTGACCTCGGCGACCAGCCGCACGACTACGCGCGGCTCGCCGTTGGTCACGGCCTGCGTCTGCGCGTCCTCGAATGCCTGGTCTTCGCTGTCGAAGCCCGGCGCGCCGGCCAGCAGCTCGGCCTTGACGTGTGCGAAGCGCTCAGCCATTGGCCACCTCCTGCGTGGCCTGCTCGAACGCCGTCCACTGCACCTGCACGCCCAGGTGCTGCAGCGCATAAACACGCTGCATCCCGCCGGGCGCGGGCTGGCGGCGGATCATGCCGCCCCGGATGCCCTCGAAGTTCGGGTCGCGCTCGACGTGCAAGACCATGCAGCGGCCGTTGTGATGCGCGCTCAGGATGTCGATGCCGCGATTGGTCAGCTGTTGCGCAACCGCGGCCGACCACCGCAAGTCCTCGGCCGTCACGGGCTGCGGTGCTGCGTGGGAGATCGCGTCGGTGATTGCATGCACGATGGCGGTTGATGCGGCGATGCCGAATGCGGTTTTCATGGATTCATCCTTCGATGGTGGTGTCGGGCATCGGCAGGCCGAGTTGCCCGTAGAGGTTCGGCACGGCGATGCGGCGCATCGCGGCGGCCTGGCTGAGGCTGGTCATGGCGCGGTCGACCAGGAACACGCAGGCGCGCTCCAGGTCGGCGGCGTTCGCCGCCATGTAGTAGCCGGCGCGCGGGAGTGCGCAGATCTCGTGACCTTGCCGGCGAAGGTTTTCAATAACTTTCCGCAGCGCGCGCTCATCTGCGGCGTGCTGCCTGGCTGTCAGTGCGAACGCCAGCTGCGATGCGGTGATGCCGTTCGCTTCCCCGATGCGCGGGAGCAGCGCGGCCAGTACGGACTCGGGCGTGATGCCCGGCTGGGGAAGCGGGAGGTTCATGCGGTGTGTTCCGTTGCGATGGCGAGGTCGTAGGCGGTTTCCCACGTGCTGCGCAGGAAGGTCTGGCGCTGGCTGTTGCCCTGGTAGGGCGCGCGGCGCTCACGGCCGAGCAGCGCGGCATCGCGGCCTGCGCGTGCTGCCGACTGCGCGCCACGGGCGCCGTACACCGCGCCGGTGTGCGCGCCGAGCAGCACGCGCACCCGGGCCTTGCTGTGTGCTTGGCCGCGCATCAGTGCGCCCTCGCAGCTTCGGCGTCGTTCTGTGCCGGCGGCGGCGCACACAGCTGCATCTGCCGCGCGCGTTCGGCAAGCATGTCCAGCGCTTCGGCCGTGACAGCCATCAGCTGCACGTCGCCTCGCTTGATGGCGCGGTCGATGTGGCAGCTGGTCGCGGTGAGCAACGCCTGCACCGTGCAGCACGCGCCACGGTTGCGGGTTTCCAGCTCGCCGAGGATGGTCTGCGTCAGGCTCATGACCTGGGCGTCGTCGTTCTGGCTCATTCCACACCTCCCAGCTCGCGCCACGCGGCGCGCACGTCGTCGCAGCACAGGGCGCGGGTGGCGGCCATCGCGTGCATGCTGGCCAGGCGCAGCACCTTGGTGAGGCCGCGCAGGCCGCCGGGCTTGGTGGCGATGTCGACCAGCTGCGCACGGCACTTGTCGTCGTCGATGCCCCAGGCATCGAGCAGGGCCTCGATGTCGGCCTGCGTGGACTTCACCAGGCGCACCTTCTTGCCGATGCGCGAGAACAGGCGGTCGAGGAACGCGGCGCGGTTGCCGCCCGTCATGCGGGCGTACACGGCCTCATTGCCGACCAGGGCGATGCCGATGCCGGTGGCGTCGTGGATGCTGCGGATCTGGTCGAGCGCGGCCACCGACAGGTGCTGCGCTTCGTCGATCACCAGCAGTCCGCCGGCGTTGGCGATGCGGCGGCAGATGGCGCGGTGCAGGCGCGTTGCGCCGCCCACGGTGTTGCTGACGCCCACGGCCTCGGCGATCTCTTCCAGCGCCGGCACCACGCTGGCGCTGGCCGGCGTCATCGTGGCGTGCCACACGTTCGGCGCGGCGGTGCGGTAACGCAGGATGCTTGTGGTCTTGCCCAGGCCGGCCCCGCCGTAGACGCAGGCGATGTCGCCGGCAACCTGCGCATAACGCAGCGCGGCGATGACGCGCTCGGCCGTGGGCGTGGCCACGTAGTCGGGCGCGGCCGGCATCACGTCGGCGCGCGCACGCGCGGCCTGCGTGGTGTCGACCCACAGCTGCAGCTTCTTCTCGATCGCCGCGTTGTCTCCGGCGTAGTTGCCGCCGAGCCACTGGCTTAGCGTGGTGGGCGAGATGCCGGCTTCCTTCGCGACCTTGTTCTGGGACAGGCGCTTGTCGCTTTCCATCAGCTGGCGAATCTGGTCGCGGATGTCGACGCCCGGAGCTTCGCCCGTGGCGTCAGTGCTTGCGGTGGTTGCGGTGGTGGTGTGCAACACGGTGGTTTCCCCTGCGGTGGTGAGTGGTGGTTAGAGGCGGTCTTTCATCTGCTGCTGCTGCAGGCGCTCCAGCAGGCTGGCGAGGTTGGTATCCCGTGCGTCGTCGGTGCCGGTGCGCTGCAGCGGTTCGCTGGTGGGTGCGGCGGGGCGCTTGGCCTTGCCGAACACCGGCGCGATGACGCCCGGCGATGGCACCGTCGCTGCGGCCTGGTCGGCGGGCAGCTGCGCCGCGACCTTCGCGGCGTCCATGCGGATCTCGGCCTTGGCCTGGTCTTTCGTGGCGCGGATGTACTGCTTTCGGGCCCGGAGGTGTTCGCGTGCGGCCGAGGTATCGGCGAAGCCCACGGCGGCGATGCAGTCGGCTTGGCCGATGTAGACGTTGGCCAGCGTGTAGACCTGCACGTCGGTGTGCAGCGCGTCCGGATCGAAGCGCACCAGCACCTTGCGGCCGGCGTGATCGCTGAGGGCCTCGCACCAGTAGCGGTTTCCGCTGAGGCGCACGCTGCCGTCGTGGCGGTCTGCGCTGACCACTTCGGCGGTCATCAGCAGCTGGCGCAGCTGTTCGTCGGTGGCCTTGCGGATGGTGGACTGGGCATAGCTGGCGTTGAACACATCGTCGAAGCTGTGCACGCCACCGCAGACGCGGGTGCGTCGCTTCGCCCGCGCGTTGTGCGCGGCGATTTCCTGCTCGATCACGCGCACGAAGTCATCCCATGCCACGGCCTTGCTGCCGTAGTTCTCAGGCTTCGCATCGGGCTTGTTGCCGGTGTAGGCGCCGGCGAAGGCCGGGTGCTTGGCGATGCGGTCGCAGAAGTCGCGCCAGGCGCGCTCGATGGGCTTTGCCTGGCCGTGGTACGGCGTGGCCCAGTGGATGTCGATGCCCATGCCGACCAGCACGCCGGTCGGGTCGTCCTCCCGCACCTTGAAACGGAAGCGGTTGGCGACGCCGCCGGTGAGCATCTTGCTGGCGAAGCCACGGCCGTTGTCGAGCCACGCGTGCGAGGGGATGCCGTAGCGGCTGATCGCATCGCGGAAGGCCATGCGCGCGAGGTCCGAGGATTCGGTGTCGGCGATACGCCAGCCCAGGATCTTGCCGCTGTACAGATCCTGCACGCCGACCAGCATCGGGCGCACGATGTCGCCCATCGGCGAGCGCACGAAAACGTCGAACTTGTGGCCGTCGGCGTTCACCGCCTCAAGCGCGTGGAAGATGCTGCGGTCGCGCTCCTGCGCGGGGAAGGTGCGCATCAGCGCCTCCTGCCCTTCGCGCGCCAGGATGCGCAGCCCGCGCGGCATCTTGGCGATGCGGCGCTCGAAGGTGTCCAGGCTGGGCAGCGCCCAACCGCGCACCTTGGCGGTGCGCTGCAGCCGGTCGTAGCAGCTGGTCGCGGTGGGGCATTCGAGGCGCAGGTAATCGGCCTTGAACGTGTCCCAGGCTTCCTCGGGGATCTCGGCCGTCGCGGTGCCGCCGGTGTAGTTGGGCACCAGCGCGGCCACCCAATGCTGCGGCTCCAAGCCGGCGACCGCTGCGGCCCAGCGGCACAGGGACGGCACGCTGCCGCCGCGCACGCCTTCGCGCTGCAGCTGCGCGGCCACGGCGCCGCGTGCGTCCTGCAGGCCGTGGCCCTGCTGCACCAGCTTGTTGACGGCCTGCAGCGCGGCGAGCCGGCGCTGGGCCTGGTCCTTCATGTCCTGCGGCACCTGCTCGTAGCGCGACCAGAGTGTGCGGATCTGCGCCTCATCGCGGCCAGTCTTTGGCGTGCGCGTGGCCACGTGCATGGCTGGCCGCTGGGCCAGCAGCACGGCGGCCTGCACGTCGGCGGGCAGGCTGCCCAGGTCGTAGCGGCGGCGCTTGCCGCCACGCCCGGTTTCCTCGGTGTAGGGCCACGATTCCTTGGCGGCGCGCTTTTCGATCACGGACTTGTGGCGGCCCATCGCCGCGGCGATGTCGCCGCTGAGCAGGCCGGCGGTGGGCAGGCTGCCATCAGCCATGACGCACCTCCGGATACCGCACCCGCGCGCCGGCGTCGGAGCGATGCTCAGACGACGCCGGCGCCGGGCCTTGGCTGGCTCGCGCAGGGAGGACGTGCGTGCAACAGGCGGCGAGGCCGCCGTCCCACTCACCAGCTGCCGGGGTTTTCGCGGATGTCGACGCGGGGCACTGTCCGGCTGATCCCCACCCGTTTGCCCGGGTCAGGCTGTGTTTGTGGGCCAGCCGCAGCAGCAATGCGGCCAGCTGTTCGTCGGCCCAGTCGCGCTCGATCGCGCGGATCTGCAGGCGCTCGGCGCGCACGGTGGCGGCGTGGCCACAGAGGGCGCGGATCTGCCGCATCTGCGCGGCGGCGCTGAGCTGCAGGGGCGCGGTCATGCGATGCGCTCCAGCGTCGGGCGGTTGTAGACGGCCAGCTGCCAGCCCTGTTTGAACGGGATGAAGTTGGCGTCGCCGGGCAAGTACGGGTTGCGCGCTTCCTCGTACGGGTGGAACCCGCTGGCCACCGCCAGCACCGCGCCCAGGGCTTCGGCGGCCGGCGTCGCGTGCAGCTGCTCGCCGTAGAGGCGGGCGATCACGCGCTCCAGGCGCTGGTTGAAGACGGGGGCGCTCATGCGCTGGCCCTGCGGCGCGGGCGGCGCGCGGTGGACTTCACCGGCGGCTGGCCGCGCATCGGGCGGGCGCCAGGCTTCCGGTTGGACAGGCCGTCTGCACCGTAGCGGCTGGGCCAGATGGCGCAGGGGTGCTCGACGCCGGCGTAGCTGGCCAGCAGCGCCTCAACCGCCGGGTACGGCCGGCGCTTGGCCTCGCCAAGCACGCCGCCGTGGGCGTACCCTTCCTTCTTGGCGATCTGCCTCAGGCTCCAGCCGCGCTTGCGGATCTGTGCCAGGAGGTCTTCCCAATCCCAGTCCTTCGCGGCTGGTTTTTTTGGGTCTGCGCCTGCGGTCATGTTCGGGTGGTCGTGTGCGGGTGGTAGTGCACGCATTAATAGCTACGAACGTAGCGGCTGTCAACACGTTCGTAGCGTTACGTTCGTTGCGGCAGTTCGCTGCTGCGCACCGTGGGTGCCGGCCTCCCGGGTTCCTTTTCACAATCAAATACATAGCGAAACTGCCGCACCGCAGGGGGATGCGGGACTTCGTGCGGGACTTAGACGATGGAAAGCGCCGCAAACGTTCGTAGCGGTACAGGTGCGCGGGTTCGCCACGTTCGTGGCGGTGATGCGCAGGAGCGCTTCGCTGCCAGGTATGGGGTGTCGGTCGCCACTGTTCGCAATTACGAGTCCGGCAACCGTGACCCGGCTGCCGAGTTCCTGGCCGCGCTGGCGGCCGATGGCTGGAATATCAACTGGCTGCTCACGGGCGAAGGCCCGGAGCGCTCAGGCGGCGGGCTGCGCGTGGCGGAGCCTCTGGCGGCCTACGGCCTGCCGTCGCAGGATTTGAGCGTCGACCACCTGAGCATCGCCATCGAGCTGGCCGATGAAGCGCTGCGCGGCTTGTGGTTACCCCGGCGGGGATATGCCGAGCTGGTGGCCCTGGTCTACGCGGCGCTCACGCAAGGATTGCCCTACGCCGAGATCTTGGAGATCGCCCGGCCAGCCGCACGACAACGCGCAGGCAAGGGGGCAGATGATGCCGGTGAGCAGGGAGTGGACCGAACAGGTCAAGAGGGTACTGGCCGCAGCGCGGCCGGTTGAAACGTTGGATTCTGCGGGCCAAGGTGCCCGCGAGCCGCTCAGAATTCACGCAGGCGGCCCGTCCCGGGCCGCCGCGCGGCAGGAAATAGACCGGATCGCCACGTGGTACGGCTGGCGGCCGGAAGTCGACCGCGCCCTGCGGTCGCGCGGTGTGGCCTCGACCGCCGCGCTCGACGATGACGACCTGACCCGCCTGCTGGCGCGGATGCAGCAGCTGGAGGCGTGCGCCCAGGACGGCCTCGACAGCCCCGATTCGCCGCCCGCTCGATGAGCGTTTAAACGCCGCTCGATGACCCATCGTCGGCGGCGTGCGAAAATCAAACCTGCTGCGCCGACCCCCGGTTCGCGCGCCGCTGATCAAACTGCCGGGCCGGCGCCGCGCCAAACGTAAGGGCCTGAAGTTTCACGAAATCCCGGCTAATTTTTCTTTGTCCCGGATATATCAATCCACCTGCTCCCTAACAATGGAGTCATGCGATGTGGCGTCGTGCGATCAGTGGTCGAGCGGGCATTCGGCGTCCTTGGCGATGGCTGCGGATCCGGGTCTGTCGGCCGGTTCCGGCGGGCTGGCAGCCATCCTCCAAAGTTTTTGACAGCGCTGTCAAGAATGATTTCAGCGGATAGCGGTTTCGGCGGAAACGGGGTTGCAGCTCACCAACAATCAACAGGATGCATCGATTTTCGGGCGATTTCATGCTGCAAAGCAGCACGACGCTGCGGTGGATGACGCATCCGCGGCGGCGGTCACCGGTCACTGCGCCACGAACCGGATCGCCTGCCCGCCGCCTGGCGCGAGGCGTAGCGCGAGCGTGTCGCCGGCCCGGACTTCGCGGGTCTCGCGCACGAACGAGAAGCGCCTGTCGCCACGGAAGTCGGCATCGTCGCCATCGCGATGGATCTCGGCGCGATAGCGGCGACCGGCATCGAGGAAGGACAGCGGCACCGACACCGTGCGTGCCTGCTCGTCGTTCACCGCGCCGAGGTACCAGTCCCGGCTGTTGCGGTCCTGGCGGGCGATCACCGCGAAGTCGCCGACTTCACCGGCCACCGCGCGGGTGTCCTGCCAGTCCACCGGCACGTCGCGGATGAAGCGGAAGGCCTCCGGATGCTTCGCGTAGTGCTCGGGCAGGTCGGCGGCCATGTGCACCGGGCTGTACAGCACCACGTAATCGGCGAGCTGGCGCGCGAGCGTGTTCGGGATCTCCTGGCCGTTGCGGCCGGTCAGGCTGAGCACGCCGGGCGTGAAATCCATCGGCCCGGCGAGCATGCGCGTGTACACCAGGTTCGGTTCGTGCTCGGGCGGATTCGGCGGGTTGCCCCAGGCGTTGAACTCCTGGCCGCGCGCGCCCTCGCGCGACACCCAGTTCGGATACGTGCGGCGCAGGCCGGTGTCCTTGATCGGCTCGTGCGCATTGATCGCGATGCGGTGCTTCGCCGCTGCCTGCACCACGCGCAGGTGGTGGTTGCTCATGAACTGGCCTTCGTGCCATTCGCGCACCACCGGTCCGCCGGCGACGTCCTGGCGTTCGATCTGGCCGGCGTCGCAGACGTAGCCGGTCTTCACCACGTCGATGCCCAGTCGCGCGAACTTGGCGAATGCCGCATCCATCTGCCGTTCGTAATGGCTGACCGCGCAGGCGGTCTCGTGGTGGCCGATCAGGTGCACGCCCTTCGCTTTCGCGTACGCGGCCAGGCCTTCGAGGTCGTAGTCAGGCGTCGGTTTCGAGAAATCGAACTGCCAGCCGTTGGCGAACCAGTCGCCGTCCCAGCCGATGTTCCAGCCTTCGACCAGCACGCCGCGGAAGCCGTGCTGTGCCGCGAAGTCGATGTAGCGCTTGGTGTTCGTTGTGGTCGCGCCGTGCTTGGGCCCGGTGCCCCAGGTCTGCGTGTCCAGATGCAGCGACCACCAGACACCGACGTACTTCGAGGGCTTGAACCAGCTCACGTCGTCCAGCGCGTTGGGTGCGTTGAGGTTGAGGATCAGGTTGGATTCCACGAGCCCGCCGGCGCGATCAGCGATCTGGATCGTGCGCCAGGGCGTGACGAAGGGCGTGCGTCGCACGACTTTCGCCGGACTGCCCGGCGTCAGCAGCGCGCGCAGGCGTCCGCCATCGCCCTTGGCGAGATTCATGCCGGCGTAGTCGACCAGCGCGGCTTCGTGGATCGCGACATGCGTGCCGTCGTCCATGCGCAGCGTCAGCGGCGTCTGCGCCACGCCCACTTCCGACAGCGGCGTGCGGTTGTACAGGTATTCCTCGCGGTTCCACTCGAAGGCCGGCAGCCACCACGCCGTCGCGGGTTTCGCGATCGCGAACTCGGTCAGCTCCTCCTGGATCTGCACGTCGTCGAGCGCCGGCTGCTCCGGAACCTCGTAGCGGAAGCCGATGCCATCGTCGAACACGCGCACCACCACGTCGAATCGGCGGCGGTCGTGATCGCGTTCGACGAAGGTGGCGCGCAGTTCGTTGTAATGCTCGCGCACGAACCGGCGTTCGCCCCACGGCAATTCCCAGGTGCTGTCGCTGCTGCGCGACGACTGTCCCGCCAGCGTCAGGCCGCGCAGCAACTGGCGACCGTTGCGCAGGATGAAACCCAGGCGGGAATCGTCGACCAGCGGCGCGTCCCTGCGCTGCACGCGATACGCGAGGCGGCCTTCGCCGTTGAGGTCGAGTTCGACGGCGATCGCGCCATCGGGGGAGCGGACCGAGGCGACGGTGTCGGCGTGCGCGGGCAGGGCGGCGGCCAGCAGCAGCGACAGGCACAGCGGCAGAAAGGGGGAGGGCATCTGCGGGCGCATCGTCGATCTCTCGGAACGGTCGGAAGCGAACTTGGCACCGATGCGCCATGCCGGTGCGATGAATACGTTTGCAGAGGCCGGGGCACGGCAGTGGTGATGACCCGTCGCCGCCGCCGCCGCATACTCCCGGCATCGTCCGGGGAGTTGGGCTGCATGCGTGTTGCGTCTGTCGAGGGTCAGGGCCGCGTCGACGGCCGCGTCACCGAAGTGGTGATCGTCGGTGGCGGCACGGCGGGCTGGATGACCGCTGCGGCGCTGTCGAAGGTGCTGCCGCCGGCGCACGTCATCCGCCTGGTCGAGTCCGACGAGATCGGCACCGTCGGCGTCGGCGAAGCGACCATCCCGATGATCAAGCTGTTCAACCAGGCGCTGGATCTGGACGAGAACGACTTCATCCGCGAAACCAAGGGCTCGTTCAAGCTCGGCATCGAGTTCGTGAACTGGGGCCGCATCGGCGACAGCTACATCCACGGCTTCGGCAAGATCGGCCAGGACCTCGGCCTGCTGCCGTTCTACCAGTACTGGCTGAAGATGCACCAGGCCGGCAAGGCCGGACCGCTGGACGACTATTCGATCAACACGCTCGCCTGCCGGCACGACAGGTTCATGCCGGCGCGGACCGACCGGCCGAATTCGCCGCTGGCCGATATCGCCTACGCCTATCACTTCGACGCCGGCCTCTACGCGCGCTACCTGCGCCGCTACGCCGAGGCGCGCGGCGTGCGCCGCATCGAGGGCAAGGTCGCGCACGTCGAACAACGCGGCGAGGACGGCTTCATCGAAGCCGTGGTGCTGGACAGCGGCGAGCGCGTCGCCGGTCAGCTCTTCGTCGACTGCTCCGGCTTCCGTGGCCTGCTGATCGAACAGACGCTCAAGACCGGCTACATCGACTGGACGCACTGGTTGCCCTGCGACCGCGCGGTCGCGGTGCAGTGCGAATCGAAGGCCGCGCTGACGCCGTACACGCGCTCGACCGCGCGCGAGGCCGGCTGGCAATGGCGCATCCCGCTGCAGCACCGGGTCGGCAACGGCTACGTGTTCAGCAGCGCGCACATTTCCGAGGATGAAGCCACGGCCGTGCTCATGCGCAACCTCGAAGGCGAGGCCATCGTCGAACCGCGTCCGCTGCGCTTCGTCACCGGCAAGCGCAAGCAGTTCTGGAACCGCAATGTCGTCGCCATCGGCCTGGCCAGCGGTTTCATGGAGCCACTGGAATCGACCAGCATCCACCTGATCCAGTCCGCCATCGCGCGGCTGACCGCGTTCTTCCCGCATGCGGGCTTCGACCAGGCGGACATCGACGAATTCAACGCGCATTCCGACCTGGAATTCGACCGCATCCGCGATTTCCTGATCCTGCACTACCACGCCACCGAGCGCGACGACACGCCGTTCTGGAACCACGTCCGCACCATGGATGTGCCCGAGACGCTGCGGCGGAAGATGGACCTGTTCCTCGGCAACGGTCGGATCTTCCGCGACGGCAACGAACTGTTCGCCGAACCGAGCTGGATGCAGGTCATGTTCGGCCAGCGCATGCGACCGCGCAGCTACCACCCGCTGGTCGATGTCTACACGGAGGAGAAGATCGCCGAGTACATGGCCGGCGTGCGCGGCGTGATTGGCAAGTGCGTCCAGGTCATGCCGACGCATGCGGAGTACATCGCGAGAACCTGCGCCGCGCCGATGTGAGGGTGCCCGGCGCGTCTTCGACATGGACTACCGTCGGGCTGTTCGCGACTTGCGTCGCTCCCACAAAAGCACCGCTTCCTCCTGTGGGAGCGACGCAAGTCGCGATTGAAGCTCGCGGAAAGTGATCAGGAGCCGGTGACGACTGCGAAGAACGCACCGCGCGGCGGCAGGCGCAGGGTCGCGCCATCGAGCGTGCCCGGGACGGGTCCCGGCGCATCGATCCGGCGCAGCGCCAGGCCTGCAGGCACGGCCCAGGCCGCTTCGTCGGCGGAAAGGTTGAACGCGACCAGCCGCGTGTCGCCGCTCGCGGCATCGCGGCGCGTGAAGACCAGCACCGGTTCGTTGCTGTCGAGCTGCGTGCTGTCAAGGAAGGTGATGTCGCCGGACACCAGCGCCGGCTGCGTGCGTCGCCAGCGCAGGAAGGCGCGGGTGGCATTGAGCACCGAATCCGGATCGGTGTCCTGCGCGGCCACGTTGCGTGCGCGGTGCGCGTCCGATACCGGCAGCCACGGCGTGCCCTCGCTGAAGCCGGCGTTGCGGCCGTCGTTCCAGGGCATCGGCGTGCGGCAGCCATCGCGGCCCTTGAAGTTCGGCCAGAACGCGATGCCATAGGGGTCGCGCAGCGATTCGAAGGGAATCTCGGCTTCGTCCAGGCCCAGCTCCTCGCCCTGGTACAGGCAGACCGAACCGCGCAGTGAGCAGACCAGCGCCACCAGCTGCTTCGCGAAATCGTCCGACGGCGCATCGCCGGCCCAGCGCGTGACCGCGCGGCGCACGTCGTGGTTGGAAATCGCCCAGCACGGCCAGCCCTCGCGCATGGTCGCTTCCAGTCGCTCCACGGTGCCGCGGATGTGGGCGACGCTGAAATCGTCGGTCAGCAGCTCGAAGCTGTAGCCCATGTGCAGGCGCGAGGGCGTGCAGTACTCGGCCATCGTCGCCAGCGAGTCCTCCGAGGAGATTTCGCCGAGCGTGGTCGCGCCGGGATAGCGGTCGAGCAGGGCGCGCACGTCCTCGATGAAGCCGATGTTCTCGGGCTGGGTGTTGTTGTGCCAGTGGTACTGGAACGCGTACGGGTTGTCCGGGCTGAAGCCGCGTCCGGTGCGCAGTTCCGGCGGCTTGGGCGGGTTGTCGCGCAGCGCGGCGTCGTGGAAGCAGAAGTTGATGGCGTCCATGCGGAAGCCGTCGACGCCGCGGTCGAGCCAGAATTTCAGGTTGTCCAGCTGCGCGGCGCGCACCTCGGGATGATGGAAGTTCAGGTCCGGCTGCGAGGACAGGAAGTTGTGCAGGAAATACTGGCCGCGCCGCGGTTCCCAGCGCCAGGCCACGCCGCCGAAGAGCGACAGCCAGTTGTTCGGCGGCGCACCGTCGGGGCGTGCGTCGGCCCAGACGTACCAGTCGGCCTTCGGGTTGTCGCGGCTCTCCCGGCTTTCGCGGAACCAGGCATGTTCGATCGAGGTATGGCTCAGCACCTGGTCGATCACCACCTTCAGCTTGCGCGCATGCGCTTCGGCGATCAGGCGGTCGATGTCGGCGAGCGTGCCGAACATCGGGTCGACGTCGCGGTAATCCGCAATGTCGTAGCCGAAATCGGCCATCGGCGAGCGGAAGAACGGCGAGATCCAGATCGCGTCCACGCCCAGCGACGCGATGTGGTCGAGGCGCTCGACGATCCCGGGCAGGTCGCCGATGCCATCGTCGTTGCTGTCACGGAAGCTGCGCGGGTAGATCTGGTAGATCACCGCGCCGCGCCACCAGTCCATCGTCGTCATCCGGGAAAAATCGGGTCAGGGCACAAGACTATTCCATGGCCGCGCATCGCACGTCGCCGATCGTGGCGGTGTCCCGACCTGAATACGATTGCAGCTGTCGTTGTGCAGCCGCGCCACTGTCTACCATGCCTGCGACACATGCCGACCACCCCGGCCGACCGTCCGCAGGATCGTGTCGGGCACGCGACCGGATGCCGTGCGCCGGTGTACGTTCGACGCCACGGCGCCCTGGCGGCGCCCATGAGGAAGATTGGATGAGCCACACACCGACGAACCCGAACATGCACCCGAAGCCGGCGCTGTCGTTCTGGCAGATCTGGAACATGTCCTTCGGCTTCCTGGGCATCCAGTTCGGCTTCGCGCTGCAGGGCGGGTTCATGTCGCGGATCTTCCAGACCCTCGGTGCGGAGAAGGACGCGCTGCCGCTGCTGTGGATCGCCGCGCCGCTGACAGGCCTGCTGGTGCAGCCGGTGATCGGCTACTTCAGCGATCGTACCTGGCATCCGCTGCTTGGCCGCCGCCGGCCCTACTTCCTGATCGGTGCGATCCTCGCCTCGATCGCGCTGGTGTTCATGCCCTACTCGTCGACGCTGTGGATGGCCGCCGGCCTGCTGTGGGTGCTCGATGCCTCGATCAACATCAGCATGGAGCCCTTCCGCGCGCTGGTCGCGGACAAGCTGCCCGAACGCCAGCGCTCCTACGGTTTCGTGCTGCAGACCCTCATCATCGGCATCGGCACCTGGGTGGCGAGCAGCCTGCCGTGGATCGTCAACCAGCTCGGCGTCGCCAACGAAGCCGGCCCGGGCGTGGTGCCGCCCTCGGTGAAGGTCGCCTTCAGCATCGGCGCCTTCGTCTTCCTCGCCAGCATCCTGGTGACCGTGCTCACCACCCGCGAGGATCCGCCGGAAGACCCGGAAGCATTCGCCCGCGAGAAGCAGGGCTCCCGCAACGCCATCGCGGACATCGCCCGCGACATCGCCGGCATGCCCGGGCAGATGCTCAGCATCGGCATCGTGCAGTTCTTCAGCTGGCTGTCGTTCTTCAGCATGTGGAGCATGGCCACGCCGGCCCTGACCGAACACGTGTTCAAGGCGCCCGCGCCGGATGCCGCAGCCTTCGACATGAGCGTCGCCGCGCAGGCCGAGGCCTTCCGCGTCGCCAACGCCGCCTTCCAGAACGCCGCCGATCTGGTCGGTTCGTACATGGGCTACTACGGCCTGTCGTCGATGGCGGTGGCGCTGCTGCTGGCCGTGTACGCCGCGCGTCGCCCGCTCAACCGCCGCCTCGTGCACTTCGTCGCGCTGGTGCTCGGCGGACTCGGCTTCCTGTCGATGGCCGTGGTGCCGTCGCCCGTCGCACTGATCGGTTCCTTCGCGTTGGTCGGCGTGGCCTGGGCGAGCATCCTGTCGATGCCCTACGCATTGCTGTCGTCCTGCGTCGATCCGAAGCGGATGGGCGTCTACATGGGCATCTTCAACATGTTCATCGTGATCCCGCAGATCGTCGCCGCGACCCTGCTCGGCCCGGTGCTGCGCGCGTTCTTCGACAACCAGCCGATCTACGCGCTGATCATCAGCGGCGCGAGCCTGATCGTCGGCGCGGCATGCCTTGTCCGCGTGCGCGAACCGCAGGCGGATGCGGATCCCGTTCCCGTTCCGGCTGCGCACTGAGGAGCCTTCATGCACCTGCGTCCATCGATCCTCGCCGTCGCACTGCCGCTCGCCCTGCTCGCCGGCTGCGCGCATTCCGCCGATGCCGCGCGTCCTGCGGCGCCCGCGCCGACCTCGACGGGCGACTACGTCGGCACCACCGAGCCGATGGCCGTCGATGCGGTGTATTTCGTCGTCACCGACCGCTACGTCAACGGCGATCCGTCGAACGACCAGCGCGACCAGGGCCGCGACAAGGGCGCCGCCTACTTCACCTTCGATCGACCCACGCCCGGCGCCGAAGCGGAAGGCGACAACATCGGCTACCTCGGCGGCGACTTCAAGGGCGTGCTCGACAACGCCGACACCATCCGCGACATGGGCTTCGGCGCAGTGTGGATCACGCCGATCGTCGACAATCCCGACGAAGCCTTCACCGGCGGCAAGCGTGCGGAGAAGGGCGGTTTCCTCACCGACGGCGGCAAGACCGGCTACCACGGCTACTGGGGCGTCAACTTCTACCGGCTCGACGAACACCTGCCCAGCCCCGGCCTCGACTTCGCCGGCTTCACGCAGGCGATGCGCGACAAGCAGCTGAAGGTCGTGCTCGACATCGTCGCCAACCACGGCTCGCCGTCGTATTCGATGCCGAAGCCGCAGCCGCCCTACGGCCAGCTCTTCGACCGCGACGGCAAACTCATCGCCGACCACCAGAACCTGCCGCCCGACAAGCTCGACCCGGCGAACAATCCGCTGCACGCGTTCTACAACACCAGGCCCGGCTTGGCCGAGCTCTCGGACACCAACGAGAACAACCCGGCGGTGCTCGACTATTTCGTCGGCGCGTATTCGCAGTGGATCGACCAGGGCGCGCATGCCTTCCGCGTCGACACCATCCCGTGGCTGCCGCATGCGTTCTGGAAAGCCTTCGCCGATCGCATCCGCGAGAAACGGCCGGGTTTCTTCATGTTCGGCGAAGCCTTCGACTACAAGGCCGAAAAGATCGCCGAGCACACCTGGGTCGAGAACGGCGCCTACAGCGTGCTCGATTTCCCGCTGAAGGAAGCGATGGCCGAGGTCTTCGGCCGCCAGCGCCTGGGTTACGAGCGCATCGCACCGAAGCTGTTCCTGGACGGCGGCCCGTACCGCGACCCGTACGCGCTGATGACCTTCTACGACAACCACGACATGCCGCGCCTGGACGCCAGCGACGAAGGCTTCATCGATGCGCACAATTTCCTGTTCACCGCGCGCGGCATTCCGGTGATCTACTACGGCTCCGAAACCGGATTCATGCGAGGCTCGCCGGAGCATGCCGGCAACCGCAATTACTACGGCCAGGCCCGCGTCGATGCAGGCAAGGATCATCCGATCCAGCAGGCCATGCGCCGTATCGCCCGCGTCCGCGCCGCCACCCCGGCCCTGCAGCGCGGCCTGCAGGTGAACATCGAGATGGCCGGTGATCGCGCCGCGTTCTATCGCGTGCTGCAGCACGATGGCGCGTCGCAGATCGCGCTGGTGCTGCTCAACAAGGGCGATGCGCCCGCTGAATTCGCCGTGCGCGAGCTGCTGCAGCCTGGCACGTGGCGCAGCGCGCTCGACGAGACGCGGAACGATGTGAAGCCCGGCGACGCGCTGCGCGCCACGGTGCCCGCGCACGGCGCGCAGGTGTTCGTGCTCGATGCACCGGTGCGCGATGACGCTTTGCGTGCGGCCTTGGATCGTGCGGTCAAGGGCGCGAAGCCGCGCGGGCGATGAAGGCAGCAATCTTGCTCTTGTAGAGCGGAGCTTGCTCCGCTGCGCTGTTCCTGGATAAAAGCAGCGGAGCAAGCTCCGCTCTACAGGTGCGATTGGAAGATCGGTCCAGAATGCGGTCTGGATCGTTCATGCCTGTCAGGCATCGATCCGGATGTCGTCGAGTCGATAGGGCCACAGATCGCTGTAGCGCTGCAGCAAGCCAGGCAATTGTTCTCGGATGTATCCGACTGCCGATTGCGGTGATTGCATGTCGCACAGCAGGTGGTCTACCTGATACCCAAAGTCCATGATCGGATGCCGATCCCAGCCATCAGTGCTGATGCAGTCGATGGACGCCTGTCTTGCGAATATGAGTAACGCGCCATCATCAGCCAAGTCGAGGGTTGGTGCGACAGCCGAAAAGATGATCGGAAACGGCAGCTGCAGCGCCTCTACGTCGAATTCCTCTCGCGGCCGCTTGTCGCAATGCTTCGGCCCGAGCGTCGACAGGTCGATCAGCCGCATGTCGGGCTGCTCCGAGTCCCGGATCCGCGCATCTGCCCACGCGATGATGTCGTACTCGCTGGCGATACCCAGTTGCCAGAACGTCATCGCCAGTGAGATGGCGCGCTCCGCGTCCATCCATCAAGCTCCGCTCGACTTCCGCACCACCAGCTTCGCCGGCAGCATCATGCTTTCCGCCGGCTGGTCGCGGACCAGGCGCAGCAGGGTGTCGACCAGCAGTTCGCCGGCGCGGCCGGTGTCCTGGATCACGGTGGTCAGCGGCGGCGTGGCGAAGCGGGCCATGGCGATGTCGTCGAAGCCGACGATGGCGATGTCCTCCGGCACGCGCAGGCCGTGTTCGTTGAGCGCGCGGATCGCGCCGATGGCGATCAGGTCGCTGGCGGCGAATACGGCGTCGAACGCACCCCCGCGCGCGAGCAGCGCCTTCGCGGCCTGGTAGCCTTCTTCTTCCGAGCTGAGCGCATCGACCTGCAGCGCGGGATCGGCCGACAGCCCGGCTTCTCGCAGCCGCGCGTCGCAGCCTCGGTATCGCTCGAAGAATTCCGGGTAGTGGCTCGAGGCATCGCCGAGGAAGGCGATGCGCTGTCGGCCGAGGCCGACCAGGTGCTCGGCGACCATGCGCCCGCCGGCGAAGTTGTCGCAGCCGATCGACACGCCCGGCTGGCCTGCGAGCACCGCGCCCCAGCGCACGAAGTGCGTGCCCTGCGCGACCAGCTTCTCGAGCTTGGGCCGGTAGTCGACGTAGTCGCCGTAGCCGAGCAGGATCAGGCCGTCGGCCTTCATGCTGTCCTCGTAATCGGCGTGCCAGTCGTCCGAGAGTTGCTGGAACGACACCAGCAGGTCGTGGCCGTTGCGCGCGCAGGCGCGGGTGATCGAGCCGAGCATCGACAGGAAGAACGGATTGATGTGCGATTCGTCGCCGGTCGGGTCCTCGAACAGCAGCAGCGCGAGCGTGCCGGCACGCTGGGTGCGCAGGCTGGAGGCGCGGCGGTCGACCTTGTAGTTCAGCGCCTGCACGGCGTCGAGCACGCGTTGGCGCGTTTCGGCGTTGACCAGCGGGCTGCCGCGCAGCACGCGCGAGACCGTGGCCTGCGACACCCCGGCGTGGTACGCGATGTCGACCGAGGTCGCCTTGGTTTTCTTCTGGGCCATGTCGGTTCCGTGCGGCGGTTCGAGGGGAGTGTACGTCCCTTGTCGCGGTTCAGCGCAGGTCGCTCGCCTCCAGCCACAGCGCGTCCATCACCTTCGGATCGTCGGGCCTGCCGCCACCGAAGCGGTGCGGCCCGGCGGTCTCGCCGAGCGCGCGGTAGCCGCCGTCGTAGTCCCAGGTGGTCGCGTACACCGCCAGGCCGTCGAGCGAATCGGCATGACCGAGCGCGCGTGCAGGGAAGGTGAAGGTCACCGTGTTCGCCGCGCGATCGATCTCGATGCGTGCGCTCTCGCCGAGATTCCGGCCCTCGCGCAGTGCATCGGCGTCGTCGGCAGCGAACAGCGCGTTCGACCAGCCATGCGCGCGCATGCGCAGGTGCCAGGGTCCGCCATCGGGCATGCGTGCGGATTGCTGCGGCAGCAGCGTCGTGCCATCGGTGCGGCCGGGCAGGCGCAGGAACAGGGTGAAGGCGACATGGTCGAAGCCGTTTGCCGGGTTCCAGTCGGCGACCAGCGCGCGCATGCGCAGCTGCACGCGCAGCGCACCGCCGGAGGCCCACAGGCTCGCGCCGCGCAGGTCGGCAGGACGCGGCGTGCGCCAGCCGGGGTCGTCGGGGTAGGTGTAGCGACCGGTCGGGCCGTGGTCGTCGTCGAGCGGATCGTCGACGGCGGCGATCCGTGTCCAGCGTCGCGCGATGGTGAAGCGATGACCCTGCGACATGCGCCCGCTGACGGGATCGCGCGCGACCACGCGATGCGGGATCGCGGGATCGAGCATGTCGTCGGTGCGCAGCGTGGCGCGCCAGCGGCCATCGCGACCGACGTCCACGGTGCGGGCCGATGCGAGGTCGCCATCGACCACCAGCTGGACCTGCGACAGGGCCGGCGCGTGCCCTGCGATCGCGAGGTCGCCCTCGCTGTGCACCGGTGCATCGGCATCGATGCGCACATCCGGATCGCCTTGGTCCTGCATGGCATTCGACGACGGCGCGACGGATCCTGCGCGCCAGACGAAGCCCGCGCGCGGCGGCAGTACCAGCGACACGCGGCCATCGCGGTCGACCTGCAGTGGCGGTGCAGCCCCATCGATCGCGAACAGCGGCTGCAGCGAGGTGCCGGGCGGCAGGCCGGTGTCGAGCGCATCGAGCAGCTGCGGCCGCGAAGCACTGTTGAGCACGACCAGCGCTGTGCGTCCGGCGTGATCCATGCGCCAGGCGATGGCCCCCGGCCCCGCGGGATTGGCCTCGAGCACGCGAGGCGTGCCGCGCGAGAACACGCGGTCGCTGCGGCGCAGCGCGATCGCGCGCTGCAGCCAGCGATACATCGGTGCCGCCACATCGAAGCGGTCGCGGCCGCCCGAGCCATGGCCCGTGGCGAACATCGCCGCACGTTGCTCGCGGATGCCCTGCTCGGTGCCGTAGTACAGGGTCGGAATGCCGGGCAGGCTCAGGATCGACAGCAGCGCCTGCTTCAGCCCGGCCTCGTCGCCGCCGGCCAGGAAACGGTCGACGTCGTGGTTGTCGACGAAGGTCGGCATCCGCCAAGGATCGGCATGCGTGCGCATCATGTCCTCGATGCGATGGCGCAGTTCCGCAGGGGCATGGCCGCGCGCGAACACGTCGCCGAGCGTGCCGTACAGCGGGAAATTCAGCATGCCCGGCAGCAGCGCTCGGCCATCGGCGTCGCGCATGTAGCCGTCGATCTTGCGCGCCATCGCGTTGTCGAACGGCTTGTCCACGCCGAAGCCTTCGCCGAACAGGTGGAAGTCGCGGATGCCTGCGTCCGCAGCCGCGTCCAGCACGCCGGGCGCGTGCGGGTCATCGGCGTGCATGAAGTCGGCGAAGAAGTCCGGCGGCACGTAGAAGGCGGTGTCGATGCGGAAGGCATCCACGCCGATGTCGCGGATCCAGTCGCCGTAGGCCTTGCGCAGTGCGCGGCGCACTTCGGGATGTTCGGTGTTGAGGTCGTCGAGGTCGGCGAGCTGCCAGTCGAGTTCCTGCCTGCGCTCACGGAAATCGCGGATCGTCGGCGTCCAGTGGTAGATGCCGTCCGCGCGCTGCGCCGGATCGCGGGCATCGTTGCGGTCGAAGGGCGCCGGTCCGGGCGCGCTGCGGCCATCGCGCTCCGGGCGCAGCGCGAAACCCGTGTCGACATGCGCCGGATCGTACGCGCCGTCGTAGCCGAAGTAGTCGGCGGTATGGTTGACCACGATGTCCTGTACCAGGCGCATGTCGCGTGCATGCAGCGCATCGGCGAAGGCGCGGTACGCGCCGCGCGTGCCGAAGTGCGCGTCGACCGCAGAGAAATCGCTCGTCCAGTAGCCGTGGTAGCCACCGTACTGCGCTTTCTCGCTCCACCACTGGTTGGCGACCGGTGGCGTGATCCAGACCGCGGTGGCGCCGAGTCCTGCGATGTAGTCGAGGCGTCGCGTCAACCCGGCGAGGTCGCCGCCGCTGAAGCGACGCGGGTCGCGCGGATCGAACTCGCCCGCGCCCTGGTCGTTGTTGCGCGGGTCGCCATCGTCGAAGCGGTCGATCATCGCGAAATACATGATCTGGTCGCGCCAGTCGTCCGCGGATGCGGGCGACGATGCGACGCAGGCCGGCGCCCAGGCCATGACGGCCGCGAGCGCTGCGTGCTGCAGTGCACGATCGCGCAACCGCAGGCCACGCGTGCGGTTGCGGACGTCGCTGGGAAGGGGCATCGGGGATCCTGCTCGCACGGGCCGGCGTCCACTATTCCATTGCAGGCATCCACGGAACCCCATGATTCGTGCGGATCTTTCGATGAATACGTATGCAGCCACGGTTGCGTGGCGCAGGGCCGGACTACCATCGCCCTGCACGCCGGCGAAGGACTGGACGCCGGACGTGCCCGTGACCCGGCATGCGCCACGCGCGGCCGGACGGCATACAAAATCCAGCCGCAGTGGAGGGGAGCAATGCAGCCTTTGAAGCGAAACCTGCTGAGCATGGCGCTGGCATCGGCCACGCTGATGCTGGCCAATGCCGCGTACGCGCAAGCGGCCGGCGCGCAGGACAACACCACGCAGCAGAATGCCGACGACGCCAAGGAGCTGGACACCGTCGAGGTGACCGGCATCCGCCGCAGCATCGAGGCATCGACCGAGACCAAGCGCCAGTCGACCTCGATCGTCGAAGCCATCTCGGCCGAGGACATCGGCAAGCTGCCCGATACATCCATCGCCGACTCGCTGGCGCGCCTGCCGGGCCTGACCGCGCAGCGCTTCGGCGGACGTCCGCAGGAAATCAACATCCGCGGCTTCTCGGGCGATTTCTCGACGACCACGCTCAACGGTCGCGAGCAGGTCAGCCTGGGCAACAACCGTGGCGTCGAGTTCGACCAGTACCCCTCCGAACTCGTCAGCCAGGTCATGGTGTACAAGACGCCCGATGCCCAGCTCGTGGGCCAGGGCCTGTCCGCCACCGTCGACCTGCGCACCGTGCGCCCGCTCGCGTTCGGCAAGCAGGCCTTCGCCGTCAACCTGCGCGGCGACCAGAACCGCGTCGGCGACGAGAAGGAGAACGGCTACCGCGCCAGTGTTTCCTACATCGATCAGTTCGCCGACAACACCATCGGCATCGCACTGGGCTACGCGCACCTCAACAATCCGGGGCAGAGCAAGCAGTTCGGCGATGCCTGGGGCTACGACGGCAACGGCGTCTTCGGCGGCGGCAAGCTCTACGACCTGGAGAACGACAACGAGCGCGACGGCCTGATGGGCGTGCTGGAATACCAGCCGAACGACAGCTATCACATGGTGCTTGACGTCTTCTACTCGAAATTCGACAAGGAAGAGCGCAAGCGCGGCATGGAATTCGGCGCCGCCTTCGGCGCGACCGTCGGTGCGGGCAGCACCACGCAGAACGCGACGTTCAGCAACGTCAATCCGGTGCTGCGCAACGATTTCAATGCGACCTACGACGACCTGTTCGCGATCGGCTGGCGCCATGACCTGGTACTGAGCGAGCACTGGACCGCCTCCGCCGACGTCGGCTATTCATCGGCGACGCGCGAGGAACGCATCCTCGAAACGTATTCGGGCCTGGCCAACGGCGCGCGCGATACGCTCACGATGCGCCTCGATCCGGACGGGTTCTACGATCATGACTTCGGCTTCGACTATGCCGATGCCAGCATCCTGCGCCTGGGCGATCCCGGTGGCTGGGGCCAGGACGGCTACATCAAGGATTTCGAGGTCGAAGACAGCCTGACCTCGATCCGCTTCGATGTCGAGCGCAGTTTCGACCAGGGCTGGCTGAGCAGCATCAAGTTCGGCGCCAACGTCACCGATCGCAACAAGAGCCGTGCGTCGAACGAAGCCTTCCTCGACCTGACCGCGTGCCTGCCGCCGGCCACGTCCGCCTGCGATGCCAACGGTTTCGTGGGCATGCCCACGCAGTTCGCCAGCGATGCGGGTTTCAACGCCTACGGCGTGCCGTCGATCTACGCCTACGACGCCCTGCGTGCGTACCAGTCGCTGTACACGCGCCGCGCCAATGCGAACAACGCGGACATCTCGAACAAGAACTGGGACGTCAACGAGCAGGTCACCACCGCATACGTGCAGGCCAACATCAACACCGACATCGGTTCTGTGTCGGTCAAGGGCAACGTGGGCGTGCAGCTGATCAGCGTGGACCAGTCCTCGCGCGGCTCGGAGACCTTCCTCGGCAACGGCATCGGCCTGCCCAGGGAAGACGGCGCGCGCTACAGCGACATCCTGCCGAGCCTCAACCTGTCGTTCGGCTTCGGCTGGGACCAGGTGCTGCGCGTCGCAGCGGCACGCCAGATGGCACGTCCGCGCATGGACGACCTGCGCGCGAACAACCGCATCGATATCCAGCTCGACCGCCTGGTCAACCCGATCACCGGCCAGCCCAACCAGATCGATCCCAACACCGGGCAGCTGCAGCGCTGGTGGCGTCGCGAAGGCGGCAACGCGAACCTCAAGCCCTGGCTCGCCGATGCGTTCGACATCTCGTACGAAAAGTACTTCGCGGACAACAAGGGTTACGTTGGCGCCGCATACTTCTACAAGAACCTGAAGACCTACATCTACAACGACACCTCGTTGTTCGACATCAACGACACGGTGGTCACGCCGGCCGACTATCCGACCGACCCGCTGCTGGTGCCGCCCAACGATCTCGGTGTCTACACGCGTCCCGAGAACGGCGAAGGCGGCGTGCTCAAGGGCTGGGAATTCAGCGTCTCGGTGCCGCTGGACATCCTCTGGGCGCCGCTGGAAGGCTTCGGCTTCGTCGGCAGCTATTCCGAGACCACCAGCGACATCCAGCCGCAGGGCCCGAACAGCAGCCAGCCACTGCCCGGCCTGTCGAAGTACGTCTCGGGCATGACGGTCTACTACGAGCGCTTCGGATTCTCCGCACGCGTCGCGTCGCGCAGCCGTTCGGACTTCTTCGGCGAGGTGCAGGGCTTCGGTGGCGATCGCGCGCGCCGGACCTTCGAAGGCGAACGCGTCACCGACCTGCAGCTGGGCTATACCTTCCAGCGCGGACCGCTGCAGAACGTCTCGCTGCTGCTGCAGGTGAACAATCTCGAGAACGAACCGTTCAAGTCGAACTTCGACGGCCGCGACGACCGGCCGCGCGAATACTTCGAGTACGGCCGCACCTATCTGTTCGGTGTCAACTACCGGTTCTGATCGCTCTCCGGAATTCTCTCTCCGGAACTCACGCCAGAATCAGGCGAGCGCTTGGCCCTTGCGCGGTTCCCCGCCGCCAAGGGCCTTTTCTATGGGGCAACAGAAAGATTCCCGTGCATTCGTCGCGACAGGCCGCATGCCAAACGACGAACGCAGCCGTCAGCCCGCCGCTTCCGTGGCGAGCCTGCCGATCCGCGCCCAATCCTTCGCCTTCAGCGCATCGACGGGCACCATCCACGAGCCGCCGACGGTGAGCACGTTGGGCAGCGCGTGATACGCCGGCGCTTTCGCGGCGTCGATCCCGCCGGTGGGGCAGAACTTCACCTGCGGGAACGGGCCGGCGAAGCCCTTCAGCGCGGCGACACCGCCGCTGGCTTCGGCGGGGAAGAACTTGAAGCGGGTCCAGCCGTGTTCGAGGCCATGCATGAGTTCGCTGGCGGTGGCGATGCCGGGCAGGAAGGGAATGTTGGACGCTTTCGCTGCGGCGTAGAGCGCATCGGTGGCGCCGGGCGAGATCGCGAACATCGCGCCTGCCGCTTCGATGGCGGCGAGATCTTGCGCACTCAGCACGGTGCCGGCGCCGACGATGGCGCCGGGCACGTCGCGCATGCGGCGGATGGCGTCGAGCGCGACCGGCGTGCGCAGGGTGACTTCGAGGACGGGCAGTCCTGCCTCGACGAGGGTGCGCGCGAGCGGCACGGCATCGTCGAGGTCGTCGATGGCGAGCACCGGCACGACCGGCGCGGCGCGCAGGATGGCGTCGATGCGTTGCAGGTGTTCGGGGTTCATGCGCTCAGCTCTTCGTCATCGTCGAACGACTCGTCTGCGAACAGCGCGCAGGCGCCGCGTTCGGCGGAGGGGGTCGCGCGCCGCATCATCGCAAACAGTTCCCGGCCGGTGCCATGCGCACTGGCGGCGAGGTCGGGTCGCACCGGCTCGCGCACGAACCACTCGGCCTCGTCCACCAGCGCCTGCATCGTGCCCGCTTCCGCGTCGATCGCGATCACGTCGCCCTCGCGCAGCATCGCGATCGCGCCGCCGCAGGCCGCCTCCGGGCTCACGTGGATCGCCGCCAGCACCTTGCCCG
>DASWYO010000027.1:0-1904 GCA_036404915.1 Lysobacteraceae bacterium
GGCATCAGCCGCGACCCGGCCGGTCCTGTTGCACCCGCCCTTGAGCGGGATGACTTCGAAACGAAGCCGATTGCACCGGGGACCCGACGCCAAGGGCCGTGACTGACGCCGCTCCCGCGGTCCCACCCCGGCAACGCCGGGGCGCATGCCGTAAAATTCGCGCATGCCCACCCACTCCCCCCTGCGATCATGACGGCACAGCGCGATGCGCTGCGTCGCGACCTGCGCGCTCGCCGTAAGGCCATCTCCGCCGCCGAACGCATCGCCGGGGCCGATGCCCTCGCCGCGCGCCTGCTGGCGCTGCCGTTCGCGCCATCGAACGGCCATGTGGCCGGCTACTGGGCGATGGATGGGGAGATCGGGCTGCACAGCTGGCAACTGCGCCTGCCAAAGAGCGTGGTCTATTGCCTGCCGGTGCTGGCCGAGGACGAGACCCTGCGCTTCGCGCCGTGGCGTCCCGGTGGCGACCTGGTGACCAACCGCTACGGCATTCCCGAACCCGACATCGATCCGCGCTCCGGGCTCTCCGCGAGCGAGATGGCGCTGATCGCCGTGCCGCTGGTGGGCTTCGACGGCGCGGGCCACCGCCTCGGCATGGGCGGTGGCTGGTACGACCGCACGCTAGCGTCGCGGCTGCAACACCCTGCGCCACCCTGGCTCGTCGGTGTCGGTTTCGAGGCGCAACGCGTGGCCTCGGTCGGCGCCCAGGCCTGGGACGTACCGCTGGATGCGATCTGCACCGAACGCGACACCCTGACTCCCTCCGCCGTTCCGCTGGAACTCCCGCAATGACCGCACGCAAGCACTACTGGCTGATGAAGTCGGAGCCGGACACCTTCTCGATCGACAACCTGAAGAAGGTCGGCACGGAGCCGTGGAACGGCGTGCGCAACTACCAGGCGCGCAATTTCATGCGCGCCATGCAGGTCGGCGACGGCGTGCTGTTCTACCACTCCAACTGCAAGGAACCCGGCATCGTCGGCACCGCCACGGTGGCGACGGCGACCTATCCGGACGACACCCAGTTCAATCCGAAGTCCGATTACTACGACCCCAAGAGCACGCGCGAGGAACCGCGCTGGTCGCTGGTGGACGTGAAGTTCGACCGCAAGCTCAAGCGCACGATCACGCTCGACGAGATCAAGCAGCATGGCGACGACCTCGGCGAAGGCTTCGCACTGATCCAGCGCGGCAACCGGCTGTCCGTGTTGCCGGTCACCGCCGCGCAGTGGAAATTCCTGCTCGCGCTCGAGTGAACCCCTTTCTCCCTCCCTGATACCGAAATTCCCATGAGCGAAGCAAAGCGCCTGGCCGGCGAAAAGGCCATCGAGTTCGTCGAGGACGGCATGATCGTCGGCGTGGGCACCGGCTCCACCGTCGCCTTTTTCATCGATGCGCTGGCGGGCATCAAGGACCGCATCAAGGGCGCGGTCTCCAGTTCCGAGCAAAGCACCGCGCGGCTGAAGCAGCACGGCATCGAAGTGCTCGACCTCAACCACACCGGCACGCTGTCGCTGTACGTGGACGGCGCCGACGAATGCGACCCGCACAAGCGCCTGATCAAGGGCGGCGGCGCCGCGCTGACGCGCGAGAAGATCATCGCCGAGGCCAGCAAGCAGTTCGTCTGCATCGTCGACCCGAGCAAGCAGGTGCCGGTGCTCGGCAAGTTCCCGCTGCCGGTGGAGGTCATCCCGATGGCGCGCAGCCTGGTCGCGCGCGAGATCCTGGCGTTGACCGGCGGCCAGCCGGTCTGGCGCGACGGTACGGTGACCGACAACGGCAACCTGATCCTGGACATCCACAACCTGTCGATCACCGACCCGGTGGCGATGGAACGCGAGATCAACCAGATCCCCGGCGTCGTCAGCGTGGGCCTGTTCGCCCGCCGTCCGGCGGATATCGTC
>DASWYO010000028.1:0-3218 GCA_036404915.1 Lysobacteraceae bacterium
TACGAAAGACGCCGCAGGTATCGGACCTGCGATCGACCGCCGGCGCGCCAGGCGCGCCGGAACGGATGCTTCACCGATGCGCGCGACGGGCGCCGCATCGGCCGGGACCTTCCCTTCCCACGAAAAAACCTGCGGCGCGATACGCGGCAGGCTTCGGAGTGGACACCGCCGGAAGCCGGGAAGTTCGCTTTCGCCTGAGGGACGGGTTGCCTGCCTCCACCGTTCGTTGCCTCGGGTGGAATTGCGTGTCTTGCCGTCGGCTCTTGCGCTCTGCTCGCTCACTTGCTTCTGCAGGGAATGTCTGCTGGGCGAAACCTAATCACGCTTTTTTCGGGTGTCAACAATCTTTCGCGAAGTTTTTTTTCAGCGCTCCGCCGACACGCTCGCGCGACGTACCGATCGCGGCATCCATCGACGCACCGCACGCATGCGACACGCGCATGCATGCGCGACGCGCATCGCCTGCGCGCAAGCATTGGTGCGGCTTGCAGCATTCCATCGATGCGCGCGCGCGATGCATCGATGATCTTCACTCCGCATCGACAACGCATGCGCGCGACGCGCATCGCCGTTGTGCATTCGTTTGTCGAAGGCCGCCGGATTTCGCGTCGCACAAGCGCGTTTGCGCGAAAACTGCGCGAACTTTTCCGCGCGCGCTCGCCGTCCGCGCGCGTCGTCGCCGATGTCGACAACGAAAAAACCCGCGGCGTTTCCGCCGCGGGTTCCGGGTGTTCCGGCGAGAGAACGAAGCGTCAGTGCTCTTCGTCTTCCAGCAGTTCGGCGTAGGCGTCGGGCTCGAGCAGTTCGTTGAGCTGGTCGGCGTCGGCGATCTCCACCACGAACAGCCAGCCGTCGCCGTAGGCGTCCTCGTTGATGGTCTCCGGCTTGTCGGCCAGCGCGGCGTTGACCTCGATCACCTTGCCGCTGACCGGCGCGTACACGTCGGACGCCGCCTTCACCGATTCCACCACCGCGCAGGCGTTGCCGGCCTCGACCGTGTCGCCGACGTTCGGCAGCTCCACGTACACCAGGTCGCCGAGCAGGCCCTGGGCGTGGTCGGAGATGCCGACGGTGGCGCGGCCGTTGCCTTCGGCACGGACCCATTCGTGGGATTTGAGGAACTTGAGGTCGCCGGGGATCTCGCTCATCGGGATGACTCCTGTCGCGCAGTGCGTGGGGGGTTGGGAAAGTCTAGCGAAGCGGAAGCGGAAAGGTCAGATGCCGGGCTGGACGGTGTTGTCGCGGACGAAGGGGAACTTGACCACGCGCACCGGGACTTCCTTGCCGCGGATGTCGACGCGGACGTCGCCGGGCTCGCCGGCGGGGATGCGGGCGAAGGCGATCGCCTTGCCGATGGTCGGCGAGAACGTGCCGGAAAGAATTTCACCCTCGCCGCCCGCGGTGAGCACCTTCTGGCCGTGGCGCAGCACGCCCTTCTCGTCCATCACCAGTCCGACCATCTGGCGCGCGCTGCCGGACGCCTGCTGGGCTTCCAAGGCGGTGCGGCCGATGAAGTCGCGGCCCTCGTCCAGCGAGACGGTCCAGGCCAGCGCGGCTTCGAAGGGCGACACGTCCTCGTCCATGTCCTGGCTGTACAGGTTCATGCCGGCTTCCAGCCGCAGGGTGTCGCGCGCGCCGAGGCCGGCCGGCTTCACGCCCGCCGCCAGCAGCGCGTTCCAGAACGCGACGGTCTGCGCTTCCGGCACGATCACCTCGAAGCCGTCCTCGCCGGTGTAGCCGGTGCGGGCGACGAACACGTCCACGCCGTCCGTGGTCTGCGCGGCGCGGGCGGAGAAGCGCGCCAGCTTGGACACCGGCGCGCGGTCGTCCTCGCGCAGCAGGCCGATCACCTTGTCGCGCGCGGTCGGACCCTGCACCGCGACCATGCCGAACTCGGGACGCTCCTTCACCTCGACGCCGAACGCCCGGGCCTGCTCGCCGATCCACGCCAGGTCCTTGTCGCGGGTGGACGCGTTGACCACCAGTCGGAACCAGTCCTCGGACATGAAGTAGACGATCAGGTCGTCGATCACGCCGCCGCGCTCGTTGAGCATCGCGGTGTACAGCGCCTTGCCCGGCTTCTGCAGCTTGTCAACGTTGTTGGCGACCAGATGGCGCAGGAACTCGCGGGTGCGCGCGCCGTTGAGGTCCACCACGGTCATGTGGCTGACGTCGAACATGCCGGCATCGCGGCGCACCTGGTGGTGCTCGTCGATCTGCGAGCCGTAGTGGATCGGCATGTCCCAGCCGCCGAAGTCGACCATCTTGGCGCCGAGCGCGCGATGGGTGTCGTTGAGGATGGTCTTGTGCGTCATGGGAAGCCTGCCTGCGTGGGGACCGGCATTATCCCAGACCGGCGCGCCCCTACGCGCCGGTATGCGCGGCCGCTTCGACCTGCAGGGTCATGGCGTCGCCGCCGACGATCCGCACCGGCGTACCGGCCGGCAGGTCGGGGCCGGCGACGTCCCAGTAGGCGTCGGCGATCTGCACGCGTCCGCGGCCTTCGACGATGGCGCGCTCCAGCGGCACCACCCGCCCGACCAGCGCCGCCGTGCGCCGGTTCAGCGCGGGCTGGTCGCTGGGACGCTCGCGGTTGCGGAACCAGCGCCGGTAGACCTGGATCGACACGAAGCTCAGCGCGACGAACGCCGCCACCTGCACCAGCAGCGGGATGCCCGGCACCAGCAGCACGCCCAGGAACACCGCCGCCGCGGCGAAGCCCAGCCACAGCATGAAGGCGCCGGGCGCCATCGCCTCGGCGGCGAACAGCAGCAGCGCGAACGCTGCCCATGCAAACACGTCCCAGCGCATCGTCAGTTCCCCTTCGCCGACGCCTTGCCCATGGCTTCCTTCGCCAGCTCGGCGATGCCGCCGAGCGAGCCGATGATCCCGGACGACTCCATCGGCATCATCACGAACTTCTGGTTCGGGGCCTGCGCCAGATCCCGGAACGCCTCGATGTACTTCTGCGCGACGAAGTAGTTGATCGCCTGCACGTTGCCGCCGGCGATCGCCTCCGACACCATCCGGGTGGCGTTGGCCTCGGCCTCGGCCAGGCGTTCGCGCGCTTCGGCCTGACGGAACGCGGCCTCCTTGTCGCCTTCGGCCGAGAGGATGGCCGACTGCTTCTCGCCCTCGGCCTTGAGGATCGCCGACTGCCGCAGACCCTCGGCCTCGAGGATGTTGGCGCGCTTCTCGCGCTCGGCCTTCATCTGCCG
>DASWYO010000029.1:0-2199 GCA_036404915.1 Lysobacteraceae bacterium
GGCGGGTCCGTCGCCGGTCCGAGGGTGGCGAGGATCTTGGTACGGCGCTGGCGTTCGGTCATGGTGCGGATTCCCTGAAATCGCCGCAAACGCTACCACAGCGATTGAACGCCGCAACGACCGGCGATCATCATGCCCGCATGATGTCCCGGGACAGCATGCGGGATGTTGTCGCATGCGGATCGAAACCGCTGTTTTCAAGCACTTCCACGCGATCGGGCCGCGCCGCGCTACTGGTATTTTTTTGGTCTGAGCGGAATGGCGGGATGTTGCGCGCGCACACCCGACTGCGCAAACGCATCGGATGAAACGCGCGTTTGATCGCGTCACTCAGGCGAACAGCGGCGCCAGTTGTGCAGGCGATTTCGCCAGATGATCCGCGCCCGCATCACGCAGTTCCTGCTCGCCACCGAAGCCCCACAGCACGCCCACGTTGCGCATGCCGTGGTGGCGCGCGCCTTCGATATCCATGCGGCGGTCGCCGATCATCCAGCAAGCCTCCGGCGTCAGCGCGAGCCGGCGAAGGGCTTCACCGATGAGATCCGCCTTGTGGCTCAGGCGGCCGTCGGCGGTGGCGCCGATGATCTCCTCGAAGCGATGGCCGAACGGCAGGTGCGCGAGGATCTTGCGCGCATGCGGTTCGTTCTTCGCGGTGACCACGGCCAGTCGGTGGCCGTCCGCGTGCAAGGCTTCGATCGCTTCGCCGATGCCGGCGTAGACCTGGTGCTCGAGCCAGCCATGCGACTCGAAGCGTTCGAGATAGTGTTCGATCGCGGCTTCGACCTTGGCCTGATCACCCAGCAGCGGCATGAAACTGGTACGCAGCGACGGACCGATCCAGCCACGCAGCTCGGCGTCGGTAGGCACCGGATGCTCGAGCTGCGTCAGCGCATGCGCGACACAGCGGGTGATGCCGATGGCGGAATCGATCAGCGTGCCGTCGAGATCGAAGAACAGCGTGGGACGGCTCACGCGCCGCGCGCCTCCAGGGCGGCGACGGCGGGCAACGTCTTGCCTTCCAGGAATTCCAGGAACGCGCCGCCACCGGTGGAGATGTAGCTGACGTCGTCGGCGATGCCGTATTTGTCGACCGCCGCCAGCGTGTCGCCGCCACCGGCGATGGAGAACGCCGCCGACTGCGCGATCGCGCTCGCCAGCGTTTCCGTGCCCTTGCCGAAGGCGTCGAATTCGAACACGCCCACCGGGCCATTCCAGACCACCGTGCCGGCGGACTTGATGAGCTCGGCGTAGCGCTGCGCGGTCTCCGGGCCGATGTCGAGGATGAGGTCGTCCGCCGCCACGGCATCCACTGCCTTGACCGTCGCCGGCGCATCGGCCGAGAAGGCCGTCGCGACCACGACGTCGGAAGGCAGCGGGATGTCGGCGCCGCGCGACTTCGCATCGGCGTCGATCTTCTTCGCGGTATCGATCAGGTCCGCTTCGTACAGCGACTTGCCCACTGCATGGCCTTCGGCGGCGATGAAGGTGTTGGCGATGCCGCCGCCGACGATCAGCTGGTCGACCTTGCCGACCAGGCTGGTCAGCAGTTCGAGCTTGGTGGACACCTTGCTGCCGGCCACGATGGCGAGCAGCGGACGTGCGGGGTTGGCCAGCGCCTTGTCCAGCGCGTCCAGTTCGGCCATCAGCAGCGGACCGCCGGCGGCGATGGCCGCGAAGCGGATCACGCCATGGGTAGAGGCCTGTGCGCGGTGGGCGGTGCCGAATGCGTCCATGACGAAGACGTCGCACAGCGCGGCGTACTGCTTCGAGAGCGCTTCGTCGTCCTTGCCCTCGCCGACGTTCATGCGGCAGTTCTCGAGCAGGACGACCTGGCCCGGCTGCACGTCGACGCCCTCAACCCAGTCCTTCACCAGCGGCACGTCCACGCCGAGCAGCTCGGACAGGCGCGCAGCGACCGGCGCCAGTGAGTCGGCTTCGCTCCACACGCCTTCCTTCGGGCGACCCAGGTGCGACGTGACCATCACGGCCGCGCCCTTCTGCAGCGCCAGCTTCAGCGTGGGCAGCGACGCGGTGATGCGCTGCTCGGAGGTGATCCGCCCTGCGTCGATCGGCACGTTCAGATCCTGGCGGATCAGCACGCGCTTGCCGGTCAGGTCGAGGTCGGTCATGCGGACGATGGGCATCGGGGGGTCCTGGGCAGCCGGAAAGACGCCTATTGTCCCGGCTGCGCGCAGGCAC
>DASWYO010000030.1:0-48300 GCA_036404915.1 Lysobacteraceae bacterium
CGATGCGCCCCGCCGCCAGCGCCACGCGCATCCGCGCCAGATGCAGCGCGGCCACTTCGGCAAGCGCGCCGTTCGCGGCCTCGGTGTCCACGCCGGCATCGCGCCAGCGTCGATAGGCCTCGGTGGCGCGATCGGCGCGGCCGTCGCGCAGGGCACGGTCGCCGCGACGACGCAGGGTGTCGGCGACGCGCACCCGCAGCTCCTGCATTTCGGGCAGATCGGCATGACCCGGGTCGTACTCGCGCGCCACCGCGATACGCGCCGAGGCCGTGGCCGTATCCTCGCGCCGCAGGGCTTCACCGGCCTGCGCGAGCAGCGCCGACAGCGCGTCTTCGCGCCCTTCCAGCGCCCGCAGGTGGCCGGGCTGGAGTTCGAGGATGCGCCGGTACAGCGGCAGCGCCGCGCGCGGGTCGCCGTCGAACCGGCCCTGTTCGGCGGCCTGTTCGGCCTCGCGCAGCATCGCGTCGATGCCGGCCACCGCCAGCGCGCGGCGACGCAACTGCTCGGCCAGCGCATCCGTGCCGGCGCGCGGTGCGGACAGGGATCGCGCCAGGGCCAGCGACCGTTCTGCCGCTTCGACATCGCCTTGCGCAAGCTCGCCCGACGCACGCCGCAGCGCGGCCTCCGCCACGCGCGACAGCCCGGCGCGCGATTCGGCGCGGTCCGGGTCGATCGCCATCGCCGCTTCGTAGAGTTCGCGCGCACCGCTACCGTCGACGGCGGTCAGATGCCCCCGTGCGAGCGCGGCATCCGCCTGCCGGCGCAGGGTCTCGGCTTCCGCCTCGGGCCACAGGCGCTCGCCCAAAGAACCACGCGAGACCAGGACGAACACCGCCACGAGCACCAGCGCGACACCCGCCAGGACCCAGGGCCAGCGGGGCCTGCGTGGGTGCGCTGTCGTCGTGGTGCGGCGTTCGCGATTCACCGCTGCAGCATAGCCCGAAGCGACGTCAGTCGCCGCCGCAACCACCACCACCGCCGTCGCCGCCATCGCTGCCGCCGCCGTCACTGTCGCCATGACCGTCGTTGTCCCGATGGTTGCCGCCGCCGCAGCCACTGGAGCAGGCGCTGCCGTCCGCCGAGGCTTTGCGCAGCGCGTCGATGTCGTGACGCATCGCCTCGGGAATGCCGATGCGTTCGTCGATCAGGAACAGCAGCGGCACGCCGGCCACGGCGCCGTGCACGATGCCTTCCTGCGCGCAGCACAGGCGCCAGGTGCGCTGCATCGCCTCGCCCATCCCGCTGGCCTGCGTGGCCAGCGCGGCGGGCACATGGTGGAAGAAGCGGCCGAATGCGCTGGTGCAGAAGGCGGCATAGGCGCGCGTGTCGAGGATGAAGGCATGCCAGTAGGCGTCGACCAGCCGCGACGGCATGGCCACCGGACGAAAGCCGGCCTGCAGCCAGCAGGCGAAATAGCTGCGCATCGCGCGATGGACCAGCGGCAACTGCTCGCGCGTGAGCATCGGATACTCGCGGCGCAGGCTGTCGTCCAGATGCGACGGAAACGCGTATTCCCGGATGAACCACTCCCGGCTCCAGCGCAGGCGCCGGCGCTTTTGCCGGATGCGCCAGCCCGCCACCAGCACGAGAAGCGCCAGGGCCGTGGTGGCGAAGAGCAACATCTGCGTCTTGTCCATGCGTCATTCCCCTCTTGTCGTCGTGTGCGTTCGTGATCGCGCATCGGAATCCGCGCTGCGCCATGCGCGCCTGGCGCATCCACTCGGTCGCTGCTGTCCACCGGATTCAATCGCCGCCGCATCCCCCGCTGCAGCCACCATCGCCACCCTCCGATCCATCGCCCGCGCAGCCCGCCAGGTCGATCTCCAGCACGAAGTCGAAGCGGCCACGTCGCCCGCTGTAGCTGCGGCTCAGCGCAGCGGGATCATGGCGCGGCGCATCCGGCAGGCGCAGCAGTCGATCCAGTTCGAACAGGATCGGCAGGCGCGTGGCGCTGCGCGGGTCGATGCCCGCCTGCTCGCAGGTCGATCGCCATAGCGTGTCCACGGCGGACGCGGAGCGCGACGCAGGGCCATCCGCCACGCGGTACTCGGGAAGGTGATGGAAGTATCGACCGAAGGCGCTGTCGCAGAAGGCGTGATAGGCGCGGGTGTCGAGGATGAAGGCATGCCAAAGTGCGTCGGCGGCCTTCGAGGGCATGGCCAGCACCTTGTCCGGGCCGGCGTCGAGATGGGCGATGAAGAAGCTGCGCAGGGCCCGCTGCGTCATGGCGACCTGCCAGTCCCGGAGCTCGGGCCAGGTCCGGCGCAGCGCGTCAAGGACCTCGGGCGGAAACACGTAGGTGTCGATGAGGCGTCGTCGTGTCTTGAGGAAGGTCCGGCGGCGGCGCCAGCGCTCTCCAAGGATGGGCAACACGAAGAAGAGGACGACCAGCAGCAGCATGAAGAGGATGCCTGCGGCCGTATTCGCCGCGCCGGGAGGTTCGGCGTGGGGAACGGCGACTGTCTGGAGGTTCTGGTTGAAGTCTGCGCGCTCTCTTTTTGGACTGATCGCAGCATCGCGCTGGAACATGACAATCGAATGACGGATGCCATGTGTCCGTCACGCGCGCCGCACTTCCTCCACGCCGGGCAGGCTGTCGATGCGCCCGAGCAGGCGGGCCAGCTGTTCGTGGTCGCGCACGCGCAGGCGCATCCGCAGGCGCACCCGATTGCCTTCCAGTCCATCGCTGTGCATCGACAGCACGTGGGCGTCGTCCTGCGCGATCAGGTTGGTCAGGTCCTTGAGCAGCCAGCGCCGGTCGACGGCGTCCACGGCCACGTCCACCGCGTACCCACCGCCGCTGCGCCCCCACTCCACCGGCAGCACGCGGTCCGGCTGCTGGGTCGACAGGCGCAGGAACGCCGCGCAGTCGGCGCGATGCACGCTGACCCCGCGGCCCTTGGTCAGGTAGCCGGCGATCGGCTCGCCCGGCAGCGGCTGGCAGCAGCGCGCGATCTGCACCAGCAGGTTGCCCACACCCACCACGGTGAACGCCGAACTGGGCGGCGGCTTGGGCAACAGGGCCTTCAGTGGGCGGGCCAGTTCGCCGCGCGCGGGCTCGGCGGGCGCGGCGGCGACCTCCTGGCGGCTGCGCTCGTGATCGAGCAGTGCGCGGCCGATCTGGTGCGGTCCGGCGTCGCCCAGCGCGACCATCACGTACAGGTCGTCCACGCCCGGCACGTTGAACTTCGCCAGCAGCGGCGTCAGGTCCGCGTGCAGCAGCGAGAGGCGGCGCAGCTCCTTGTCGAGCAGGTCCTTGCCGGCCTGCACGTTGCGCGCGCGGTCCAGCTTGTGGAACCACGCGCGCACCTTGTCGCGCGAACGTCCGCTGGCGAGGAAGCCGTTCGCCACCACCAGCCAGTCGCGACGCGGCTCCGCGGTCTTGGCGGTGAGGATCTCCACGCGCTGCCCGCTCTGCAGTCGGTAATCCAGCGGCACGATGCGGCCATCGACCTTCGCGCCCCGGCAGCGGTGACCGACCATCGTGTGCACGTGGTAGGCGAAGTCCAGCGGCGTGGCGCCCACCGGCAGGTCGATCACGTCGCCCTGCGGCGTCAGCGTGTAGATGCGGTCTTCGATCAGTTCGCTGTCGAACGCGGCATGCAGCGCGTCGTCGCGGCCAGCGGCCTCGCCCCCGGGTTCGGCGGCGTCTTCACGCGCACCTTCCAGCAGGCGGCGCATCCACTCGATCTTGCGGTCCAGGCCGGCATCGGCGGGCGCGCTGCGGCCTTCCTTGTAGCGCCAGTGCGCGGCCACGCCCAGTTCGGCCTGCGCGTGCATGTCGTGGGTGCGGATCTGCACTTCCAGGGTCTTGCCCTCGGGGCCGACCACGGCGGTGTGCAGCGAGCGGTAATCGTTGCTCTTGGGCCGCGCGATGTAGTCGTCGAACTCGCTGGGGATCGGCGTCCACAGCGCATGCACCGCGCCCAGCGCGGCGTAGCAGGACGGCACGTCCTTCACCATCACCCGCACCGCACGCAGGTCGTAGAGTTCGCCGATCGGCACGCCCTTCTTCTGCATCTTCTTCCAGATGCTGTTGATGTGCTTGGGCCGCCCCGCGATCTCGGCGTCGATGCCCTGCGCGCGCATCGCCTCGCCCAGGTCGCGCTTGACCTGCTCGATGTAACGCTCGCGATCGCCGCGCTTCTCGTCCAGCCAGCGCGCGATCCGCTTGTAGGTGTCGGGTTCGAGGTGGCGCAGCGCGAGGTCTTCGAGCTCCCACTTCAACTGCCAGATGCCCAGCCGGTTCGCCAGCGGCGCGTGGATGTCGCGGGTCAGCCTGGCCAGCGCACGGCGCTCGGCCTCGGGCCGGCTGGCGGCATCGCGCATCAGCGCGAGCTGGCGCGCCAGCAGGACCGGCACCACGCGCAGGTCCTTCACCATCACCAGCAGCAGCCGGCGCAGGCCCTCGGCGTTGCGCCCGCCGGCGGCTTCGGCATGCAGGGTCCAGACCTGTGCGGCGGCGCGCTGGCCTTCCAGCAGCGTAGCGACCGTGGGCCAGCGCTTCGCCAGTTGCGGCTCGATCCGCGCCCGCCAGTCCGGCAGGTCGTGCAGCAGCGTCGCCAGCACCACGTCGCCTTCGGCGTTCAGCCGCGCCAGTGCGTCGAGGGTGTCGGGCAGTGCGGCCGGCAGGGCCTCCGCTGGCGCATCGGCGGACGGCGCGGCCTCGGCCAGCGCCTCGCGCCACGTCGGCGCCATCGCCGCCACAGCCGGCAGCGCCGTCAATGCGGCCAGCGAGGTGTCCGGCGATGTCGGAACGGGAGCGGACACGCGTGTTCAATCGTCTGGGGGAATGCCTACACTAGCGAGGACCCGCCCCGAGGAACAGACCGATGTCCATGCTTCGCCCGCTGCTGCCGCTCGCCCTGCTCGCCGCCTTCGCGTTCTCGCCGGATGCACTGGCGCGCAAGCCCATCGAACAGGACATGACGCCCGAGGAGTTCAAGGCCGCCGGTCTGGACAAGCTGTCCGCCGAGGAGTTGGCGAAGCTGAACACCTGGCTCGGACGCAAGATCGACACCGCCGCCACCGAAGCCGCGTCCGAAGCGAAGAAGAAGGTGGAGGACGACAACCGCGGCTTCTTCCACTTCGGGTCGCTGGAACCGATCACCGGTCGCCTGCAGGGCGAATTCCGCGGCTTCCGACGGGGCCGCGAATACACGCTGGAGAACGGGCACGTCTGGCGCCAGGTCGACGATGCCGAGCTGGGCGGCGTGCGCCTGCAGAACCCGGAAGTCACGCTCAAGCCGGCGATGATCGGCAATGTCTGGTACATGGGCGTGAAGGGCTACAACACCAAGGCCAAGGTCGAACGCGTCAAGTAAACGACGCCCTCAAGCGACACCGTGCCGTCTCGCGCGGCACGCCAGCGACCACACTGTCTGATCAGCGAGGTGCGCGCCGCCAGGGCGCGCGCCAGACTGGCGGCTCCGCACCGCATCGGTCGCAAGGAGTCGCGATATGCAACATCCACTCGCACGCGGCCTCGGCTTGGCTGCCTTGCTGGGCGTCCTGCTGGTCATCCAGGCCTCGATGGCCGCCGGCACCACGACCGCCGACGCTCCCTCGCCTTCGCAGCGCTGGGCCTGGCTCGCCGCCGACGGCGGCACCTACTGGTACGTCCCGCAGGCCGGACTGCCCGCCTATCGCTGGCGCACCAGCGATCCCGCCGGCGCCAGCCAGGTCAGCGACCAGACGGTCTGGCACATCGAACGCTTCGAGAACGGCTACGTCTTCGGCCCGGTGGTCGCGCAGCTCGACGACCAGGCCCCGCAATGCCAGTACCTCGTCGGCTCGATCACGCCCGACGGACAGGTCTATCTCACCTTCAATACCACCGGCGGCAGCGGCTCGCCGACGCTCACCACCGGCATCGGCAAGGTGATCGAGGATCAGACGGGCCCCGTCTTCCAGATGCAGATGGCCACCGGCAGCACCCAGTTGCAGGTCACGCACTGGGCGCAGATGACGCAGTGCCGCGAAGGCCAGCCGTGCTGGCATTCGCTGCCGGGCCTGGCCGGGACCTCGATCAGCCAGTTCCTCGGCAACTGCGATGCGGATTGACCGGCATCAGTCTGCTCGACTCGTTCAGTCCCGCAGCCACTTCAGCATGCGCGGATAACGCACCTCGCCGCAGTCCGGCGTGAAGCCCGGCGCAGCGGCGAGGCCTGCATCGCACAGCCCGCGCAGCCCGGGATAGACACCGAACGCATACATCTGCAGCAGGTCGCGCGAACGGCCGAGATAACCGCCCTCGTGGATCAACACGTCCACGGGAATGTCCAGCGCATGCGTGGCCGCATACGCCCACGCCATCGCCTCCAATTCGCCCGCATGCGCCGCATCGGCGGCGTTGGGCTGGTCCTCTTCCGCGATGTGCCGCACCCGCGACGGCAGCACCGCCAGGTGCCCGGCCTCGTGCAGCAGGTCGCCCGGCCACATCAGGCGCGCAGGATCGACCAGGATCCCGCCCTCGCGCAGTTCGACACCCGGCAGGAACGTGCCCTCGGGCAAGGCCGACTCGCGGATCGGCAAGCCGATGCCGTCGATGAAATCGAAGATCGCGCGATAGTGTTCGGCGTGGTGCATGGTCGGCGTGGGGCATCGAGGGTTGCGGCCATTCTCCACCACCCACCGCCCTGCCGCGAAGACGCGGCGACATGGAAAGGGACAGCCCCGCCGGGCGAGGCTGTCCCGTCACGCATCGAATGGCATCAGGACAGGTTGATGCACTGCCCGCGCGAATCGCAGTACCAGCGCGCCACTTCTTCCCACTGGCCGTTGTTGCACATGAACTGGAAGTACGCGCTGATCATCCCGTTCGAGTGGTACAGGATGTGCTCCCTGGTCTGCCCCTGGTTCTCCGGGCCGCAATAGCCGAATCCGCTCGCCTGCGCCTGACCGCTGGACGCCATGCCCACGCCGAACGCCACCGCCATGATGCCGGCCAAGATGCTTGCCTTCATGTCTTCACACTCCTTGTTGTTCGCCGCGGACGTTCGCGCACATCACTCTCCGGTGACCATGCGCGCAGCGCGAGGCGCGGCGGATCCTTCGCGCACCGGAAGTGTATCGCCATGGCTGGCGCATTCCGGACAGTGCCTGCGATGCGCCTGCATCGAATGAAAAACTCAGGTCGCGGCCTGCTGCCGTTCCGCAAGCGCCTGGACTTCAGCGGGCGTCAGCAGGAGCGAGTGCTGGTAACCCGGATTCACGGCGATGCCGAACGGCGGCCGCGTGATGCCCAGCGCCCACGCAAACTCGGTCACCAGCGCATGCTGGAACGCAGGCTGCTGCTTGATCCACGGCGCGGCCTTGTCCGGCGTGGTGAAGGTCGCCAGCACCGGGAAACCCTGCGGCGCATTCAGCGTCAGCGGCTTGAAGCCGGGCGGCAGCACGCCGTTCTCCAATCCCTTGTCCAGCGGAATCGCGACCCGGAATCCCGGCAGTCTCTCGATGAGCGCATCGCGCGACCCGGGAGTATCGGTCAGTTGCAGGATCGATGTTTCCAGGCTTTCAGCGTTCATCCGTTCTCCAGGCACCATCGCGACGAGGCCCATCTCGGGCAGGCGGCGAGTCTGGAACGGGGGTCGATCTGCGTCAATGGACGCGCAAGGCAGATCAGTCGCAGCGATCGGCATTCCCGAACGGATCGACGACGAGGGTGCCGCTGAAAACGCCGTGGCGCTCCGCATGAGCGGAACGCCACGGCATCGACTGGATTCTGCAATCCGCCGACGGCAATCAGCAGCCGTAGAAACTGCAGAGCGGCACGAAATTGGCCGAACTGAAGCGCGGCCCGACGAAGGTCGTACCAAACCCACCCGGGTAAGGACCACTGGTCACGCCAGTGACGATGTTCTGCGTGTTCGAGTAGGGGTGATAGCGCAGCAACCAGCCGCCGCCGCTGCTGCCGTAGGTCATGTCGCAGCCCTTGGCGAGAACGTCCAATCCACCGTTGAAGCTTTCCGCCGTGCAGATGTGGGTGTACTGGGTGCTCAGGTTGCTGGCATAGCCGACCGAGTGCAGGTTCATGATGTACGGCTGGTCCCATGCCCGGCCCAGCCAGCCCACATAGCTGCTGACCGGAATGCCGGTGCTCAGGTTGTTGCTCAGGCGGATCATGCCGACGTCCCAGCGCCGCCCACCGACGGTGATCCAGTTGGTCATGACACCGGCCGACTGCCAGCCATAGACACCGTACGGCGCCACGCCGAAGCGATCGGCAGGCACGAAACGGAAGTTGCGATGCCAGCCCTGGCCGCGGGTGTACAGGCAGTGCGCCGCCGTGACGATGATGTTGCGCTGGCTGATGACATTGGCGGTGCAGTAGCTGCTCGCGCCGCTCGGCGTGACGAAGTAGAGCTTGCCGATCTTGTTCCAGGGCGCGAACTGCCACATCTGGGTGTTGACGTTGCCGGAATAGCGGGTGAAGACCCCGGCGGTGCCCAGGGTCGTGAACTGACGGGTATTGAGCTGCCGGTTGTTGGCCAGCGCATCGACGTTGACCTCGCCGTTCTCGATCATCCGGTCCATCGCCTCGAGTTCGGCCCAGGCGGCGGGAAACGCGGCTTTCGCGCGCGCCTTGGCATTCGCACCAGCAGCGCCGCCTGCGGCCATGCCGGGCGCAGCCTTCCTCTCGGCAATCCTGGCGCTGGCGCCCTTCACCGTACCGCCGGTATCGTCCTCGACCCAGCGCAACGGCGCCACCTGCTCGCGCTGTTCGGGCTTCTCGAACGGATCGGGCCCCTCGCTCGCCGGGGCATCGACGTTCTTCACCTCTGCACTCTGCGCGATCGCGCCCAGCGGAGCGAACAAAAAGGCCAGGACCAGCGCACCGAGGAAGCGGCGGCCATGCGGGCGCTGGTGCAAGCGTAACGTGTTCATGATCTACGGCTCCTTGTAGGTTCGGAAATGAACATTCGATTTGATGCTCGCCGATCACGGCGCAACCGCGCGCTGCGGCGAAACCACCTGTCACCACCGGGCAGGCCGTCCATCCAATCGAGTCATGGCGCAGAACTGCACGGGGTTCGCGCCGACCGGCATGCGCCAAGTGGCCGATGCATGTTATTCCGACGTGATTTTCGTCAGTCATAACGCGCGTCAACTTTTTGGATTGAATTTTCCTATCGCGTTTCGCGCAGATACACGGTTCGTCAATTCGATGATGCGTGCGTACGCAGAACTAGGGACATGCCGCATTGCGCATTTCGATAAGGAACGTGGCTGCGCGTCACTCTTCAACAGCATCGAAGCTGATCGGAGGCAGCGGAACATCGCGCGAAAGCGCCGGCAGCAGCGTGTACAGCATCTGCGGGTTCCCACGCATGCCGGATCCGTCGAGATACGTCCACTCGCCGCCGCCGACCGGGCGGATGGCGATCATGAAGGTACTGCTCTTCATGCGCCGGCCCTGGACCTCGAGAATGGACTTGCGGGGGACGAAGCAGACTTCCTCGTCACCGGCGGGATAGGTGTCGCTCGGATCACCCGTCTCCGAACTCACGAAACGCACGCCCTGGGCTTCGAGCTGATCGAGCGCCTGCTGTGCCGTCCGCGAGAATGCATCGCGATCGCCCACCAATTTGAACAACGACGGATGCGTCTTGCCCAGCAGCGCTTCGACATCGCCCTGCTCGTACGCAGCCATCATCGCGTCGATGTCGCGACGCAGGACATCTGCATCCGCCTTGCCCAGGGTCGCCGCACAAGCTGGCATCGCGATCGCGCAACAGAGGCCGAGCAGCAGGCCGGCAAGGGTGTGGCGAACGAAAGGAATCATCGGGACTGCGGCCTCCGCAAAGGACTGAACGGACATGCAGCGATCGATGCTGCGGATTCACCAGCGGAAGCCCGCTGGCGGCGGAAGCGTAACCCGGCGCGGCCATGGCGCACAGGCGCCGGAAACCCGCAACGCCTCTCCGGCCCCCACACGCGGCCCGCCGATCCCGGAGCCTGCCTCAGGCCGCAACCCGTCCTTCGCGTCGCGCCACCATGCGCCCGATCAGCCAGACGAAGGGCTCGGCCTGGCCGTCGAGCGTGCAGTGGCCGCTGCAGACGGCATGCAGCAGGGCCTGCACGTCGGAGGTCTGCAGGGCCGCGAGCGCCGCGTCGTCGTTGAATCGCAGCGTGCAGGTCGGCAGGCCTTCGGCGTGGCCCGCATGGGTGACGATCGCGCCATCGCGCAGGACCAGCGAGACCGGCGCATCGTGGCCCGATGCGGTGATGGCGATGGCCAGGTCGGGGATGGCTTTCGGCGCATGCACCATCTGCGCCTGCAGGTATGCGGCGAAGTCGCCGGTCCAGGCCTTCAGCCGTGCACCCGCATCGCGCGGCGGCGTGCTGCCGTTGCGCGTCTCGGCGAGCTGCTGGTCGACTTCACGTTCGGCCTCGATGAGTGCGTCGACGGTCCTGTCGACATCCTCGCGTGTATGCGCGGCCGAGCAGATCAGGCGCAGGCGTCCGCGGCCCGGTTCGACGATGGGATAGGTGACGGCCGAGGTCTGGATGCCGCGCCGGTACAGTGCCTGCACGAGCGCGTAGAGCTTGTCCTTGTCGGCGAAGTGCGGGGTGACGATGGGGCCGTCGCCGGTGCCGAGGTCGTAGCCGGCGTCGACGAAGCGCTGGCGCATGTAGCGGGTGGTGTCCCACAGCCGCTCGCGCAGCGCGTCGTCGCTGCGGATGCGGCGCAGTGCGGTCAGTGCAGCGGCGGTATCCGCCGGGCTGATCGAGGCCTGGAAGATGTAGGCCCGTGCCGAGGACTTCAGCAGGTCGACATGTTCCTCGCGTGCGGCGACCACCCCGCCCAGGCTGCCGAGGGCCTTGCTGAGCGTGGTCATGATGAAGTCCACCTCCTCGGTCACGCCCTGCGCGGCGCAGATGCCGGCACCGCGCGGGCCGTAGAAACCGAAGGAATGCGCCTCGTCCACCAGCACCAGCGCGCCTTGCCGCTTGGCCGTGCGCACGATCTCCGCCACCGGTGCAGCGCCCTCGCCCATGCTGTAGACGCCTTCGAGCACCACCAGTGCCGTGCGGTAGGGCGAGCACTCGGAGGCGAGCACGGCGTCGAGGTCGGCGGCGTCGTTGTGGCGGAAGCTGCGGACGGTCGCACCGCACAAGCGCGCACCATCCACGATGGACGCGTGGCAGAGCTGGTCGATCACCACCACGTCGTGCCGGCCCAGCAGTCCGGCGACCGCACCGACGTTCGCGGTGTAACCGGTGGGGAACAGGCAGGCGGCAGGCTTGCCGACCAGCTCGGCGAACTCGCGCTCGAAGGCCAGATGCTGGTCGGTCATGCCCGAGGCCGCGGCCGAGGTGCCCATGCCGGTGCCGTAGCGCTCCAGCGCATCGCGCGCCTGGGCGATCACCTCGCGATCGCGATTCAGGCCGAGGTAGAGATTGGTCGTCCAGATGATCGCGTCCTGCGATTCGTCGTTGTAGGCGTCGGCGACGGTGCCGCGCGTCGCGCTGCCGGTGCGCAGCACCTTGCCGTAGGGGTTCCTGCGCTGGTCGTTCACCATGCGCATCACCTCGCGCACGAAGCGCGCCTTGTCGGTCGCACACCAGGCCGGGGCCTTCGCGGCCTGGAAGGTGGGATGGCTGGATTGCAGCTGCGCCTGCAGGACCGCGAGCGAATCGTGCGCGATGCGTCTGCTGGCGTGGCCGACGTTGTCGCCACCGCCCCTGCCCGGCGACTGCGCATCGGCACGCCGCAGCAGGCAGGCGACCAGCGCGGACGGCGTGGCGTGCTCGGCGAGCGTATCGGCGGCGATGTTGCGCCCGATGCGCTTGCCCAGCCGGCCGCAGAATTCCAGCGTGGTCAGCGAATCCAGCCCCAGGCTGCCGAACGATGACAGCGCCGGTATGCGCGACGCATCGGCGATGTGCAGCAGACGGGCCAGTTCTTCCCGAACCAGCGCGAGCAGCGCGTCGTGCGATCCACTGTCGAGCGCGTCGCCGTCGAGCGCGCGTGCGTCTGCGGCATCCGCTGCGTCGTCCTCGCTCACCGCACGCTGCGCGTCGAGGCCGGGCAGGCGCGCGCGATCGAGCTTGTCGTTGGGCAGGCGCGGCAGCGCGTCGAGGCGCATCACCACCTGCGGCACCATGTACTGCGGCAGATGCTGCGCCAGGTAGCGCTTGACCGCAGGCTCGGTCGCCGAACCGTCGCGGCTCACCACGTACGCGGCCAGCAGCGCCTGGCCGATGCCGCCTTCCACGGCGGCGGCGGCGGCCGCGTCCACGCCCGGCATGCGCTCCAGGATGGATTCGATCTCGCCGAGTTCGATGCGGTAGCCACGCACTTTGACCTGCTGGTCGACGCGACCCAGGAATTCGATCTCGCCCGCCGCGTTGCGCCGGCACAGGTCGCCGGTGCGATACAGGCGGGTCTCCGGCAGCGTCTCGTCGGGTGCGCGTTCGATGAAGCGTTCACGGGTCTGCGCATCGTCGTGCAGATAGCCGCGCGCGAGCTTGTCGCCGGCCAGGTACAGCTCGCCCGCCTCGCCTGCAGGCAGCGGCCGCATCGCCTCGTCGAGGATCCAGGCACGCGAGCCGGGCACCGCCGTGCCGATCGCGACCGGCCCCGTGCCTGCGCGCACGTCGCACGTGGTCGAAAACACCGTGTCCTCGGTGGGGCCATAAGCGTTGACCACGCGCGGCGCAGGCTGAAGCGCGTGGATGCGATCGACCAGCGACCGCTTCAGCGCTTCGCCACCGAACACCACGCAACGGATGCCGGCCGGCAGCGCATGCGATGCGAGCAGCGCCTGCATCGATGACGGCACCATCACGCAGGTCCGGATCCTGTCCGCGGCCGGGAGCAGCGGCAGATCGAGCGCGTTCCTGCCCAGTACGAGGGTGCCGCCCAGCGCGAGCGTGCCGAAGATCTCCATGACCGACGTGTCGAAACACACCGACGCACCCGCGAACACGCCGTCGAGTTCATGGTCGTCGAGCAGCCCGCGCATCGCGCGCACCATCGCCACGGCGGCACGATGTTCCACCGCGACGCCTTTCGGTCGTCCGGTCGAACCGGAGGTGTAGATCACGTAGGCCAGGTCCGTGCCGGAGGCGCGCGTCGTTTCGACCGTGCGCTCGTCGGCCGGACTGACCTCGGCGTGGCGGATGCAACGATCCACGCCCTTGCACAGCGCCGCAGTGGCATCGTCATCGACGATCGCTGCGGCCGCGCGCGAGTGTTCGAGCATGTAGCGCACGCGCTCGGCGGGATAGGCCGGGTCCAGCGGCACGTAGGCGCAGCCCGCGCGCAGCACGCCGAGCAGCGTCGCCACCAGCCGCCAGCCGCGATGCATGCACACCCCGACCAGCGAACCGGGCGGCACACCCTGCGCATCGAGCGCGCTCGCGACTGCAGAGGCGCGCGCGATCAACTGCGCGTAGTCGATCTGCGTCGTGCCATCGATGACGGCAGTCTTCGTCGGATGCGCGGCCGCGTGGGCGAAGATCGGCGCGTCGAGTGTGTGGAATGCGTCCATGTCGTGCTCCTGTTGCGTCCATGGCAGGCCCGGCGAGAACACCGGACCGAAGGGGCTGGCGTCGGTCCATCCGGAGCGACGCACGTACGCGCCGGCGAAAGACCGGCACGCTTGCGATTCCCGGGATCATATCGAAAGTCCCGGAGACAGGCAGATGACAGGATCGGGCGGGTTCGTCGCAAGTGCTTCGACCGCTTGCAGGCGTGTCGAGGTCCGGTCGTCCGCGTCGACCGGCTACGTTGAACGCTGCATCACTTTGACCGGGCTACGAGACGGCCATGCTCACTGCTCGTCGATCTTCCTGAGCGTCCGACGTGCGGAAGCGCAAGCGTCTGTTTCCGGCGCGTCGCCACAGGCCTTTTCGAGCACGGCCCTTGCCTTGTCCAGATCACGGGCCACGCCATTACCCTTGCGGAGGAAGCTGCCTTGCATCGCACAACCCCATGCATCGCCGAGGGTGCAGGTTTTCTCGACGCTGAGATAGGCGCAACGCTGGGTCACGGCCGACTGCTGATCGCGGCCGAACTGCTCGATGGCACGGTTGGTGCACGCAGGCACCACACCCAGTCGACAAGCGCGCGACAGCAGCATGCCTGCCGATTGCGGCTGCTCTCGCACCAGCAGATCCCGTCCGAGCCCGTAGCATGCGTTGGCATCGCCGGATTCGCATCGCTTCAGGCATGCGCTCCCGTCGGTCCAGATGCACGCATCGTCGCCGATCACGGCCTGCGGCGTGTTCCCGAGCAGGTCGACCGGGCAGCGCCCGGCGTCCTCGGCCCAATCCACATGGGCGATCACCGCATCCGCTACGGATTTCGTCGTAGGCGTGTACACCGCCACGCCGACACCATCGCCGATCAAGGCGGTCTTAAACGATTGCCAGACACACTCCCCCATTGCCGGATCGCCCGCTGGCGGCCGATACCCCACCCGCAACACTCTTGGCTCCGTCTGCAGCGCAATGTACGCCACGTAGAACCTGCGATCGGCGGCATCAGGCTTTGCTGCAGTGAACAGGATCGTGTGTTTGCCCGTACGAACGAGGTCGACCTTGCCGTCCTCGATGGATTCCATCGCACCCTGCAGATGACGTCCCTGCGCGTCGAAGAAAGACAGCCGATCGGCATCGAATTCGACGCCATCCGCCGGCGTGCCATACATGAAATCGTCGAGCCCGCCGCCCCGTTTCGCGACAGCCGCATTCTCCAGCGTCAACCAGATGGAACGAGCAGGGTGTATCCCGGAAAGGTCCGTGCGGCTATAGGCAACCGGAACGTGGACTTGCAGCGGTGTGTTCGCCGGAAGCTCGCCCCCCATGAAGGCGCTCAAGGACATGGCCTTCATGTCCGGGCACGTCGCTGCCTGCGCGACGGAAACCCTCATGAACATGGCCGCGATCAACACCAGCAGACTGTACTCACCACGCAACATCGGACTCCTCGCCGAAAGGCGGCTTTGGCAGCCAGGGTCGGGCCACAGCATACCTGCCGCGCCCGAAGCATTCACGACGGTCGTCGTCCGGATCAGCCAAGACACTCGTCATCCCGGCGCAGGCCGGGGTCCAGCTCTTGAATTGCCTGAAGCCCATGAAGCGGGATCCCAGCCTGCGCCGGGATGACGAAGGAAGGATGGAGTGACGATGATGATCCATGCGCGCCGCGTGCAGGAGCGTCAAGATTTGGTAGCCCGGGTAGAGCGCAGCGAAACCCGGGAGGAAGGAACACGAACATCTCCGGAATCCCCGGATGCGGCCTTATCCTGGCGACTGACTAACCCGGATAGCGATGCGGGTACAGAACCATCCTGCACTCGATGACGAGGACACTCGCATCCGCCTTGAAGCTCTGCCAATCGATGAGTTCAAGCGCTGCGGCTGCCTGCGTCCGGATGCGCTCCCACTCGGGGTCCAGAAAGATCTCCACATCCCAGCAACGGAAGGCGGACTCCCCGAGTGAGTTGCAGCTTTTCCACAGGTGATCCAGTGCATCCCTGACGTCCTGCGGTACGGAACGAGGACAGCTTTTGAGGAAGGACTCAATGGGCATCACCCTCTCTGTCCACGTCTCGCAAGCCGGACAATCGGGGATGTTCGCCATTTGATGCGCAGCTCCTGCGGACAGGAACTCCAGCGCCTCGCATACCTGGCAGAGCGCAAGCACATCCTTGTGTTCGTCCGTGGCGTACCAGTCCCAGACGATGGATGACAGCTTTTCGCTCATGAAGAGAATTCCATCACCAGATCAATGACGACCCACTGTGCGGCTTCGGTGAAATGCCAACCCGGGCGCAGACACCGCCTGCGCCCGGGTGAAGCTTACGCGCTGGGGTCGTCGAGGGGCACCCGGCGGTTGTCGGCATCGCAGCGCAGGCCGCAGAGCATGGCGGCCATGCCGCGCAGGTCGGATTGCAGATTGGTCCGTTCAGTCTGATCTATGTGCATCGGACAAACTCGCGACCGCCATTCGCGAGAATGGCTTTCTTGTAATCCATGCTGTTCATTGGCGGGCATGCATCGACTGCACGGACAAAGACATCGGGCGGCTTGTACCAATGCGATGCAATGTAGTGAGCGATCGCGACTGGCGCAACATAGATGAGCCCATCGAACGGTACGAACAGATTTGCATTGAAACGCGGTCCTTCGAACTGGCAGAGATCGCACTCATGGACGCCGGCAGAGACAACGGGTTGCCAAGGCTCGCGGCAGAGATGAGTGAGTTTCTCGAAGAATGCAGGACTCACGTCGCCTTTCGCGAAATCGCAACCGCGCGATAGCCAACCGACGGAGATGAGTCTGTCGCTCGGAAGCGGCAAGTAGCGACATCGTTCGAGGTCGTTCGAGTGCGTCATCAACTCTGATCCAATCTTTCACACCTGACAGGACAACCCGGGCGCAGACGCCACTTGCGCCCGGGTGAAGCTTACGCGGCGGGGCCGTCGAGCCGCACCAGGCGGTTGTCGGCATCGTACTGCAGGCCGCAGACCATGGCGGCCATGCCGCGCAGGGCGGCTTGCGGGCTGGCGCCGCTGGCTTCGCACAGGGCGATGAACTGGGGCGGGACTTCGACCAGCAGGACATTGAACGGCTGGAACTGCGGCTTGGGCTTGGACATGACGGACCTCCGTTTCGCCCGGCGCCCGGCTTGGACGCCGTTGGCGAATCCACACCGCATCGCGCGCAGGCGCGTCAAGGTTTGCGCAGCAACTTGCCTCGACCTTGACGCGCCGAGCACGGTGCGATGCTGGGACGACAACGGTGGGCACCTTCAAGGAAGGGCATCAGATCGCGCCTTTCCGTCGAGACTTGGCCCAATAAATGAACCTGACCCCTTATTCTGAAGGGTCAGGCATCGCTTCCTAGATATCGGCGGTTGTGCTCTTCGTACGTCAGCGACTTTTCGACGCCGCTCCACATCCGAGTTGGAAGATTAGGGCTTTCCTCGCGGATCTTTTCCCACCGCTCTTCAATTACTACTAACTGTTGCTTAAGTTCGTCGGGTGGCGGCTCTGCGAACGAGGCGAGCAGCTCAATGCGGTGTTTCAGATTGGCGAATTTTGCGCCTGCCACACGATGCTTTTCGGACAACTCCGAATACTTTAAGAATGTCTGCAGTGCAGTTAGAAGGGCCGCGATGACGCTGGAAAGACCAACCGCTATTTGAATGTAAGTCTCAGTATTATTGGAGAGTGAGGCGAACACAGTTGTCCCAACTATCGTACTCAGTGCGATCGCAGGTAAGCCAAGCCAAAAATGTCGGGCATCGAAGGCTCTAGCAGTTTTGTAATGAGCCAGTTGCATTCGATGCGCACGGAAGCGCCAATGACTGATCAGTTCGTTTGGTGTCATCTACTCCTCCTGACGATGCCTAACCCCTGAATTAAGCCGACCCGAGAATCGGGTTCGGCTTGAATGAATTGTTAGGCGCGTACATCTGCGCTTGTGATTGAAATTGGCCTCGGCTCTCCAGCTCGAATTTTCCTTTCGGCAATGCGCTCAAATGATGTTCGGTTAGCAGCGAACTGATCTACAGTGCTACTTTGCGCATTGGTTGGATCAATATCCTGCAATGCTTCAATCGAGACTTTGCAAGCAACACTTGAGCCATCAACTATTGCCTCGAAGCTGATGCCGAATGTCTCCTGGCTTATTGCGTACTTTCCACTAAATGAGACTTGCATCCTGCTCCCCTTGATTAGCGCCTAACACCTGAGTTAAGCCACGCCGCGAAGCGGCGTCGGCTTGAACGAACAGTTAGGCGACATCGCGAACCAATGTGTATGCGCGGAGTAGCTGCTGAGTGTCGCGAAGCTTCGGGTTGTACGCGTTGCTTGAGATTCGATCCGCCAAGCGAAGTACATCTTGGATGTTGTCTCTTGCCAGTTCACGCCAGTCAATTTCTCTATGATCGCATGGAAGCCACTCGAGTGGCAGTTGTCGATACGATTCCGAAAGAACTGAGATCGCCTTCACCAATGATCGCTCCCGGCGATCTTCTTCAAACTGTGCAGCTATCCCTGGAATATGCCTGGAGAAGATCAAATCGAGATGCACCAAGATCTTCTCTTTCAGTGCGGTCTGTTCGCGGCCTTGCGCAGAAATCGGGATCATCCCAAAAACATGATGTGTTGCTCGCGCGGAGGTAGCAGCGATATCCGCAGAGCCCATTTCGGGGGAGCGACTGTGCGCCAGCTCGCTGGTTATGACACTCAACATCCGTAGAAGCTGCGTAGGATCACCGTCAGGAAGTTCGACTTTGTCCGTGCGCAGAATTCTGTTTAGCTCTTCACGCATTGCCATGACCTCTGATGATATCGCCTAACGCCTAAATTAAGACGCGCCGCGAAGCGGCGTCGGCTTGAATGAATTGTTAGACCTCATCCCACAAGTCCCTAGTCTTAGCTTTTTCTATGCTCACCTTGATCCTTGAAACGGACTGCTTGAGCTCCCAATGCGTTCTTAGTAGCTCGCGGTACGTTGAAATTTCTTGATATTTCCGGCCATCAAACCCTGGGTGGTAGGCGTACTCGTAACTTTTTACGGAGGCTCTGCGCCAGCTGCTGTTTTGCGCCCGATCATTTATTAGGCCGTGCGCGTCTAGAACCTTGCCGAGAGATGAGATTGCGCGTCTAAAAACGTCGGAGAAGAAGTCGTTCTGCGAAGTGGTATACAGATCCTGTTGCTGCAGATCTTTGTGGTGAGGCCATCTATCTTTAGTGCCGAGCGCGTTCACGCAGAGTGTATCGGTATTGTCCAGAAGCGCAGTCACATCTGCTTTGAAGTCTTTGACAAAATCAACGCCAGCCTCATTGACTTTGGCGTGATTGTCCTCCATCTGTCTGATCGCCTCCTTCTTGATCCACTCTCTAACTTCTGGAGCAACGGAGACAGAAAACTGCTCGATAAGATCGTCTAGTTGCTTGGATGCAGGAGCGATCTGTTGCTCAACTTTCTGCAGTTCAGATTCTAATTCAGCGCGACTTTTCATTGAGTTACCTATGAACTTTGGCTATGAGGCCTAACTATGTATTAGACCTAATACTGACGAATAACACATCGCCGTATAACAAGATACCGACAAGAACGCAGACAGCATTGAAGCCAAAAAATACTAATGGAAACCAGACCTCTACCAGCCCTAGGCCATGCACTCCATCTGCTTGCGAACCTTATTATCTGGCGCCCCGACAGCCTATCGTCATCTTTCGTAAGTCAGCCACCAACCCGTCAAGTCCGACAGGTAGCGCACTGTCCATCACTTGCTTCTTACACCATAGCCACCGTCACTCGCGATACGCCTCCTCTTTTCGGATCACAGCCGCATCACTTCGGCATCAAATAACACCCACTAGATGCACAAAAGCGCCACCCGAACCCGGATGACGCCCTTGATCTGCTTCTAGCGATTGCCCGGCGCTACGACCGGCTCAGGCGGGGTTCGCTGCGCTCACCACCACCCTACGAATGCGGCCTCAATGCCCACCATCCAGCGCCTTCAGCTCGCTGACGAGCTGGTTCGCCATGTCCGCGCCATCGCCATAGAGCATCCGCGTGTTGTCTGCGTAGAACAGGGCGTTTTCGATGCCGGCGAAGCCGGTGCCCTTGCCGCGCTTGATGACGATGGTGTTCCTGCTGTTCACCACGTCGAGGATGGGCATGCCGTAGATCGGGGAGTTGGGGTCGGTCTTGGCGACGGGGTTGACCACGTCGTTGGCGCCGATGACCAGCGAGACGTCGGTGTTGGCGAACTCGGGGTTGATGTCGTCCATGTCGACAATGAGGTCATACGGCACGCCGGCTTCGGCAAGCAGCACGTTCATGTGGCCGGGCATGCGGCCGGCGACGGGGTGGATGGCGAACTTCACCTTCACGCCGCGATCGATCAGCTTCTGCGACAGTTCCCATATCTTGTGCTGCGCCTGGGCGACGGCGAGGCCGTAGCCCGGCACGATGACCACGCGCTCGGCGAAGGCCATCATCGCGGCGACGTCGCTGGCGTCGATGGGCTTCTGGCTGCCTTCGATGGCGGCCGCTTCGCCGGTGGCGCCGAAATTGGAGAACAGCACCGACTGGATGGAGCGGTTCATCGCCTTGGCCATCAGCTTGGTGAGCAGGATGCCCGCCGCGCCCACCATCATGCCGGCGATGATCAGCGCCTCGTTGCCGAGCACGTAGCCTTCGAAGGCGACGGCGAGACCGGTGAAGGCGTTGTAGAGCGAGATCACCACCGGCATGTCGGCGCCGCCGATGGGCAGCGTGGTCAGCACGCCCAGCAGCAGCGCGGCGACGAAGAAGGCGATGATGAAGACCGGGTCGAGCGTGGTCACGGCGAGGACGCCGAGCACCACGGCGGCCAGCGCGACCAGGCCATTGAAGACCTGCTGGCCGGGGAAGGTGTAGCGCTTGTCCATGCGGCCGTCGAGCTTGGCCCAGGCGATCACCGAACCGGTGAGCGACACCGCACCAATCAGCGCGCCGACAACGGCGAGACCGAGGGTCACGTAATTGGGCGCGGCACCTTCGTTCGAGAAGCGGAACAGTTCCACCGCGCCGATGGCCGCGGCCGAGCCGCCGCCCATGCCGTTGAACAGCGCGACCATCTGCGGCATGTCGGTCAGGGCGACCTTCTTGCCCCAGACCCAGTTGAGCACCGTGCCGAGCACGATCGCGGCGACGATGAGGCCGATGTTGTGCAGGCCGGGCAGGAACAGCGTGGCCACGGTGGCGATGAGCATGCCCACGCCGGCCCACTGGATGCCGCTGCGCGCGGTCTTGGGCGAGGCCATGCGCTGCAGGCCGAGCAGGAACAGCGTGGCGGCGACGAGGTAGCTGGCCTTCACCACCCACTGCAGGATCTCGGCGGTCGTCATGCCTTGTTCTCCTTCTTGGAGGACTTGAACATGTCGAGCATGCGTTCCGTGACCACGTAACCGCCGGCGGCGTTGCCCGCGCCCAGGAAGACGGCGATGAAGCCGATGGCCTTCTCCAGCGTGGTGTCGGCGTGGCCGAGGACCACCATCGCGCCGATGAGGACGATGCCGTGGATGAAGTTGCTGCCGGACATCAGGGGCGTGTGCAGGATCACCGGCACCCGCGAGATGATGACGTGCCCGGCGATCGCCGCGAGCATGAAGATGTAGAGCGCTACGAAACCATCCACGTAATCCGTCCTCCTGAGGGTGCTGTTCCGCATCATAACCGCCGGGCCGTGACATTCGAGACGGTCCGGACAGCCCGGGACGATACGCAGGTCTCATCTGCTTATGCCGGCTGCCGGCTTGCCTGCGGGCGGGGTGTGGGGCGTCGTGGCTTCGCGGTTCCAGGCATCCAACCCATCCCCACCCCAGCTCTCCCCTTGAAGGGGAGGGAGCAAAGCGGCGTGCTTTCAAGCCCATCCCATTCAAGGGGGCGAAGCGACGCGATCGAGCCACACTGTCAACCATGCCGCCAGCCGGGCGTTTCCCCTCCTGCAGGCACCCCGGGTGCCCTTCCCTTCCCACCACGAGGTGCCGCATGAGAACGCCGATCATCCTTGCCCTGCTGCTGCTCATGGCCGCCGGCGCGGCCCGGACCGATGCCCGGGCCGCCGACCGGGGCGACCGTATCGATGCCCGGCTGGACCAGCGGGGCGAGCGTCTGGACGAGCGGTTCGACCGCCGCGCCGGGCGCGCGCAAGATCAGGGGCACGACCGCCGCGCGGCACGTCTGGACCGGACCGGGGACCGGGTGGAAGCCCGTCTGGATGCGCACGGCGACCGGATCGATCGTCGCCTCGACCGTCGGGTCGACCGCCGCCGGGACCGTCGGCATTGAGGGCCGGCCATGGCGGATGGTCACGCCCCATCGGGCCCGCGAGGGTCTAGAGTTTCGCGCATGAGCCAGGACGCCGGCCAATCGCGCAGTCCTTCGGCCGTACCCCCCCGGGCGGCCGAGGGACATTCTGTTCCGCATGCCGCGGACGCTTCGATCCCGACCACGATCGACGCGTTCCTCGCGGGCATTTCCGCACGCGCCTTCCGCTTCGCCGAACTGGGGCTGCGCCATCGCGAGGACGCGCTGGATGCGGTGCAGGACGCGATGATGAAGATGATGAACTACCGCGACCGCCCCGCGACGGAGTGGACGCCGCTGTTCTGGAGCATCCTGCGCAGCCGGATCGTGGACGTGCAGCGTCGCAGCCTGTTCCGCCTGCGCTGGTTGCTGCCGTCGACCACGCGGGTCGACGAGGACGGCGAGACCGTCGACTGGACCGACAATGCCGCCGACGACGGGCCGGACCCGTCCGGCGCGCACGACCAGCAGGAGGCCTACCGCACGCTCGCGTCGGCCCTGCGCACGCTGCCCGCCCGGCAGCGCGAGGCCTTCACCCTGCGCGTGCTGGAGGACTGCGATGTCGCCACCACCGCGCGCATCATGGGCTGCAGCGAAGGGTCGGTGAAAACCCACCTGTTCCGCGCCCGGGACACCTTGCAGAAGCAGTTGGAGGATTTCCGATGACCCCGCACGACCACACCCGCGACGACACCGACGACGCGCTGGCGCGCGCCGCGCGCGACGCGCATGCGGCGTCGCTCGATCACCTGTCGCCGCGCGTGCAGGCGCAGCTCGCGCAGCGTCGCCGCGCGGCCATGCAGCCGCGTCGCAGCACCGCTGGCGCCTGGCCGATGATCGGCGCCGCATCGGCGACGGCATTGGCGCTGGCCATCGGCGTGTTCGTTCTGCGCGACGACCGTACGCCGACGTCGCAGATGGCCGATGCATCGACGCCGTCGACCACGCCAGCGACGACAACGTCCACGCAACCGTCGCCCGACACCCGCGTCGCCGATGCCGGCACGACCGCGCCGGTCGTCGATGCCTCGCCCGAGGCACCGGTGACACCGGCAGTCGATGCCGCGCCGGACAACGACGACACCACGCTGCCCGATACGCTCATCGCGGCGGAGTTCGATGCGGCCGATGCGATCGAGGCCGCCGACTACGGCGCGTTCGACGAAACCCCTGATTTCTACGCATGGCTGGGCTCGGAAGACGCGCTGGCCGAAGCACCGGAGTCGCTATGAACCGCACCACCCTTTTCGCCCGCCTGCTCTGCGCGCTGCTCGCGGCAGGCGCCCTGTCGTCGGCACTGGCCGCACCGCCCGGCGGTGGATCGGGCCCGGCGCACGGGCAGCGCCCGCCGAAGGAACAGGGGCCGCCCCCGCCGCAATGGGAGCAACTGAGCCCGGCGCAGCGCGAGATGGTGGTCGCGGTGCTGCGCGACCGCTGGAACGACAACCCGCACGAGCGTGCGCGCATGCTCAAGCATGCCGAACGCTGGAAGGCGATGACGCCCGAACAGCGTCGCCAGGCTCGACAGGGCATGGATCGGTGGGCGGGCATGAAGCCCGAGGAACGCCAGCGCATGCGCGCGCTGTACGACGAATCGAAGCGGATGTCGCCGCAGGAGCGCGACGCCCTGCGCCAGAAGCTGCAGTCGATGACGCCCGAGCAGCGCCGCGAGTGGCTGCGCCAGAAGCGCGAACAGCGCAGGCTGCGGAACGCCGACGCCACGCCATGACGCCGCGCACGCGCCAGCCCTGGGCCCTGCTCGCGTTCGCGCTGCTGCTGGGACTGGGCGCGGCGCTGCGCCCCGCCGCGCAGACGATCGCAGGCGCGTCGCCCTCGGCGGCCGCGCTGCCTGCGCCGATGCGCGATGTCGCCTACGGCCCCGATCCCGCGCAGCGCTTCGACATCGACCTGCCCGCACGCGTGTCCGGCGCGCCCACTGTGTTCTACGTGCACGGCGGTGGCTGGGCCTTCGGCGACAAGGCAGGACAGGTCGCGAACAAGCGCGCACGCTGGACGCAGGCCGGCCTCTTCTTCGTATCGACCAACTACCGCATGCGCCCGGTCGCCGATCCGCTGCAGCAGGCGCGCGACGTGGCCCGCGCACTGGCCGAGGCGCAGCGCGTGGTCGCGCGCGCCGGCGGCGATCCCGACCGTTTCGTGCTGATGGGCCATTCCGCGGGCGGCCATCTGATCGCCCTGCTCGCCTCGCGCCCCGACCTGGTACGCGAGGCAGGCGCACGGCCGTGGCGCGCGACGGTGCTGCTCGATGCCGGCTCGGTGGATGTCGTCGAAACGATGCGCTCGCCGCGCGGCCGCATCCCGCTGTTCCGCAACGCCTTCGGCGACGACCCGGCGTTCTGGCACGCGGTCTCGCCCATGCACCAGCTCGACGGCCGCGTCGCGCCGATCCTCGCGGTGTGCGCCAGCGCGCGCCGCGATGCCTGCGCCGCCAATCGCGCCTTCCTCGACAAGGCCGCCGGCTTCGGCACGCAGACCCGGCTGATGGCACAGCCGCTGTCGCATGCGCAGATCAACCGGCTGCTGGGCGAGGACAATGACTACACGCGTGAGGTGGAGGCGTTCGTGAAGACGCTGCCGGGATGGACATCGCTTGACCCGGGCCGGGCCAGCCGTTAAACAGCGCGCTCCACACTGGAGCATCCGCCTTGAACAAGATCCTGCTCGCCGCCGCCATCGCCGGCACACTGTCCATCACGGCCTTCCCGTCGCACGCCGATCAACTCAAGGTCAAGGTCGGCGCGCTGGCCTCATCGGATGCGGCGTCCATGCAAGGCAAGTCGGTTGCCGTCGTACTGCACGATCGCGAGTCCTTTTCGGCAATGACCGCCGGCAAGGCCATGTTCGGCATGTTCGGTGCCATGGCGATGATCAAGGCCGGCAACGATTTCGTAGAGGCAAACCAGATCCCCGATCCGACGATCATCGTCCGGGAACAGCTTTCGGGCGTGCTGCGGGACCAGTTCGGCGCGGTGCCGATGGCGGTGGATACGACCGTGACCAAGTCGGTGAAGCCTGCGGAGCTGGTCAAGGTCCATCCGCAGTCCGATTACATCCTGTCGGTCAAGCATGGCGGTTCCCTGTACGTCTATTACCCTGGCAAATGGGATGGATACTGGGTCGGCAATTCGGTGGCCGTGCAGTTGATCCATACCGCGTCCGGCAAGGTCGTCAGCAAGGGCAACTGCTACGCCTCGACCCACAAGAACCCGGTGCGCCCTTCGCTCGATCAACTGCATGCGGATCGCGCGCAGCTGACCAAGGACATCCTCGCATCGCTCGCCTGGAAGTGCTCGCGCCAACTGGCGATCGATGGCTTCAAGCTCACTGCCGAGCGCGCACCCGCCGTCCCTGCCGAACTCGAAGACCCCTTGTCGCGAGTGACGCCTGCAGCCCCCACCGCCAAGCAGGCACCTTCCACAGGCGAGGCTCCAGCGCCGGAAGCACCACCGGAGGCACCCGAGGCACCGGACGCACCGGAAGCGCCGGACGCCCCTGAAGCAACCGCACCAAAAGAAACGGTTTCGGAAGGCAATCCCTGAAAGCCTGCTTCGAATCTCCTGTCATCCCGAGCCAAGCGAGCGATCTGTTTTCACTTGTGATGCAAGCCACTTGCATGCGTTCGGGATGACAGGGAGTTCTGGTGTGCCTCCCGGAGATTTCAATCAGGCTCCGGTGAGTGCGATCAACCCGGGACCGCGCCCCCGCAGCCGCGCCCTTCCATCTCCAGCACTGCCGCATACTCCGGCAGCTTCGCGACCGCGCCGGACTTCGCCTGCTGCTTCGCGTCCTGCAGGTAGATGCGCGCCTGGCCGCGTCCATCCAGCGGCGCTGCAGCGTCGACGGGCTTGCGCCAGATGCGGATCACCGCCGTGCGCGCGGGGCAACCGGCCTGCGGAATACGCACTTCATCGTTGAGGATCCAGCCCTTCGCCGTCGACGGCATCGCCTTCGCGGGATCGACCAGCCGCGCGCGCGCCTGGCAGCGGGCCGCGCTCCTGGATGCGCCGTAGCGATACGGCACGGTGGCGTCGGTGGTGAACATGCCGCGCAGGTAGGCGCAGGTTTCGGGGATCACGCGGATGGTGTGGGTCGTACCCACGGCCTGCGGCGGATACGGTTCGCGACGGATTTCGGGCGACTGCGCCAGCGCGGGCGCGCAGGCCAGCGCGACGCAGAGGCCGGCACAGCACGCACGCAGGGACGCACGCAGGGAAACGACGGTCATCGGCATGGCACTCCTGCGATCGGGACGCATGCGTCCGGAGACGGCAGGGTGCCCCATCGCGCCTGAACACGCATGCGACCGCACCGCTACGTATTGGTGCGGCGCGTCATTTCCCGGCCTGCGTCGCCGCGGTACTGCGGATTCCAAGACGGGCGGAGCCTGTGCGATAGTCGGGACGTCGCGCGAGACCGCACGGGTCGCGGTCAGCTGCAACGTGCTTCCGCTGTCACATTCCATCAGACTCTGGGGAGGGTTTCATGCTTGAGCAACACGCAATCTGGATCGCGATCGGCGCCGCCGTCATCGCGATCCTCTACGGCATCCTGTCGGCGCGCTGGATCATGGCGCAACCTGCCGGCAACGAACGCATGCAGAGCATCGCAGCGGCGATCCAGGAAGGCGCGGGCGCATATCTGCGCCGGCAATACACCACCATCGCCGTCGTAGGCGTCGTGTTGTTCCTGGTGATCGGGCTGGTGCCCGGCCTGGGCTGGCCCACCGCGATCGGTTTCGCGATCGGCGCGCTGCTGTCGGGCCTGGCCGGCTTCATCGGCATGTTCGTGTCCGTGCGCGCCAACGTGCGCACCACGCAGGCCGCGACCAAGGGCCTCAACGACGCGCTGGCGGTGAGTTTCCGCGGCGGCGCCATCACCGGCATGCTGGTGGTCGGCCTGGGCCTGCTGGGCGTGGCCGGCTACTACTGGCTGGTCGGCAAGGGCGCCACCGACGAGGCCGGCATCAAGGCCGCGCTGCAGCCGATGATCGGCCTGGCCTTCGGTTCCTCGCTGATCTCGATCTTCGCGCGCCTGGGCGGCGGCATCTTCACCAAGGGCGCCGACGTGGGCGCCGACCTGGTGGGCAAGGTCGAAGCCGGCATTCCCGAGGACGACCCGCGCAACCCGGCGGTGATCGCCGACAACGTGGGCGACAACGTCGGCGACTGCGCCGGCATGGCCGCCGACCTGTTCGAGACCTACGCGGTGACCATCGTGGCCGCGATGCTGATCGCCGGCATTTCCTTCGCCACCTACGGCAACGGCGGCGTGATGTATCCGCTGGTGCTGGGCGCGGTGTCGATCGTCGCCTCGATCATCGGCACCTTCTTCGTGAAGGTCGGCAGCGACGGCAAGATCATGAAGGCCCTGTATCGCGGCCTGATCGTCGCCGGCGCACTGTCCGCCATCGGCTTCTGGTTCGTGACCGATGCGATGATCACGACCAACGCCCGCGAGATCTTCTACTGCGCGCTGGTCGGCCTGGTGCTGACCGCGGCGATGGTGGTCATCACCGAGTACTACACCGCCACCGAATACGCGCCGGTGCGTCAGGTCGCAAAGGCCTCGGAAACCGGCCATGGCACCAACGTGATCGCCGGCCTCGCGGTGTCGATGAAATCGACGGCGCTGCCCGTGCTGGCGGTGGCCTCCGCGATCTACGCCTGCTTCGAGCTGGCCGGACTGTTCGGCATCGCGGTCGCGGCCGTGTCGATGCTGTCGATGGCCGGCGTGATCGTGGCGCTGGACGCCTACGGCCCGATCACCGACAACGCCGGCGGCATCGCCGAGATGAGCGAGCTGGGTCCGGAGATCCGCAAGACCACCGACGCCCTCGACGCCGTGGGCAACACCACCAAGGCCGTCACCAAGGGCTATGCCATCGGTTCGGCCGGCCTGGCCGCGCTGGTGCTGTTCGCCGACTACGCGCACAAGCTCGACGACAAGTACGGCGTCAACGCCGTCGACTTCTCGATCGACCGGCCCGACGTGCTGATCGGCCTGCTGATCGGCGGCATGATCCCGTTCCTGTTCGGCGCCTACGCCATGCAGGCGGTGGGTCGCGCGGCCGGCGCGGTGGTGGAGGAAGTGCGCCGCCAGTTCCGCGAGATCAAGGGGATCATGGAAGGCACCGGCAAACCCGAGTACGACAAGGCCGTCGACCTGCTGACCCGCGCCGCGATCAAGGAAATGATCCTGCCGTCGCTGCTGCCCCTGATCATCCCGGTGCTGGTCGGCCTGTTCCTCGGCCCGGCCGCGCTGGGCGGCCTGCTGATGGGCACGATCGTCACCGGCCTGTTCGTCGCCATTTCGATGTGCACCGGCGGCGGCGCCTGGGACAACGCCAAGAAGTACATCGAGGAAGGCCACCACGGCGGCAAGGGCAGCGAGGCCCACAAGGCCGCGGTGACCGGCGACACCGTCGGCGATCCGTACAAGGACACCGCCGGCCCGGCCATCAACCCGTTGATCAAGATCATCAACATCGTCGCCCTGCTGCTGGTGCCGCTGCTGCCCGCCGACCTGGCCCGCAGCGACACCCCGGCGGAGCATGCCGGACAGGTGGCCGAGGCGACCGCCGCTGCCGAAGCCGCCGCCAGGGCCGCAGCGGCCGCCGCCGCCGCGCAGCCGATGCCGGCGAATGCCGATGGCAGCCGCACGCTCTACTTCGATGCCGGCTCCAGCGCCATCCCGGCCAGCGGGAGCAAGCACATCGACGATGCCGTGGCACGGCTCAAGAGCAGCCTGGAGTCGATCGTGGTGGTCTCCGCCTATCCCGACAGCGGCGACGATTCGGAGGCCGCCAAGCTGGCCAGGGCCCGTGTCGAGGCGGTGCGCGTCGCGCTGCTGGGCCAGGGCATCGAGACCACCCGGATCGATCTCAATCCGCTGTCGCTGGACGCGAACAAGGACGACCCGAACCGCGCGCAGCGGGTCGACCTGAGCTTCCGCTGATCCCGTACGCCAACCCGTCGTGATCCCGGACGGCAGCCTCAGGGCTGCCGTCCGCGTTTCCGGGCCGCGAACCGGGCAGACTGGCCGGGCGGACTGGCCGGGCGGACTGGCCGGCACTGACCGGGGCGGGCGTAAGCCGGGGCGGCAGGATGCTGCGGCGCAGCAGCCGGCGGCGTAAAATGCCGGCCCTCACCGTCGCCACTGGAACATCCTCATGGGTCTGGACCTCGTCCCCACCGGCAAGAACCCGCCGGAAGAAATCAACGTCATCATCGAAATCCCGAAGGATGCCGAGCCGGTCAAGTACGAAGTGGACAAGGACACCGGCGCGATCTTCGTCGACCGCATCCTGTCCACCCCGATGCGCTACCCCTGCAACTACGGCTACATCCCGCACACCCTCTGCGGCGACGGCGACCCGGCCGACGTGCTGGTGATCCTGCCGCTGCCGCTGATCCCCGGCTCGGTGATCCGCGTGCGCCCGGTCGGCGTGCTGCGCATGAAGGACGAGGCCGGCAGCGACGAGAAGCTGCTCGCGGTGCCGGTGGAAAAGGTGTTCGCGGGCTACAAGCACATCACCGACATCGACCAGGTCAGCGAGCACTGGCTGGAGCGCATCGGCCACTTCTTCGAGCACTACAAGGACCTGGAGAAGGGCAAGTGGGTCAAGCTCGACGGCTGGGGCAACGCCGAGGAAGCGAAGTCGATCATCCTGGAGTCGATCGAGCGCTACAACGCCACGCCGGAAGCGGAAAAGCCGCATTTCTGAGCCGCACGCGCCCAGCAGACACCCCGACAAGCCCGCGCCCTGCGCGGGCTTGTCCTTTGCAGGGTCCACTAAACGTTCAATCCGTGGCGCACGCGTTCCGCACGGTCGGAATCGTCGCCACCCCGCCCCACGCCGGAGGACCGATGTTCCGTCTCGAAGAATTCCAGACCGCCGCCGAACTCGAGGCCATGGAGGCCACCATTCGCCGCGCCTGCGACGCCGCGGTGCGCGACCCGTTCGCGCAGTTCCTGTTCATCGACCGCTACACCCGCTGGAACGGGTATGCCGGCGCGCTGGTCGCCAAGCTGTCGGGCAATCTCGGCGAGTCGCAGGACCTGTTCCTCGATCCCAACGAACCGGACCGTGCCCAGGCCGTGCGCGGCATGGATGTCGCCGGCCACGTGCTGGACGCCACGGTCGACGAGCATCTCGACAAGGGCCATCGCGTGCCGCACCGCACGCTCGCCCAGGCCATGCGCAAGGCCGCCGCCGACTACGCCGGCCTGTCCACAACCGAACGCAATGCGCTGTCCGAACCGCCGCCGGCCTGGCTGCAGGATGTGGTCGCGCGCACCTTCCGCCATTACGGCAGCGTCGCCCACGACGCCGAGGCGCTGATCCGCTCGCTCGGCACGCACATCGGCTCCGAATCGATGGCCGACCGCGAGTATTCGATCATCGACCGCGTGTTCCGCGCCGAACGCCACCACGAAGGCTTCTACCAGTACCTGCGCGAACGCGATTTCCGGGTGGAGCTCGGCGGCAAGCTGGTGCACGCCTATGCCTGGGTCACGATCCACGCCACCTTCGAATCGCAGGGCGTCGAAGCCGATCACCTCGCCGAGGCGATGAAGGCGCTGGACCTCGCCGCGCGCTACCGCCCGGAGTCGCGCGAGCGCATCCTCGAACTGGCGCGCGAGGGCTACCGTCACTTCGCCGACATCCAGCGCGACTTCTTCGTGCACGTCGAGCATGAGTGCCGAAGCGCCGCCGAGGGTCGGCAGCGGGCGGCCTGACCTGTTCGCGGCCGCCACCGGCCCCGGCGCGACGGTGCCGGGGACAGGCGACGGTGGCAGCGGATGCACTGAACGGCCGGACACCCGTGCTTCCCGCACGATGCGTCAGCCGGCTAGAGTCGCGCGCATGCCGCCAGCCCGATCCTCGACCTCACCCGTGCGCAGCCCGCGCCCCGCCCTCCCCCGCCTGCTGCGCCACGCATCGGTCCTCATCGCGTGCATCGCCCTGCTCGCCGGCTGCGACGACCGCGCATCCCGGCCCAGTCCCGAACAGACCCGGCGCACCCTCGAGCGCCTGATGCCGCGCCACGTGAAGGATCGCGCAGCCTGGGCGCAGGACATCCAGGCCGCGTTCGCCGCACTGGACATCGCCCCCTCGCACTCGAACCTCTGCGCGGTCATCGCGGTGACCGACCAGGAGTCCAACTTCAGCCCGCAGCCGAAAGTGCCCGGCCTCGGCAGGATCGCGCGGAAGGAAATCGAGACACGCGCCGAACGCAAGCACGTGCCGCTGTTCCTGGTGCGCGCCGCGCTGCAGTTGGAGTCGCCCGATGGTCGTACCTGGGACCAGCGCATCGCTGCGGTCGAAACCGAGAAGGAACTGAGCGACCTCTACGAGGAACTGATCGCGAAGGTGCCGATGGGCCGGCGCCTGCTCGCCGATGCCAATCCGGTGCGCACCGGCGGACCGATGCAGGTCAGCATCGCCTACGCCGAAGCGCATGCCGACGACCGCGCGTATCCGTTCGCGCATGCCGGTTCGATCCGACACGAAGTCTTCACCCGGCGCGGCGGCATGTATTTCGGCATCGCGCACCTGCTGGACTATCCGGCCTCCTACGAGAAACCCATCCACCGCTTCGCCGATTTCAACGCCGGCCACTACGCCAGCCGCAACGCCGCGTTCCAGAATGCGGTCTCGGTGGCGACCGGCATGCCGCTCGACCTGGATGGCGACCTGGTGCGCCATCGCCGCGCGAAAGCCGGCGACGGCATCGGCGACACCGAGCGCGCCGTGCGCACGCTCGCGCCGAAACTCGGCATGGACCACGCGCAGATCCGTCGTGCGCTGTCGGGCGCGCATCGCCATGGCTTCGAGGACAGCGATCTCTACAGGCGCGTCTTCGAGATCGCCGAGAAGCGCAAGGGCAAACCGCTGCCGCGCGCGATGCTGCCGCGCATCCGCCTGCAGAGCCCGAAGATCACCCGCAGGCTCACCACGGCCTGGTTCGCCAACCGCGTCGACAAGCGCTATCGCGACTGCATGGCGCGCGCGCCGCGCTGACGAAGATTGGCCGACTTTGGCGGCACCGGATGACGCCGTGCGAACGCATGGCGACGCCTGTCCCGGGACATTCGCGCAACGAAACAATGTAACGCGCATGCCGCGATGTCATGCTCCGTGACGGCAATCGCAACAGCGCACGCAAATCATCAACGTTTTGATTCGCTCCGCCGCAAACGACGCGCGCGCGTCGGCTCGCCGTTGACCATCGCAATGCAGCACCGCTAGCGTCGATGTGCCGCGCAACAAGCGGCGGGGAATCCGCAGTGAAGACCGGACACGGCCGCCCGCGATCGCGGGCTGCATCGCCGTGCCGGCGCATGCCGCAGCGCGGCATTTCGTGCAATTCGACACCATTCCATTACGACAACAGGGAGAGTCACGCAATGAATCGTCGTACCGCTTATCGCATCCTCAGCGCCAGCCTGCTGCTGGCCATGGCCGGCTCCGCCTCGGCCGCACAGTTCATCGACCTGCACACGACCAACGTCGCGCAGGTCGCGCAGAAGAACGCCACGCTGGCCCGCGCCAACGTCGGCGGCATGGTCCACGCTCGCCACGCCGGCGCGCTCGGCCTCGATCGCCAGTCGCGCCTGCTCATGCTCGATCGCGACTCCAGCCTCGGCATGCGCACATACCGCTACCAGCAGACCTTCCAGGGACTGCCGGTGTTCGGCGAACAGGTCGTCGTCAACGAAGACGGCAACGGCAACGTGCGCGCGCTGTTCGGCCGCTCCGTCGCGGGCCTGGCCTCCGAGATCTCCGCCGCCGCGCCGCGCGTGAACAAGGCGCGCGCCTACTCGATCGCGCGCAGCGCCGGCCTGGGCCTGCGCCAGGGCTTCATGCAGATCAGCGACGCCAAGACCGAACTGATGATCCACATCGACGACTTCGGCACCGCGCGCAAGGCCTACGTCGTCAGCTATTTCGCCGACACCGTAGAAGGCGGCTCGCCGACGCGTCCGTTCGTGGTGGTCGATGCGAACACCGGCCGCGTGATCACGCAGTGGGAAAACCTGCAGCACGCGCTGGTCGGCACCGGCCCCGGCGGCAACCAGAAGACCGGCCAGTACGAATACGGCACCCAGTACGGCAAGCTGGACGTGACCCAGAGCGGCACCACCTGCTCGATGAACAGCACCAACGTGAAGACCGTGAACCTCAACGGCGGCACCAGCGGTTCCACCGCGTTCTCGTACACCTGCCCGCGCAACACGGTGAAGGCGATCAATGGCGCGTACTCGCCGCTGAACGACGCGCACTACTTCGGCGCCGTGGTCTTCAACATGTACAACGCCTACATCGGCAAGCGTCCGCTGACCTTCCAGCTGCAGATGCGCGTGCACTACAGCCGCAGCTACGAGAACGCGTTCTGGAACGGCTCGTCGATGACCTTCGGCGACGGCGCCACCAAGTTCTATCCGCTGGTCAGCCTGGATGTCTCCGCGCACGAGGTCTCGCACGGCTTCACCTCGCAGAACTCGAACCTGACCTACTCCAACCAGTCGGGCGGCATCAACGAAGCCTACTCGGACATGGCGGGCGAAGCGGCGGAGTTCTACATGAAGGGCTCGAACGACTTCCAGGTCGGCGCGCAGATCTTCAAGGGCACCGGCGCGCTGCGCTACATGGCGAACCCGCCGCAGGACGGCAAGTCGATCGGCCACGCCTCCAACTACGTCGCCGGCATGAACGTGCACTACTCGTCGGGCGTCTACAACAAGGCGTTCTACCTGCTGGCCACCAAGAGCGGCTGGGACGTGCCGAAGGCGTTCAAGGCCTTCGCGCGCGCGAACGACCTGTACTGGACCTCGAGCACGAACTTCAACCAGGGTGCCTGCGGCGTGCGCACCGCGGCGACCGACCTCGGTTACTCGACGGCCGACGTGGCCTCCGCGTTCAGCGCGGTCGGCGTGACCTGTCCGAACTGATCGAACCGATCGAACCCCTCGGACTCGTGAAACAGGTTCGAGACGGTTCGAAGCGACACCTGCTTGACTCCGGCGGCGGCGCGATGCCGCCGCCGGGGCTTCACATCTCCGGGGTCGTGGCCTCGATGAGGCGCATCGCCTCTTCGCTTCGCTTGTCCGCATCGGCGGCCTCCCTCTCTCCACCCGAACCGGCATGCTGCGGTGGTCGCATCGCGCGGACATGCACGGCGTCGATGTCGACCTGGGGCACCCGCGCATCACGGCCAACGTGCGGCATGGTCGCCTGCGAAGGCTCGGCGGTCGCACGCCCTTGCTCTGGCGGTGGCACGGCGGTATCCGCCGTGCGCGCCAGCAGGGCGTGCACGAGCAGCACGAACACCACAAGGCTGCCCAGCGCGATCAGCCACCAGACCCAGTTTCCTTTCCGTGCCGGGCGCACGGCGCGCGGACGCGCGCGAGACAGCTGCGGCACCGGCAGCGGTGGCGCGAGCGGATCGGCCTGGCCGCGTTGTTCGGGCACATCGCCGAGCATCTCGCGCAACCCGGCCGCATCGATCAGCCTGACATGGCCGTGGCGGTTCGCCGCGTCATGGTCCTCACGCGAGAACGCACGGTCATCGACCAGGATCGCACCGGTCGCACCCGCGCGCCCGATGTCATGGACCAGCGACGCCACCGCATCCTGCGGCCGTTGCCCACTGCCCCAATGACCGACATCGAGCAGGATGACGTCGCGATCGCGCTTGAGGACCCATGTCCCACCATCGATGCGCGCATCGCCGGCTGCGCGCTCCACCCACCAGCCAAGATCGCGATAGTAGGCCGTCAGCAGCGCCTGCAGCGCCGGCCGGTCGATGCCGCGCAGCACGTCGCCGGAATGGTCGCGGGATCCGCTCATGTCGTTTCGTTCCGCATGCGCGCCAGCATACGCCGGCGCGCATCCATGCCCAATCCGGGCCCACACCCCGGCATGTTCAGACCGGAATGGACTGCGGATAGCGGAAGACGTTCTTCGGGTCGTAACGCCGCTTGATCTCGCGCAGCCGGCCCAGGTTCGCGCCGTAGTAGGCGTGCAGGTAATCCTGCTGCGCGGGATCGATGAAGTTCTGGTAGCAGAACGACGAGGTATAGCGTTCCATGCGGTCGTGGAAGCGCGACAGCCAGCGCTGGTTGACCTCGACCCGCGCAGGCGAATCCTGCACCGTCCATTCCAGCTCGATGCTGGAAATCATCGCGTTGCCGCGATGCACGAAGGCGGTCTCCGCCGGCGACAACCGGTCGATCGCGCCGCCCATCAGGAAGAATTTCCAGGTCGCGGCCACGCTGGTTCCCGGCCAGGCGCGCAGTTCTTCGAGAATGGTGGCGATCGAGGCCGGCGACAGCGACTCCGGCACGAAGCGCGAGCGTTCGTGCGAATACTCCGGATAGCCTTCCTCCGACAGGAATTCCTGCGCGTCCCAGTAGGCCATCGCCTCGATCCGCTGCTTCGAGGGACGCAGCACGGCGTAGACCGGCGCCAGCAGCGCGTCCAACTGGTCGCGCGTGCCCGCAAGTTGGCCGAGGATCGACATCGTCAGCCCCGGCATGCCGGCGCGCGCAACCACGCTGAGCTTCATGCCCAGGGTGTCGGGCGCCTTCAGCGCCATCGTCTGCAGCGCATCGAACACCTCGGCGAGGCGATCGGTCCATGCCAGTTCGAACACCGTGTACTCGCCCACTTCGAAGGTCTGGAAGGTGAAGCCGGTGTTGATGCCGAAGTTGCCGCCGCCCGCGCCGCGACAGGCCCAGAACAGATCGCTGTTCTCTCGCGCGCTGCAGGTGAGCGCGCGACCGTCGGCCAGCACGATGCGGGTTTCCTTCAGGCCATCGCAGGTCAGACCATGCGCGCGCATGTTGAAGCCGATGCCGCCGCCGAGGACCAGCCCGGCCACACCGACTTCCTTGCAGCGGCCGTGGGTCACCGCACGCCCGAAGGGGCGACAGGCCGCGTAAACGTTCTTGTTGCGCGCACCGCCACCGAGCCGGGCCACGCCGGTCGCGGGGTCGATCTCCACCGCATGTATCTGCGACACATTGATCATCAGGCCGCTGGTGGTCGAATAACCGGCGTAGGAATGCCCGCCACTGCGCGCCACCAGCGGAACGTCGTACGCCTGCGACCACAGCAGGCTGTTGCGCACGTCCGCTTCACTCGCGCACATCGCGATCGCCTGCGGCAGCTTGGATGCGTACTGCAGCGCCCACGGCGCCGCGACCTGGCGGAAATCCGGTGAATCCGGCAGCAGCAGCTTGCCCTGCAGGCTGGCCGCAAGTTCCGCCCAGGGCAACGAGCCGCTGGCCGGACTGGTCGCGCAGCCCGACAGCCAGCCGGGCAGGCCTGCAGCCAGGGCAACCCCGGCGCCCGCGCGCAGGAACGCGCGCCGCGACACGCCCGCCTCATGCCGCGCGACCTTCTCGAGTTCGCTTCCCTGGCTCGCGCCCGGTGAACCCGCATCCTCATTCGCATCGAACATCCCGCATCCTCCCTGTCGGTCCCTGTCCCGGACGGGGCTGCTGCCCGCCCCCTGTTTCGATGCATTCTGCGCCATGCACGACGCCAACAGCGCATGCCCGAGGACGCCCCTGCCAAAACAGACAGGGCGGCCGAAGCCGCCCTGTCGGGATGCCACCGATGTGGGAGCGATCAGCGTCCGCGCAGGAACCCGAAGACTTCGCTGGCCGCGCGCAGGCCCGACAGCGCCGCGCCTTCCATGAAACCCTGCCACTCGTAGAAGCTGCTGGTATGGTCGCCCGCGAACATCAGGTTGCCGATCGGCTTGGCCTCGTTGTGCGCGCTGGTGGTGAAGTAACCCGGGCGCGTGCTCGCATAGGAGCCCTTGCTGAGGGGATTCACCGACCAGTTGGTGCCGGCCGTCAGGATGTGGCCGTTGCCGTCGACACGCGCGCCGCGCATCGCACCGGGCAACACGCTTTCGAGATCGACGAGGAACCGGCTCGCTTCCAGCTGCAGGCGGGTATCGTCCTGCGTGCGCGCGATCGAACCACCGAGGTAGCGGGTGAGGATGGCGCCTTCCGCGCCGCCCTTGACCGCATTGGTTTCCCAGGTGGCCTGCAGCGTCGGACGATCGCTGTAGCCGCTGCCGTTCATGCCATGGCGGGTGTACCAGAACGACTCCCGGAAACCGACCATCAGCTTGCTGTTGTCGCCGGCGACGGCGCTGTTGATCGCGAAGCGCTTCCAGGCCGGCAGACCCAGGCTGGCGTCCATGTGGACGTGGCGCAGCACCGTGAACGGCAGGGTCAGCACCACGGCGTCGTGATCGCTCTGCACGCTGCGGCCAGCGACATCGAAGGTGAGGCGGATGCGGCCGTCGGCGCGCTTGTGCACGGCGACCAGGCGATGGCCGAGGGTCGGCGGCACCGGCAGGCGCTCGGCCAGGCCGGTCGCGATGCGGTCGTTGCCCTCGACCACGTGCAGGTGCACGTCGGCCTGGGTGCCGAATGCCGCGAACTTGCTGCGCTTGTCGGCATGGGCGAAGCGCAGGAAGCTCAGCGCGCTGGTCTGGTCGATGCCTGTGCCGTACTCAGTGGCGTAGGCCGCGCCGATCAGCTTGCGCAACGTGTCGCCTGCCCCGTGCAGTTGCAGGTAATCGTCGAGGCTCATGTAGTCGTACAGACTCTCGGCCTCGGTGAAACGGTCGGCGGTCGGCGTGCCCAGCGTGCCCAGGTCCTCGCGCATCGAAGCCGCGAACCCGCGGAACTCCTCGACCATCTGCGCTTCGCTGTAGCGCTGCCCGCCGAAATCGAAGTAGCGGTTGCCGGGGAACAGCGAGGCGTCTTCGAGCGTCAGCCCGAGCATCCGCGCGTAACCCAGCATCACGTTGTGCGAGGTGCCGATGAACTCGCCGCCGAGCTCGGCCACCTGCCCAGGGAAGACCCCGCGCACGCTGTGGACACGGCCACCGATGCGGTTGTCGGCCTCGAAGATCCGTGCGCTGATCCCGCGCCGCGCCAGCTCGGTGGCTGCGGCCAGGCCGGACAGACCGCCGCCGACCACGGCGACGTTCTCGGTGGCGGTGGCGCGCTTCCAGGCGGTGCGGATGCGCCCGACCTTGGCGAACGCCCCCGGGGCCATGGCCCCGGTGGCCGCGACCGCCGCGGCTGCGGTGGCGCCCTGCGCGAACCGGCGGCGCCCGGCATCGCCGAGGTCATCGCGCTCGATGGCCTCCTGCGCGCTCTGTCCCGTGGCTTCGCAATGCGCGGACAAGCGCGCAAGGCGCATCAACTGCGCCATCAATGTGGTGCGACTCATTCCCCTACTCCCGATGCTGGATACCCGCCCGACAACCCGGGTCGCCCGATAAGCGACAACACATCCGTGGACCGGCCCCTGAGATTGACCGCGCCGCACCCCCGTCCCCCGGGCCGCGCGTGCGCATGGCTGAAGTGTGCCACAGGCCGGGCGCGAGCGGCAGGGCGTGGGCAGTCCCGGGGCATCCGAGGCCAGAGTGGTGCCCACGGGAGTCCGATCGGACAGGCCCGGCCCGCACAGACGCTGCCAATGCGGGGGCGCGCGTTACGCAATCTCTGTCTAAAACCACATCAAGCGTTCAAGGCACCACCGTTCGGCAGATTGACCGACTTTGCTCGATCGCCGGGAAATGTCCTCTTTTGGCCGCAATTCGCGACCCATGTCGGAAGTCACGAACTTTAAGCAGGACCCAAGCATTAAGAACGTGTTAAAATCGAACAGATGCCCTTTCACGGGCCATCGTAACCTCCGCAAGCAAGTTACTCATTCAGGAAACTCCATGACCACTCGCAGCACTTACTCCCTGCGCCGTCAGCCGCTCACTGCGGCCATTCTGACGACGCTGCTGTTCTCGGGCGCCGCGTTCGCCCAGGAAACCACCGACGCCGGTGCGCAGGACGCCCCGGCCCAGACCGAAGAGCAGGGCAATCTCGACCGCATCGTCGTGACTGGCTCGCGCATCAAGCGCGCTGAAGTCGAAGGCCCGGCTCCGGTCACCATCGTCACCGCCGACGAGATCGAAAAGGAAGGCTTCGCCACCGTCTACGACGCCCTGAACTCGCTGTCGCAGTTCACCGGCACGGTCCAGAACGAACTGAACCAGGGCGGCTTCACCCCGAATGCCAGCTTCCTCAACCTGCGCGGTCTCGGCCCGGGTTACCAGCTGGTGCTGATCAATGGCCGCCGCACCGCCGACTACCCGCTGCCGTACAACAGCCAGTCGAACGCGGTGAACCTGTCCAACATCCCCGCCGCCGCCATCTCGCGCATCGAAGTGCTGTCGGGCGGCGCCTCGGCGATCTACGGCTCCGACGCCGTGGCCGGTGTGGTCAACATCATCCTCAAGACCAACTTCGAAGGCGACGAGCTGAACCTGCGCGTGGGCACCACCACCCGCGGCGGCGGCGACTCCTCCCGCCTGCAGTGGGTCGGCGGCAAGACCGGCGACGCGTGGAGCGCCACCTACGCCGTCGAGTACTTCGAGCGTGAGGAAATCTTCGCCTCGCAGCGCAGCTTCATGGATTCGTACCGCGACGACCCCTCGGTCAACCCTGCCAATGCGCTGCCCGTCGAAGGCATCCGCGCGCGCAACCGTCTCGCCGGCAACGTCCGCATCTGGCCGAATGGCGTGTCCGCCAACTGCAACGGCACCTTCCCGGAATTCGAGACCTTCCGCGCCAATGCGGCGCTTGGCGATCTCTGCGGTTACTACGGTTTCCCGGCAACGCAGCAGATCCGCAATGCCGACAGCAACCTCAACGGCTACTTCTACGGCACGTACGACTTCACGGACAACCTGAACGCGTTCGTGCAGATCAGCGCCTCGCAGGCCGACGCCAAGGTCGCCTCGAGCACGCAGTTCTGGTCGAGCGCCCTGGATCCGGCGTTCCGCAACGGCATCTTCTTCGACCCGACCCTCAACACGCTCATCGACCTGCAGCGCATCTTCACCCCGAACGAAGTCGGTGGCGTCGGCTCGCAGCAGACGACCTACCGCGAGCGTTCCTACGACATCGCTGCCGGCCTGCGCGGCACCATGTTCGACAATCGCTTCGATTGGGAAGCGACCCTGTCGCATGCCAAGTACGACCTGAAGAGCAAGCAGCCGCGCTTCCTGACCGATCGCATCCGCGAATACTTCGTGGGCCAGCAGATCGGCACGATCAGCGGTTACCCGATCTTCAATCTGAACCAGTCGCGCTACTTCAGCCCGATGGGCGTCGATGCCTTCCGCTCGATGACCACGAACGTCACGACCAATGCCGATTCGTCGGTGAGCCAGGGCGCCTTCACGATCTCCGGCGACCTGTTCGAACTGCCGGCAGGCGCCGTCTCGATGGCGGCCGTCATCGAAGCCGCGACGCAGGAATACGACCTGCAGCCCGACGCCCGCATCCAGCCGGGTTACAACGGTCCGGAGCGTATCTACAACCTGACCGGCACCGGTGGCGGCGGCGAGCGCGACCGCTATGCGCTCGGCGTCGAGTTCAGCGTCCCGGTCCTCGAAAGCCTGAAGCTCAATCTCGCAGGCCGTTACGACCGCTACGACGACATCACCGCCGTGGACGGCGCCGCGACCTGGGCGGCCGGCCTCGAGTGGCGTCCGTTCGACAACCTGCTGGTCCGCGGCAGCTACGGCACCAGCTTCCGTGCGCCGGACATGCACTACATCTTCGCCCAGCCGTCGGGCTTCTTCGTCGGCGTCTTCGACGAATACCGTTGCCGTCGCGATGGCTTCCAGATCAACGATCCGGCTTGCGCCGGTCCGGCCTACTCCTACACCGTCGGCGGCACCCGTCAGGGCAACGCAGGCCTGGAAGAAGAAGAAGGCAAGTCGACCACGATCGGCTTCGTGTGGGACATCGTCGACAACCTGTCGGTCAGCGTCGACTGGTACAAGATCGAACTCGAAGGCCGTGTTGAAGACATCACGACCGCCTACCTGCTGCGCAACGAAGCCGATTGCCGACTCGGCCAGCGTCGCGATGGCACGCCGGTCAACAGCAACTCGAGCGCGTGCCAGTTCTTCACCGGCAATGTCACCCGCCTCGGCGTGGGTCAGTTCACCGATGATGAAATCGACTCGTTCATCTCGTTCCCGATCAACCAGGCATCGGTGGTCACCCGCGGCATCGACGCGACCGCTCGCTACCGCCTCGACACCGATCGTTTCGGCAACTACGACTTCAGCCTCGGCTGGACGCACGTGCTTGCCCTCAACGAACGGCAGCTCGTGGATTCCCCGATTGTCGACGAGCGCGACTCTCCCCAGCGTGCGCTCAACTTCCGCAGCCGCGTCAACTGGGGCGTGCAGTGGGAGCGTGGCGACTGGGCGGCGAACGTGAACGGCTACCGCCTGGGCTCGCAGATTCCGTGGAATGGTACCGAGCGCATCGCACCGCAGATCATCTGGAACGTCGGCCTGCAGAAGAAGATCACCGACAAGATGACGATCGGCTTCACCGTGCAGAACCTACTCGACAAGCTCGCACCGAGCGACGACAGCAACAACGCGTACCCGTACTTCTGGGGCAGCTACAGCCCGATCGGCCGCGAAGTCTTCGCGAACTTCAACTACAAGTTCAACTAAGACATCCGGTTGTTGCGACACGAGAAGGGCGGCCATTGGCCGCCCTTCTTCTTTGCTGGACCGGATCGCGCCCTCGTCTGTCGTACGGCATGCACCATCGCGATCAGGCGTGCATCACGGCCCGCTTCATGTGCGCTTCGCGTCGCGCAGCGTGCGCTCGAACAGCGCCAGCGTGCGCGACCAGGCTTCGCGCGCAGCGGCTTCGTCGTAGCGCGGCGTGGTGTCGTTGTTGAAGCCGTGCTGGGTATTCGCCGGCTGATAGAGCGCGTAGCGGGTGCCGGCCTGCTTGAGCGCAGCTTCGTATGCGGGCCAGCCGGCGTTCACGCGTTCGTCGTCGCTGGCCAGCACCACCAGCAGTTCCGCCTTGATGCTCGGCACGTCTTCAGGCTTCGGTGCGCTGCCGTAGAACGGCACCGCCGCATCCAGGTCCGGCAGTTGCGTGGCGAGGAAGTTGGCCATCGCGCCGCCGTAGCAGAAGCCGACCACGCCCAGACGGCCATTGCCGCCCTTGATACTGCGCAGCATGCGCGCGGCCGCGAGGAAATCCTGCCGTGTCTTCGCCTGGTCCAGCGTCTGGAAGGTCGCGCGCGCCTTGTCCTCGTCGCCGGGATATCCACCCACCGGGAACAGGGCATCGGGCGCGAACGCGATGTAGTTCTCCAGCGCGAGCCGGCGCGTGATGTCCTCGATATGCGGATTGAGGCCGCGATTCTCGTGCACGACCAGCACGACCGGCAGCGGCTTGCGCGACTTCGCCGGCCTGACCAGATAGCCGCGCGCGGTGCCGTAACCGTCGGGCGACGGGAACTCGAGATATTCGGCCTTCAGGCGCTTGTCGTCGGGCTTGATCTGCTGCGCCATCGCGAACTGCGGCGTGAGCGCTGCGAGCAGTCCGGCCGCGGTGGTCGCACCGACGGCGAAACGCGCGGCGCCGAGGAGAAATCCACGGCGATCGATGTCGCCGTGCACATACTTGTCGAACAGCCTCAGCACTTCCGGGTCGAAGTCGTCGGCGGTCTTCCGGGGCGGAGTCGTCATGGCGCTGCCTCGCAGGTTCGGGAACCCGGACTCTACTCCACTCTCCCCGGCGCGGGAGACGGCTCGCGCTGCAACAGCCAAGTCCTGTCAGGCAGGCCGTCGCAGGTCGATCACGCGGCCAGTACGAAATCTACGGCCGCCCTGACCGCCACCGCCTGCGCCTCGTTGCATTGCTCGGGCGTGGCGCGCGGACTGTCGGGATAGACCTCGGTGGTCGTGGTGTACCGCGCACCGGTGATGCCGGCGCACAGGCCCAGCGCCTTGAGCGGGTAACGGATGACGCCGTGCGCCACCACTTCGGAGCCGATGATCTCGCCCCTGTCGTCCGGCGGCGCGATGTGGGTCACCTGCTCGACGGCGTCGATGATCGCCTGCTGGAATTCGGGCTGCGGATTTTCGGTGTCGTCGACCAGATAGAAGCCATCCGGGATGAGGCCGGGTTCGAACGGCTTGCCGTCGCGTGCAGCCAGCGCCGGGCGGAACTCGCTCTCGTCGGTGTCGGTGGTTTCGTGCAGGTCGACGTGGGCGATGAAACGGCCGAGCAGCGGCGCGACCAGGCGCATCAGCGCCGCCGATTCCTGCGCGGGACTGGGTTCGCGGAACGAGCGGTTCGGGTCGACGCCATCGTGGTTCCAGCGATGGATGCGTTCGTAGGCCCACGGACTGACGCAGGGCGCGACCAGCAGGTTGACCTTGCCGGCGTAGGCCTGCGCATGCAGGTCGACGAAACGCAGCGCGCCGTGCACGCCGCTGGTCTCGTAGCCATGCACGCCACCGGTGACCAGCACGCAAGGCAGTGCATCGTTCCAATCGCGGCTGCGGATCGCGATCAGGGAGTGCTTCTCGTCGCCATAGACGACTTCGCCGTATGAGGACACATCGAAACGATCGCGAAAGCCTTCGATGACGCGGACGACGTCATCGTGATATCTGCGGTGCCTCACCTGCCGCGCACGCCAGGCATCGAACTCGGCGGGTGTCCACGGTTGTCCTGGGGTTCCGACGGGATAGAAAGCCTGGCTCATGGCGTCACTCGATGCTCGCGTCAGCGCGGGGATTGGCAGTGTAGTCCACTGTGCCGGAGGCGGCCTATCGCATCCGGCATGCGCCCGGAACCGGCCCTCAGTCCACGCCCGCAGGGTCGGGGCGTGCCGTCGCATCATCCACCATGGCCTGATCGGCCGGATACCTGGCGTTCGATGCGACCGCGTCCTCGACGGCATCGCCGCGCCGCCAGGAGGCGGCCATGCGACTGGCCGCGTCGATCTCCGGCGTATCGTCGGCGATCACGCGCATCGCCTCGTCCGCGCGCATCTGCGCCTGCGCATATTCGTCCAGCCCCGTCTGCACGGTCGCGCTCGTGGCGACGACATCCGCTTCGGGAACAGGTGCGACCATCCGGGGACGCTCCATGCTGCTGCCGATCGATTGCGGAGAGACCGAAGTCCTGAACACAGGGGCGTAGGTTCCGACATCGGCCGCTTGCGCGACGTAGCCTTCCGCGGGCGGAAGCGGTGCAGGCAGCATCGGGCGTGCGGCCTCGGCGATACGTGGCGCAGCAGCCTCTTCGGGAGCGCGCAGCAACACCACCAGATTGAACATCAGGAATCCGACCGCGAAGCCCATGACGAGCAGGCCGCCGCTGACGGGGTTGCGAAGCTTGCGGCGTTCGCCATCCATCTGGCGAAGCCTTTGCGCAAGCCGCTTCGACACGAATCGCTCGGTCGCCGGCAGCAGGTGCGCATCCACCGCGCGCGTGGCCTGCGCATGCATCGATGCAACGGCATCGCGGGCGGGGCGGATCAGGCGCTCGCGACGAGAGAAAGGCGACGCCTTCGCACCGACGCGCGGCAGGCCGCTGGACATGGCCTGCAAGCCGACCGCGTCGACCAGCTTGATGCGCGGCTGCCGAGCGGCCATATCCACCACGGCCGCCGGAAATTCCCCGTCGTGCACCAGGATGACATCCTCCACCTTCGCGGCGCGCACGCAGGCCATTTCCCTTCCGAATGCATCCACCGGACGGGACACCATCGACCATTCGCGCGAGCTCAGCCATGCGGTCTCACCCGCTTCGTTCATGAGGAGGATCGCCGAAACATCGCTGCAACGCTCGGCCAGTACCGGCGGCTGGATCGACACCGGCCGCCATCCCCGCGCCATGTAGTGCGCCTTGGCCACCGCGAGCGCTTCGAGGGCTGTCATGCCTAGGGGCTCGCGTGGCGAGTGCGGTTTCGCATCGATGTGAACTGGCCTGTGATCTGGTCCTGGATGCTCGGCGGACATGAGGATGGCTCCGTGGATGACTGGAGGAAGTGTCCATTTCGTGTTCTGCCGTCGAATGAACCTTCGATACCCTACCGAGCCAGGTTCATTGCCGATTCGGACTGGACGTCGTGTCGTGACCGAACGCACGCAACCATCCATGCCAAGGGGCAGCCAGGCATGCATCCTGCATGGGGGCGTCGTGCGATCGGCACGCTCGCAGCCCGCAAGGCCGGGCGCTTGCGCAGCAGTGCTTGATCATGCGGACAAGCCATTCCGACACTTGGCGGGATCCCCGGCACGCTTGCCCTCCTCTTCCTGGCGATCGTCTCGACGTACGTTTCGAGGACATCGCGTGCAGACGATGCCGACGAGCGTGTGGATTCACCCATTCGCGCAACGATGACTTCCTCTGGCAGTGGCATCGCCACGCGACGCGTCGGCATATGCTGTCGTGGATCCAGAGAGGAAGCACGCCAATGCGCATACTCATCACCGGTGGCACCGGGCTGGTCGGCCAGGGTGTCGTCCACGAGACCCTGGCCGATGGCGACGTCTCGCGCATCGCCTTGCTCAGCCGTCGCACGAGCGGGCGTGACGAACCGCGCCTGCGCGAGTTGATCGTGCCCGGGCTCGATTCGCTGGATGCAGTGGAGGACGCGCTCTCGCCGTTCGATGCCTGCTTCCACTGCGCCGGCGCGCTGCCGCTGGGCACGCCCGAGGCGCAATACCGGCACGTCACCTTCGACCTGACCCTGCACGTGGCGCGCACCTTCGCCAGGCTCAACCCGCAGGGCCGCTTCCTCTACATTTCCGGGGCGCACGCGAACGCCCGAAGCCGGATCATGCCGCTGCGCGTGAAGGGCGAAACCGAAGAGGCACTGCAGGCGCTGCCGATCCGCACCGTCATGCTGCGACCGGGCGGCGTGCAGCCGGTGCATGGCGAGCGTTCGCCGCATGCTGCGATGCGCCCGCTCTACGCCATCGCCGGACCGCTGATGGGGATCGGTGTTCGCTTCACCCCCAGCCTGATGACCAGCACGGCGGCCATCGGTCGTGCCCTGCTCGCGCTGGCCCGCATGCCCGATCCTCCTGCGGTGGTCGAGAACGCCCGGATCAACGAATTCCTGACCTGAACGCCCGATGGTCGACGCGAAGAAGGATAATCGTGGCTCGCCCATCGGGAGCCGCTGCGTTTGCCACCTTCTCCAGGCCCATTGCTCATCCGCGCGCATGCCGACGCGCTGTCTACCGCGCGCGCTGCGGGGGTGACCGCGTGGAGCGGCTCCTTCGACCTCGGTCGATCGCAGGAAGAGGTCCAGCTCGGCAGCGATGCCTGGACATGGCGCGAGCACGCGTTCCCCTACCCCGGCAAGCTGAAGGATCGGACCATCCACTATTGGGATGGCGAAGACTTCACGGCGGTGTCGCGCTACAACGGCGCGCTCATCAAGCTCGTGCCGACCGAATGGGGCGCACCGACCTTCGAGATCGACGGCATCAAGATGCTGCCGACCTCGAAGACATCGCCGATCGACGATGCGCGACGCAAGGTCGCGTTGGTGCAGCCGCAGGGCAAGACCGTGCTCGACACCTGCGGCGGACTGGGCTATTTCGCGGCGTGCTGCCTCGAAGCAGGCGCGGCGCGGATCGTGTCGTTCGAGAAGAACGAAGACGTGCTGTGGCTGCGCGCGCTCAATCCGTGGTCGCCCGATCCGGCGGCCGCATCCAGCGGCGGCCGCCTGCAGCTGACCCATGCCGATGTCTCGCAGGCGATCGCATCGATCGCCGATGCCTCGGTCGATGCCCTGTTGCATGATCCGCCGCGGTTCGGCATTGCCGGCGAACTGTATTCGCAGGACTTCTATGGCCAGCTCGCGCGCGTATTGCGACGCGGCGGGCGACTGTTCCACTACACCGGCACGCCGAACGCGCTGACCAGCGGCCGCGACGTGCCTCGCGAAGTGGCGAAGCGCCTGGAGAAGGCCGGCTTCAAGGCCGAACCGGCGCTCGACGGCGTGCTCGCGATCCGGCGCTGACCGCATCGCGAGCGTCATGCCCGCTTGCCCGGAACGCTTCAGCGTGCCGCCGCCTCGGCCTCCGCCAGTGCCTTGCCCAGGCGCTCCTTGTCGCGGGGCGTGTTCGCCTTGGCAAGCAGCTCGCGCAGGATCGCGACATACGCGACGTCGCGCGCCTTCGCAGCCTCGACGACGATATCGGGCTTCACGCCGACGTGTTCCCAGCTCGTGTTCGTGATCGGATTGATCGCACGCATGTTCGGAATGAAGGCGGCGAAGCCATGCCCCACCGGAAACATCCGCCCGGGATTCGCACCGCCGCCCGTCGTTTCCCCGACCAGGATGCCGCGCTTCTGCGTCTGCATGTCGTAGGCGCATTCCTCGCCGCCGGAAAACGTGTCCTTCGAGGTCAGCACGTACACCGGCTTCAGATAGCGCGGCATCACGGCGTTGCTGGTCCAGAACTGGCGCGTGGTGCCATCGTCGCGACTGTAGATGTCGTTGAGATGCCGCGAATCGCCCAGCGCGAAGAAATGGCTCATCAGATGCGCCACAGTGTTCGGATCGCCGCCGGTGTTGCGGCGCAGATCGAGGATCAGCGCGTCGGTGCCGGAGACCAACTGCATCGCGCCCGACATCGCCTGCCCGACCAGTTCCGTCGGACCGAAACCGCGCACTTCGAGATAACCGACGTTGCCTGGAAGCCGCTGCACCGACTCGACGCCATAGCCGCGACGTGCGGCGAATTCGGCTTCCTTCGGGTCGGGCACCACGTCGGTCATGGCTGCCGGATCGGTCGGTTCCGGCTGGAATTCCGGATCGAACGCGACGCTGAAATGCAGATCCTTGCCCTGCACGCGCAGATCGGCGGTCAGCGCCTCGGCGAAGGCAGCGGTGTCCGTCGCAGCCGCGTAGCCGCCGGCCGCTTCCTTTTTCCGCAGCGCGACACCGACCCGCTTCGCCACGTCCGGAAAGATGTAGTTCGCCTGCAGTTGTCTGTCGAGCTCGGCGATGACGATCCTGCGTGCGTCGGCGTCGATGGGTTTCGCGGTCTCGGGAGGCGCGGCCTGCGCAGCGGCGTGCGCGAGCGACAGCAGCATGGCGAGGATCGAAGCGGTTCGTTTCATGGGAATCCTTGGCTTGGAGGGTGTGTCGATGCCGCGCGTCCTGCACGGCATCGACACAGGCATGGAGAGGCGCGCCTTCCGGGAGGCACGTCTACTAATCAATTAGTACTCTAAGGCGAAAAAAAATGGGTTTCAGTCGAGATCCACCGACTCTAGCGACCATGCGCCATCGTTCATGTCGGCGACCAGATGGACGGCAGCCGTGCCCTTCGGCCCCTTCAGTCTGAAGCGCAGATCGGCATCGCCCTCGCCATTGTCGAGATGCAGATTCCCGTTGATCACACCCTCGGCCGCAGACACGGGCGTGCCAAGCTTCGCGCGGACGCCGGCATCGGCAACGACCAGTTGCATCAGCGCCTTGAAGTCCTTTGACGCCTTGATGTCCGGGGCGGGCGGCGGCGGCGGCGGCGGCGGCGCAGGGGGGGC
>DASWYO010000031.1:0-7532 GCA_036404915.1 Lysobacteraceae bacterium
CGAGCGGTCGCTCCAGGAGATTCAGTTTCTTTCGAATCAGATACTTACAGCGGTGATCGGCTGATCAGCCGCGATGGCGGCAGCCCGAAGTGCAGGTCTCGTGGACCACCACCTCGCTCAACAGGGGGAGCGCGGGCTTGAGCCGGTCCCAGATCCACGTCGCCAGCTGTTCGCTGGTCGGGTTTTCCAACCCCTCGATATCGTTGAGGTAGTGATGGTCGAGCTGGTCGTACAGCGGCTTGAACGCGGCCTTGATGTCGGCGAAGTCCATGACCCAGCCGGTCTGCGGGTCGATCTCGCCGGACACGTGGATCTCGACCCGGAACGAATGCCCGTGCAGGCGCGCGCACTTGTGGCCAGGCGGCACGTTCGGCAGCCGGTGTGCGGCTTCGAGGGTGAAGATCTTGAAGATGTCCATGGACGGCATTCTCGCGCGAACGGCCGGCGGATGTGCCGGACACGAAAAACCCGCCGATCGGCGGGTCTGTCGGGATTGCGGCCGGCGTGCGTGGCCGCAGGTGTCTGGTGGCTATGGGTGGACTCGAACCACCGACCCCAGCATTATGAGTGCTGTGCTCTAACCGGCTGAGCTACATAGCCTTGGGGGCGGGCATTGTCCGTTGCGACGCGGCAGCCGTCAACCTGTGCCAAGGACGGATGACGCTGTGGCGGCCCCTCCCGGATAATGACGGCTTCGCTTTCCGCCCCCGGTCGCACGAGGCCCGCCGGTGCCGACATCGGCCCGCCACACGCCTGCACGCGACCGGCTCCGCCCAGGATGCCGCCGCCCATGAATGCCAGCCACCGCAAGCCCCTGCCGGGCACCGCCCTCGACTATTTCGATGCCCGCGCGGCGGTGGAGGCCCTGAAGCCCGGCGCCTGGGCCGGACTGCCGTACACCTCGCGCGTGCTGGCAGAAAATCTGGTGCGCCGCGCCGAACCTGCGCACATCGACGCTTTTCTGTCGCAGTTGATCGAGCGCAAACGCGACCTCGACTTCCCGTGGTTCCCGGCGCGCGTGGTTTGCCACGACATCCTTGGCCAGACCGCACTGGTCGACCTGGCCGGCCTGCGCGACGCCATCGCCGAGCAGGGCGGCGATCCTGCGCAGGTGAATCCGGTGGTGCCGGTCCAGCTGATCGTCGACCACTCCCTGGCGGTGGAATGCGGCGGCTACGACCCTGACGCGTTCGCGAAGAACCGCGCGATCGAGGATCGTCGCAACGAGGACCGCTTCCACTTCATCGACTGGACCAAGCGCGCCTTCCGCAACGTCGACGTGATCCCGCCGGGCAACGGGATCATGCACCAGATCAATCTGGAGCGGATGTCGCCGGTGATCGGTACGCTGGATGGCGTCGCCTATCCCGACACGTGCGTCGGCACCGACAGCCACACGCCGCACGTCGATGCGCTGGGCGTGATCGCGATCGGCGTCGGCGGCCTGGAAGCGGAGAACGTGATGCTCGGCCGCGCGTCATGGATGCGCCTGCCCGACATCATCGGCGTCGAGCTCGCTGGCAGGCCGCAGCCGGGCATCACCGCGACCGACATCGTGCTGGCGTTGACCGAATTCCTCCGCAAGCAGAAGGTCGTCGGCGCGTACCTCGAATTCCGTGGCGAAGGCGCTGCCGCACTCACGCTCGGCGATCGCGCGACGATCTCGAACATGGCGCCGGAATACGGCGCGACGGCCGCGATGTTCTTCATCGACGCCAACACCATCGATTACCTCAGGCTCACCGGTCGCAGCGATGAGCTGGTCGCGCTGGTCGAGACCTACGCGAAGACCCTCGGTCTGTGGGCCGATGATCTCGCGAATGCCGAGTACGAGCGCACGCTGCATTTCGACTTGTCGACCGTCGTGCGCAACATGGCCGGCCCGTCGAATCCGCATGCGCGCGTCGCGGTGAGCGACCTTGCCGCGAAGGGCATCGCCGACGAGTCCAAGCTGCAGGCGGGCAAGGCGCAAGAGGCCGAGGGCCTGATGCCGGACGGCGCGGTGATCATCGCCGCGATCACCAGCTGCACCAACACGTCGAATCCGCGCAACGTGATCGCGGCAGGCCTGCTCGCGCGCAATGCGCGCCGTGCCGGTCTCGTGCGCAAGCCGTGGGTGAAGAGCTCGCTCGCGCCTGGCTCGAAGGCGGTCGCGCTGTATCTCGAGGAAGCAGGCCTGAAGGACGACCTCGAAGCGCTCGGCTTCGGCATCGTCGCCTTCGCCTGCACCACCTGCAACGGCATGAGCGGTGCGCTCGATCCGCAGATCCAGCAGGAGATCATCGATCGCGACCTGTACGCGACCGCCGTGCTCAGCGGCAACCGCAACTTCGACGGCCGCATCCATCCCTATGCGAAGCAGGCCTTCCTGGCCTCGCCGCCGCTGGTCGTCGCCTACGCCATTGCCGGCACCATCCGCTTCGACATCGAGAAGGACGCGCTGGGTCACGATGCGACCGGCAACCCGATCACGCTGAAGGATCTCTGGCCGAGCGACGCCGAGATCGACGCGATCGTGAAGTCGAGCGTGAAGCCCGAGCAGTTCCGCAAGGTCTACGAGCCGATGTTCAAGGTCGTCGTCGAACACGGCGAACGCGTGGCGCCGTTGTACGACTGGCGCGAGATGAGCACCTACATCCGCCGCCCGCCGTACTGGGAAGGCGCGCTCGCCAAGCCGCGCACGCTGCACGGCCTGCGCCCGCTCGCCGTGCTCGGCGATAACATCACGACCGACCACCTCTCGCCGTCGAACGCGATCCTCGCCAGCAGCGCCGCCGGTGAATATCTGGCGAAGATGGGCCTGCCGGAAGAGGACTTCAATTCCTACGCCACGCATCGCGGCGATCACCTCACCGCGCAGCGCGCGACCTTCGCCAATCCGACCCTGCTCAACGAGATGGTGCGCAACGCCGACGGCACGGTGAAGAAGGGCTCGCTCGCCCGCGTCGAGCCGGAAGGACAGGTCATGCGCATGTGGGAAGCGATCGAAACCTACATGGACCGTGGCCAGCCGCTGATCATCATTGCCGGCGCCGACTACGGCCAGGGCAGCTCGCGCGACTGGGCGGCCAAGGGCGTGCGCCTCGCCGGCGTCGAAGCGATCGTCGCCGAAGGCTTCGAACGGATTCACCGCACCAACCTGATCGGCATGGGCGTGCTGCCGCTGGAGTTCAAGCCCGGCACCACGCGCCTGACTCTCGGCCTCGACGGCACCGAAACCTATGACGTCACCGGCGCCCGTACTCCGCGCGCGGACCTCGTCCTCGTCGTGCATCGCCGCAACGGCGAACGCCTCGACGTGCCGGTGACTTGCCGCCTCGACACCGCCGAGGAAGTCTCGATCTACGAAGCCGGCGGCGTGCTGCAGCGTTTCGCGCAGGATTTCCTGGAGGCGAATCGCGCCTCTTGAATTGCAGTCAAAGAGCCGGGAGAACGTCTGAGATGGGCGCAAAGACCTGGATGATCGTCTACGCCGATCGCGATCCGCGCGAGGTGTTCCGCGCGGCGCCAACGCTGGACCCTGTCGCCACGGATGCGCTGGCGCGCGCCTTGTTTCCGAGCGAATCACTGGGTCCAGCGCAAGCGGGCGATCTGGGGTATGCGTGCCCCGGGCGCGATGCGCTCGTACTGGGGTGTTTCGATGGCGTCTCCGTCGTGGCTGCGCAAGAGTTCATCGTCGCTCGGCCAACCGCATTGCCGTCTCGGATCATCGAGCACGGCCGTCGCGGCACGATGATCTTTCATGGCATGTACTCGACATCCGATGCCTTTGCGTTCGGTCTCTGGCGAGACGGTGTGCTGATTCGCTGGATCAGTCTGGCGCCGGACGATGGGGTCGTCTGCGACATCGGCGAACGCCTGCCTTTCGAGCAGCCGTACTGGGATGGCCAGTATCGGGTCGACGTGGATATCGACGAAGCCCCGTATCCATTGCCTTTCCACCCGCTCGAACTGGGCGAAGCGGCGTTGCGCGAGTACTTTGGCTATCAGCTCGAAGGCTTGGTCGATCTGTCGCTTGTCGATCCGGATACGATTCCATTGCTGAGATATCCCAGGCTCAGGCGCCCATGGTGGGCATTCTGGCGCCGATAACCGCATTGCTGCACGCCATCGATGTCACTTTTCAGGAAGTTTCCATGATCCACCACTCCTCGCGACATGAGCCTCAACTGAGAATCCCCGCCACCTACATGCGCGGCGGCACGTCGAAGGGCGTCTTCTTCCGCCTTGAAGACTTGCCCGCTGCGGCGCAGGTGCCCGGCGCGGCGCGCGATGCGTTGCTGATGCGGGTGATCGGCAGCCCGGATCCGTATGCGAAGCACACCGACGGCATGGGCGGGGCGACGTCGAGCACCAGCAAGTGCGTGATCATCTCGAAGAGCACGCGGCCCGATCACGATGTCGACTATCTGTACGGACAGATTTCGATCGACACCGCGTTCGTGGACTGGAGCGGCAATTGCGGCAACCTGTCGACGGCAGTCGGGCCGTTCGCGATCGCCAACGGCTTCATCGATCCGGCACGCCTGCCGCGCGATGGCATGTACCCGGTGAAGGTGTGGCAGGCGAACATCGGCAAGACCATCGTCTGCCACGTGCCGATCGCGAACGGCGAGGTGCAGGAGACCGGCGATTTCGAGCTGGATGGCGTGACCTTCCCGGCGGCGGAGATCGTGCTCGAATTCATCGATCCGGCGGACGAGGGCGAAGGCGAGGGCGGTGGCAGCATGTTTCCGACCGGCAACCTCGTCGACGACCTCGACGTGCCGGGTGTCGGCACGCTCAAGGCGACGATGATCGATGCCGGTATCCCGACCGTGTTCGTCAACGCCGTCGACATCGGCTACACCGGCGTCGAGCTGCAGGATGCCATCAACGGCAATCCCGACGAGCTGGCCATGTTCGAGGCGATCCGCGCGCATGGCGCGGTGCGCATGGGCCTGATCAAGGACGTGTCGGAAGCGTCGAAGCGCCAGCACACGCCCAAGGTGGCGTTCGTGGCGCCGCCGGCCGACTACACGGCATCGAGCGGCAAGCGCATCGCTGCCGGCGAGATCGATCTGCTGGTGCGCGCGCTGTCGATGGGCAAGCTGCACCACGCGATGATGGGCACGGCGGCGGTGGCGATCGGCACCGCGGCTTCGATTCCGGGCACGCTGGTCAGCGATGCCGCCGGTGGTGGTGCGCGTACGGCGGTGCGTTTCGGACATCCCTCCGGCACGCTGCGCGTCGGCGCGGAAGCCGCGCAGGTCGAAGGGCAATGGGTGGTGCGCAAGGCGGTGATGAGCCGCAGTGCCCGCGTCCTGATGGAAGGCGCGGTGCGGGTGCCGGCCGACACGCTGCCGGGCTGATCCTCGCGGCGGCGGGCAACTGAACGGCGGCGGTGGGCCTCGGCTTGTCGTCGCCCGAAAGGCGTGGCAGAGTCGATTCCAGCGGCCCGTGGGGCCAACAAGTTAGGAGTCCGCATCGTGATCGATCCGGACGGTTATCGACCGAATGTCGCCATCGTCCTGATGCACCCGGATGGCCGGGTGTTCTGGGCGCGCCGTATCCGCCGCGACGGGTGGCAATTCCCGCAGGGCGGGATGAACAGCGACGAGACGCCCACCGAGGCGATGTATCGCGAGCTGCGCGAGGAGACCGGCCTGCTGCCCGAGCACGTCGACGTGCTGGGATCTACCCCGGGCTGGCTGCGCTACCGCCTCCCGCCCAGGGCCGTGCGCCGGAACGACCGCATGGTGTGCATCGGCCAGAAGCAGGTGTGGTTCCTGCTCCGCTTCACCGGCGAGGACAGCGACCTGAAGCTGGACCTGACCGACTCCCCCGAATTCGACCACTGGCGCTGGGTGGATTTCTGGTACCCGCTGGAACACGTGGTCAATTTCAAGCGCTCGGTCTACGCCGACGCCCTGCTGCATCTGGCGCCGTTCGCCCGCCAGGTGGCCGGTGCGCAGGCCATTCCGTCGGTGAGCCTCGAGCCCCGGCGCTGGTCGCGGTTCGGCAGCCGCCGCCGTCCGGCGGGCACCCGGGCAGGCGTCGGGCCTGGAGCGGGGTCTGGGACCGGCGCGGGCTCCGGCTCCGATCCGGGCCAGAATTGACAATCATTCTCATCCATGGCGAAATGAGAACCGTTCCCACCGGACCGGCCCTTTCGCCATGTACGTCTGCCTCTGCAACGGTGTCACCGAACGCGAGATCCGCCAGACCGCCCACAGCGGTTGCCGCAGCATGTCCGAATTGACCATGCGTACCGGCTGCGGCGCGGGCTGCGGCAGCTGCGTGTGCATGGCGACGGCGATCCTGGACGAGGTGCACGGCACCGACGAGGCCCTCGCGGTCGCGAACGCCGCTTGAACCATCCGGCGCTTCCGCCGCAGCGCGCAATCGCACACGATTCGCATTCCTTCATCGATTTCGGATCGCGGCTACAGTACCGGCCTGTTTGCAACGGAGGCCGGACATGAAGGGCAACCCCAAGACCATCGAATTCCTCAACAAGGCGCTCTTCAACGAGCTGACCGCGATCAACCAGTATTTCCTTCACGCGAAGATGCTGAAGAACTGGGGCCTCAAGGAACTGGCCGAGCACGAGTACCACGAGTCGATCGACGAGATGAAGCACGCCGACAAGCTGTCGGACCGCATCCTCTTCCTCGACGGCCTGCCGAACTTCCAGGCGCTGGGCAAGCTGCGCATCGGCGAAAATCCGAAGGAACTGCTGGAGTGCGACCTGGCGCTGGAATACGAGGCCGTGCCGCTGCTGCGTGAGGCCATCGCGCACTGCGAGCAGGTCGGTGATTACGTCACCCGCCAGCTGTTTGCCGACATCCTCGATTCCGAGGAAGAGCACATCGACTGGATCGAGACCCAGCTGTCGCTGATCGAGCGCCTGGGCGAGCAGAACTACCTGCTGACCAAGATCGAGACCTGATCCGCGCAGGATGTCCCGCCCCGGCGACGGCGGCAACGAAAAAGGCGACCGCAAGGTCGCCTTTTTCGTGTCCGTGCGCGGCGGATCGCCGGGGCGTCAGCCCGTGGACGCCTGCGACATGCTCGCGCGCAGCGCCTGCCGGGCGCGGGCGAATTCGTTGGCGATCATCGCCACGGCCACCGCGGGGCGCTCGAGGGTGCCCATGCGGGCGGCGAGCTCGACGCGCTTGGCGGCATTGGACAGCGACATCGCGCCGAGGTTGGCGCTGGACGACTTCAGCGTATGAGCGGCGTTGCGCAGACCGTCCATGTCCGGGCCGACGGCTGCGGTTTCCAGAGCGGCGATGATCGTCGGGGTGTCGTCCAGGAAGACTTCGATCAGGCGATCGACTTCGCCACCGAGGATGCCGCGCAGTTCGTCAAGGACGGAGGCATCGAGGACCGGCGCGGGCGGTTCGGCGGGTGTGGCATGGGCCGTGGCGGCGGGCTTGGCAGGAGGCTGCGTGGTGTTCACGAAGGGATTGGCCGAGATGTGCGACCGGGTGGCCGCAGCTTGAAGGGTGGCGTCGGGCGATGATGCCGCAGCCGGGGGCGGGGGTGCG
>DASWYO010000032.1:0-128261 GCA_036404915.1 Lysobacteraceae bacterium
TTCACGTACGCCTGATTTCGAGTCAGGTACATTCAACCGCTCTGCCACCTCTCCGAAGGGGCAGCGGCGAGGCAGGCCTCGTCGCGGGGCCGCCATCATACGAGGCGGGGCCCCGGACCACAAGACGCGTACACTGACCGCCCCCGAAACCATCCTGCGGCCTCCCGCCATGTCCGAAATCTCCGTCCCCGTGTCCTTCGGCGAACTGCTCGACAAGATCGCCATTCTCCAGATCAAGTCCGAGCGCATGTCCGATCCGGCGAAGCTCGCCAACGTGCGCAACGAACTCTCGGCGCTGGAACGGACCTGGATGGCGCATCCGGCGGCGGGGCACGACATCCTGCGCCTGCGCGCGGATCTGAAGGCGGTGAACGAGCGCCTGTGGGTGATCGAGGACGACATCCGCCTGAAGGAGAAGGCCCAGGCCTTCGACGACGAATTCGTCCGCCTGGCGCGCAGCGTGTATTTCGAGAACGACGAGCGCGCCCGGATCAAGAAGGACATCAACCTCGCCCTGGGCTCGGCCTATGTCGAGGAAAAGTCCTACGAGGACTACCGCTCGGGCCACGCCGCCCCCTGATCGTCCCCGGGGCTGTCCGCTCGCCCCGCATCGACCTTCGTTGGTCTCTCCGTCGATTCCGAGCTGTCCCGGTCCGCCGATCGTGACGGCTCTGCCGTGGGTGCTTCGATTGCGGCTGGAAAGGGGGGCTCGCGAGGAAATGAATACGTATTCCGTCACGAAATGAATTTGGACAGGGATACTCACCTCGATAGCAATACTCACTCAAGCCAGTTCACTATTGGTAGCCACTTGTGCGATTCCATGCGAAAACCCCGGTGTTTTTCGATGGTCGCTACCAATAGTGGCCAAAACGGAGAGGTGGGGCATCTTCCCTGCGGCGACCTCGATGCGTAATGTCTGCCTCGCACGTCAGGCATCCCGTTTTTCGCCGAAAGGTGATCGGGATCCCGGAGCGACCGGTTCGCCGGCCGACCGAAGGCACAAGGAGGTGCCGCGTGCATTCGCCTCAACGAGGCGACGCGGTGGGCGGGATGCTCGCCGTGGAGGGTTCGACGCAGGATGCGGTTCGCAGGGAAGGATTCCCACCATCTCAAGGAACGGATGGGCAGAACCCGGGTCGATGTGCGGGAGCCACGGAAGGCCCCGCCGCGACAGCAGTATCGAAGGATCAGACCGCCGCGAGGCGGTTTTTTTTGGCCTGGCGAAGGTCGCCGCGTCAGCCCTGACCAGTGCGGAAGCGTTCGAACGCAGCGATGCCGTCGTCCACGGCCACCAGGTCCATGACGCCGTCGTGCTCGATCTTGGTGCCCCACTTCAGTGCGCTGGCGGGTTTGCCGAGATACTTGCGGGCGGCATCGTCGTAGCGGTCCGCGCAGAAGCGGATGTCCGAGTACGGCCCGCTGCGGCGCGGGTTGCTGGCCGCATGCAGGCCCAGCACCTTCGTGCCCATGGCGTTGGCGATGTGCATCGGCCCGGAATCCGGCGTCATCAGCAGGTCGGCGCGCGCAAGGAGGGCAGGCAGCTGCTTCAGCGTGTCCTTGCCGACCAAATCGAGCACTTCGCCTTCACGTGCGACGGGCCGCATCGCGGCGAGGATGGCGTCGGTGGTGTCGCGTTCCAGCGTGCTGCGGCCACCCAGCAGCGCGATGCGCCAGCCCTGGTCGCGGGCATGGTCGGCCACGGCGGCATAACGTTCCGGCCGCCAGTTGCGCAGGGCGTGGCTGGAGCAGGGCGAGATCGCCAGCGTCCGCGTGCCGTCATCGGGCCACTGCGCGCGCGCCCAGCCGTGTGCGTCGTCCGGCACCGGCAGGTGCCAGGTCACGTCGGCACGCTGCAGCCCCAGCGGCTCGCAGAAGCTGCCGATCGCATCGAGCACGTGGATGCCGGGTCGATCCGGGATCCGTTCGCTGATGAACAGGCCGTGCAGTTCCTTCGACCGGGAGCGGTCGTAGCCGATGCGGCGTCTGGCAGGAATGAACGCCGACAGCAGGTTCGCGCGCGCGGACACCTGCAACTGCAGCAGTACGTCGAAACGGCGCCCGCCCAGGCTGCGGCGGAGTGCGCGCATGCCGGCAACGCCGGTCTTCTTGTCGTAGACGATGAATTCGACGCCGGGCAGGCCGTCCAGCAGTTTCTGCTCGCCCCGGCCGATCACCCAGGCGATCGGCGCGTCGGGCCAGGCCTGGCGCAGGGTGTGGATCAACGGGAGGACGTGAGTCACATCTCCGAGCGCAGACAGGCGCAGGAGGCAGATCGAGGGGGGCGTTGTCTCGCGCAATTGTTAGACTCGGGAGTGATGGTCGCCTTCGATGCCAGCGAAAGCCTGATGCCGTTCCGCGCCATGCGCGGAAGCGATGCTGCGGCGGCGGCCCTGACCGGGGCCATTCTGTTCGACCTGGAGCGCCTGCGGCAAGCCGGATTGAAGGCCGCCGACCCGGCGTGGTTCGACCCGGCCTCCTGGCACGCGCATGCCCAGCCGGTCGGCAGCGGCGGACGCGGCGGCGCCTGGTTCATCGATGCCGCACCCGCCGGCGTACCGCTGGGGGGGCTGGTGCTGCGCCACTACCTGCGCGGCGGCGTCGCGGCGAAGTTCAGTCGCGACCGTTTCCTCTGGCAGGGGGCCAACCGCGCCCGCAGCTTCGAGGAATTCCGGCTCCTGCGCGAGGCCCTGCGCAGGAAGCTCCCCGTGCCTCGCCCGATCGCCGCGATCTACTGGCGCGAGGGCCTGCGCTACCGCGCCGGAATCCTGCTGGAGCGGCTCTGCGGCGTGAGCTCGCTGGCCGATCTCGCCGCCGCGCGCGGCGAGGAAGCCCCGTGGGACGGTGCCGGTCGCCTGATCGCGCGCATGCATCGCGCCGGCCTGGACCATGCCGACCTGAATGCCCACAACCTGCTGTTCGACGATGCCGGGCGTGCCTGGATCATCGATCTGGATCGCGGCCAATGGCGGATTCCGGCCACCACCTGGCGCGAGCGCAACCTGGCGCGGCTGCAGCGATCGCTGCTCAAGCTGCGGGGCGCGCGCAGCGTCGCCGAGGTCGAAAAGGATTACGCCCGGCTCCGCAGCGCGTACGATGCGCACTGGCAGCGCGGTACCTGACGCAGACGCTGCCGTTTCCGCGCTGCGAGAGGGTGTCATCGAGATGAGCTGGGCTTTGCGATTCCACGGCGTCGGCAATGCCTCGTCGGTCGAACTGGGCTCGGCGATGGCCACGATCGAACGCGACGGCCGGCCATGGCTGACCATCGACTGCGGTGCCGAAGGCCTGACCGCGTATCTCGCGCATTACGGCGAAGCGCCGCGCGCACTGTTCATCACCCACACCCATCTCGATCACGTCGCCGGTTTCGAGCGCCTGTTCGTCGACAGCTATTTCGACCCGTCGCGATGCGGACGCGTCCGTGTCTACGTGCCAGCGTCGGTGGTGCCGCTGCTGCACCAGCGCGTCGGCGATTATCCGAATGCGCTGGCCGAAGGCGGCGCGAACTTCTGGGACGCGTTCCAGGTGATCCCGGTCGGCGACGCCTTCTGGCACGACGGCCTGCGGCTCGAGACCTTCGAAGCACGCCACCACTGGCCGCGCACGGCCTATGGCCTGCGCCTGCGCGGCAGCGTGGTCTGGACCGGCGATACCCGGCCGATCCCCGAAACTCTGGCGGCGATGGCGGGCGAGGGCGAACAGGTCGCCCATGATTGCGCCATGCGCGGCAACCCGTCGCATACCGGCATCGCCGACATCGAACGCGACTATCCGCGCGAACTCCTGGATCGCTGCATCCTCTATCACTATGTCGGCGCCGCCGAAGGCGAGGCGCTGCGAGCCCGCGGCCGTCGCGTGGCGTCGCCGGGCGAGTGCGTGGCGCTGGCCGAGCCGACGGCCGCGCGCGCCGAGCCGTTCATACCGGAGGATGCCGCACCCGATGACGCACCTGCGGCCTCTTCCCAGGCATCGACACGCCCGACCTGAACCATGAACGCCGCACCACGTCCCGATGCTCATGCCGACAGCCATCCGCGCGATGCGCTGGGGCGTCCGCTGCGCGACCTGCGCCTGTCGGTGATCGAGGCCTGCAATTTCCGCTGCCCCTATTGCATGCCCGCCGATCGCGTGCCGGAGGATCACGGCCTCGACACGGCCTCGCGGCTGTCGTTCGACGAGATCGAACGCCTCGTTCGCGGCTTCGTGCGCATCGGCGTGCGCAAGCTGCGGATCACCGGCGGCGAACCGCTGCTCCGCAAGCGCCTGCCCGAACTCATCGAGCGGCTCGCAGCGCTCGACGGGCTGGAGGACATCGCGCTGACCACCAACGGCAGCCTGCTCGCAACCCAGGCCCGCGCCTTGCGCACGGCGGGTCTGCACCGGCTCACGGTCAGCCTCGACACGCTGGATCCGACGGGATTCGCCGCATTGTCCGGCGGCCGTGGTGCGCTGACCGATGTCCTGCGCGGCCTCGACGCCGCACGCGAGGCCGGTTTCGGCGCGACCAAGCTCAACTGCGTCGTGCAGCGCGGCCTCAACGACGACCAGGTCCTGCCACTGGTCGCGTTCGCGCGCGAGCACGGGCACACCATGCGCTTCATCGAATACATGGATGTCGGCACCTGCAATGCGTGGTCGCTCGATCGCGTGGTGCCGTCGTCCGCGCTGCGCGATGCGATCCACGCGCGCTGGCCCCTGCATCCGCTGGACCCGCATTATCGTGGCGAGGTCGCTGCGCGTTACGGCTTCGACGATGGCACCGGCGAAGTCGGTTTCGTCAGTTCGATCAGCGCGCCGTTCTGCGGCGATTGCCACCGCGCGCGCGTCTCCGCCGAGGGGCGTCTCTACACCTGCCTGTTCGCGGGCGAAGGCACCGAGCTGCGTCCGTGGCTGGGCGACGACGATGCGTTCGTCTCACGGCTCGCATCGCATTGGCAGGCGCGCGGCGATCGCTACAGCGAACTGCGCGGCGAAACTTCATCGCGGCGGCGCGTCGAGATGTTCCTGGTGGGTGGCTGAGCGTATGCGCCTGATCGATGCCCAGTCGGCATCGGCCGCATACGTGAACGCCCGGGCATGGATGCCCGGGCAGGACTCTCCGAAAAGCGCTGACATTGCGCCATGGATGGCTGTGATCAAGTTTTAATAGAGACGGACTCCCGGGAATCACATGCCATCCTCACGCTCGAAGCTCACCCACCTCGACTCCGACGGCCGCCCGGCCATGGTCGACGTGTCTGCGAAAATCGCGACTGCGCGCATCGCCACTGCGGAGTGCCGGGTGAAATTTCCGACGGCCGTCGCCGCCGAACTGCATCGCAACGGGCTGAAAAGCGCGAAGGGCGGTGTCGTGGATACCGCGATCGTCGCCGGTACGCTGGCGGTCAAGCGCACGCACGAACTGATCCCGTTCTGCCATCCGCTGCCGATCGACGGCATCCGCTTCGCCATCGACTGGCGCAGCGAGCGCGAACTGGAGATCGTCTGCACGGTGAAGACGGTGCATCGCACCGGCGTCGAGATGGAAGCGTTGACCGGCGCGACGATTGCCGCGCTCACCGTTTACGACATGTGCAAGGCCTTGTCGCATGCCATCGTGCTGGGTCCCGCGCGATTGCGCGGCAAGCGTGGCGGCAAGCGCGATGTTGGCACGATTGCGGAGCCGCGCTGATGGCCGTCGTGACCGTGCTGTATTTCGCCAGCCTGCGCGATGCCGCAGGCTGCGACAGCGAGCAGATCGACCACACGGGCGACCTGGCGACGCTGTATCGGATCCTGCGTGCCCGGCATGGTTTCGCGCTGCCGATCGAACGGGTTCGGGTGGCGGTGGACGGCGCGTTCGCCGGCTGGGAAGACTTGCCTCGCGACGGTGCCGAAATCGCGTTCATTCCGCCGGTGTCGGGAGGGTGAACCCGTTGTTGCGTGAACGGCCTGTTTCGGCATGCCTTCTGTGAACGTCGTCGCGAATGGGGTAGCCTTGCCGTCCCGTTTTCCGATATTCCCGAGTCCCGCCGATGACCCGACTGCACGCCGTCACCGATCTCGATCATGCGCTTGCCGGTGCCGGGCGCCAGGATGCGCCGGCCCATGACGCGCTGATCGTCGTTGCCCACGACGTGTCTGCCGTCGATCACCCGCTGGTCGTCCAGGCATTCGCGACGGCCAGCGCACTCGATGCCCGCGCGGCACACGTCGTGTCGCTGGTGCCCTGCGAGGGCGCGCCCAGCGCGCGCGTGGTGCTGTCGCCCACTGGCCCGGTGTTGCGCGACCAGGACGATGTCCGCCGCTATGCCGAAGCCGCGCAGGCCGGCATCCGTCGTGCCCGCGACGCGGGTGCGCGATCGCCGCTGGTGCTGCTGGCACCGCCGCCGGCCGACGCCCGCCATCGCCATGCCGCGCATGTGGCCGCGCTGGCCGCGATCGGCGGATTGTGGGAGCCGCTGGAAGCGCGTGAAGCGCTCGGCGCTTCGGTCGAACCCGTGGAATCGATCGGTTTTTCCGTGCTCGGCGGCGATTTCGGCGATGTCGATGCGGCCTGGGTCGAAGCCGTGGACGCCGGCGTGCGACTCGCGCGCGATCTCGCGGGGACCGATCCCGAGCGAATGGCGCCGCCGAAGTTCGCGCAGTACTGCGTCGATGCCTTCCGCGATACGCCGGTGCGCGTGACGGTGAACAGCGATCAGGATGCATTGCGCCGCGACTATCCGCTGCTCAGCGCCGTGGCGCGCGCCAGCCTCGACGTCGAACGCCATCGTCCCTGCGTGGTTCGACTCGAATACGTGCCGCAGGGTCCGGTCGAACAGACCCTGCTGTTCGCGGGCAAGGGCCTGACCTACGACACCGGCGGTGCGGACCTCAAGACCGACGGCCACATGGCCGGCATGAGCCGCGACAAGGGCGGCGCCGCAGCGGTCGCCGGCTTCGTGCTCGCAGTGGCACGCCTCGGCCTGCCGGGCGTGAAGGTCGTCGCCGAGCTCGGCGTGGTCCGCAATTCGATCGGTCCGGACAGTTTCGTCGCGGACGAGATCATTCCCAGCCATGCGGGTGTGCGCGTGCGCATCGGCAACACCGACGCCGAAGGCCGTCTCGTGCTGGCCGATCTTCTTTCGCATCTGCGCGAGGATGCGCTGCACGCGACTTCGCCGCGCCTGTTCACCGTCGCCACGCTGACCGGCCATGCCAATCGCGCGGTGGGCCCGTACAACATCGCGCTCGACAATGGCCCGGCACGCGCCGCCGGCGTCGCCGATGCGCTGTCCGCGAAGGGCGATCAATGGGGCGACCCCTTCGAGGTGTCGCGCCTGCGTCGCGAGGATTACGACTTCGTCGCGCCGCGCAGCCGTGCAGACGACCTGCTGTCGTGCAACAACCTGCCGTCGTCGGCCACGCCGCGCGGCCACCAGTTCCCGATGGCTTTCCTCGCCATTGCGTCCGGCCTGGATCGCCATGGCTGCGACGCGGCGCAGCCGTTGCCGTTCACGCATATCGACATCGGCGGCAGCGGCGTCGAGGGTGGCGATTGGCAGCACGGCCGTCCGTCCGCACGTCCGCTCGTGGCGATGCTCGCCGCGCTGACCTGAGGCCTCTTCGGGCATGGCGCGATTCGCGATCGCCGATGATGCGTTCGACATCGCGTCCCTGCGCGCGCACCTGCTGCGCGCCGAAGCCGGCGCCTATGCCAGCTTCGAGGGCTGGGTCCGCAACCACAACGATGGGCGCGCGGCGACCGGACTGCGCTATGAAGCCTATCGCGCGCTCGCCGAAACCGAAGGCGAGCGGATCCTCGACGAGGCGCTGACACGATTCGCCATCGCCGACGCCGCCTGCGTGCATCGCATCGGCGACCTCGCGGTCGGCGATCTCGCGGTCTGGGTCGGCGTCAGCGCCGGCCATCGTGACGCCGCGTTCGCGGCCTGTCGCTGGATCATCGACGAAGTGAAATCCCGCGTACCGATCTGGAAGCACGAGCGCTACGTCGAAGGCGATGCGCAGTGGCTGCATCCGGCGTCGCCCTGACGCCTGTCGAAGCGACGTGCGCGTCGCCGCTCAGTTCATCGCGCCCATGAATCCCGAATACACCTCGGCCGCTTCCAGGAAGCCGTGGCCGTTCCTGCGTGCAAGCAGCGCGGGCTCGAGGATCTTCGTGTAGTCGGCCGCGAGCATGTCGTCGATGCCGGCAGGATCCTTGCTGTCTGACCAGGCCAGGATCAGGTCGCTGCGGTGCTTTTCGAGCAGTGCGACGAAGGCCTCTATCTTTTCCGGTGGCACGTAGCCGCCCAGGCTGTAGTTGCAGGGGATCGTGGTGCCGAACATGCCGCGCAGACGCTTGTCCTCGCGGACGAGATCCCGGAACAGCGGCTCGGGCGTTTCGAACAGATGGCTGACCTTGACGCCGATCTCGTCGAACAGCCGCGTTGGCCAGACGTGGCCGCGCCCCATCCAGCCGGGCAAGGTCTGGGACGCGAGATTGATGATGTCGAAGGGCAGGGACTCGATGTAGTCCGATGGCGCCACGGGCTCGTCCAGCAAATCGTCCTCGATCGGATCATCGCTCTTCCTCTCCAGCCAGAATCGCCGCATCAGCAACAGCTTGCCTTCGATGTGCGAGCGCACCGATGCGCGGTCGGGAATGGCGGCATCCGATGGGTCGAGTTGCGGCAGGTGCGCTTCCAGCGGATAGAACCCGTCGAGCGCGGCGGCGATCTCGGGATCGCAGCGTGGGTCGAGCTTGCCGCGCATGGCGTCGAGCCGGGTGAGCATGCGTCGTGCGATGGCATCGACGTCGTCATCGCCGGCCTGCATGTACGCGTCGAACCCCCGCAAGGCTTCGTCGGTGTCCTCCGCAACGATGAAGAACGGCCGCCCCCAGACGGACAGGTCGGAGTCGAAGCCCGGGATGCCGCTGGTGCGCACCCAGGCCGTGGTGGGTGCGGGCGGCGGTGATGGGGGACGCGCGCCGGTCAGGCGCTGCCACAACGTTGGACGGAATGGCTGCGGAGGCGGCGCCGGTGGCGCGGGGCGCGGCACAGCGGCTGTGCGCTGCGCATCATGGATGGCGTGGTCCAGCTGCATCGTGCGCAGCCCCCAGGTGTTGGCCCGGTGTGCGATCAGGCTCAAGCGCGTCGCGCGATCGATGTCATCCTCGAGATCGTCGAGCGTGCCGCGTCCCATGACGAAGGGAACGAGTCGCTCGCGGATGAAGGCCACGTCGACGGCGTGGTTGCTGATGTCGTAACCCATGAAAGTCGGCTCCGCGTGATCGGGCCAGCGTAATGGGTCGTGTCGGTGCCCGACAACACGCGATGCGGGCCTGGCGAGCCGGTGGAAGCCGTGTGTACGCCGGGGACCTGGTATCGCAGCTCGCAAATGGCGGTGGCCCCGCCGGCTGACCTCGGCGCCCGCATCGACCGATACCGTTGCTGCCTTCCGGCCCTGGCGGGGTTTTCGATCTAGCGTCGCGAGGGGCCGACGGGGCCACCATGGAGGTTGCATCAGCGACGCTGACGAACTTTGAATCTGGCGGAGAGAGGGGGATTCACTCGGCGCAACGCGCCTCGCCCTTCGGGCGGCTTCGCCGTGCAAACCAGCTGCGCTGGTTTGTCGAACCCACGGGGGTTTTCACCCCCTCTCCAAAGCCGCCGGCGAAACTCACGCGACCTGGAACTTCACTACACCTTCGAATCTGGCGGAGAGAGGGGGATTCGAACCCCCGAAGCGCGGTTTAGACGCTTACACACTTTCCAGGCGTGCTCCTTCAACCACTCGGACACCTCTCCGCATCGTTCCCCGGCGTTGGCGTCCTGCCGTGCTTGGGGCCGACAATTCTAGCCATCTGCCGCTTCGGGGACAAGGAACATCCGTTCGGGCGTGTCTGCGGGCCCGGTCCGGGGGCCGTGCATGGCAGAATGTGCCCATGTCCTATCTCGTCCTCGCCCGCAAGTGGCGCCCCAAGCGTTTCGCCGAACTGGTCGGGCAGGAGCATGTGGTCCGCGCGCTCAGCAACGCCCTCGACACCGGCCGCGTCCACCACGCGTTCCTGTTCACCGGCACCCGCGGGGTGGGCAAGACCACCATCGCCCGCATCTTCGCCAAGTCCTTGAATTGCGAGCAGGGCACGTCCGCCGAACCCTGCGGTCAGTGCAATGCCTGCCGCGACATCGACGCCGGGCGGTTCATCGACCTGCTGGAGATCGATGCGGCCTCGAACACCGGCGTCGACGACGTCCGCGAGGTGATCGACAACGCCCAGTACATGCCCTCACGCGGCCGGGTGAAGGTCTACCTGATCGACGAAGTCCACATGCTGTCGAAGTCGGCCTTCAATGCGCTGCTGAAGACGCTGGAGGAGCCGCCGGGGCACGTGAAATTCCTGCTCGCGACCACCGATCCGCAGAAACTGCCGGTGACCGTGCTGTCGCGCTGCCTGCAGTTCAACCTCAAGCGGCTGGAAGAGGCACAGATCCAGGGGCAGATGGCGAAGATCCTCGAGGCCGAGGGCATTCCGGCCCAGATGGGCGCGATCCGCCAGCTGGCCAAGTCCGCCGATGGCAGCCTGCGCGACGGTCTGTCGCTGCTCGACCAGGCCATCGCTTACACCGGCGCCAGTACTACGCTGGAGGGCGGGGCGGGCGTGCCGCTGACCGATGCCGGGGTCGCGACCATGCTCGGCACGGTCGACCGGATGCGGGTGGGGGCGGTGCTGGGTGCGCTGGCGGCCGGCGACGGTGCAGCGCTGATGGCCGAGATCGCGGCCTTGTCGGACTTCTCCCCCGACTGGAGCGGCGTGCTGGATGCGCTGGCCGAGGCCTTGCATCGCGTACAGGTCCGGCAATTGGTGCCTTCGGTCGAGATGGATGCCGATGGCATCGAGATCGACGCACTTGCCGGCCAATTGCGGCCCGAGGTGGTCCAGTTGTGGTACCAGATGGCGCTACACGGACGTCGCGACCTCGGCTACGCGCCCAGCCCGCGTGCCGGGTTCGAGATGACGGCTCTGCGCATGCTGGCCTTCCGGCCGGCCGAGGGCGGTGGCGCCCAGGTCGAGCGGCCTTCGGCCAGTGGCGTGCGGGGGCCGGAAGCGGCACGCGCGGCAGCCTTCGAGAGCGCCCCGGCCAAGCCCGCGCCGCAGATGTCGCGTCCGCTGCCGCCGGAGGCGAGGGAGAATCCGGCCGCGTCCGAGCGTCGGCCGCCGGTGTCGCCCGCATCGCCTGCACCGACACCATCGACGCGCATCGAAGTCACCGCGCCGCCCGCCGCGCAGACGTCTCCGGTGTCCACTGCGCCCTCTGCCGATGCCCCGCCGCCGGATGTCGCCATCGACAGCGACCGCTGGCTCGGCCTTGTCGCCAATTGCGGCCTGCGCGGTCCGGCGCGCGAGTTGGCCGCGCATGCCGCGTTCATCGATTACGCCAACGGCGTGATGCGCCTCGCGCTGTCGCCCGATGACGACCACCTGCGCCTGCCGGGCCTGATCAATGCGCTGACCGATTCGCTCGGCGCGCAGCTCGGTGGACCGGTGCAACTGCGCTTCGAGACCGGCAAGGCGCCGAACGCCGAAACCCTGCACCAGCGCAACGAGCGCCAGCGCGACGAGAAGCAGTCGTCCGCCGAAGAGAATTTCATGGCCCATCCCGACGTACAGCGTCTGGTGGGCCAGCAGGGCGCGAAGCTCGTGCCCGATTCCATCCGTCCCTACGAAGATTGAGAGAACACCGACATGCGTGGAAACATCGCACAACTGATGCAGCAGGCGCAGAAGATGCAGGAGAACCTGCAGCGCGCCCAGGAAGAACTGGCCCAGCTGGAAGTCACCGGCAGCGCCGGCGGCGGCATGGTCAGCATCACGCTGACCGGCAAGATGGAGTGCCGCAAGGTGCGCATCGAACCGAGCGTGCTGTCCGATGCGGAGATGACCGAAGACCTGATCGCCGCCGCGATCAACGATGCCGTGAACAAGGTCAATGCCGAATCGCAGGCGAAGATGTCCGGCGCCACCGCCGGCATGCCTATCCCGCCGGGCATGAAGATCCCGGGGATGTTCTGATCGAACCGCATCCTGTAGAGCGGAGCCTGCTCCGCTGTATCTGCCGGATTGATGCCGGAGCGGAGCAAGCTCCGCTCTACCGATCGCTGCGATGACCGCCTCCCTCCTCGAACAACTCATCGACGCCTTCCGCGTGCTGCCGGGCGTGGGCCAGAAGACCGCGCAGCGGATGGCCTACCACGTGCTCGAACGCGACCGTGAGGGCGGCCAGCGCCTGGCGAATGCGCTCGCGGACGCGGTGGAGCGCGTCGGTCACTGCGAGCGCTGCCGCGATTTCAGCGAAAGCCCGGTCTGCGCGATCTGCGCCAGCGCCGCGCGCGACGCGCACCTGCTGTGCGTGGTCGAGTCGCCGGTGGATCGCCTCGCGATCGAGCAGGCAACGGGGTATCGCGGCTATTACTTCATCCTGCAGGGCCGCCTGAGTCCGCTCGACGGCATCGGTCCGCGCGAACTCGGCCTGGACGCGCTCGCCGCGCGGCTCGCCGAGGGCGAAGTGCAGGAACTGGTGGTCGCGACCAATCCCACCGTGGAAGGCGAGGCCACCGCGCACTACCTCGCCCAGCTCGCGCGCCAGCACAAGGTCAAGCCGACCCGGCTCACCCACGGCGTGCCGCTTGGCGGCGAACTGGAATACGTCGATCGCGGCACGCTATCGCATGCGTTCGGCAGCCGAAGCGAGATGCCGATCTGACGATGCGGATCGGCCCGATCCGCTTACAATCCGGCCATCGCCACAGGAGACGGCCATGTCGGACACCATTTTCCACAAGATCATCCGCCGCGAGATCCCCGCGACCATCGTGTACGAGGACGACGGCATCATCGCCTTCAAGGACATCGCGCCGCAGGCTCCCATCCATGTCCTGTTCGTGCCGAAGGTGACCGTGCCCACGCTCAACGACGTGCAGCCCGACCAGGCCGAGGTCATCGGCCGCCTCGCCATCGCCGCCGCGAACTACGCCAAGCAGCAGGGTTTCGCCGAGGACGGCTACCGCATCGTCATGAACTGCAACGACCACGGCGGGCAGACGGTATTCCAGATCCACATGCATCTGCTCGCGGGTGGTCCGTTGGGGCGGTTCGGGTGAAAACGCAATTGCCTTGTGTGCCTCCGGCGCCCCTGAGGTTGCTTGCGGTTGCTGTTTTGCTGGCGGCTGTCGCCGGGTGTTCCGAACAGGATGTGGGCGATCGGCAGCAGGCCGGACAGGAGCAGTTGCTGCAATGCTGGAAAGACACCGATTGTAAGGGAGATAGAGTCTGCGAGTCGGGCAAGTGCGTTGCTCCGCAAAGTGCGCAGCCGATGGTTCCCCCGATTGCAGGCAGCAGTGCCACCACGACGGATGGCTTTCTCGTGGTTGACCCGATTCCGCTCTGCGTCGAGGGAGATGGAAAGACGCCTGTTCCCGTGTGGAAGCCCGGCGTGGACGAAGGCGGCAACCTGTCTTCCGATCCGCCGCAGAAGGACGGGCAGATCGTCTATATCGAATTGTTTCAGGATGCGCTAAAAGTCGCCTGCAAGGATGGCGAGTTGAATTCGTTCCAGCGGCCGGTGAATCCCAAGGACACCATGGATGGTGGTCTGTCCGTGAATCTGCGTGGCAATACCCAGTTCACGAACGGGATCTGTTATTTCCGTGGCTATTATATGAACGAGGATGTCATGGGCATGCATCAGGGGTGGATCGAGACCTACTTCGGGGCCGTCGAGAAGCAGAAGGTGGTCATGTCGGGCAAATATTGCCTGACGGAGCGGATCGATTGATCGTGCAGACAGGCTGCTTTATGGGTTCCTGCCCAAGCGAAACACTCTCCTTCCGTCTCCGGATGATCGCACTTGGCTCGCGTCAGCTCAGCAGGCGACTTCATCCATGATCATGGATTCATCCGAGGCGGACCTTCGCCATCTTGCAGACCGCCTGTCGTCCTTTTCGTCCAGCGTGTCGATACGAGGATCCGGTGCGGGACGATTTCTCTATGTCGTGTGTAATGAACGGTCTGCTGAAGTCTCGCTGGCAGCGAAAGGCTGGTGGGTCGAATTCTGGGGCTCGTTCGATGAAGATGCCCAGCCAGAAAAAGAGATCACGCTGGACTCAATTTCCGAAGTCGAAATCGTTCTGCTGGACTACTTCTTTCCTGATGTCTGTCGGGGGCTTTCGGCATGAATCCGCGCCTGCTCCAGTCTTCTGCAGGCCCATGAGGTCTGCGTGATGGATGCCGCAGGTCTTGCGGTGCCTACTGCGCTTCCTTGACCGACAGCGGCTGGCCCACCGCGCCGGCATAGAACACGACCAGCTTCAATGGCGTGGTGCCGACATTGCGTCCGTTGTGCAGGGTGTTCACCACCTCGGCGAGCGTGTCGCCTGGCTTCAGGCGCTTGACGGAACCGTCCTTCAATCGGACGTCGAGCTCGCCTTCGAGCAGCATGCCGAACGAGGGCACGGGATGCTGGTGCCAGCCGGTTTCTCCGCCCGGCGCGATTTCGACCAGAAGACCGGTGATTTCGGCCTGGCCCGAGGGATACGCGATGGGCGTCCCGTCCCAGCTCGACGTGGTCTTCATCAGTGTCGTGGTCTTGACGGAAGCGGAGGGTTCCAGGGCCTGGGCACTCGACTGGAACAGCAGACCGAGTGCGAGCAGGCAAAGCGTCGTACTGGCGTTCATGCGTTGCGCTCTTCTGAGGGTGGTCGGCACGCGGAAACGTGGTGTGTATTCGAATCAATCGATGCCGCGATCCTGGGTGTCATCGACCCGTTGGGTCGGCGGCCATACATGCGGATGCGCCATGGAACGCGGCGCTTCACCGCCAATCAATCTCCCCGCGCACCACCGTGCACACCCGGCCACCCGACCACACATCGCCTGCATCATCGACGGTGAGTTCGATGATCGCGTCGTGGCCGACTTCGCGGCCCTGGCTGATGCGGTAGAAGCCGCTGTCGCCGGGCAGGGCGTCCTGCGAGGCGAGCCAGGCGGCGAGGGTGGCGTTGGCGGCGCCGGAGGCGGCGTCCTCGAACTGCGCGGGTGCGCCGACCCAGGCGCGGACGGCGAGGTAGTAGACCGGGTCGTCGCTGCGCGCGAAGGCGCAGAGGCCCATGCTCTCTGTGTCGCTGGCGAGCGTGCCGATCGCGTCCCAAGGCGGCGTCGCGTTGCGCAATATGGTTTCGCTTTCGAGTTCGGCCAGCCACCAGCGGCGGCCGCCGTCCATCAGCGCGGGCGGCAGTGCGCCGAGCGGTAGTGTCTTCAAGACCTCGCGCAGACGCGGGTCGTCGGCGCTGGCGATCTCGCGCACGCTGGCGCGCGGCGTGCGCACCGCGATGGTGCGCGTGCGGCCTTCGCCGTCCACGCGCAGCGGCAGCTTGCCGGCGATGCCGTCCTGCACCAGCAGGCCGTCCTTCGGCGCGGCGAGTCCTGCTTCGAGTACGGCATGCGCGGTGCCGACGCTGGGATGCCCGGCGAAGGGCACTTCGCGGCGCGGGCTGAACATGCGGATGCGGTAACTGCTGTCGTCGCTGACCGGCGGCAGCACGAACGTGGTTTCGGGAAGGCGCGTCCATTTCGCGATGGCCTGCATCTCCGCATCGCTCAGGCCCTCCGCGTCGAGCACCACCGCCAGGGGGTTGCCAGCGCCGGGGCGATCGGCGAAGACATCGACTTGCACGTAACGGCGGAGACTCATTGCGTACTGCATCCTGCGGACTTCGGGTCGCGAAGCTTAGCAGCGCGCGGCACGCGACTGCGCAACGCGTGCCCAACCTGCGCGCATATCACGAAAATGGCCGATTCTTTGGCAGTTTTTGCCAAGGTTTCGGGTGCAATCAATGCATCGTGTCGTCTTCGTCCGCAGCGACCGGCCAGAGGTCGAAAAGATGGCATTCGCCCTGGTGCATGGCCTCGTCGTAGGCGTCCAGCCATTCCGGTTCGTCCACGCAGGCCGAGCGGTCGATGGGTTGCGGCGGCTGCTCTTGCAGCACCACGTCCCAGTCGCTGTCGCGGTAATAGGCGAGGGCGGCCGCCCGTGCGGCATCGGCATCGTCCGCACGCACGAAGCTGGTCGCGATCGCGCCGCCGACCTCGGCGAAATCCGCGCTGTGCGGCGCGGGGCGGAGTTCGTACTGCATCGCATAGATCATTCGGTCTGCCTCGCTCAGCATGCCTTGTTCACCAAGCCTCATTCACCAGGCCACGGTGCCGTCGATCACCGGCACGACGTCGCCACCGATGAACACCTCGCCATCCGCATCGACGTGGATCTCGACGCGACCATCCCGTCCCAGTTCGCGGCCCTGGCTGCCGACATAGCGGCCGTCGCGGCCCGGCAGGCGGCCGGCGTGGGCCAGTCGCGCGGCGATGCCGGCCTGGGCGCTGCCGGTGACCGGGTCCTCGGGGATGCCGTCGGCCGGGCAGAACGCGCGGACGACGAGGTGGTGGCCGTCGCGGTCCTCCGGCGCATGCACCGCCAGTCCGACCGCCCCGGTGGCCTCGGTCAATGCAGCAATGGCCGCGAGATCGGGCGCCAGGCCGCGCACGGCCTCGGCGTCGGCCAGTGCCAGCAGCCACCACTTCGGCCCGTTGTCCCACAGGGCGGGCTCAAGCTCACCGAGTCGAACGCGGGGCGTGACCGCGTCCATCAACATGGGCGCCAGCTCCGCACCACCGAGTCGCCTCGCGCGGGGGGCGCGGATCGCGGTGCGCCGGCGTCCTTCGCGCTGTTCGATCGTGACCGGCAGCAGTCCGGCGGCGCACTCCTGCACGAGCGTGGTCCGGTCCGGCGCGACCAGTCCTGCCTCCACCACTGCCCAGGCCGCGCCGACGCTGGGGTGCCCGGCGAAGGGCAGTTCGCTGCGCGGCGTGAAGATGCGCACCCGGTAGTCGGCCTCGGGCGTGGTCGGCGGCAGCAGGAAGATGGTCTCGGACAGGTTGGTCCAGGCTGCGAACGCCTGCATGCGTGCCGGGTCGAAGCGTTCGCCGTCGATCACCGCACCGAGCGCGTTGCCCATACCCGGGCGTTCGGCGAAGACGTCCATCTGCAGATAACGAAGCACCATCTATCCATTGCTCCCGCTGGCTTAGAATGAGAGGTTCCGGCGACGGCGCCCGACATGTTCGGCCATGTCCCGGAATCCGCAGTCTACATCCCCCCAACTTCCCTTCCTCAAAGCAGACCAATGCCCGATACGCATTCTGCCGACCCCCGCCAAGGCGCCTGGGTCGTGCTCAAGTTCGGCGGCACTTCGGTGTCGCGCCGCCACCGCTGGGACACCATCGGCCGGCTGGCGAAAAAACGGATGGATGCATCGGGTGTGCGCGTGCTGGTGGTGGTGTCGGCGCTGTCGGGCGTCACCAACGAACTGACCGCGATCGCGGACGGTCGCGAGGTCGACGAACGCATCGCCGCGCTGGTCGAACGTCATCGCGCGTTCTGCGCGGAACTCGATCTCGATGCCGATGCCGTGCTTGGCGAGCGTCTGTCGATCCTCGCCGCGCTCGGCACCGACCCGCGCGCCGCGTCGCGCGCGCTCGACTGGCAGGCCGAGGTGCTGGCCCAGGGCGAACTGCTGTCGTCGACGATCGGTGCGGCCTACCTGCACGCGCAGGGTCTCGACATCGGCTGGTGCGACTCGCGCGACTGGCTGTCGGCGGTGTCGCTGCCCAATGCCAGCGCCTGGGCGCAGCGGCTGTCGGTGAACTGCCAGTATCTGGGCGAAAAAGCCTTCCTCGACGACTTCCGCAGCCGTTTCTCCGCACAGCCGACGCGCGCGCTGATCGCACAGGGCTTCATCGCCCGCCATGCCGACGGCCAGACCGCGATCCTCGGTCGCGGGGGTTCGGATACCTCGGCCGCGTATTTCGGCGCGCTGTTGAAGGCGTCGCGCGTCGAGATCTGGACCGATGTGCCGGGCATGTTCAGCGCGAATCCGCGCGATGTGCCCGATGCGCGCCTGCTGGCTCGCCTGGACTACGCCGAAGCGCAGGAAATCGCGACCACCGGCGCCAAGGTGCTGCATCCGCGCTCGATCGCGCCGTGCCGCGACAGCGGTGTGGCCATGGCGATCCTCGACACCGAGCGTCCGGAACTGCCGGGTACGCGCATCGACGGCACCGCAACCACCGTGCCGGGCGTGAAGGCGATCAGCCGACGCAACGGCATCGTGCTGGTGTCGATGGAAAGCATGGGCATGTGGCAGCAGGTCGGCTTCCTCGCCGACGTGTTCAAGCGCTTCAAGCGCCACGGCCTGTCGATCGACATGATCGGTTCGTCGGAAACCAACGTCACCGTCTCGCTCGATCCGAGCGAGAACCTGGTCAACAGCAGCGTGCTCGCCGAGCTGTCGGCGGACCTGTCCGAAGTCTGTCGCGTCAAGGTCATCGCGCCGTGCGCGGCGATCACGCTGGTCGGTCGCGGCATGCGTTCGCTGCTGCACAAGCTGTCCGACGTGTGGGCGACCTTCGGCCGCGAGCGGGTGCACCTGATCTCGCAGTCGTCGAACGACCTCAACCTGACCTTCGTCATCGACGAGGCCGATGCCGACGGCCTGCTGCCTCACCTGCACGGCGAACTGATCCGCAGCGGCGCGATGCCGGTGCAGGATGGCGCAGTGTTCGGCCCGAGCTGGACCGAGATCGCGCATGGCAAGCCGGAGCGCGAAACGCCGTGGTGGCGTGAGCGGGTGGCCGACCTGGTCGGATGTGCCGACGCAGGTACGCCACGCTACGTCTACCACCTGCCGACGCTGCGTGCCCGCGCACGCGCGCTGCGCGAGACTGCCGCGATCGACCTGCGCTTCTTCGCACTGAAAGCCAATCCGAACGCCGCGATCCTGCGCGCGCTGGAAGTCGAAGGCTTCGGTTTCGAATGCGTGTCGCTGGCGGAGGTCGAGCATGTGTTCGCGACGTTGCCCGGCATCGATCCGGCGCGCGTGCTGTTCACGCCGAGTTTCGCGCCGCGCGCGGAATACGATGCCGCGCTGGCGAAGGGTATCCACGTCACCGTCGACAGCGTCGAGGCGCTGCAGCGCTGGCCTGAGACCTTCCGCAGTCGCGCGATCTGGCTGCGCCTCGATCTCGGTCGCGGCGATGGCCATCACGAGAAGGTGCGTACCGGTGGTGCGGATGCCAAGTTCGGCTTGCCGGTATCGAAGACCCACGCGTTCGTCGCCGAAGCGCGCAAGCTCGACGTGAAGATCGTTGCCCTGCATGCGCACCTGGGCAGCGGCATCGACAATCCGTCGCACTGGCGCGAAGTCTTCGCCGATCTCGCCAGCCTCGCCGACCAGGTCGGCACGATCGACATCATCGACATCGGTGGCGGACTGCCCGTGCCGTACACCGTCGATGCGCGGCCGTTCGACATCGCCGCATGGCGTGCGGGACTCGACGAGATCAAGGCCGGCTATCCGCGCTACCGCCTCGCGGTCGAGCCGGGTCGCTACCTCGTGGCCGAAGCCGGTGCGCTGCTGCTGCACGTGACCCAGGTCATCGAGAAGGACGGCCTGCGCCGCATCGGTCTGGACGGTGGCATGAACGCGCTGGTGCGCCCGGCGATGTACGACGCCTACCATGGCATCCACAACCTGTCGCGGATCGACGACGCAACCGTTTCGTCGTTCGATGTCGTCGGCCCGATCTGCGAGAGCAGCGACGTCTTCGGCCGCGCGCGGATGCTGCCCTCGGCCACCGTCGAGGGCGATGTGGTCCTGATCGCCGACGCCGGTGCCTACGGCATGGCGATGGCGAACACCTACAATCTGCGGGCTTTGCCGGTGGAAGAGGTGATTGAGTGACCCAGCGTCCTGCCTTTGCGGCGATCAGCGCCATCGCGGCCTTGGTCGTCGCCTTGGCATGCCTTGTCGGCCTCACCGCATGGATGGGTGAGTTCGAGCATCTGGATGGCATCCTGGTGGCAGATTTTCCTCTGGCCGTGTTGCCTGCTGCGGCTGCTGCCGGTATCGCCGCCTGGCTGGTGTCGCTATCCAAGCGATTCGATCGATTCAGTCCGCTGTCGTGCTCGATTCGGGTTTGCCTGACGGCGTACCTGGTCTTTTTTCTGCTCGTCTGGGGTGCTGTCTGGACGTGGTTGCAGTTCAACCAGTACCTGCCACCGTTGGAGCGACCAGACAATGTGTTTCGCATGGCAGGAACGGCCATGAATTACACCATGTTCGCGTTCGTCATTGGTCTGGTTCCCTCCGTCGCAGCAGAGTGTTTCGTCGTCCGATCCGTCCGCAGGCATTGGCCGCCCGCGCTTTCTACCGAGGTAGCTCCGTGAGTTCCGAATTCAAACGCGACGAGATTCGCGCCTTCCGTTTCGTCCGCTGTGGCTTCGATGCGCAGACGGGCATCGCGCAGCTGGTCTATGCCTTCGACGACGGTCCGGAACTGGTCGAGACCGTGACCGTGCCGGGCGTGCCGTTCGTGCTGGACGGCGCACGTGCCGAAGCGGCGGAACGGGCGCTGCGCCTGCTGCACCTGATCGCTGGCGTGAGCTACTACAAGGCGGCGGTGCCGGAGGAAATCCGCATCGAGGGCTACACGATCGATGCGGACACCGCCGCGCTGCTGGAGAGCGTCTACCTCAACGGTCTCGGCGAGTTCGCGTACCGCAACGGCCTGAACCTGCGCGGCCGCATCCGCTTTCCCGTGGGAGCGACGCAAGTCGCGACGACCGCCCCGGCGCTCGGTCTGCCTGAGCACGCGCTGGTCGCCATCGGTGGCGGCAAGGATTCGCTGGTCAGCATCGAGGCGCTGCGCGGCGTCGACATCGCGCAGACGGTCACGTGGATCGGCGGCTCGCAGCTCATCAAGTCCTGCGCCGAGCGCACCGGCCTGCCGACGCTCAACCTCGGCCGCCAGCTCGCGCCGCAGCTGTTCGAGTACAACCGCCAGGGTGCGTGGAACGGCCACATCCCGGTCACGGCGGTGAACTCGGCGATCATGGTCTTCGCCGCGATCCTCACCGGTGCGAACCAGGTGGTGTTCTCCAACGAGCGCTCGGCGAGTTACGGCAGCCTGATCGAGGGCACGGGCGAAGTGAACCACCAGTGGTCGAAGGGCTGGGCCTTCGAGCGCGACTTCGGCGACTACGTGCACGCGCGCATCGCCGCCGACCTGCATTACTACTCGCTGCTGCGTCCGCTCAGCGAGCTGGCGGTCGCGCGGCAGTTCGCGAAGACCGATCATTACGACGCGCACTTCTCCAGCTGCAACCGCAACTTCCACATCCTCGGCGAGCGCCCCGTGAACCGCTGGTGCGGCGTCTGCCCGAAATGCCACTTCGTGTTCCTCGCGCTGGCGCCGTTCATGCCGAAGCCGCGCCTGGTCGGCATCTTCGGCCGCAATCTCCTCGACGATCCCGCGCAGACCGCCGGCTACGATGCGCTGCTGGAGTTCCAGGACCACAAGCCCTTCGAGTGCGTGGGCGAGGGCAAGGAGTCGCGCGCTGCGATGGCGGCGTTGGCCGAGCGTCCGGAATGGCGGGAGGACGACATCGTCGAGCGCTTCGCGCGCGAGATCCGTCCGCAGCTGGATGCGACGGAACTCGATGTCGATGCATTGATGGCAATCGACGACGAGCACCGCGTCCCCGCCGCGATCTGGGAGCGCCTGCGTGCGCGTTTCGCGGCCTGACGACGTGCTGGATATCGCCGCGCTGGCGGGGCTGAAGGTCGCGCTCTGGGGCTGGGGGCGCGAAGGCCGTGCCGCGTGGCGTGTGCTGCGCGCTCGCCTGCCTGCCCTGCCGATCACGCTGTTCTGCAGCGAAGCCGAAGTCGCCGATGCGGATGCGCTGGGCGATGCGCTGCTCGCATTCCGCACCGATGCCACCGCCGACGCGCTGTCTGCTTTCGATGTCGTCATCAAGTCGCCCGGCATCAGCCCGTACAAGCCCGAGGCAGTGGCGGCCGCCGAACGCGGCACACGCTTCATCGGCGGCACCACCCTGTGGTTCGCCGAACACACCGAGGCGCGCACGATCTGCGTCACCGGCACCAAGGGCAAGAGCACCACCACCGCCTTGCTCGCGCACCTGCTGCGCGCCGGCGGGCATCGCACCGCGCTGTGCGGCAACATCGGCCTGCCGCTGCTCGAAGTCATCGATGTCGATGATCCGCCGGAATTCTGGGCGATCGAACTGTCGAGCTACCAGACCGGCGATGTCGCTGCATCCGGCGTGCGCCCGTCGATCGCGGTGGCGACGAACATCTTTCCCGAACATCTCGACTGGCACGGCAGCGAAGACCGCTACGTCGCAGACAAACTGTCACTGTTTACCGGCGCAAAACCGCGCATCGCGATCCTCAACGGCGCCGACCCGCGCCTGGCGGCGCTGTCGCTGCCCGACAGCGAGGTGCGTTTCGTCGGCGGCGAAGACGGCTGGCATTTGCGTGGCGACGTCGTGTACCGGGGCGCGCGCGCGGTGTTCGACACCTCCGATGTGCCGCTGCCCGGTCGCCACAACCGCAGCAATCTCTGCGCCGTGCTTGCGGCGATCGAAGCGCTGGGCCTGGATGCCGAGGCGCTGGCGCCGCATGCGGCCACGTTCCAGCCGCTGCCGCATCGCCTGCAGACGCTGGGCGCGCGCGATGGCATCACCTGGGTCAACGATTCGATCAGCACCACGCCGCACGCCAGCCTGGCTGCGCTCGACTGCTTCCGTTCGCGACGCGTGGCGCTGCTTGCGGGCGGGCACGATCGCGGCATCGACTGGTCGGATTTCGCCGAGGCCATGCGCACCCAGGCGCCTGCCGTCATCGTGACCCTCGGCCAGAACGGTCCGAAGATCCACGACCTGCTGGCGCCGGTCGCGCAGACGGCCGGTTTTGCGCTGATCGCAGCGGACGACCTTCCGGATGCCGTCGCGAAAGCGCGAGCGGCTCTTGGCGGCGAGGGCGTCGTCCTGCTGTCGCCGGGCGCGCCCAGTTTCGGCGGCTACCGCGACTACACCGAACGCGGCCGGCATTTCGCGGCTCTCGCCGGGTTCGACCCCGAAGCCATCACCGCGATCCCGGGGCTGGGTATCGCCTGACGGCCGCATCGCTTGCGATATCCTTGTGGCTTCGCCGCCACGGCATCCATCCCGAGGAATCCCGCATGTACGACCCCTTGCTCGAACATCTCATCGACCTGGCCGAAGCCGAGACCCCGGTCGAAGCCGACGTCGCGCTCATCGTCGGCGGCATGCTCGTCACCGGTCATGTGGTCAGCGAAGACAAGTACATGGCGCACCACGCACTCACCCGGGCCTGGCTCGAACTGGATGAGGAAGCCGAAGACGAATCCGGCGTGGAAGCGTCCGCGGAAGGCGACGAGGAAGACGAAGAGGACGATGATTTCGACGACGAGGTCACCTACCTCCACCTGCGCGATGCGCAAGCCGCCGGCGGCAAGCTCGGTTTCTTCCGCGTGGCCCTGAGCGACGTGTCGGGCTTTTCCCTGCGCGGCTGATCGGAAGCCATGCTGCACATCAGACAAGGCCCGGCAATGCCGGGCCTTGTCGTTCATGGGGAATGCGATGCCTGGCGATCAGCGCAGGCGATGCTTCTTCACGAAGGCATGCACGGCGTCGCGATAGGCATCGGGGGCGTCGATGAAGGGATTGTGGCGGCCGGGCAGGGTGATGCGGGTCATCTTCGGATACGCGAAGCGTTCCGCCTGCGGGCCGACGACATGGTCGTCCTGTCCGTCGATCACCAGCACAGGCACTTTCACCTCGGCGGTCGAGGGAATCAGGTCATTGAAGTAGCTGCCCGGGTGCCCGCTGAAGATCTTCGCGCCCATGTCGCGGTTCTTTCCCAGGTCACGACCTGCGACCCTGGCTTCCGCCGCGCGCTTCGACGTTTCCGACGCGTACTGCAGCTGCCAGGACAGGCCCATCTTCTGCAGCATGCCCAGCACCGTGAAATAGCGCTGCGGGAACGGCATCGCGTCGTCGAAGGTCGGGCGCGCCGCCTCCGGAATCAATGTGAGGCCATGCGTGTAGCTGCTCTGCATCGACATGCCGAGGTCGAGCAGCACGTTGCTCATGATCATCGCGCGGACCCGGTCCGGATGCTTCACCGCGTATGACTGCGCGATCAGGCCGCCGAACGAATAGGCGACCACGGTCCAGCGCTCGATCTTCAGGTGCCTGCGCAGCGCTTCCAGATCCTCGACCTGACGCTCGAGCGAGTAGTCGCCATTGCCGGCACTGGCCGAATGGCCGCTGCCGCGCTGATCGAGGTAGATCATGCGGAAGTCGCCTTCGAACAGCTCGCCCGCGACGGCCTGGAAGCCCGCTGACCCGGAGCCGGGGCCGCCATGGACGAACACCGCAGGCGCACCGCGACCGGCGATGTCGTACTGCAGGACGACGCCGTCGTCGGTGCTGAAGGTGCCTGCGCCATCGGCCAGCGGCGCGGCGTGTGCGGTCGCAATGGCGACCAGTGCGGGAACGAGCAGTACAGAAACAAGCAGGACGAGGCGGCGCAGCATGGTGGCTCCGGAGGCGATGAAAGACAGGCCTCCAGTCTGGAGATGCGGCCTCGGCGGCATCAGGGGCCGATCGTCACGCCGTGCCCCTGCCTTTCGTCACCCGCCGTTGCTGCGTTCGCTCAGCGTGCAGTCGCCGCGCGCGCAGCCGCGACTGCATTGGCGATGGCGGACTTCGCCTGTGGACTGTTGCGCCAGCAGGTGGTCCCGAGCATGCCGGCGACCTGCTGCAGGATCGCATCGACCTCCGTGCCCGCCAGCAATGCAAGCGAATCGATGCCGATCTGTTCGAGCCTGTCGACCACGGTCGGCCCCACGCCCTTCACCGACAGCAACAGCCCACGCTCGTCCGCGGGAAAGCCCATCTCAGCGATCGCGCTGCACCGCGTAGCGCGCCAGGCCGCGCAGCGCGGCGAGGGCATCGTTGTCGCCCAGGCCGTCGAGGGCGCGTTCGGCGGCGTCGGCATAGTCTTCGGCGCGCTTGCGGCTGTAGTCGATGCCGCCGGTGGCGTTGATCGCGACCAGCACCTCGGGCATCGCGTCGACATCGCCTTCCTGCACGATGGTGCGCAGCCGCTCGCGGGTCTCGGCGCCGGAATGCAGGATGGCGTGGATCAGCGGCAGCGTGGCCTTCCCTTCGGCGAGGTCGTCGCCCAGGTGCTTGCCCAGCGCGGATTCGTCGGCGCTGTAGTCCAGCACATCGTCGGCGATCTGGAAGGCATAGCCCAGGGCCATGCCGTAGTCGTGCAGCTTCTGCTGGACGGCGGCATCTTCCCCGGCGAGCAGGGCGCCCAGGCGCGTGGCGGCGGCGAACAGCACGGCGGTCTTGCGCTCGATCACCTTGAGGTAGGCCGGCTCGTCGGTATCCGGGTTGCGGATGTGCAGCAACTGCAGCACTTCGCCCTCGGCGATGGCGTTGGTGGTGTCGGCGAGGATCTTCATCACCTCGACCCGCTCCAGTTCGACCATCAGCTGGAAGCTGCGCGAGTACAGGAAGTCGCCGACCAGCACGCTGGCGGCGTTGCCGAACACGGCGTTGGCGGTCTTGCGGCCGCGACGCAGGTCGGATTCGTCGACCACGTCGTCATGGAGCAGGGTCGCGGTATGGATGAACTCGACCACGGCCGCCAGCTGTTGGGCGTCCGCGCCCTGGTGGCCCAGCGCGCGGGCCGCGAGCAGCAGCAGCATCGGCCGCAGGCGCTTGCCGCCGCCGGAGACGATGTGCTCGGCCACCTGGTTGACCAGGACCACGTCCGAGCCCAGGCGACGGCGGATCAGGGCGTCCACGGCGGCCATGTCCGGGGCGGCCAGGGCCAGGATGGCGGGCAGGTCGAGCGAGGCGGGCACCGAAGTGGCTTCCATGGGGGGTCCAGACGTGTGAGGCCGGCATTATAAGGGCCGGTGGCACCGGCTCAGACCCTCCCATGGGAAGTGCCCGACCCCGCAATGCGGGCTTGCCTGACCCGGTCGCGGGCGGTTGCCTGATGCCGGTGGAGCCCCGGTTATAATGGAATGTCCTTCGCCACCCACGGCGACTCAGCAGGAACTCTTCATGGCACGCGGCATCAACAAGGTGATCCTGGTCGGCAACCTCGGCAACGATCCCGAAACCAAATACACCCAGGGCGGCATGGCCGTCACCAAGGCCAGCCTCGCAACCACTTCGGTCCGCAAGGACCGCGAGGGCAACACCCAGGAACGCACCGAGTGGCACCGGGTGACCTTCTTCGGCAAGCTCGGCGAAATCGCCGGCGAGTACCTGCGCAAGGGCAGCCAGGTGTACGTCGAAGGCTCGATCCGCTATGACAAGTACACCGGTCAGGACGGTGTCGAGCGCTATTCGACCGACATCATCGCCGACGAGATGCAGATGCTCGGCGGTCGTGGCGATGGCGGCGGTGGTGGCGGTGGGGATCGCCCGCAGCGCGCGCAGCGTTCGGAAGGCGGCGGTGGTGGTGGCGGCTACGGCGGTGGTCAGCGCAGCGGTGGTGGCGGTGGGTATGGCGGCGGTGGCGGCAACTACGGTGGCGGCGGCGGTCAGCGCCAGGCCCCGGCCAGCAATCCGCCGCCGGCCATGGACGACTTCTCGGACGACGACATTCCGTTCTGAGTCATCGTTTCCATCGAAGATCATGCGAAAAACCCGCCGGTAACGGCGGGTTTTTCGTTGTGGCCATGCATTTTTGCCAGGGATCGACGCGGATCAACCCAGATTCAGTGGATGGCGAAGATCGCTTCTCGATCCGCGAGCTCCGCGTCGATCCGTGGAAAAAGATCTCAGTCGCCGTCCACCGCGCGACGACCCACGGCGGGATCGTCGGTGAAGAAGCCGTCGATGCCCAGCGCCATGGCGTCGCGGATCTGGCGGATCGAACCGGTGTCGTTGCGGGTGGCTGCGCTGCCTTCGCTGCGCAGTTCGCGCGGAAGGAACTGGTTCTCGGGGCGGAAGGTGTAGACGATCACCTTCAGGCCGGCGCCGTGCGCGGCGTCGACCAGCGCGCTGCGCGGCTTTCCGTCGGCGTCCTTGCGCGGCGCCAGTGCGAGGTAGTGCGGACCGATGGCGTCGGCATACGTGGCGACCTCGCGCAGTGCGTCGGCCATTGCCAGCGATGCGTAGGTACGCGGCGCGCCGGCGGCGACGGTGTCGTAGGGCTTCTCGTTCGGGTCGCCGTACAGCTGCAGCAATGTGAGGTTCGAGCCGCGCGGGATGCGTTCGCGCAACGCGCGCAGGTTGGCGGTCTCGAACGACTGGATGACCACCGGTGCGGTGCGGGTGTGCGGATGCGCGCGCAGGGCGTCGAGCAGGCGCGTTTCCATCGCCAGGCCCAGCGAGGCGAAATGGGTCGGATGCTTCAGTTCGGGTGCCAGGCCGATGACGCGACCGCGCGCGGCGGACTCGGTGGCGGCGAGATCGAGGATCTCGGCCAGGGTCGGGATCTCGAAACGGTCGTCCCACGCCTTGCTGCGCAAGTCGGGCAGGCGTTCGCGGGCGCGCAGCGTCTTCAGCTCGGCCAGCGTGAAATCCTCGGTGAACCAGCCGGTCACGCGCTCGCCATCGATGGTGCGGGTGGTGCGGCGCACCGCGAATTCGGGCCGCGCGGCGACGTCGGTGGTGCCGGAGATCTCGTTCTCGTGGCGCGCGACCAGCACGCCGTCGTGCGTGCTGACCAGATCGGGCTCGATCAGGTCGGCGCCGTCCTCGATCGCCTTCCGGTAGGCCTCCAGCGTATGCTCGGGGCGCAGCGCGCTGGCGCCGCGATGGCCGATGACCAGCGGCGGCGCCGTGCGGGTGTCGGATGTCGGCGGCATGGGCGTCGCTCGCGGGAGGGGCGTGGCCGTGCATCCTGCCATGAGCAGGGTGGCGAGCAAGGCGGCGGTCAGGCGATGGGGCATGGCATGCGGGGCTAGCGGAGGCGTCGCCAGCATGCACGATCGAGATTGCGGTTGTTCGCGCGCCCGATATGGCGCGGTCGCGGTGCGGCCGGGGTTCATTGGTCGCGGTTCATTGGTCGCGGTTCAGTGGCCGCCGGCTGCGGCCGGGCCCGCCTTCGCGCCGAACGGTGGCTTGGCCATCCAGACGAACACGATCACGCACAGGAAGATGATGCCCAGCAGGTGGAAGATCTCGTTGAAGCCGATCTGCGCGGCCTGTTGCGTGATCATGCGTTCCAGCACCGCCGCGCCGGCCTGCGGGTCGCCCCCGCCCAGCGCGGCGACCTGCTGCATCGTCGATGGGTCGTAGGCCGACACCCGCTCGGTGAGATGGGCGTGGTGCACGGCGCCGCGTTCGGTCCAGGCATAGGTGGTCAGCGAGGCCGCGAAGCTGCCGCCGAGCGTCCGCATGAACGTCGCGAGGCCGGAACCGGCTGCGATCTCGTGCGGTTCGAGGTCCGAGAGCAGGATCTGCAGCACGGGCATGAAGAACAGCGCTACGCCGATGCCCTGGAAGAGCTGGATGAGCGCGATGGTGTTGAAGTCGACGTCGAGGTTGAAGTGCGAGCGCGCGAAGCTGGTGAACGACATCGCCACGAACGCGATGCTCGCGAGCATGCGCAGGTCGAAACGGTTTGCGTACTTGCCCACGAACGGCGTCAGCAGCACCGGCAGGATGCCGATCGGCGCGGTCGCGAAACCCGCCCAGATCGCGGTGTAGCCCAGGTTGCGCTGCAGCCACAGCGGCACGAGGATGCCGACGCTGAAGAACGCCGCATACGCGACCACCATCGCGGCGGTGCCGGCGCTGAAATTGCGGTGCCGGAACAGGCGCAGGTTGACGATCGGGTCCTTGTCGGTCAGCTCCCAGATCACGAACACCGCCAGCGAGATCGCGGCGATGATCGCGAGTATCACGATGAGCTGCGAGCGGAACCAGTCCTCGTCGTTGCCGAGGTCGAGCAGGATCTGCAGCGCGCCCACGCCCAATACCAGCGTGGCCAGGCCGATGTAGTCCATCTTCGGCTTTTCCAGGCGTTCCGGCCGGCCCTTGAGCTGGCGGCCGACGACGATGCTGGAGAAGATGCCGATGGGCACGTTGATGAAGAAGATCCATTCCCAGCTGTAGTTGTCGGTGATCCAGCCGCCGAGGATCGGCCCGGCGATCGGCGCGACCACGGTGACCATCGCCAGCAGCGCGATCGCCTGCCCGCGTTTCTGCGGCGGATAGATCGACAGCAGCAGCGCCTGGGTGACGGGATACATCGGCCCGGCGACGAAACCCTGCAGTGCGCGGGCCAGCACCAGGAAACCCATGCTGCTGGCGATGCCGCACAGGAACGAAGCGATCACGAAGGCCAGCGTCGACCACATGAACAGCTTGCGCTCGCCGTACTTGCGGGTGAGCCAGCCGGTGAGCGGCAGCGCGATGGCGTTGCTCACCGCGAAGGAGGTGATGACCCAGGTCGCCTGGTTGGCGCTGCCGCCGAGGTTGCCCGAGATGGTCGGCAGCGAGACGTTGGCGATGGTGGTGTCCAGCACCTGCATGAACGACGCGAGCGCGAGGCCCAGCGTGGTCAGCGGCACGCTGGCGGGCAGGAAGCCCGGCGCCGCAGGTTGCGGCGCGGCGGGTGCGGCGTCGGCGGTGGCCGTTGCGGTGGTCATGGCATCGGTCCTGGCGGCGGGCCTTTCTGTGCGATCAGCGCGATGCGCCCGGCAGGTTGTCGCGGACGACGCGCTGGATCAACGCATCGGCTTCGGCGAGCTGCTTCGCATAGGCGCGGGTGGCCAGCACCGGCTTGGTGTTCGGCACGGTCGCCAGCGTCGCGCCGTCGCGCTGCTTCAGCGAGACCTCGGCCGACATGCTCATGCCCACGCGCAGCGGATGCTCGGCCAGCTGCTTCGGATCGAGGGTCACGCGCACCGGCACGCGCTGCACGATCTTGATCCAGTTGCCGCTGGCGTTCTGCGCCGGCAGCAGGGCGAAGGCGCTGCCGGTGCCCAGGCCGATGCTGGCGATGCGGCCGGTGTAGCGGACGTCGTCGCCGTACACGTCCGACAGCAGTTCGACCGGTTGTCCGATGCGCATGTCGCGCAGTTGGGTTTCCTTGAAGTTCGCGTCCACCCAGACCTGGTCCAGCGGCACGACCGTCATCAGCGTGGTGCCCGGCTGCACGCGCTGGCCGAGCTGCACGCTGCGTTTCGCGACGTGGCCGGAGATCGGCGCGAGGATCGCGCCGCGCTGCAGGTTGAGGTAGGCCTGGCGCAATTGCGCGGCCGCGGCCTCGACCTGCGGCTGCTTCATCACCGTGGTGTCGTCCACCAGCGCGCGGCTGCGCGACAATTGGCCGCGCGCGGAGGACAGCGCGGCTTCGGCGGCATCGAGCTGGGCGCGGGCATGCGCCAGTTCCTCGGACGAGACCGCGCCTTCCGCGACGAGGCCCGCGCGTCGCGCGACATCGGCACGCGCCTGCCTCACCGCGACTTCGCGCGCGCGCAGATCGGCTTCGCCGGCGTCGACGGCGTTGAACAGGCCGCGCACCTGGCGCACCGTGCCGGCGAGGTTGGCTTCGGCCTGCTCGAAGGCGACGCGCGCGTCGTTCGGGTCCAGTTGCACGAGCGCCTGGCCGGCTTCGACGCGTGCGCCTTCGTCGGCGAGGATGCTGACCACGGTGCCTGCGGTCTGCGGCGCGATCGTGACGATGTTGCCCTGCACGTAGGCGTCATCGGTCTCTTCGTGCCAGCGCCCGACCAGCATGTGCCAGGCGAACCAGGACACGCCGGACAGCACGAGCACGGTGCCGAGCACGATCAGCGCGCGGCGGCGCTTGCCGTTGCCTTGCGGCGACGCGGGCGCTGCGGGGGGCTGTGCTGCGGCCGGCGAGGTGGCCGGCGAATCGGAAGCGGGATGGGTGGGCGTGCTCATGGCGTGTTCGATGCGGAAGACAGGGAAGGAGAGGTCGGTGTCGCGCCGCCGCCGAGGGCGACCGCGAGATCGGCCGTCGCGGTGGCGCGCTGCGCGCGCAGCGCGGCGAGCTGCTGGTCGAGCTGCAGGACCGGACGTTCGGCGTTCAGGACGTCGATGCGCGTGCCCAGGCCTGCGCGATGCCGGCTGGCGAGCACGTCGCGCGCCAGGGCGGCGGCATCGCGCGCCTCGCGCGTCGAGGCGATCTGCGCGTCCAGTGCACGCGAGGCCTGCAGGGCATCGGCGACCTCGCGCAGGGCGCCCAGCAGCGTCTGGTCGTACTGGGCGACGGCGAGGTCGTAATCGGCATCGGCGCCGGCGAGCTGTGCGCGCAGGCGACGTCCCTGGAAGATCGGCAGGCTGATCGCGGGGCCGCCGGTACCGAAGGCGGATGTCGGGTCGAACAGGTCCGCCAGCTTGCCGGTGGCCAGTCCGATCATGGCGCTGAGGTTCACGTTCGGGCGGAACTCGGCCTGGCTGGCGTCGATGCCGCGCGCGGCGGCTTCCACGCGCCAGCGCGCGGCCACCACGTCCGGACGATGGCCGAGCAGTTCGCTCGGCAGCAGCGCAGGCAATCCCGCGTCGGCGGGCGCGCCCAGATGCGGTGCCTGCAGTGCCAGGCCGCGATCCGGCCCCTGGCCGGCGAGCGCGGCGAGCGCGTTGCGCAGCGCATCGATGCGCTGGCGCCCGGCCTCGGCTTGCTGGCGGGCCGCAGCGACCGCGCTTTCGGCCTGGCGCAGGTTGAGGGTGTTGTCGAGGCCGGCACCGACGCGGCGCCGGGCGAGATCCAGCACGCCTTGCGCGCGTGCCTGTTCGCGTTCCGCGGCGTCGACGAGGTCGTGGGCCTGCGCCAGCGCGACGTAGCCGCGCGCGATGTTGCCGGTCAGCACCAGCCGCGCCTGCTGCACGTCGACCTCGGCGGCGTGTGCCTGGTCCACGGCGGCTTCCCAGCGCGCGCGCTTGCCGCCCCAAAGGTCGGGGCCGTACTCGAACGAGAGGTTGATCAGCGACACACCCTTGTATTCGCCGCCGCCGACGCTCTCGGGAATCAGGCTTTCCGGCAGGTAGGCGCCGGAGTACTGGGCCGTGCCGCGCACGCCGGGCCTGCGGGCGTCGTCTGCCAGGCCGGCCTGTGCCTGCGCCTTGCGCACGCGGGCCTCGGCGGCGTCGATCGAAGGGGCATCGCGCAGGGCCTCGGACATCAGGGCGTCGAGCTGTAGATCGCCCCAGGCGTGCCACCAGTCGGTGGCGGGCCAGGCCGCGTCGGACAGCCGGCCTTCGAAGGTCTTCGATGCGGCCAGGGTATCGGCGTCGCGGGGCGTCGACGCCGGTGCGAGGCCATGGGTGCTGGCGCAGCCGGACAGCACCGCGACGGAGAGCAGGGCCGGCGCGAGGTGCCGCGAGAGGGAACGGAAATCGTGTCGCATGTCAGTCCTCGCCACCGAGGTTGTCGCGCACCTGACCGAGCAGGCGCAGCAGGGTTTCCTGTTCGGAGTCCGACAGCCCGCGCAGCGCGCGTTCGCGCACGCGCAGGCCGCACTGGTGGATGTCGGCCCACATCGCCCGGCCGGTCTCGGTCAGGGCCACGCGTACCGCCCGGCGGTCGCCGGGATCGTCGATCCGCGTGGTGAAGCCGCGTTCTTCCAGCCTGTCGAGCAGCCGGGTCATGGCGCTGGGATTGAGGTCCGCGACCCGGGCCAGCTCGCTCGCGCCTGCCTCGCCCTCGGCGAGCCGCTTGAGGGTGATGTACTGGCTGAAATTGAGGTCGTGGCCGGCCTGGGTGAGTTCGCGTTCCATCCGCGCCCACATGGCGTCGCGGACCTGACGGAACAGCAGGCCGAGCTGGGAACCGGACTGCGGGGTCTGGGAAGAGGCTGCGTTCATGGCGCGCATTATTTTGACCCATGCAATATTTGTCAATGCAAATATTCACAGGGCAAACAAGAACGCAGCGTTACATGGGCGGGATGCTCAGGCGACCGGGGCCGCTCCGGGTCGGCGCGAGGCGACGGCATCGGCCTGGCGGGTGGGTTCGGGCAGTCGGTAGCGGCCGACGTAGCGCATCGTCATGTCGACTGCGGTCGCCAGCGACACGCGATGCCCCGGCGAGACCACCAGCGGCAGGCAGCGCGGCTTGCTGCGCAGCAGCCAGCCGATCTGTTCGCCGCGATGGCGCAGCGGCACGCGCGCGCCGCGCACGTCGGCCAGTTCATCGTCCGCGACGCCGACCAGCGTTTTCTTCGCCACGCCGATGCAGGGGAGGCCGGTGACGACACCAAAATGTGCCGCGATGCCCAGCCGTCGCGGATGCGCGATGCCCTGTCCGTCGACGAACACCAGATCGGGCGTCTCCGGCAGCATCGCCAGCGCGGCGAGCAGGGCCGGCAGTTCGCGGAACGAGAGCAGGCCGGGCACGTAGGGCATCGAGGTCGGCACGCGCGCGACATGCGCATGCAGCACCGCAGCAGACTCGCCATCGAGCAGCACGGCCGCGGCGCGCGTGGTCTCGCCACCATCCTCGAACCCGACATCGAAGCCGGCGATCAGGCGCGGCGGCGACGCGAAGTCGTCTTCCAGCAGCACCTCGTGCGCGAGTTTCGCCTGCAACGCGCGGGCGCCGGCGATGCTCCCATCCCAGCCATCGAATGCATTGTCGTCCATGTGCCGATTGTGCCCGCAACGTCTGAACGCGCGCTGCGGGCATTCATTCGCAATGGCGGCGCAGCGGCATGGTCGCTCGCTCCGCTACCATCGCGGCTTCGTTCATTCAGGGAAGCCGGTCCGATGTCGTACGTGCGTTGTCTGCGTGGTCTTGCTTCGGGCATCGAATATCCGGCCGACGTGCCGATGAATCTCGATCCCGCCGACGGCCGGCCGGTCGAGATGGTGCTGGATCTCGAACGTCTCGCCGCCGAAAAGCCCGCTGCCGCGTGGTACGACCCGGCGCGCCGCGACCTGTGGCGCTTCGGCGCGCTGATGGCGCTGGATATGGCGAATCCCGACGACGCGCGGCACATCGTCGCGCTCGGCGAGGGCGGCACGCCGCTGCTCGACTATCGCGATCATCCGCTCGCGGCATCGGCGGGACTCGCGCTGCAGGTGAAGGAAGAAGGCAAGGCGCATCCCGGTTTCGGCGCGAATCCGACGCAGAGCTTCAAGGATCGCGGCATGGCGATGGTGGTCGCGCAGGCGCGCCGCCTCGGCCTGACCAAGCTTGCGGTGCCGACCCAGGGCAACGCCGGCGATTCGCTCACGCGTTACGCGCTGGCCGCTGGTCTTTCGGTGGTGGTAGCGATGCCCGACGACACGCCGGCGCCGATCCTCGGCAATGTCGCCGCTGCAGCGCTGCGCCATCCGGACCGGGTGAAGCTCGAACTGGTCGGCCCGACCATCCGCGAGGCCGGCGCCTATCTCAAGGAACACTACATCCCGCAGGGCTATTTCTCGGTCGCCACCTTCCAGGAACCGGGCTGGCGCATCGAAGGCAAGAAATCGCTTGGACTCGAACTGGCCGAGCCGCTGCCGGGCGAAACATCGCATGCAAAAGCCGGCTGGTCGCTGCCCGATGCGGTGATCTATCCCACCGGCGGCGGCACCGGCGTGCTCGGCATGTGGAAGGCCTGGGACGAACTGGAAGCGCTGGGCCTGATCGACGGCCGTCGTCCGCGCATGCTCTGCGTGCAGAGCGACGTCACGCCGCCGCTGGTGCGCGCATTCGATTCCGGCGCGGCTGATACCACGGTCGTCGAAGCCGGCAGCACGATGAGCTTTGGCCTGAACGTGCCCGGCGGCGTGGGCCACTTCAAGGTGCTCGACATCATCCGCCGCAGCGGCGGCGCTGCGATCGCGGTCAGTGAAGCCGACACCGCCGCCGAACTGCAGCGCGTGTGGCGCGACAAACGCTGGTGGATCAGCCCCGAAGGCGCCGCCTGCCTCGCCGCGATCCCGCAGCTGCTCGATCGCGGGTTGCTCAAGCGCGGCGAGCGCGTGGTCGCGGTGAATACCGGCTCGTCGGAGAAATACCTGCCGGCGGTGCGGCATCTGATGTGAGCGACGGCGCGCTCAGTTCCTGCGCGCCAGTCGTTCGATCGCCGCGATTCCGGCTTCCATGCGCACCCGCGCGGCCGGGTTCGCCGAATGCACGCGCATGATCGGTGGCACGAAGCCGCGCGTTGCCACGGCCTCCTCGATCCACGCGAACACGTCGTAACCGGTGCCGCGCGCGTCGTCGCCGAGGTCGTGGTCGAGGCTGATCTCGGCCACGTTGCCTGTCTCCAGCAGCGCGATGGCTTCATCGGGCCAGTAGACGCGGGCCCAGCCTTCGGGCGTGTTGCGTTCGTCGTCGAGATAGACACGCATGCTGATGCCTCAGACCTTGTAGAAGTCGCGATACCACGCCACGAAATTCTTTACGCCCACTTCGATTGCAGTATCCGGTGAATAGCCCGTGTCGCGGGCGAGGGCGCTGACGTCGGCGGCGGTGTCGGGCACGTCGCCGGGCTGCAGGGGCAGCAGGTTCATCGTGGCCTTGCGGCCGAGGCAGTCTTCCAGCACTTCGATGTAACGCAGCAGCTGCACCGGGCTGTTGTTGCCGATGTTGTAGACGCGGTAGGGCGCGGAGGAGGCGGCGGGCGTGGGATCGAGCGGGTCGTGGGTCGGGTCGGGGCCGGGCACGCGATCGAGCGTGCGCATCACGCCTTCGACGATGTCGTCGATGTAGGTGAAGTCGCGGGTGTGCCTGCCGTGGTTGAACACATCGATGGGTTCGCCGGCGAGGATCTTCTTCGTGAACAGGAACAGCGCCATGTCCGGGCGGCCCCACGGGCCGTAGACCGTGAAGAAGCGCAGGCCGGTGGTGGGCAGGCCGAACAGGTGGCTGTAGGTGTGCGCCATCAGCTCGTTGGCCTTCTTGCTGGCCGCGTACAGGCTGACGGGGTGGTCCACGCTGTCCTCCACCGCGAACGGCAGCTTGCGGTTGGCGCCGTAGACCGAGCTGGACGAGGCGTAGACCAGGTGCTCGATGCCGCGATGGCGGCAGGCTTCGAGGATGTTGAGGAAGCCGACGATGTTGCTGTCGATGTAGGCGTGCGGGTTCTCCAGCGAGTAGCGCACGCCGGCCTGCGCGGCGAGGTTGACCACGCGGTCGGGCTTGAAGTCGTCGAATGCGGCTTCCAGCGTCGCACGATCCTCAAGCGAGCTCTTGACGAATGTAAAGCCGGGCAGCGGCATCAGCCGCGCGAGGCGGGCGTCCTTCAGCGTCGGGTCGTAGTAGTCGTTGAGGTTGTCGTAGCCCAGCACTTGGTCGCCACGGGCGATCAGGCGCTCGGTGAGCTTGGAGCCGATGAAGCCGGCGGCGCCGGTGACGAGAACGCGCATGGGCATGCCTCAGGGAAACTGGCGGCTATTGTAGAACCGTAGAGCGGGCGCACGACTGCGTCGTGCGCAAATCCCCCGCCAACGCCGGGCGTTGGCGCCCCCCTTTTTCAAAGGGGGCAAGCGTTCATTCCCGCCACTCGCAGCGCCGCTTTTCGTTTTCCCCCTTTGAAAAAGGGGGGTAGGGAGGATTTGCCTTTCGCTGTTGCTTTACAGCCGTCCGTCCACCTGATCCCGCGGCAGCAGGCCTTTCACGTCGAACAGCACGGCGCCGGGCTTGCCGAAGCGACGGATGCCCTCGACGCCGAGGTCGGCGAATTCACGGTGCGACACCGCCAGGATCACCGCGTCGTAGTCGCCTTCGGCCGGTTCGGCGGTCATGCTCAGTCCGTATTCCTCGTGGGCCAGGTGCGCGTCGACCCATGGGTCGTGGACATCGACCTGCGCGTTGTAGCTGCGCAGTTCGGCGAGGATGTCGACCACGCGGGTATTGCGCAGGTCGGGGCAGTTTTCCTTGAACGCCAGGCCGAGCACGAGGATCTTCGCGTTCGCCGTGGGCAGGCCTCGACGGGTCATTTCCTTGATCGTGCACTGGGCGACGTGCTGGCCCATGCCGTCGTTGATGCGGCGGCCGGCGAGGATCACGTCCGGGTGGTAGCCGATCTGCTGCGCCTTGTGGGTAAGGTAATAAGGATCGACGCCGATGCAGTGCCCGCCGACCAGGCCGGGCTTGAAGGGCAGGAAGTTCCACTTCGTGCCCGATGCCGCAAGCACTTCGTGGGTGTCGATGCCGAGGCGGTGGAAGATCAGCGACAGTTCGTTGATCAGCGCGATGTTGACGTCGCGCTGGATGTTCTCGATGACCTTGGCCGCTTCCGCCACGCGGATGCTGCTGGCCTTGTGCGTACCGGCGGTGATGATGCTGGCGTACAGCGCGTCGACGAAATCCGCGACCTCGGGCGTGGAGCCGGAGGTGACCTTCATGATCGTTTCGAGGCGGTGCTGGTGGTCGCCCGGGTTGATGCGCTCGGGGCTGTAGCCGGCGAAGAAGTCGACGTTGAAGCGCAGGCCGGATTCGCGCTCGACAATCGGCACGCAGTTCTCTTCGGTCGCGCCCGGATACACGGTCGATTCGTAGATCGCGACCCCGCCCTTGCGGATCGCGCGGCCGACGGTGCGGCTGGCCGATTCCAGCGGACGCAGGTCGGGGCGCTTGTATTCGTCGATCGGCGTCGGCACGGTGACGATGAAGACGTTGCAGCCGTCCAGATCCTTGGCATCGCAGCTGAAGGACAGCTTGTCCGCAGCGCGCAGTTCCGCTTCGCTGCTTTCGAGGGTGCGGTCGTGGAAGGTCTTCAGTTCGGCGACGCGCTGGGTGTCGATGTCGAAACCGACCACGTCATAGCGTTTGCCGAAGGCGGCCGCAAGCGGCAGGCCGACGTAACCCAGGCCGATGATGGCGATACGGACGTTGTCGAGCCTGGGAGCGTCTAGGGCGGGGAGTGCAGCCTGCATCGTGCGGTATTCCGGAAAGTCGAGAACGCAAGGAAGGAAAGTCTAGCAGTCGGGTTGCCGGTGGCGGCGCGATGCCGCACGATGGCGCGCGCCGTGACGGGGCGTTGGCAGGGGGGACGCAGAAACCGCGTCGATCCGGCCATTCCGCGGTGCGATGTCCGCCTGGCGATGCATCTTCCGTACCGCGTAGTCTGTCCTGGCAGTCTGTCCACACAACGGAAATCTTCTTCGATGCGAGTCCCGGTCTGATGCGAGTCCTCGTCTGCGGCGGTGCCGGTTACATCGGCAGCCATACCTGCGTGGCGCTGGCCGAGCGCGGCCACGAGGCGGTGGTGGTCGACAATTTCTGCAACAGTTCGCCGGAGGTGCTGGTGCGTCTGGCACGCATCACGGGTCGCGCGCCGACGGTGCATCGCCTGGACGTGCGCGATGCCGATGCCCTGGCGGCGCTGTTCTCGCGGGACCGCTTCGATGCGGTGATCCATTTCGCCGCGCTCAAGGCCGTGGGCGAGTCCTGCGAGAAGCCGCTGGCGTACTTCGACAACAACATCGCCGGCACGATCGTGCTGCTCAAGGCGATGCAGGCCGCGGGCCTGCGCCGCCTGGTGTTCAGTTCGTCGGCCACGGTCTACGGTGAGCCGGCCTCTGTACCGATCGACGAGGACGTCGCGCTGTCGGCCACCAATCCCTACGGCCGCACCAAACTGGTGATGGAGCAGCTGATCGGCGATCTCTGCGCTGCCGATCCCGCATGGCAGGCGATCAGCCTGCGCTACTTCAACCCGGTCGGTGCGCATCCGTCGGGCCTGATCGGCGAGTCGCCCAATGGCATTCCGAGCAACCTGATGCCCTACATCTGCCAGGTCGCCGTGGGCAAGCGAGAGCGGCTGCAGGTGTTCGGCGGCGACTGGCCGACCATCGACGGCACCGGCGTGCGCGACTACATCCACGTGATGGATCTGGCGCAGGCCCACGTGCATGCGCTGGAGGCGCTGGACGGTGTGCAGGGCCATCTGCCGCTCAACCTCGGCGTGGGTCGTGGCGTGAGCGTGCTGGAACTCGTGCGCGCCTTCGAGGCCGCGAGCGGTCGTGCGGTGCCGTACGCCATCGTCGATCGGCGTGCAGGCGACGTCGCCGAGGCCTATGCCGATCCCGCGCGCGCCGAGCGCATCCTCGGCTGGCGTGCCGCGCGCGATGTCGACGACATGTGTCGCGACGCCTGGCGGTGGCAGTCGATGAATCCGGACGGCTACGTCGAGGGCTGATCGAGTCCTGCGGCGAGCACCCGGGCCACGGCATCGGGGCGCTGCATCCAGGCGAAGTGATCGGCCTTCGTGCCCAGCGTGGCGGCATCAAGCATGCTGCAGCGCAGCCGCGCCGGACGCATCTTGCCGAGCAGGAAGTCAAGCGATGAACGCGGCGCGAGCCAGTCGTCGGCGCACAGCACTGCATCGACGTCGACCGCCACGCCGGACAGCGCGGTTTCGAGATCGCGCGTCATGCCGGCACCGGCGTAGCGGCCGCTGAGCGCCGTGCGGGCCCAGTCGCGCATCACGCCGCGCGCTTCCTTGCCGCCGAAGCCGATGGCGCGACCGGGCAGTGCGCCCTGGCGGTCGGCCAGCCACGGCAGGAAACGATAGGCCAGCGGCAGCAGCCAGCGTCGGGGACGCGGAAATGCAGGCCAGTACGGCGCGCCGCTGGCGACCAGCCACAAGCGCGAGGCGGATGCGGGCTCGAGCCCCAGCAGGCAGGCCGCCAACTGCCCGCCGAGGCTGTGTCCGCCGACGATGTGCGGCACGCCCGGCGCACGTGCGCGCATCGCGGCGAGGCTGGCGGGCAGATCGTGGTCGAGCAGTTCGCGATAGCCCCAGTCGCTGTCGCGTCCGGCGCGGCGGTCGCTGCTGCCGTGGCCGCGCCATTCGTGCACGAACACCGCAACGCCGCGCCGGTTCAGGGCCTCGGCGAAAGGCAGGTAATGGCGGGCAGCGACGCCCAGCGCCGGAATCCACAGCAGGGCCGCAATGGGTGCGTCGGGCTGGCGCGCGAGCAGACGGAAGCGATGGCCATCGCCGGCTTCGACCGGCAGGCCGTCGCCCTCGGCGGGACGTTCGGGGTCGGGCGCGTCGGATGGCTTCAAGCGCGGTCTGCGGCGCCGAAGTGGTCCAGCACCAGCACGTCGCTGCGCCCCGGCCGCGTGCCGGTCTTCAGTGCACGATGCACGTAGGCCGACGCGGCATGGCAGGCCTCGTCGAGCGGCAGGCCCAGCGCCAGTTGCGCCGCGAGTGCCGAGGCCAGCGTGCAGCCCGTGCCGTGGGCATTGACGTTCAGCCGGGGGTGGTGGATCTCGCGGTGCATGCGACCGCCTGACTCGCGGCGCGCCGCGAACAGGTCGACCACCTCCGGGCCGGTGTCCAGATGACCGCCCTTGAGCAGGACCGCGCCGGCGCCGAGGTCGAGCAGGTCGTCGCAGGCCTGGCGCATCGCATCGAGATCGGGAATCGCGCGACCCAGCAGGAATTCGGCTTCGGGCAGGTTCGGGGTGACCACCGTGGCCATCGGCAGCAGGCGCTTGCGCAGCACCTCGATGGCGCTGTTGGCCAGCAACTGCGCGCCGGAGGTGGCGACCATCACCGGATCGACCACGATGAACGGCGGGCAGTGCTGGTCCAGCGCCTTGACCACGGCCTGGATCATGTCGGCGTTGGCAAGCATGCCGATCTTGACGGCCCGGATGTCGAAATCGTCGAAGCAGGCGTCGATCTGCTCGCGCAGGAACGCGGCCTGCGGCACTTCCACCGCGGTCACGCCACGCGTGTGCTGCGCGGTGAGCGCGGCGATCGCACTCAGGCCATGCACGCGGTGCGCGGCGAAGGTCTTGAGGTCGGCCTGGATGCCTGCGCCGCCGCCGGAGTCGGAGCCGGCGATGGTGAGGACGGAAATGGGGCGCGAGTTGGGCATGTGGGGATTGTCGCTCGGGATCGGTGGGGTGCGCATCCGCAATTTACGGCAGATCGTGTCGTTTCCAGTGACGGTAGGCGAAGTAGGCCAGGCCGATGGTGCCGGTCAGCACGGCCGGCACCGCCAGCGCGCGGTAGGCCCACAGCCGGAACAGCCAGGCGCCGAGCACCGCGCCGACGAGGAAGCCGGCGATGATCAGTGCGCTGAGCCGCAGCCGTCGGGTCTGCAGCGGCAGGCCGCGCAGCGCGTGGCCCAGGCCGATGCCCAGGTCGGTGAACATGCCGCTGAGGTGGGTGGTGCGGATCACCGCGCCGCTGTAGGTGGTGGCCATGGCGTTCTGCAGGCCGCATGCCATCGCCGCGGTCCATGCGCCGAGGATCCACTGCCGTTCCAGCATCGGGATCGATGCGAACAGCAGCAGCGACACGCCACCCAGCGCGACGCCGTAGCGACGACCCAGGCGCAGCGTGCTGTCCTGCACGATCAGGCCGCTGAGCATCGCGCCGAGCACGAAGGCGACGATCACGCCGCCCAGGTGCAGGGCCTTGCCGTAGGCCGCCGTGGACAGGGCGTCGCCGAGGAGGGTGGTGGTGCCGGTGAGATGGGTGATCGCCTGGTGCTCGAACCCCAGGTAGCCGGCGATGTTGACCATGCCGCCGATGCACGACAGCGCGAATGCGCCCACCCAGACCCAGCGCGGCAGTTGCACCCCCATCTCAATCGCCTCCCGCATCGGCGGACGATGGCGCGAGATCGCTTGGCAGCAGCGAAAACACGACGGCATCGCAGGCCGCGCCCTCGAAGACGATCGCATTGCGCGCGATGCCCTCGCAGACCGCGCCCAGCTTGATCGCGACGCGCAGGCTGGCGAGGTTGTCGGGCTGGACGAGGATCGAGATCCGCTGCAGGCCGAGGCTGTCGAAGCCGAACGCCGCGACCCGGCGCGCGGCGGCCACGGCGATCCCGCGGCCACGGGCGGCATCGCCGACCCAATACCCCATGTGCGCGGAGCGATAGGCGCGGATGCGGTGGTTCAGTCCGACACCGCCGAGCACGCGGCCGTCGATGGCATCGAACACGCCGAAGTGATGTTCCTCGTCTGCATCCCGCATGCGCATGCAAGCGGCGATCCAGTCGCTTGCCGTGTCCTGGTCGTAGGCATCGCTGGCCCAGGGCAGCCATTGTCCCAGCGTCGTCAGCGATGCGCGTACGGCGGCATGCAGCGCAGGTGCGTCCTCCGGCTGCCATGGGCGGACCAGCGGCGCGTCGACATCAGGAGACATGAGGGCATCCACGGAATGGGCATGCTCGATGTTAGAGCCTGCCATGCGCTTTTTCATGCCTCGCCGCCAGGATGCGTGCCCTCGCTCAGCGCGCGACCGCCTGCAGCACCGAGAGGATGCGCTCACGCATGCGCCGGGGCATGCGCCGCAGCGCCAGCAGGCAGGCCAGTTCGAGTTCGTCCTGTGCGCGTTCGTCCAGATCCTCGATATCCGCGCTGTGCTCCGGTCGCGGCTCGCCACGGCCGGTACCCAGCCACTCCAGGCCCACGCCGGTGTGCACTGCGATGGCGATGAGATGGTCCATGGACGGCAGGTTGCCGCACGGGCTCTCCCACTGCGCGACCGCACCGCGCTGCACGCCCACGCGCTGGGCGAGATCCGCCTGCGTCAGGCCCGCCAGGGTGCGGGCGCGACGAATCCGGTTGTCCAGTGTCGGCATCCTGCGACTCCTGACGTCCGAGTGCCTCTGGGGCGACAGGCTTGAAACTTGTACGGAATGGCTGACATCCGCAAGTGTCTTCGACCCTGTCTCATGCGACAGGTCGGCTCGTGATGCGCGTCACGTCGAGTAGGAACGCAGGTCGCGGCCCCGCATGACCCGTGTGCGATGCCATGTCTGGCGGACACGCATGATGCGTCGGTGTCATCGATAACGTCTCTTGTCGCGGGAAAGTGCATCGGCGTATCAAGGGCATGCATGGCGGAACAGGGTAATGGATGGCGGATCACCGCGATCAGTGCACCCGCCCGTCGCGCATCCCTTGAACCGCCATGGAGGCGTTATGCGCAGCGCACTCGTCAAACTGTCCCTGATCGGCCTTGCCGTCGTCGTGCCGACCGCAGCCGCAGGCATGCTCTGGTTGTCGAACACCAGCACGGGCCTCGCACCCGAATCAATGCGTGGAGAACTGGCCGATGGCATCGTCGATGCATGGTCATCCGAAGCATCGAAGCGATACCGCGTCGCCCCGGACGCATGGGCGCAGTCGGTACGACCGGCCTTGGCGAAGGCCGACATCGCCAACCTCGAGCGCGCCGCCAGCGCGCCGAATTTCGAGACGATGTCGCTCTCGCTGATGGGCGGCACGCAATCGCCATCCACCAGCGCGAAACTGGGCACGGCTGGATCCGACCTGGTCTACACGCCGCTCACGCCATGCCGCATCGTCGACACGCGCCTGGTCGGCGGCCCGATCGCCACGAACATGATGCGCAGCTTCGTCGCCTACACCGCGACCGATTTCACCGCGCAGGGCGGCGATGCGACGAACTGCAACATTCCGATGAACGCGTCTGCAGTGACGGTGAAGGTCACCGCATCGAATCCGCTGCACAACGGCTACCTCACAGTATTCCCGTCGAACGAAGCGCGGCCGCTGGCGTCCTCGCTGAACTACATCGCGAACATCGACACGTCGAACGAATCCCATTTCCGCCTCTGCCGGCCTTCGTGCCCGACCCAGTTCAGCGTCTACACGCTGTTCCAGAGCAATGTCGTCATCGACGTGAACGGTTACTTCATGGAACCGGAAGCCACCGAACTCGACTGCACCGTCGCACAGCAGACCGGCAATCTCGCCCTGCTGAGCGGATTGCAGCCGAAAACGGTCAGTTGCCCCGCCGGCTACACCGCAACCGGCGGCGGCTGCGGCGGCCCGCTCGGCATCGGCGTGAGCAACTCGCAGCCGCTGATGGCCGCAGGCGTGCCTACGGGCTGGTCCTGCGATCTGGTCGGCTCTCTGCTCAGCGTGATCAGCTACCAGGTCAACGCGACCTGCTGCAGGACGCCGGGGCGCTGAGTCCTGGCGATGTCGGTTGCTGCAAGGAGAAAGCCCGCCGCAAGGCGGGCTTTCCCTGGATCATCGACGGCATCGTCGATCTCGTTGCGTGCAGTCAGAGCACTTCCGACGCGTAATCCGCCAGACGCGAACGCTCGCCGCGCTTGAGCGTGATGTGCGCGCTGTGTGCCCATCCTTTGAAACGGTCGACGGCGTAGGTCAGGCCGGAGGTCGTCTCGGTGAGGTAGGGCGTGTCGATCTGCTCGACGTTGCCCAGGCAGACGATCTTGGTGCCCGGGCCCGCGCGGGTGATCAGCGTCTTCATCTGCTTCGGCGTGAGGTTCTGCGCCTCATCCAGGATCAGCCAGCGGGTCAGGAAGGTGCGGCCGCGCATGAAGTTCAGCGAGCGGATCTTGATCCGCGAGGCGAGCAGGTCGTTGGTCGCCGCGCGCCCCCAGCTGCCGCCATCCTGGGTGTTGGGCATCAGCACTTCGAGGTTGTCGGTCAGCGCGCCCATCCACGGCGTCATCTTCTCTTCCTCGGTACCCGGCAGGAAGCCGATGTCCTCGCCCACGCTGACCGTCGCGCGGGTCATGATGATCTCGCGGTAGCGCTGCTGGTCCATCGTCTGCGCAAGACCGGCTGCCAATGCGAGCAGCGTCTTGCCGGTGCCGGCGGTGCCGAGCAGGGTGACGAAATCGATCTCCGGGTCCATCAGCGCGTTCAGCGCGAAATTCTGTTCGCGGTTGCGCGCGGCGATGCCCCACACTGCATGCTGATGGCTGCGATAGTCGTCGACGATCTGCAGCGTGACCTTGTCGCCGTCGATGCGCGCCACGCGCATCTCGGTGTCGGCGTCGCCGGGCAGGTACAGGAACTGGTTCGGATACCACTCGTCATCCTGGCCACGCAGGATCTCGTAGAAGGTGCGCCCCTTCTCGGTCCACGAGCGCAGATCCTTCGCGTAGCGCGACCAGAAATCCTCCGGCAGCGCGGTGGAACCGGTGTACAGCAGGCTGAAATCGTCCAGCGCGCGGTCGTTCTCGTAGTCTTCCGACGCAATCCCCGCGATCGAGGCCTTGATGCGCAGGTTGATGTCCTTCGACACGAACACCACGGGCACGCCGGGCTCGGTCTCGCGCAGGTGCAGGATCGCGCCGAGGATCTGGTTGTCCGGCATCACCGCGCCGAAGCGCTTGGCCGAGTCGAAGCTGCCGGTCTGGAAGCGCAGCTTGCCGATGCTGTCGGCCGCGCGCAGCTGCAGGCCCTTCGGGCGCGCCAGCGTGAGGCCGGTGGCGATCCCGTCGGTGCCGTGGCCCTCGATCAGTTCGTTGAGGAAGCGGCTGACCTGGCGCGCGTTGCGGCTGGCTTCGGAGGTGCCTTTCTTGGCGTTGTCGAGCTCTTCGATCACCTGCATCGGCAGATAGACGTCGTGCTCCTCGAACTTGAACAGCGCCGTCGGATCGTGCATCAGCACGTTGGTGTCGAGGACGTAGATGCGCTTGCCTTTGGTCATCATGCGGTCGGTTTGCCGATGCTGGGGAAAGAGGGTTGGCCATGCCGCGCGGAAGCGCGCGGGCAACACAAGACCACCGCGACCCGCGAAGCGGGGCAGTGGCCGGTGATGTGGAATGCGGGGGTCACTGCGACCGGGCTGCCTTCAGTGCGTCGAGCACGGCCTGGGCATGGCCGGGGACCTTCACGCCGCGCCATTCGGCCGCGAGCGTCCCGCCGGGGGCGATGAGGAAAGTGCTGCGGACGATGCCCAGCACCTTCTTGCCGTACATGTTCTTCTCGTGGATCACGTCAAAGGCCTTGCACAGGGCTTCGTCGGCATCGCTCACGAGCGGGAATTCGAAGCCCTGCTTGGCGCAGAAGTTCTGGTGCGACTTGATCGAGTCGCGCGACACGCCCAACACATCGCAATCGAGCTTCGCGAACTTCGACAGCAGCACATTGAATTCCAGGCCCTCGGTGGTGCAGCCGGGCGTGGAATCCTTGGGATAGAAGTACAGGACGACCCAGCGTTCGGCGAAATCCGACAGCTTGACGGTCCGGTCGTCTGACAGGGCCAGCGGCAGCGCGAGGGTGGATTTGGGCAGCGGTTTTGCGAGCTTGGGGGCCGTCATCGTCAGAACTTCATCGGGTCCATGATGGCATCGAGGTTCAGGTGGTCGCAGAACTCGAGGAAATCGTCGCGCAGGCCGGCGATGTGCATGTCGGCCGGCACGCCGATGGTGAGTTGCGCCGAGAACATCTCCGCGCCGGTCTGCATGGCGCGGTAGCGCGCGCAGTGCAGGCTTTCGATGGTGATGCCCTGACGGTCGAAGAAATCGGCCAGTTGGTACAGCACGCCGGGCTTGTCGGCGGCGACCACCTCGACCACGTAGGGCAGCAGATTGGACTGCAGCGGCTTGGGACCGGTGCGGTACCACATCAACTTGAGGCCTTCCTCGCGTTCCAGCCGGCCGAGCATGGCTTCCAGCTTGGCGATCGCGTCCCAGGGGCCGATCGCCAGCGCGGTCACAGACACGTCCCGACCGACAGTGGACAGGCGGGCGTCGACGAGGTTGCAGCCGCTGTCCGCGATCCGGCGGGTCACCGACAGCAGCGGCGACTGCGGATGCGTCGTGTAGGCGTTGATCAGCAGGTAGTTCTCGTTCGGCGCGGGCCGGGAGACGGTGGAGGGTTCGCTCAAGGGGAGTCCGCCAAGGGGGCGTGAAGTGGAGACAGGCGCGTCCATCGGCCGATGTCGTGGGGCATCCGGATGCGCGGTCAGGATACTGGTCGGTGGTTTCGGGCCGCAAGGGAAACCTCGGAATGCCCCGCTGCACTGTCGGCATGTGCCCATCGAACCGGCGAATCGCCGCGCAAGTGCTTGATTCCGCGCAGCCGGATCGTGCCATGCGCTGCAGAATGCGGTTCAGGCGCGGTCGCCGGAGGATGGAGTGTTCAGTCCTTCCCAAGTAACATCGCGTCCCGGTGCAGTGCAGGGCCAGACCCTCGTCCTCCGCCCTTGCCGATTCTCCGTTCCCGACTCCCGACCCACGTTCCCCAAGGCATTCGCGTGCATTTGTCCGGCAGTATCACTGCGCTGGCGACGCCGTTCACGGCGGCCGGCCCTCTCGATGGCGACATCGACTTCGACGCCTGGGAGCGCCTGTTGCGCGCCCAGGTCGCTTCCGGAACCCAGGCCATTGTCGTCGCCGGCTCGACCGGCGAAGCCAACGCCCTGTCCGATGACGAATACGAGGCGCTGCTGCGCCGCGCCGTGGAGATCGTGGGCAAACGCATCCCGGTGCTCGCGGGCACCGGGCTCTCGAACACCGCGAAGACCATCGAACTGACCCGCCGCGCCGCCGCCTGCGGCGCCGATGCCGCGCTCGTGGTCACGCCGCCGTACGTGCGCCCGACCCAAGCCGGCCTGGTCGCCCACTACCGCGCGGTCGCCGACGATGGCGCGCTGCCGATCGTGCTCTACAACGTCCCCGGCCGCACCGGCTGCGACCTGCTCCCGGCCACCGTGGCCGAGCTGGTCGACCATCCGCGCATCGTCGCGATCAAGGAAGCCCGCGCCGAGCCCGAGCGCATGGCCGAACTGCTGGCCTTGCGCTCGCCGTCCTTCGCCGTGCTCTCGGGCGACGACCCGACCGCGACCCGTGCGATGCTGGCCGGTGCCGATGGCGTGATCTCGGTGGCCTCGAACGCGATCCCGGCCGCGATGCGGCGCCTGTGCGACCTCGCCCGGGCCGGTCAGCGCGCCGAGGCCGAGGCGCTGGACGCCGACCTGCAGCCGGTCTTCGATTTCATGGGCGTCGAGCCGAATCCGATCCCGCTGAAGGCCGTTCTGGCGAGGCAGGGCATCGGCCATGGCCTGCGGTTGCCGTTGACCGCGCTGCCGCCCAGCCATGAGGATGCAGCCGACCGCATCGTCGCCCGCATCGCCGAACTGGAGGCGCGCCCGGCCTGAGCCGGCCGCGTCGCCCCGAGCATTCCGGGCCTGGCCCGAACCGTTTTCCATCAGGAGTTGCCATGTTCCCGACCCGCAGTGTCCGTCTCCGCCTTGCCCTCTCCCGCGTCACGACGGTCGCCCTGATCGCAGTCATGTCCGTCGCCGTGCTCGGCGCCTCGGGCTGCAAGTGGTTCCGCAAGGACAAGTACTACGGTCAGGACGAGAGCCAGCGCCCGCTGGAATTCCCGCCGACGTTCGACCAGGCCGAGGCCGAGCGCAGCGCCAACACCTCCGCAGGCTCGGTCAGCCGGTCCTCGCTGACCGCGGCGGGCACCCAGGCCCGCGCCCTGGGCTTCAATGTCGCCGGCGACCGCGCCAGCGTCTTCACCAAGGTCGGTGACGCCCTGGCCGCAGTGCCGGGCCTGACCGTGGCCAGCCGCGCCCAGCTGCTCGGCGCCTACGACGTGGACTACCAGGGCCAGAAGTTCCTGATCCGCGTCAGCGAGAGCGGCGGCGGCAGCCAGGTCACCGCAGTCGACCCACGTGGCGTGCCGGCGGACCACGACGCAGCGTCCAAGCTGATCGCATCGCTGAAGGCCACGCTGGGCGGCAATTGACCGCTCTCGTTCCGTGTCCCCACGACGGCCCGCTCGCGCGGGCCGTTGTCGTTTGGGCCGGAGGCGTGCGCATGCAGGTTTTCCGTCAGCGCCGATTCGGTGAAGATGGCCGGCCCACGCAGAGGATTCCCGCATGACCCATCCCCCCGCGCTCCGGCCGATCGCACCCGCCGAACGCATCGACGTGCTCGACGTGCTGCGCGGATGGGCGCTGCTGGGCATCCTGCTGATGAACATCGAGGCCTTCGTCGGGCCGCTGATGGCTGCGATCACCGGCCTGGACCCCACGTTGACCGGGGTCGATCGCATCGTCGATGGCGCGATCTACATCCTGGTGCAGGGCAAGTTCTACCTGCTGTTCTCGCTGCTGTTCGGCATGGGTTTCGCGGTGATGATGGAGCGCGCCGAAGCGGCCGGGCGGCCATTCGTGGCCGTGTACCTGCGGCGCACGTTCGCGCTGCTGGCGATCGGCCTGGTGCATCTGATCGTGATCTGGTCGGGCGACATCCTCACGATCTATGCGGTGATCGCCTTCGTGCTGCTGGCGCTGTTCCGGCACGTGCCCACCGGCCAGTTGCCGTGGTGGGCGCTGGGCTTCCACGCGCTGGCCTGGCTGTTCTCGGCCGGGCCGCTGCTGCTGGGGGCGATGGCCCGCCTGGCGCCCGGCGCGGCGGCCGGCATGGACAAGGTCATGCAGGCCGAGTCCGTGAAGATGCAGGCGCAGATCGAAGCCGAACGCATCGTCCTCGGGTCGGGCTCGTTTCTCGAAGCGCTCGCGCATCGTGCCGCCGAGGCGCCGTCGATGCTGTTCTTCCTGCTGTTCGCCGGCGGGCAGATCCTCGGCATGTTCCTGCTCGGCATGTGGTTCGTGCGCAGCGGCGCGATCGCCGAGCCCGCGCGCTTTCCGCGCCTGTACGCCTGGCTGCGCTGGTGCGCGCTGCCCGTCGGGCTGGCGATGATGCTGGTGTCCTTCTGGCTGATGCCGACCGTCGACTACATGGCGGTCACGTTCGCCGGCGGTTTCGGCACGCTGCTGTCGCTGCTCGCCGCGCTGCTGATGTGCCTGGGCTACCTGGCCTGGATCCAGCGCGGGCTGTCGACATCGCTGGCGCCGATGCTGCGCGTGGTCGCCCCCGCCGGGCGCATGGCCCTGACCAACTACCTGATGCAGTCGCTGGTCTGCACCTTCATTTTCTATGGCTACGGTCTGGGCTATTTCGAGCAGTTGCCGCGCGCCTGGCAGGCGCCGTTCGCTGTCGGGCTCTTCGCGCTGCAGGTGCTGATCAGCCACTGGTGGCTGTCGCGCTTCCGCTACGGACCGATGGAATGGCTGTGGCGCGCCGCGACCTACCTGAACTGGCCGCCGATGCGGCGCGCAAGTTGATGCAGCGCGCGGATCGATGCGCCGCGTCCATGGTTGAATGACCGGCATTCGCGGCGAGAGACGGGACGGAAGCGGAACGATGTCGGATATCGATGTGCTGGTGGTGGGGGGCGGCGTCAGCGGCCTGGCCGTGGCCCTGGCCCTGCTCGAAAGCGGGCGCGGCGTGCGCGTGATCGAAGCGCGCACGATCGGCAGCGGCGCCTCGCACGGCAACTGCGGCACCATTACCCCCAGCCACGCACCGCCGCTGGCCGCGCCGGGTACCGTGTTCAAGGCATTGAAGTGGGCCTTCACGCCGGATGCGCCGCTGTACATCCCGCCGCGCTACGACCCCCTGCTGTGGCGCTGGCTGCTGGGCTTCTCGCGCCGCTGCAACGCCCGCGACTGGGGCGCCAGCGCGCGCGGCAAGCACGCGCTGCTCGCCGATTCCCGCCAGCGCCTCGGCGACTGGATCGCGCGCTTCGACCTGGACTGCGAATTCGTCGAATCCGGCGAGGATTACGTGTTCCGCGATCCGCGCGCCTTCGCGCACGGCCAGCGCGAGATCCCGCTGCTGCGCGAACTCGGCGTCGCGGTGGAACTGGTCGACGGCAAGCGCCTCGAAGCCGAGGAACCCGCGCTGAAACCCGGCGTTGCCGGCGCGCTGCGCTTTTCCGGCGATGCCGCGCTGCGTCCCGACCGCTATCTGGCGGAACTGGCGCGCGCCATCCGCGAACGTGGTGGCGAGATCGTCGAACATTGCGCACTGCACGGTCTGCGTGAAGATCGCGAGGGCGTGATCGCCTACACCGACCACGACGCCATCCGCGCGCGCAACGTCGTCCTCGCGCTCGGTGCATGGAGCGCGCAATCCGCCGATGCGCTCGGCTTGCCGTGGCTCAAGCACATCATCCAGCCCGGCAAGGGTTATTCGATCACCTACAGCGCGCCGGCACGGGTGCCGAAACGCCCGCTGGTGCTGCGCGAACGCTCGGTCTGCGTCACCGCCTGGGGCAGCGGCTACCGCCTCGGCAGCACGATGGAGTTCTCCGGTTTCGACGACACGCTCAATGCGCGTCGGCTCGGCGCGCTCGAGCGCGGCGCGCGCGAGTACCTGCATGATCCGGTCGGCCATGAAGTACGCGAGAAGTGGTATGGCTGGCGGCCGATGAGTCGCGACGACATGCCGCTGATCGGCCGCGCCCCGGGCATGCGCCGGGTCTGGATGAACACCGGCCACGGCATGATGGGCGTAGGCATGAGCTGCGGCAGCGCGCAACTGCTGGCCGACCTGATGGCCGCGCGCGCGCCCGCCATCGACCCCGCGCCGTATCGTCCGGAGCGCTTCGCATGAGTACCGCTCGCATGGACACAGCAGGCATGGACACAGCCGCGCGACGCTTCGACCTCGTGGTGATCGGCGGCGGTTCCGGCGGCCTCGCGGCGGCGTTTCGCGCAGCCGCGCATGGCGCGCGCGTCGCGCTGTGCGAACCGGCCTTGCTGGGTGGCACCTGCGTCAACGTCGGTTGCGTGCCGAAGAAAGCCATGTGGCTGGCCGCCGACCTGGCCGACCGCCTGCGTCTGGCCAGGCCGATGGGCTTCGACGTGCCGCCGCCCGCGCTGGACTGGCCGACCTTCCTCGGCCATCGCCAGCGCTACATCGACGGCATCCACGCCGCGTATCGCCGCAGGCTCGACGAACAGGGCGTGATCGTGCTGCCGACGCGCGCGCGACTGCTCGACGCGCAACGCGTCGCCTGCGACAGCGGCGAAGTCCTGCATGCCGAACGCGTGGTGATCGCCACCGGAGGCCGGTCGCGACGTCCCGACGTGCCCGGCGCCGAACTCGGCGGCGTGTCCGACGACGTCTTCGCCTGGACCGGGCCGCCGCGGCGCCTGGCCATTGTCGGCGGTGGCTACATCGCGGTCGAATTCGCCGGCGTGCTGCAGGCCCTGGGCAGCCAGGTCGAACTGTTCGTGCGCGGAGATCGCCTGCTCGACGGCTTCGATGCCGAGCTCGCCGCGCGACTGGCCGACGACTACCGGCAATCCGGCATGCGCCTGCATTTCGGTCACCATCTCGCCGCCGTGGAGCCCGACGGCGACGGTCTCCGTCTGCGCGACGAGAACGGTGATGCCAGCGGCCGCTTCGACACGCTGCTTTTCGCCACCGGGCGCACGCCGAACAGCGAAGACCTCGGCCTCGACGCCGCAGGCGTCGCGCGCGACGAACGCGGCCGCATCGTGGTCGATGCCTTCAACGCGACCAATCTTGATGGCGTGTTCGCGGTCGGCGACGTCACCACCGATCCCGCGCTGACGCCGGTCGCGATCGCCGCCGCGCGTCGCGCGATGGATCGCACATTTGGTGGCGACGCGCGCCCGCTCGATCGCGATCTCGTGCCGACCGTCGTCTTCTCGAAACCGCCGATGGCTCGTGTCGGCCTCGATGAAGCCGAAGCGCGCAAGCGCCACGGCGATGCGGTGCGCACCTATCGCGCCGATTTCCGGCCCATGCTGCACGCCCTGGCCGACTCGCCGCGCCGCAGCCTGTTCAAGCTGGTCTGCGTCGGCGAAGACCAGCGCGTGGTCGGCATCCATCTGCTGGGCGAGGCTGCGGACGAGATCCTGCAGGGCTTCGCGGTGGCGCTGAAACTCGGCGCCACCCTCGACGACCTGCACGACACCGTCGCGATCCATCCCACCAGCGCCGAGGAAGTGGTGCTCATGCGCTGACGCGCGCATCGCATCGAACCGCATCGCACGACACAGGACGCATCGCATGCAAGGGACTGAAGGGAAGGGCAACAAGATTGCGCGTTGGATGCAGGCGTTCTGCGTGGTTTGGCTCGCCTGTTTCGCAGTCTCGGGCCGTGTGCACGCCGAATCGCCGTCCGAGCGACCGACGATCGAAGTATTGATGTCCACACCGCGCCCGGAGCCGCCGGTGGCAGCATCGGAGGCGCCTGTGATCGCCTGGGCCGCATCGGAACGCGGCGTGCGCAATGTGTGGACTGCGCGCGCGCCGGACTTCGCGCCGAAGCAGCTGTCCGCCTACACCGAGGACGACGGCCAGGTGCTGACCGCACTGACATTGAGCGCCGACGGCCGCTGGCTTGCCTACGTGCGCGGCGGCGCGCCCGATGCCGCCGGCGTGGTGGTCGATCCCACCAGCGACCCGGACGGCGCCGAGCAGGCGGTGTGGCTGGTGCCGACGGATGCTTCCGCGCCGCCGCAGCGCATCGCCGCCGGTCGCGGCGTGCTGTTCTCGCTCGGTGGCGATGCGCTCATCGTGCAGGGTCGCGGCGTCGGCTGCGTCGCGCGGCCCGGTGCCACCGCGCCGGCATGGTGCATCGATTCGCTGTTGAAGAATCGTGGCGCGAACACGGCGGTCGCGTTTTCGCCCGACGGCACGCGCCTGCTGTTCCTCAGCCATCGCGGCGACCGTGCCTTCATCGGGGTGCTCGATCTCGCCGCGCGCGTGGTGCGCTGGATGGCGCCGGACTTTTCGATCGACTCCGCACCGGTGTGGTCGCCGGACGGTCGCCGCGTCGCCTTCCTCCGCCAGCGCGCGCTGCGTCCGGGCGAGGCCTTCGACCTCACCGCCGCGTGCCCCTTCGAGATCTGGGTGGCCGATGTCGACAGCGGCGAAGGTCGCCGTGTGTTCCGCTCGGGCGACACCGCCGGTGGCTACGCGCAGTTCGCCGTCGACACGCCGCTGCGCTGGGCGCGCGACGGGCGGCTGCTGTTCGCGTCGGAAGAAAACGGCTGGCTGCACTGGTACGCAGTCGCGGCCGATGGCGGCACGCCGACGGCGTTGTCGCGCGGCGACTGCGAAGTGGAGGCCGCCGCGCTCGGCGCCGACGGCGCGCTGGTCTACAGCGCCAACTGCGAGGGCATCGATCATCGCCAGCTGTTCCGCGCGCGCGGCGGCACACCGCTGCGCCTGACCGCGCGCGACGCCATCGCCAGCGATCCGCTGGTGCTGGCCGATGGCACGATCGCGTTCCGCCATGCCGATGCGCGCCTGCCGACGGCCATCGCGGTGATGCCCGCGCGTGGCGGCGACCCGCGCCGCATCTTCCCGGCGCGCCTGCCGGCGGAATTCCCGCGCGATGCGCTGGTCGTGCCGCAGTCGGTGACGTTCAAGGCCGCCGATGGCCTCGACGTGCATGCGCAGGTGTTCCTGCCGCCGGCCACGCATCGCGGGCCGCGCCCGGCGCTGCTCTACCTGCACGGCGGCCCGATCCGGCAGATGCTCGCCGGCTGGCATCCCGGCGCCTACTACTACAGCGATTACGCCAACCAGCAGTGGCTGGCGAGTCGTGGCTTCGTCGTGCTCGCGCTGAATTTCCGCGCCGGCACCGGCTACGGCCAGGCCTACCGCCGTGCACCGGGGCAGGGGCCGCGCGGCGCGAGCGAATACCAGGACGTGCTGGCCGCGCAGGCCTGGTTGGCCGCGCGCGCCGACGTGGACCGTGCACGCATCGGTGTGTACGGCGGCTCGTACGGCGGTTTCCTCACGGCGATGGCGCTGGCGCGCAACTCCAACCTGTTCGCGGCTGGTGTCGACCGCCACGGCGTGCACGACTGGCGCGAAAGCGCCAAGGGTGGCGACAACAGCGGCCTGTGGGGCCTGCGTCCGCACGAACTGGAACTGGCCGGCCGCTCGTCGCCGGTCGAACACCTCGACGGCTGGCGCTCGCCGGTGCTGGTGATCCACGGCGACGACGATCGCGCGGTGAAGTTCAGTCAGGGCATCGACCTGGTGAGGCGCTTGCGCGACCGCGATGTGCCGGTGGAAACGCTGGTCTTCCCCGACGAGGACCACTGGCTCCTGCGCCACGCGCACTGGCTGCGCACCCACCGTGCCGCGATGGACTTCTTCGAGAAACACCTGCGACCTTGACGGCCTCGGCGGTACACTTTCGCCATGGATATCTGCACGTTGCATCGCGGCACCGCGCCGCTCCTGGTGAGCCTGCCGCACGACGGCAGCCGCATCCCCGACGATCTCGCCGCGCGCATGACGCCCGAGGCACGGCGCGCACCCGACACCGACTGGCACGTGTCGCGGCTGTACGCCTTCGCGCGCGCACTCGGCGCCTCGATCCTCGTGCCGCAGTACTCGCGCTACGTCGTCGACCTCAACCGCCCGCCGGACGATGTCTCGCTGTATCCCGGGCAGAACACCACCGGCCTGTGCCCGATCGTGCGGTTCTCCGGCGACCCGGTGTATCTGCCGGGGCAGGAACCCACGCCGGACGAAGTCGCCTCGCGCGTCGATACGTACTGGCGCCCGTACCACGACGCGCTGCGCGGCGAACTCGATCGACTGCGTGCGCAACACGGCCGCGTGCTGCTGTGGGAAGGCCATTCGATCCGCGGCGAATGCCCGTTCCTGTTCGACGGCCGCCTGCCGGACCTCAACATCGGCACCGCCGCCGGTGCGAGCTGCGCAGCCGCGCGACAGGCGCGCATCGAAGCCGCGCTGTCGGCACAGCAGGATTACGACTGGGTGGTCAACGGCCGCTTCAAGGGCGGCTACATCACCCGGCACTACGGCGATCCCGCGAACGGCATCGACGCCGTGCAGCTGGAGATCAGCCAGCGCATCTATATGGACGAGGACTCGTTCGCCTACGACGAGGCGCTCGCCGTATCGGCCGCGCGCGCGATCCAGTCCCTGATCGAAGCCGCACTGCGCGCCGACGCCGACGCATGAGCGCCGCCGCCACGCCGGACGCGCGCCGGCTCGATCCGCTCGGCGTGCTGCTCGTCGCCGGCGGCGCGGTCGCGTTCTCCGGCAAGGCCATCATCGTCAAGCTCTGCTACCGGCACGGCGTCGATGCCGTCACGCTGCTGGCGCTGCGCATGGTCGTCGCGCTGCCGTTCTTCATTGCGATGGGCGTGTGGACCGCGCGTCGCGCCGCACCGCTGCAGCCCGGCGACCGCTGGCGCGTGTTCGCGCTGGGTGTCTGCGGCTACTACCTCGCCAGCCTGTTCGACTTCCTCGGCCTCGCGTACATCTCGGCCACGCTCGAACGCATCATCCTCTACCTCACACCCACCCTGGTGCTGCTGATCGGCGTGCTGCTCGCGCGGCGCTGGCCCTCGCGGCTGCAGTGGATCGCGCTGGGCGTGAGCTACCTCGGCGTCGCGCTCGCCTTCGGCCACGACCTGCGCGTGGACGGGCAGGGCACGCTCATCGGCAGTGCGCTGGTGTTCTGCAGCGCACTCTCGTATGCAGCGTATCTGTACGGCAGCGGCGAACTCGTCGGCCGCATCGGTGCAGTTCGCCTCACCGCCTACGCCAGCATCGTCGCCAGCCTGCTGTGCATCGGCCAGTACCTGATCCTGCAACCGATGCCGCTCGCCGATGTCGCGCGCGAGGTCTACGCGCTCTCGCTGCTCAACGGCACGCTCTGCACAGTGCTCCCCGTGCTGGCCACGATGATGGGCATCCGCCGCATCGGCTCCGGCCCCGCCGCACAGATCGGCATGATCGGCCCGGTGTCCACGATCGTGCTGAGTTTGCTGATCCTGCATGAGCCGATGGGCGCGTGGCAGGTGGCGGGCACGGTGCTGGTTGCGGCTGGGGTGTTGGTGGTTTCGAGGGGGAGGGTGGGGTGAGGGGCGTGGAGGATATGATGCGTGCCCAAGTCGATAATTAAACATGTCTAATCGAACGGGGAGGGTTCGCGGCGTCTTAATATAGTTATATTGTTAAGATTAAGCGCATCATGTTAATTGTCAGTTGCTTGGATGGATGCTTGTCATTCCCTATGGCGGAATCTGTATAAATATATATTTTTCGTCTTCAATCATGGAGGGGTTAGTATGCAATGGGTAATTGAAAACAAGGAATGGCTGTTTAGTGGAATCGCGATTGCTATTCCTATTGCGCTGATCGGATGGTTTTTTTCTGGTAAAAACAATAAGCAAATTCAAAAAAGTGGCGATAAATCAAATAACATCCAGATTGGCGGAAACGTAAAGATCAATAGGGCTGAAGATGATAAGTAATCAAAGCCAAAAAGGTGGTGACTCTTCTACTAACATCCAAGCCCAGCAATTGGTTATGAATGTTGGCATAGATGAGAAGCGTGCAAGAGAAATTTACCAGGAAATGAATTTGCAGCTGAGAAGAGATTATTCTCAGGAAGCCTTGGAGATTGCAAAATCAAGGGTCGAGGAGTTCGAGAATAGACTTATGCCGAAAATGGCCGAAGTTGAAGGTGCACTGGGGGCGTTTGCTGACCCAGGATTTCAGTTGTTATTAACCGAGGCTCAAAAGACGGCCGCATCTACTGAAAGGCCTGCTGATTACGATCTTTTGTCTGAGCTTTTGATACATAGATTTAAAAGTGGCGAAAACCGCGTTACACGAGCAGGAATCAGCAGGGCTGTAGAAATTTTGGATGAGGTTTCTGATGAGGCGTTGCTTGCATTGACTGTTGTTCATGCTGTCGGAAATTTTATACCGCTAAGTGGGATTTTTGATGATGGGTTGAATGTATTGAATAATCTTTTTGGTAGTATTCTTTATGGTGAATTGCCCTCTACTCACGATTGGATTGATCATTTGGATGTATTGGACGCGGTTAGGGTTAATCCTGTTGGTGGCCTTAAGAAAATAGGTGAATATTACCCAGAGGCTCTTCATGGTTATGTTGATGTTGGTATTAAAAAGAATTCCGATGCTCACAGAAGGGCTCTTGAAATAATTAATGGCGGAAAATTTGTTGTTAGCCCGCTAATTGATCATCATTTCAATGATGAATATTTGAGGGTTCCTGTGTCTAGTAGGAATGGAATCAAAAGTCTTTCTTTTAACATATCTTACCCTTATGAAGGCAGTGTTGTTCGATCAGTTATCGGCTTGTCGGATGATCAAATAAAAGATATTCATTCAATTTATGATCTTTATGAAGTTGATGGTAGTGTTCTTCGGGAGAACATAAATTTATTCATGACTGAATGGGCGAAGAGGGAGAATCTAAAAAAAGTTGGAGAGTGGTGGGATTCAATTTCAATTGGATTTTCATTGACTTCTGTCGGTAAGGTTTTGGCGCATTCTAATGCTCAGCGGTGCGATAAGAGCTTGCCGCCTATTGCTTGAAAAGACTGTAAGGCGGATGCGTGCATGAAGGCCGTAAGGCGTATCCGTAGGGTGGAACCCGCGAAGCGGATTCCACCATGAAGTTGACCCGATACTCACGGCAGGTTTTCAACAGCAAAGCTGGTCATCGCCTTCGGCGGTTCCAACTTACAAAAGACAAAAGCGCGCGCGGATGGTGTGTGGTGGGTGCCCACCGTTGTCGTCCCAGTGTCGCACCGTGCTCGGCGCGTCAAGGTCGAGGCGAGTTTCTGCGCAAACCTTGACGCGCCTGCGCGCGATGCGCCTCTGAATCGCCAACGGCGGCCACAGGGGCTGCCGGGCGAAACGGAGTGCCGTCATGTCCAAGCCCAAGCCGTTCCAGCCGTCCAACGTCCTGCTGGTCGAAGTCCCGCCCCAGTTCATCGCCCTGTGCGAAGCCAGCGGCGCCAGCCCGCAAGCCGCCCTGCGCGGCATGGCCGCGATGGTCTGCGGGTTGCGGTATGACGAGGACAACCGGTTGATGCCGGTGGAAGATGCCGTCGCGTGATGCGTCACGGGCGCGGGCCATGCCCGCGCCCGAATTTCGCCATAGGGTGTGCCTCGGCGCACAGCTTTGGTCGAAGCGGTACGAAAATTCGGTGCGATGCATCGCACCCTATTCGAGACAGGGGGCTGTAAAGCCGGCAAAGCGGATAAAGTAGTGTCCAGGAATCACTGCAAGCATGACGGCGAATGCCATGATCGAGCCCATCAGCGTCAATGAAGCGATCGAGAATCTGGCCGCGCTCGCAGGTCGGGAGGTGTCGATCATCGGCGAATTCCGTTTCGACTTTGAAGACGTGTCCTTGAACCATCTGCCCAGCACTGATCGGGGCGACGGCTATAGGTCGTCGATCTGGATCGGTACCGGATCTGGCGCTTTGCGATTCGACCCGCGTGCGTGCAAGCGACTGAGCGGAAAGCGGGTCGTGATTGAGGGTACCTTGCTTGCGCCAAGTTCTGAGCTTGGTGGCTGTGGGCACATGAGTCTCTGGCCGGCCGAAATGCTAGCGCGATCAGTGGAGGCGGCATGAGGCCTGGATGTCCTTTAGGCAAGGTTTCGTATCGACGCTCATCTTGAATCATGGATGACGTGCATGGGTAAGCTCGAACAAGCCACACGGAATTTTGGACGCCACGTCGTGAGTGGGTTGTGCCCTTTGATTCAATGTCTGTACTGGGAATGTCACCAGGTCCGCGTATGGCATGTTGTTCTCGATCTGTTGTCCGACGAACCCTTGCCGAAGCCGTTGCGCTGATACGTTCGAATCTGCCGGAATAGCAGACCATCCGGACTGAGGTGACTCCATCCTTGGCATTGTGAATTGATATCATGCTCGCTCGCGGCAGGCAGGTATCCCACATTGAAAATCACGCTGGTTCCATTGCTGTTCCTGATGTCTACCCCAGCCTTGGCCCAGACGCCCGATTCGTCCGGGAACAGTCCTCAGCCTGTGATGTTGAACACCCGGCCGAGCACTGCCGGTCTTTCCGCAGCCGCCTACATGAACTGCCTCGGTGAGGTCAGCGTACAGGCGATGATCACCTTCGATGCCCGTGGCACGATCACCGATGTTTCGCTGCTCAGCAGCACCGGTGTAAGGGATGTGGACAGGGCCGTCGTGTCCTGGCTGCGTCGATCCAACATGGTTCCAGGCGCCGCTGGTACTGCAAGGGTTCCGTTCGCTTTCACCGATAAGGGGGGGAAACAGCCTTCCTCGCCCGAGGACGCCATTCGCAATTGCGACGTCGCGACATGGCCATCCGCCGATCAACTGCATGCCGCGCTGTCCGCCTTCGGCAAGGCCGAGCCAGCAGAGCGACTTGCTCTGGTGTCATCGCATTCCGGCGCAACGTCGCCAATGCGGCTCGTGATCGCATGGGATGACACCGGTCAGGTGTCGCGGATATCGATTCCGGATCTTGCTGGTGATGAACACGGCGCGGTAGCGCTCAATGCGTTGGGGAAGACCTTTCGCATGCGCCCCGGGCGTTCCGGCCAAGGATTCCTTTACCTGGGAGCGTCTGATGCAGACAAGCACAATGTCAAAGCCAGCATGATGGACTTGCGCTCGCCCTTGATTGCGGATTGATTCGTACATGCACCAAGATCCATCCTCCGTTCCCGGCGAATCTTGCCGCTACCGGTCAACGCAATGCCAGGGTTTCAAACGATGAATAATGTACTTCGTCTCGGAGTTCCTGTCGGTCTTGTGTTGTCTGTGGGTCTCGTTGGCTGTGTTTCGATGTACAAGAAGCCGGCGCCCGGTAGCTCTACGGCAACGATCGAGTTCGTGGATCGCCACTCTGGCTCGGGCCGTGGCCATGTCTACTTCTGGCACACGACGCAGACGTGCGATGAGCGAGCCGGCGAAGGGCGAATCGCCGCCCTCGACTGGGTCAATGGCCAGGAAAAGAAGTCTGTGTTGCTGAGTGGGGCGCGCGGTTATTTGCTGGTGCAGCGCCAGGCGCTGTCCGGAGCGGAAAGGCAGAAGGGCTTTTTGGGTGGAGTGAACTTGGTGAGCGATGTATGCAAGCGACTCGTCAGTTTCGTTCCAGCGACCGGTCGGACCTATCGTGCCGAAATGGGAGATCTGCCCAATTGCCTTCTCAGTGTCACTGACGCAGCAACAGGCTTGCCTCTCGAATCCCTTGAGGTTCATGAGGTGTCCGGCCGCTGTACTGAAAGTATCTAGTCGCTATCTTGCCGCGCGGGCGTTCGTGTCATCCATCCGCCAGAGTTTTCCGCGAACATTTTTTTCTTCAGCTGCCGAATGACATGAAAATCTCCCTGACCCGCTGGTCTGTCGCAAGATTCATGCTTTTCGCGCTCGCCTTGCTCGGTCTCCTGCTCGCGCCACCCGCAATCACTGCCTACGCATGGCTCCTGCTGCTCGCGGTGCCGCTGATGTTCTTGATCAAGGGAAGTTTCGATGCATCCCTGTCGCCGGGCGACAGATCGATCCATCGCGTGCTGGCCGCTCTGGCGTTGTTCGTGATCGTGGGCCAGCTGCTGCGCGGGTGAGCCCGAGGCTGGAGTTCGCTTCGCCCGCCAATATCCCGCCAATCAAGAGATCAGCGCTGCCGCACCGCACCAATGTCGACCGTTGCGTCCTTGCGAACTTCGACCTGCACGCGCGGGTTGCCGCGCTCGTCTTCGATGGTCCAGGGCAGGGGCAGGTTGTCGGGGATGACCAGCAGATCATGCGTGCCGACGGCGACGCGGTCGAAGCGGAACCGGCCCTGTTCGTCGGTCTTCGCCGAGAAGCGGCCGTCGAGCAGGACGGTGATGTTGGCGGCGGGTTGCTCGCTGGCGCTGCGCACGCCGTCGTTGTTCTCGTCGAGGAAGATCGTGCCGACGATGTCGCCGGTGGCCGAGTTGGGTGGACCGCCGATCACGCCGCGCGGCTGGCCGGCGCGGTAGTCGTAGCGCAGGCTGAGGAAGATCGAGCGGTCGTGCGGCAGGGTCTCGAACACCGGCTGGTTGGTGATCGGATCGAGCACGAAGGGCGAGCGGCGCGAACCGCGGCTTTCGATCAGGTTGCCCAGCAGCGACCAGCGCGAGGCGATGCGCCAGCGCCAGCCGAGGTTGAGGTCGGTGCCGCGGCTGTCGTCGGCGCCGCTGCTGCGTACCCAGCGCACGCTGCCATCGACGGAAAAGGTGTCGGTGAGGTCGAAGCCGCCGTATGCGGCGAGGGTAGCGGTGCGGCTGGACCTGTCGCGGTCGAGCGCCAGTTCGCCGAAGCCGGCGGAGAGCGACAGCCGCGAGCCTTCGCGCATGCGCAATGCGTGGTCGAGCAGGAACTGCCAGCTGTCGGCGCCGCTGCTGTCGTGGGCGCGGTCGTACTGCAGGCGTGTCTGGCCCCAGCCGGACAGGCGATCGAGAAACAATTGCAGGGTCTGTGCGCGGTCTTCGCTGCCGTCGCGCCCGCTCTGGCGTGCGGTGACGCCGCCACCGAAACCGGTGCGCGGGCTGGCCTGGTAGCGCACGTAACCGTTGCCGTACCAGCCGTCGAAGCCGTCGCCGGACACCGAGTCGATGCGGTCGAGCGCGGCGTTCATGCTCCAGCGCGCGCGACTGTAATCGATGCGGTAGTAGCCGCCTCGCACGTCGTTGTTGATCGGCCATGCGCCCCAGGCCAGGTCCGGCTCGAGGTGGAACAGGCCGTAGCGGTGCAGGAAGCTGCCGCGATCGCTGCGCGCGTCGAGCCACAGGCCGGTCGCGCTGCCGCCGTTGCCGTCGCTGGCGAGCAGGTTCAGCTGCACGCTGTCGCGGGTGCCGTTCCAGCGATGGCCGGTGAACAGCGCGCGCGTGCGGCCGTTCTGGAATTCCGGCAGTCCCTGGTTGTCGGGCACGATGCGACCGTCGGTCAGCAGGACGTCGACCGCGCCGTCCACCCGTGGCGACCAGCGCCACTGCGCGGCGGCGGTGAACACCGAACCGTCGCCGATCTCGAAACCGTTCAGTCGTGCGCCTTCGTAAGTGCCGCCTCGACCGAGGCCGGCCTGCACGCGCAGGCCGCGCTCGCGCTGCCGCCAATCGGTACTGACGCCGACCATCGGCACGCTGGGCAGGATGAAGCGGTACTGGTCGCGGAGCAGGTCGGGCATCGGCGTGTTGAGCACGCCCAGGCCATTGTCGACCGCCCAGCCGCCGGGCATCTGCAGGCCGCGCTGCCACAGGGTCGCGGTGCCGCGCAGGCGCTTGCCGTCGTCGCGCTCGCGATCGCTGTGGAAGAGCAAGGCATCGGCGCTGATCGCACCGAGGTCCGAGGTGTCCCAAAAGCCGCCCAATCCCAGGCCGAGTTCCACGCTGCGTTCGCCACCGAAGCGGGTACGGTGCGCGATGGCTTCGACGTGGAAGGCGCGCGGCGGGCCGGACAGGACGTCGTCGTCCTCGTCGGGTGGCAGGGGCGCGAGTTTTTCGGGCGCGATGATGCGGTCGCGATAGGCGGTTGGCGCATTGCCGGCGGAATCGGCAGGCGGATCGAATGCGCGGAAGGGGTCGTAGGCGGTGTTGTCTTCGTCGCCCGTGTCGTTCCCGCTGCCGGGCGCGTCGCGTTGTGCGGTCGATGTCGTGCCGTTGCCCGTCGTCGAGGCCGCGACCGGTGCCGACAGACCGGCTGCCGTCAGGGCGACCAGCAGCGCGAGCGCGAGCGTGCTCGGTACCGGGAGACTCGGATGTGGCAACGTCGCGCGTCGAGTCATCGATCCAGGGTCGTGTCGATGTCGAGGCGCTGCCGCTCGGCGTCCAGCCTGCCCTTGATGCGCAGCGGATAGACGATGGCGGGCGGTTGCACGCCGTCGGACGGCGGCTGCGGGTACAGGGCGATGTCGCGGGTGACGCCGGGCAGGATCGGGCTGTTGTCGGGCACCAGCACGAAGCGCTGGTTGTTCGCATCGACGCCGGCGAGGTAGCCGTCGAGGCGCCCATGCATGTCGCCGTCGTTGCGCACGCGCAGGCCGGGCAGGCGATTGCCCTGCACCTCCATGCCGCGCGTTTCGGATACCACCAGCTTGGGCGCGGCGTCGCCGATGGCGAGGTAGACGATCACGCCGATGCGTCCGCTGATCGGAATCGGCAGGTTGCCGCGTGCCGGCTGCGGTTCGCCTTCGATCATGATCGCGAAACGGCACTCGCCGCGCGGCGCGTCGGCCGGCACGGCGACTTCGAAGCGGAAGCGGCGCTTACCGTTGCCCTTCACGGTGATCTCGTTCGCCTCGATGCCCACCCATGGCCGGCAGCTGTCCTCCGCCAGCGAGGGGTTGAATACCGGCGCGCCCTGGGCATCAAGCGTCCAGTCCGCGGTTCCGACGGTGAATTTCGCGGCCTTGGCCGAAGTGTTGTTGAGTTCGAATACGTTGCGATAGGTCGTACCGGGCTTGGCGCGGTCCTCGAAGCGCGGTGGCGACACCACCAGCGCGAATTCCTGCGCCATCGCCGACAGCGAGGCGAGCGTCAGCGTCGCGGCCAGCAGCATGCGGACGGGAACGGGGGCCTTCATGGCGACTCCGGTTCGAATTCGAAACTGAAATGCAGGTCCTGCGGGCGCAGGACGCGGTTGCCGTCGGCCTGGATGGTCAGGCGGAAGGTGTCCTCGATGCGCTCGGAGGTAATCGCGCCGCTGTAGACCAGCGCCCGATCGCCGTCGCGCACGCGGCCGGGCAGCAGTGGGCCATTCGCGGACCACGCGGCACTGACCGGGCCGTTCGGGACCGGCGCGAGGCGCTGGTAGATGCGACCGCGACGACCGCGCCACTGCGCGACATCCAGCCGTACGAGCACGACGACCTGGCCGGTCATCGTCGCGGGTTGGCCCGGGCGTGGCACCACCGAATCCCAGCGCATCTTCAGCGGGCCACTCTCCAGCACCTGGCTGGCGCTGTCGTCCACCGGGAAGGTCTGCGCCGTCGCGGCGAAGCACGGCAGGGCAAGCAGCAGCGGCAGCAGGCGTGTGAACAGGCGCAGGAGCAGGTCGGGCACGTTCATGGCGTCGCCAGCGTGTACGTAGCGCGCGCGTCGTAGGTGCCGGCGGCTCGGATCGCGGCATTCGCGTAACTGAAGCTGTGGCAGCTTTCGGCCCAGGTGTTGCGCAGCAGGGTCGCAAGCGTCTGCGTGCCGCCGGTGAAGCTGCCCGCCGGGAACGGTTGCGCGGCTGTGTCGCCATTGCCGCTGCTGGTCCAGCTGATCTGCGAGATGGGGATGGTGTCGCCGCCGGCGCTGGTCAGGTTGACCGGCGTGCTCACGCGCAGCGTCGCGCTCTGGTTGGGATTGGTGGGCAGGCGGAAGAAGGCCGCGATGTAGACCTGGCCTGTATTGCAGAACGCAAAACTGTCCCAATCGCTGGTCAAGCGACCACTTCCGGTCATGTTCTGGATCGTGCCATTGCCGACGGCCGCTGCAGGAACATTGACGAGCACTTGATTGACCGTGGTGTTGTCCGCAGGCGTGCCTCCGCTGCGGTAGTCTCCTCCGATCATGGTGCCATCGCCGATACGCAGGTAGGCCGCCTTGGGGCCGGTGCCGATGGTGACGGTGAAAGCCACGGCCTCGCCGATGCCGAACAGTGCGAGCAGCAAGGTCAGCAGGGTGATGCGGAAGGCCCGGGCGCGGAAGGGACGCGATTCCATGGCGTGTACCTCTGGAACGAAGGGGCTGCCCATGAGGACAGCCCCTTGGCGGTCATCGGCCCGGTGCGGGCCGGTGAATGGAGCGAGGCTGTCGTCGATTACGGCAGAGCTGCAGTATAGGTGACGCGGCCGTTGTTGACGTTCACGCCGCCGTAGCTGCCGGCGCCGACGAAATTGGTGTTGCTATAGGCGAACGACCAGTTGGCGGTGCGGTTCACGACGCGGGTGCCGACGTTCGGCGTGACCGTGATGGCGGGGCTGGTGGCGCCGTTCAGCAGGGTCGGGACGCCCAGCAGAGGGTCGGAGCTGGTGGACAGGATTTCGGCGAAGGAGATGTTCTCGCCGGCGCCGTTGTTCAGCTGGCCGAGCGTGGTGCTGGTGATGCTGACGTTGCCGTTGTTGCTCTGCACGAGCACCGGCACGGCGCCGCCGTTGGTGCGGGCGATGTCGCTGCCGTCGCCGACGTTGGCGGCCGGAACCGAGAATTCGACGAGGTCGACGACGGTGCCGGCACTGCCGACCTGGAAGCGGATGAACTTCGGAATCACGACGCGGAAGTCGAGGCGGGCATTGGCGTTCAGCGCGCCGGCGCCGGTCTGGAAATCGGATTCGGCGTGGGCGGGCAGTGCGGCGGCGAGGGCAAGGGCGACCAGGCTGATCGCACCGGCACTGCGGAAATTACGGGAAAGCTTCATCTAATGGCTCCGAAAAAGTGTGCGTGTTGGGTTTGACCTTTCGAGTCCGAACCGTTCATGTTCCCGGACTTGGAACGGGTTCAAGCAGAAGTCGTGCCAACAATGACACCGCTCGTCCGTTCAATAAAATCAACGGATGGTTGGCGAATATGCATACATTGGGACGACTCCATGTCCAAACGTGACGCGCAGCGACGGCAACAACTGACGCTCCCTGGAATTCAACCCGCCAGACCGTGGGCTCTGGCGGATCCGGCGGGGAGGGGGCTGCGGGCACGCGGCATGGTAGCGCCCTTCATCGACATACGCCGACGAACGGTAGATCCGTGTCGGACGAGGCCCCCGCCGAATGGTACCGGCGGCGCGTGACGGGATGCTTCCGATCGCCAAGCCCTTACACTGTCACGCTTTCGGAATGCGGGAGGGCGCATGACGCTGCTGAACATTGGCCTGGTGGTGCTGGCGACCCTGTTGGGTGTCGTCCTGTTGTTCTGGTGTCTGCTGCGCTACGCCCTGCCGTGGTGGCTCAAGCGCAAGCTCGCTGCGCTCGCCGCCATGCCGCAGACGGGCATCGCCGCACGGATCACGCTGGTGCCCGATGCCACCCCGTTCGGCCGCCCGGAAACCGACACCGCCATCGCCCTGATGCGTGATGCGGGGTTTTTCGAGGTAGGTCGTTACGCCGTGCCCGAGATGCCCGGCATGCGCCTGTGGGCCGCGCACCACCCGGGCGACGGCCTCGCCGCCGCCGTCTACGATCACACCACGATGCCGAGTTTCTTCGACGTGGTCCGCGTCGCCGAGGACCACAGCACCTGCACGATCAGCACCAATCCCATCCACGATCCAGAGAACGTGCCGCCCGGCAGCCGGTGCATCGCCGACCCCGGACTCAGCCCGATGCAGGCGCTGGCGATGATGCGTTCGGAAACGCACGTCACGACGCAGCTGCGCGTCGACGCTGGGAATTTCGAGCCGGTGTTCATCGAGCTCTACGCGCGCTCGATCGACCACATCCTGGGCCGTGGCGTGCCGGATGCCGACAAGATGCGCGAGGTGGGGGAACGCGTCGCCGCCGCGACCGGCGAGCCGATGCCGCAGCTCGACGACCGGCAGATGGCGATGGCCGTGGACATGCAGCGCGCCAGCCGCCTCGCGGCGCTGGAGCAGGCGATCATCGACCGGTTCCTGCAATCCGGGCAGATCGAGGCGCGCGAGTGGGAACGGGTGCGCGACCAGGTGTCGGTGGTCCATGACCTGCTCACGCGCGAGGACGCCGCGAACCTCGCCCGCAGCAAGGCCGATTGGGACGCCGCGCAGCCGCTGGTGGATGCCGCGCTGGCCGAACCGCTGTCCGCGTTCGAAACCTTCGAGCGCGTCTCCGACAGCCTGCCCGCGCACCAGCGTGTCCGCGTGCTGGGCGAGGTCGATCATCCCCTGTACGCGCAGATCCTGGCGACGTCGCACTGAGCGCGCTGCCGGACGCGATCACGCGCGCAGCAGCGCCTGCAGTTTCAGGGTGGTCGCCCAATTGCGTGCGGTGACGCGATCGCGGAATTTCGCGCCACCGAGCGCATCGGCGATGCGCTGTAGCCAGGTCGATCCTTGAAACTCAGACCTCCAGCGTCGCCAGATCGCCCTTGTTCTCCAGCCAATTTTTACGATCCGACGCGCGCTTCTTCGCCAGCAGCATGTCCATCAGCGCGTGGGTTTCCTGCGAGCCGTCGATGGTCAGCTGCACGAGACGGCGCGTGTCGGGATGGATCGCCGATTCGCGCAGCTGCTGCGGGTTCATTTCGCCCAGGCCCTTGAAGCGGGTGACGTTGACCGCGCCCTTGATCTTCTCGCGCTCGATCTTTTCCAGCAGCAGGCGCTTTTCCTCTTCGTCCAGCGCGTAGAACACCTGCTTGCCCACGTCCACGCGGAACAGCGGCGGCATCGCGACGAAGATGTTGCCGGCGTCGACCAGCGCGGGAAAATGCTTGAGGAACAGCGCGGACAGCAGGGTGGCGATGTGCAGGCCGTCCGAGTCGGCGTCGGCGAGGATGACCACCTTGCCGTAGCGCAGGCCGGAGATGTCGTCCTTGCCCGGGTCGCAGCCGATGGCCACGGCCAGGTCGTGCACTTCCTGCGAGGCGAGCACGCTGCCGGACGCGACTTCCCAGGTGTTCAGGATCTTGCCGCGCAAGGGCAGGATCGCCTGGAAATCCTTGTCGCGCGCCTGTTTCGCCGAACCGCCGGCCGAATCGCCTTCGACCAGGAACAGTTCGGTGCGCGAGAGATCCTGGCTGATGCAGTCGGCGAGCTTGCCGGGCAGGGCGGGGCCCTGGGTGACCTTCTTGCGGACGACCTGCTTCTCGGTCTTCAGGCGCGCGGCGGCGCGCTCGATCGCGAGTTGCGCGATCTTCTCGCCCAGTTCGACGTGCTGGTTGAGCCACAGCGAGAACGCGTCGTGCGCAGCCCCTTCGACGAAAGCAGCAGCCTGGCGCGAGGACAGGCGTTCCTTGGTCTGCCCGCTGAACTGCGGATCGGTCATCTTGATGCTGAGCACGAAGGCGACGCGGTCCCACACGTCCTCGGGCGCGAGTTTCACGCCGCGCGGCAGCAGGTTGCGGAAGTCGCAGAATTCCCTGAGCGCATCGGTGAAGCCGGTGCGCAGTCCGTTCACGTGGGTGCCGTGCTGCGCGGTCGGGATCAGGTTGACGTAGCTTTCCTGCACCAGGTCGCCGTCGGGAATCCATGCGGCGGCCCAGTCGACGACTTCCGAATCCTTCTTCAGCTGTCCGACGAACAGCTCGGGTGGCAGCGCTTCGCTCGCACTGAGCTCGCCCTTGAGGTAATCGCGCAGGCCGTCTTCGTAGTACCAGCGATCCTTCTCGCCGGTGGCGGCATCGAGCAGGGTGACGGTCAGGCCGGGGCAGAGCACGGCCTTGGCGCGCAGCAGGTGGCGCAGGTGGCGCACCGCGAACTTCGGCGTGTCGAAATACTTCGCGTCCGGCCAGAACTTCACGCGCGTGCCGGTGTTCTTCTTGCCGACGGTGCCGACGACTTCCAGCGGCGTGGCGCGATCGCCATCCCTGAAGGTCATCCGGTACTCGTTGCCGTCGCGCTTGATGTACACCTCGACCAGCTTCGACAGCGCGTTGACCACGCTCACGCCGACGCCGTGCAGGCCGCCGCTGAAGGTGTAGTTCTTGTTGCTGAACTTGCCGCCCGCGTGCAGGCGGGTGAGGATCAGTTCGACGCCCGGGATCTTCTCCTCGGGATGGATGTCCACGGGCATGCCGCGGCCGTCGTCGGACACCTCGCAGCTGCCGTCGGCGTGGATCGTCACCTCGATGTTGCGCGCGTGCCCGGCGAGGGCTTCGTCGACCGCGTTGTCGATGACTTCCTGCGCCAGGTGGTTCGGGCGCGTGGTGTCGGTGTACATGCCCGGCCGGCGTTTGACGGGGTCCAGGCCGGAAAGGACTTCGATGTCTGCGGCGTTGTAGCGACTGCTCATGCGTCTGTGGGATGCGTGGGGCGCCGGAAGAGCTCCGGTCGTGGCCGGCGAGCTTGGCGGCAGCGCGAGGGCGGGTCAAGCCGTTCAGTTTCGGGTCGGCCGGGCGCGTGCGTTCATGGCGCAGTCCACCCGGCGGCGCTATGGTGCCCACGCCCCGCAGAAACCGCCCATCCGGGCGCAGTGGGCCCCCGAGAGCCATGAACATTCTCCGTCGAACCCTGCTCGTCCTCGCGCCCGTGGCGGCGTTGGGCCTGCTCGCCGCCGGAATCGTGTCCGCGCAATCCACGGCCCCCAGACCGCAGACCAGCCAGGACGCCGACAAGGCCAAGGCCGACGCCGAGAAGCAGCGTCAGGACGAGGCCGCCAAGGCCGAGGCCGCACGCAAGGCCGAGGCGCGCAAGCCCAAGCGCGACAAGTCCGGCGACCGCAAGGACCCCGAGCGCGAGCTGGAAGAGGAAGAGGACATCTGATCCTCGCCGCTGATCTCAGCTGCGCCCGCGCAGCGTCATCCACGCGGCCCCTCGACGCCCCGGCCTGTCCGGGGCGTTTCTTTGCCCGGTAAATCAATCGTTTGCGCGCGCCGTGTCGCCTCGCCGGCCGCTTCCCGGTACACTACCGCTTTCCAGCGACCCGCTGCCGCCATGAACTCCCCCAGCTCTGCGACTCCCCTCGTTTTCGTGACCGGCGGGGTGGTGTCCTCGCTTGGCAAAGGTATTGCCGCCGCTTCCCTCGCGGCCATTCTCGAAGCCCGCGGCCTGCGGGTGACGATGATGAAGCTCGATCCCTACATCAACGTCGACCCGGGCACCATGAGCCCGTTCCAGCACGGCGAGGTGTACGTCACCGACGATGGCGCCGAGACCGACCTCGACCTCGGCCACTACGAGCGCTACGTCAACACCCGCCTCACCGGCAGGAACTCCATCACCACCGGCAAGATCTACGAGTCGGTGATCCGCAAGGAGCGCCGGGGCGACTACCTGGGCGCGACCGTCCAGGTCATCCCGCACATCACCGACGAGATCAAGCGCTGCATCGACGCCGCCACCGAGGGCTTCGACGTGGCCCTGGTCGAGATCGGCGGCACGGTCGGCGACATCGAATCGCTGCCCTTCCTCGAAGCCATCCGCCAGATCCGCACCGAGCGCGGCGCGGACAAGGCGATGTTCATGCACCTGACCCTGGTGCCGTACATCGCCGCCGCCGGCGAACTGAAGACCAAGCCGACCCAGCATTCCGTGAAGGAGCTGCGTTCGATCGGCATCCAGCCCGACGTGCTGCTCTGCCGCAGCGAGCAGCCGCTGCCGGACGGCGAGCGCCGCAAGATTGCGCTGTTCACCAACGTGTCCGAGAAGGCGGTCATTTCCGCGGTCGACCTCGACAACATCTACAAGATCCCGATGTGGCTGCACCAGCAGCAGCTCGACCAGATCGTGGTGGAGCGCCTGCGACTGGAGCAGAAGGTCACGCCGACCGCCGACCTGTCGGAGTGGCTGGCCGTGGTCGACGCCACCGAGCATCCCATCGACGAAGTGACGATCGCCGTGGTCGGCAAGTACGTCGATCACCAGGACGCCTACAAGTCCGTCGCCGAAGCCCTGAAGCACGGCGGCCTGCGCCAGCGCAGCCGCGTGAAGCTGAAGTGGCTCGAATCCGAGGATATCGAGCGTGACGGCGCCGCGACCGTGCTCGCCGGCGTCGATGGCATCCTGGTGCCGGGCGGCTTCGGCGATCGCGGTTTCGAAGGCAAGGTGCTGACCGCGCAATACGCGCGCGAACAGGGCATCCCGTATTTCGGCATCTGCTACGGCATGCAGGCGGCGGTGGTCGATTACGCCCGCCATGTCGCAGGGCTGACCGACGCCAACAGCACCGAAAACGACCGCCAGAGCCCGCATCCGGTGATCGGCCTGATCACCGAATGGCGCACGTCCACCGGCGAGATCGAACGTCGCAACGAAAAGAGCGACCTCGGCGGCACCATGCGCCTGGGCCTGCAGGAACAGCGCGTGAAGCCGGGCACGTTGTCGCACCGCATGTACGGCAAGGACGTGGTGGGCGAGCGTCACCGCCACCGCTACGAATTCAACAACCGCTATCGCACCCAGCTGGAAGATGCCGGCCTGGTGATCGCGGCGAAGTCGATGGACGATCTGCTGGTGGAGATGGTCGAACTGCCGCAGACCATGCATCCCTGGTTCCTGGCCTGCCAGGCCCACCCGGAGTTCCTGTCGACGCCGCGGCATGGCCATCCGCTGTTCATCGGCTTCATCCGTGCCGCGCGCGAGCACAAGGCGAACGAAGGCCAGGCCGGTGGCAAGCTGCTGAAGGAGGCAAGCGCGTGAAACTCTGCGGATTCGAGGTCGGCCTCGACAAGCCCTTTTTCCTGATCGCCGGTCCGTGCGTGATCGAGTCCGAGCAGTTGCAGCTCGACGTTGCCGGCCAGCTCAAGGAGATCACGTCCTCGCTGGGCATTCCCTTCATCTTCAAGTCGAGCTTCGACAAGGCCAACCGCACCTCCGGCACCAGCTTCCGTGGCCCGGGCATGGAAGAGGGCCTGCGCGTGCTGGCGGAAGTGAAGCGCCAGATCGGCGTGCCGGTGCTGACCGACGTGCACGAATACACGCCGATGGACGAAGTCGCGAGCGTGGTCGACGTGCTGCAGACGCCCGCATTCCTCGTGCGCCAGACCGACTTCATCCGGAAGGTCTGCAGCGCCGGCAAGCCGGTGAACATCAAGAAGGGGCAGTTCCTCTCGCCCTGGGACATGAAGCCGGTGGTCGACAAGGCGAAGTCGACCGGCAACCACGACATCATGGTCTGCGAGCGCGGCGCCAGCTTCGGCTACAACAATCTGGTCAGCGACATGCGCAGCCTCGCGGTGATGCGCGACACCGGCTGCCCTGTGGTCTTCGACGCCACGCATTCGGTGCAGTTGCCGGGCGGGCAGGGCAGCAGCAGCGGCGGCCAGCGCGAATTCGTGCCGGTGCTGGCGCGCGCCGCCACCGCCGTCGGCATCGCCGGCCTGTTCATGGAAACCCATCCCGACCCGGCGAATGCGCTGAGCGACGGCCCGAACGCCTGGCCGCTGCCGAAGATGCGCGCGCTGCTGGAAACGCTGATGGCGCTGGATCAGGTGACCAAGCGCAATGGTTTTCTCGAATCCGATGTCTAGCCGGCTCGCATGGGTGTTGATGTGGATGTGCTGCGCATCTTCGGCTTGGGCCTGCAAGCATCCGGTGGGCGCGGAGCCTGACGATGCGCAGAACATCGCCCGTGCCGACGCTGTCTTCGTCGCCCACATCATCCGACTGGAAGAAGTGCGCGCAGATGCTGGAGCGCAGGTCGCGTTGCTCGCGACTTACGACGTGATCGAAACGATCAAGGGCGCCATGGCGGGATCAAACACGATCGCAACGTCGTATTCCAGCTGCGACACCTTGCTCATGCCAGGCATGGATTACGTCGTCTTCGCTGCGCGCGACGGCGACGGGCGCCTCACCGCGCTCGGGGCATCCGAAGGCACGCGGCACCACGACCCCCGGATGGACGACGGCGCTTATCTACTCACCATCAAACGACTCGTTACCGACAAGGCACTCTCAAGTCCATGACCACGATCACGAAGATCCACGCCCGCGAAATCCTCGACAGCCGAGGCAACCCCACGCTCGAAGCCGACGTCACGCTGTCTGACGGTTCCTTCGGTCGTGCGATGGTGCCGTCGGGCGCCTCCACCGGCACCAAGGAAGCCGTCGAACTGCGCGATGGCGACAAGACCCGCTATCTCGGCAAGGGCGTGCAGAAGGCCGTCGGCAACGTCAACACGACGATCGCCCAGGCGCTGACCGGTTTCGATGCCGCCGACCAGGCCGGCCTGGACAAGCGCCTCATCGATCTCGACGGCACCGAGAACAAGGGCCGCCTCGGCGCGAACGCGCTGCTCGGCGTGTCGATGGCCGCCGCGCACGCGGTCGCCGCGTCGCGCAAGCAGCCGCTGTGGCAGTACCTCGCCAATGGCCGTGACGCCGTGCTGCCGGTGCCGATGATGAACATCATCAACGGCGGCGCGCATGCCGACAACAACGTCGACCTGCAGGAATTCATGGTGCTGCCGGTGGGCTTCGATTCGTTCTCCGAATCGCTGCGCTGCGGCACCGAGATCTTCCACGCGCTGAAGTCGGTGCTGAAGGGCAAGGGCCTGAGCACGGCGGTCGGCGATGAAGGCGGCTTCGCGCCGGACCTGCGCAGCAACTCCGAAGCGCTCGACACCATCCTCGAAGCCATCGGCAAGGCCGGTTACAAGGCCGGTGAAGACGTGCTGCTCGGCCTCGACGTGGCCTCCAGCGAATTCTTCGAGAACGGCAAGTACAACCTCACCGGCGAAGGCAAGCGCCTGACCAGCGAGCAGTTCGCCGACTTCCTCGCCGGCTGGTGCAACGAATACCCGATCATCACGATCGAGGACGGCATGGCCGAGCACGACTGGGCCGGCTGGAAGCTGCTGACCGAACGCCTGACCGGCAAGGTCCAACTGGTCGGCGACGACCTGTTCGTCACCAATCCGAAGATCTTCAAGGACGGCATCGACCAGGGCGTGGCCAATGCCATCCTGATCAAGGTCAACCAGATCGGCACGCTGACCGAAACCCTCGAAGCCATCGCCATGGCCGACGCGGCGAAGTACGCGGCGATCGTCTCGCACCGCTCGGGCGAGACCGAGGACACCACCATCGCCGACATCGCGGTCGCGACCACCGCCACGCAGATCAAGACCGGCTCGCTGTGCCGCAGCGACCGCGTGGCGAAGTACAACCAGCTGCTGCGCATCGAACAGCAGCTTGGGGCCGCCGCGAAGTATGCCGGCCGCGACGCGTTCGTTTCGCTGAAGCGGGGCTGATGCTGCGCGGATGAACGACGCTGCCCGCCCGCTCCGGATCATCGCGCTGCTGCTGTTCGCGCTGCTGGCGTGGCTGCAGTACCGCCTGTTCCTCGGTGAGGGCGGCGCGGTCGCCACCGCGAACCTGCAGGCGCAGGTGGACCGCCAGGCCGCGGAGAATCGCGGCCTGGAACAGCGCAACGAGCAGCTGGCTGCCGAAGTCGAGAACCTCAAGTCCGGCGAAGCCGCAGCGGAAGAACGCGCGCGCAGCGAGCTGGGCATGATCAAGCCGGGCGAAACCTTCCATCGTGTGGTGGAGCCGCCGGCATCGGTCGACGTGCCCGCCGCCGTGGACGAGGCGCCTGCACCGTGAGTCCGGACCATATCCGGAACGGGCTGTGGGTCGTCGTGCCCGCCGCCGGTCGCGGCGCGCGATTCGGCGGTGAACGGCCGAAGCAGTATCTGGAGGTCGGCGGGCATCCGCTGATCGCCTGGACGCTGCAGGCACTGCTCTCGCATCCGTCGATCGCCGGCGCGATGGTCGTGCTCGCGGCCGACGATGCGCACTGGCCGGCCTGGGCCGAGATCGCCGGCAAGCCCGTGCAGACCTGCATCGGCGGCGCCGAGCGCGCGGACTCGGTCCTCGCCGGCGTGAACGCCTTGCCCGACAGCGTGCGTCAGGACGACTTCGTGCTGGTCCACGATGCTGCGCGCCCGAACCTGGCGCATGCCGACCTCGATCGCCTGCTCGATCTCGGGCGCGCGGATCCAGTCGGCGCCATCCTCGCCGCGCCGGTGCGCGACACCCTCAAGCGCGCCGGTGACGACGGCGGCATCGACGGTACTGAACCGCGCGAGCGTCTGTGGCGTGCCTTCACGCCGCAGATGTTCCGCCGCCTGCAGCTGTCGAAGGCGCTGGACGCCGCGCATGCCGCAGGCATCGCGATCACCGACGAGGCGATGGCGATGGAGCGACAGGGCCTGCGCCCGTTGCTGGTCGAAGGTCGCGAGGACAATTTCAAGGTGACCACGCCTGCCGACCTGGCGCGGTTCGAGTTCGAGTTGCAGCGACGTTGAGTTCGCCGCCGCCGCGCGCAGCCTGCGTGCGAAATCTTCATCCACAGGAATTCAATCGATGATGCCCATTCGCATCGGCCAGGGTTTCGACGTCCACGCCTTCGGCGAGGGCGACCATGTGATGCTCGGTGGTGTGCGCGTGCCTCATGATCGCGGCATCGTCGCGCACAGCGATGGCGACGTGGTGCTGCATGCCTTGTGCGATGCCATGCTCGGCGCGCTGGCGCTGGGCGACATCGGCCGCCATTTCCCGCCGAGCGATCCGCAGTGGAAGGGCGCCGACAGCCGCGCCTTCGTGCGCCATTGCGATCATCTGGTCCGCAACCTCGGCTGGAAGGTCGGCAACGCCGACATCACCGTGATCTGCGAGCGGCCGAAGGTCGGCCCGCATGCGGAGGAGATGCGTCGCGTGATCGCGCTGGATCTCGGCATCGAGCTCGACGAGGTCAGCGTGAAGGCGACAACCACCGAAAAGCTGGGTTTCACCGGCCGCGGCGAAGGCATCGCTGCGCAGGCCGTGTGCCTGCTGGTGCGCGCGTGAGCGACCCGGTCCGTGACGATGGGCTGCCGCGTGCCTACGGTGCCCCCGCGCTGGCGGCGCGCATGCGTACGACGCCCGAGGATTTCGTCGTCGAGGAAATCGACGCCTTCGAGGCCAGCGGCGCCGGCGAACACCTGCTGCTGACCGTCGAGAAGCGCGGCATGAACACCGCGTTCGCGGCCAAGCGCATCGCGCAATGGGCGGGCGTCGCGGAATCGGCGATCGGTTACGCCGGCCTGAAGGACCGACATGCGGTCACGCGGCAGCGCTTCACCGTCTGGATTCCGAAGAAGGTCTCTCCCGATGTCGCGACGCTGGACTCGGACGAACTTCGCGTGCTCGCGCACGCCTGGCATGCACGCAAGCTGCCGCGCGGTGCGCTGGCCGGCAATCGTTTCGTGCTGACCCTGCGCGATGTCGAGGGCGACACGGTCGCCATCGAGGCGCGCTTGTCCGCGATCGCCGGTCGCGGCGTGCCGAATTATTTCGGCGAACAGCGTTTCGGGCGCGGCGGACGCAATCTCGACAAGGCGCTGGCGATGTTCGCCGGCCGTCGCGTGCCGCGCGAGGAGCGGACGCACCTGCTCTCCGCTGCGCGATCGGAACTGTTCAATCGCGTGCTGGCTGCGCGGGTGCGCATCGACCACTGGGATACGCCACTCGACGGCGAAGTCTGGTCGCTCGACGGCAGCCGCAGCGTGTTCGGCCCGGAACCGTGGAACGACGCGCTGGCTGCACGCCTCGCCACGTTCGACATCCATCCCGGCGGTCCGCTGTGGGGCCGTGGCGAGTTGCGCAGCGATGCCGCGGTCAAAGCGCTGGAACTGGACACATTGGCGGATGCTTCTTCGCTGGCATTGCGCGAAGGACTGGAGCGCGCCGGGCTGGAACAGGAACGGCGCGCGTTGCGCCTGCGACCTTCCGACATGACCTGGGCATGGCTTGAACCGGGCGTGCTGCGCCTGTGGTTCTCGCTGCCGCCGGGATGTTACGCGACGACCGTGCTGGCCGAACTGGGCGATGTGGTCGACGCCTCCGGCGCGTCCGCACTCGTCTGATCCCCACGGACTACGCCGAATCCGGCGGCAGGCCTGCCGTTCATCGGAAAGCCGGGACGGCAAAGGCCGGCGATGGCGCATGGGCGTATAAGCGAACCGATGGCGCCTTGCGCCGGGCAGGGCACGGTGCCGTCGCGCATCCACCGTCCACCGGAGGTTCCCATGATCACCTGCATCCGCCTGTCGCTCGCGCTGGCCGTCGGTTTGTCGTTGTCGGGCTGCGCCACCACCAGCGAATTCGCCTCGGCACCGGCTGCAAAGCCGGTACAGCCGGGAACGAAGTATTCGCCCCGCATCGAAGAAGACGCGGCCTACGTCGCCTATGTCGAACGTACCGCGCGTCGTCGCGGCATCACCGTGCAGTGGGTGCACAAGCCGGTGAAGCGCAACGTCGACATCAAGGATTGACCGGGTCGTCGGCCGTCAGCGCGCGGCCAGCAGCACCAGCACCGCACCGGTGCCGCCCTGCGCGGGCGGCGCCGAGTGGAAGGCCAGCACGTCCGAGCGCTGGCGCAGCAGGCGGTCGACCAGGTTCTTGAGGGTCGGTACGCCGTCGGGCGCGTGCAGTCCCTTGCCGTGGATGACGCGGACGCAGGTCCAGCCTGCGTCGACCGCCTCGCGCAGGAACCGGCGCAGCATCGCCTCGGCCTGCGCGCTGACCGCCAGGTGCAGGTCGATCTCGTCCTGCGCGGCGTACTCGCCTCGCGCCAGGCGCTTGAGCACGCGCAGCGGCACTTCGTCACGGCGATGGCTGAGCGTGTCGCCGGCCAGCAGGGGCGCCTCGTCGAGCGCGCGCTGGAACTCGGTGCGTGCGTCGGCCTCGTCCAGATCGCGCATGCGCGTGTCCGGCTTCGGCTTCGGCTTCGACGGCGGCGCGGGCGGCGCGGGCAATTCGCGCACCGGGCCGATCGCGGCGCGGAACAGCGCGGCGTCGTCGGTATCGTCAGTGTCGTCGGGAGCGGTCGGTAGCGCCATGACGGGATGCTAGCAGGCTTCGCGGACGCTTCGAATTCCGCCGTTCGCGACGCATTTCGCGTCGTCGCGATCGACGGCGGGGTGCGGATCACCGCTGCGATTGGATATGATTCGGCTTTGTTTCGAGCCGAGACCGCATGCGCATCCTGGTCAGCAACGACGATGGCGTGGACGCCCCCGGCATCCGGGTCCTCGCAGAGGGCCTGCGATCGGCGGGGCACGAGGTGCTCGTGGTCGCGCCCGACCGCGACCGCTCCGGCGCCAGCAATTCGCTGACGCTCGACATGCCGATCCGCGTGGTCCGCCAGGACGACGCCACCTGGCGCGTCCACGGCACGCCCACCGACTGCGTGCATGTCGCCATCACCGGCATGATCGAGCGCGAGCCGGACATCGTGGTCTCCGGCATCAACAACACCGCCAACCTGGGCGACGACGTCATCTACTCCGGCACCGTGGCCGCCGCGATGGAAGGCCGCTTCCTCGGCCTGCCCGCGGTCGCGGTGTCGCTGGTCACCGCCGACCACAAGGGCCTGCATTACGAAACCGCCGCGCGCGCCGCGGCCGAGATCGTGGCGCGGCTGCGCACCGACCCGCTGCCGGCCGACACCATCCTGAACGTGAATGTCCCCGATCTGCCGTGGGACGAGATCGCCGGCTTCGAAGTCACCCGCCTGGGCAACCGCCACCGCGCCGAAGCCTGCACGCCGCAGGAAGATCCGCGCGGCCGCCAGTGGTGGTGGATCGGCGCCGCCGGCCCCGAGCAGGACGCCGGTCCCGGCACCGATTTCCATGCCGTGCGTCGCGGCTGCATCTCGATCACCCCGATCCATGTCGACCTCACGCGCTACCAGGCGCTGGAACACGTCGCCAGCTGGGTCGGCGGCCTCGCCGCGTCGCTGCGCGATGATGTCGTCGAGGACGCGGCTCCATGACCGCGCGCATGCGCCTGCAGCCCGAGGCGCTGGGCATGGGCATGACCTCGCAGCGCGTGCGCGATCGCCTGATCGAGCGACTGCGTGAGCAGGGCATCCGCGACGAGCGCGTGCTCAACGCGATCCGCACCGTGCCGCGTCATCTGTTCGTCGACGAAGCGCTGGCCGCGCGCGCCTACGAGGACAACGCGCTGCCGATCGGCCATGGCCAGACCATTTCGCAGCCGTGGGTGGTCGCGCGCATGACCGAAGCCCTGTTCGAGGATGGCGCGCAGCCGAAGCGGGTGCTGGAAGTCGGCACCGGCTCCGGTTACCAGGCCGCGATCCTCGCCGCGCTGGGCCTGGAGGTGCATACGGTCGAGCGGATCGGCGACCTGTTGCGCACCGCGCGCAAGCGTTTCCGCAATCTCGGCCTGAACGTGCGCAGCAAGCACGACGACGGTCGCATCGGCTGGCCGGAGAACGGCCCGTTCGACGCCATCGTGGTCACCGCCGCCGCGCCTGCGCTGGTCGATGCCCTGACCGAACAGCTTGCGCCGGGCGGCACGCTCGTCGCCCCGGTGGGCGGCAGCGGCAGTCAGTCGCTGGTGAAACTGCGCAAGGACGCCGAGGGCGTAGTCGAGCGCAACGAGCTGGCGTCGGTGGTGTTCGTGCCGCTGCTGTCGGGCATGGTGGATTGATCAATGACGACACGGACACCGAATTCCGACGCATCGCTCGGCGAACAACTGACCACCATCATCGAACAGCTTCCGCCGGACACCCTCAGCCTGCAGGAACTGCTGGACGTGTTCGGCGACGAGGGCCTGCTGCTCGTCACCGTGCTGCTGACTCTCGTTTTCCTCATTCCGGTGTCGATCCCCGGCGTCAGCACCGTGTTCGGTGCGGCGATCCTGCTGGTCGGCATCAGCCGCCTGTTCGGTCGTCCGCTGTGGCTGCCGGCGCGGCTGCGCACGCGCGCCTTGCCTGCGGACAAGCTGCGGCCAGGCCTCACCGGCGGCCTGGTCTGGGTGCGCCGTCTGGAAAAGATCAGCCGCCCGCATCGCCTGCGCATGCTCGCCGACGGCGCGCTGGTGCGCTTGCTGAACGATCTCGCCTTCATCCTTGCGGCGGTGCTGCTGATGGCGCCGTTCGGCTTCGTGCCTTTCAGCAACACGCTGCCGGCGCTGGCGCTGCTGCTGTACGCGATCGGGTTCATCCAGCGCGACGGCGTCGCCGTGCTGCTCGGCCACCTCGCCAACATCGGCACCATCGTCTACTTCGGCGTGCTCATCAGCGGCGGTGGCCTGGCGGTGCGCGAACTGCTGCAGAGGGTCGGCCTGTGAGCCGCAGCATGGACCTCGCACGCATCGTTTCCGTGACCGCGCTCGGCTGTGCGCTACTGCTGGCTGGCTGCGCGAAGACCACCGTGGTGCGCAGTCCCTCCGCATCGAGGACCCCAGCGTCCACGGCGGCCTCCCGTCCTGCGCCGAAGGCCGGCAAGACCGTGACCGTGCGCAAGGGCGACACGCTGTACCGCATCGCCAGCGCGCACGGCGTCAGTGCGCTCGACATCGCCATGTGGAACCGCATCGCGCCGCCTTACACCATCCATCCCGGGCAGACCTTGCGCCTGTCGGCACCGGACGCGCCGAGCCAGGCGAGCGTGAGCCCCGCACGTCCGAATCCCGCACAAGCCACGACCGCGAAACCCGCGACTGGCAACTCCGCGACCGGCAAACCCGTGGCCGGCACGACGAATCCCGCCGCTGGAAAGCCTGCCGAGGCTGGCAAGCCCGTTGCAGGCGCAAAGCCGTCCGCCACGGTCGCGACGAAACCAGGCGCGCCTGCGGTGACCGACAAGCCTGCCGGGACATCTCCGCCTGCCTCAAGGCCGGCACCCGAGGCCGCGTTCGCCTGGCGCTGGCCCGCCGATGGCAGCATCGTCGGCCGCTTCATCGCCAACGATCCCACGCGCCAGGGCATCGACATCGCCGGCAAGAACGGCGCGCCGGTCCGCGCCGCGGCCGATGGCGTGGTCGTCTATTCCGGTGCGGGCCTCGTCGGCTACGGCGAACTGATCATCATCAAGCACAGCGAGCAGTGGCTGTCGGCCTACGGCCACAACCGCGCGCGCCTGGTCAACGAGGGCCAGCGCGTGAAGGCCGGCGACCAGATCGCCGAAATGGGCCGCAGCGGCGCATCGCGCGACATGCTGCACTTCGAGATACGCTACAACGGCAAACCGCAGGATCCGCTCCCGGCGCTGCCGAAACGCTGAAATCCTGCCTGGCACTCCAAGGGAATCGTCGATGCTCCGCCATGGATTCGCCGCGCTGTGCGTGTGGGTCGTTTCGCTCGTCGCGCCGGTCGTGCCTGCATCGGCGCAGGCGACCTCCAGCGCAGCCCAGCCGCTGGCGATCGGCGAGAGCTTCACCATCGACTCGAAGGTGATGGCCGAGACCAGGCGCATCAACGTCTACCTGCCAGCCGCTTACCACGCGCCCGCAGATGCGAAGCTGCCGGTGCTCTACATGCCCGATGGCGGCATCGCCGAGGATTTCCTGCACGTCGCGGGCCTGATGCAGGTGTCGATGGCGAACGGCACGATGCGCCCGTTCATGCTGGTCGGCATCGAGAACACCCAGCGTCGTCGCGACATGACCGGCCCGACCGAGGTGGCGTCGGATCGGAAGATCGCCCCGGTCGTCGGTGGTTCCGCAACCTTCCGCGCGTTCATCCGCGACGAGCTGATGCCCGAGATCGCGCGTCGCTATCGCACCACGGGCGAGACCGCGATCGTCGGCGAATCGGCTGCCGGCTTGTTCATCATGGAAACGCTGGTGCTGGCGCCGGAGATGTTCGATGCCTACATCGCGATCGATCCCAGCCTGTGGTGGAACGACCGCGCGCTGGCAAAGGGCTTCGGTGCTTTCCTCGAAGCGAATGCCGGCCTGAAGGCCCGGCTGTTCATCGCCCACAGTGGCGAGCCGAGCATTGCGGACGTGGTGAAGACATTGCCCGCGATGCTGGAAATCTCTGCGCCGAAAGGCCTGGGCTGGCACTACCTGCCGCTGCCCGAAGAGACTCATGCGACGGTCTATCATCCGGCAGCGCTGCGCGCGTTCCGTGTACTGTTCGCGCCGGAAAAGCGCTGACGCCCTTCAGTGCGGCACGTTTCAGTGTGGCAGGTTTCAGCGCGGCACGACGCACAGCGACGTGCGCCGCGTGCGGTCCGAGCCCCAGGTGCGGAAGCCGGCGGTGTCGATGTGGATGGCGGTCGGCGTGTAGAAGCCCAGCCCCATCCGGGCCTTCGCACCATGCACGCGCCACCAGTCGCACAACGCCGTGACATTGTCCGGGCGTTCCGGCAGGTCGAAATCGATGGCGTTGTTCTGCAGGTGGCGACTGCTCGATGCACCGCCCGCGCAGCGGTTCACGCCTGCATCGCGCCAGCCCGAGCGGGCGAGGGCGGGATCGAGCAGGCCGGCATCGTGCAGTCCAGCGACCACGCGCAGCGTCGATTCGATGTTCGGCTGCAGCGCCGGCGGCGGCGTGGCGAATTCGCCGTGCAGGCAGATCCGCCAGCGCCGCGAGGTCCGAAGCAGCGCGGCCATCGGCATGACCTCCGCCAGGCCCTGGCGTTCGAGCCGGGTACGGTAGGCGCTGACGTCATCGCGATGTCCGGCAGCGACCCAGGCCTCGAAGCGGGGCTTCGCAGCCGGGCGCTGCGGTCCGGGGGCGTGATCGCCGCAGGCCGGGAGCAGGGCGGAAAGAACGATGGCGAGCCATGGCAGCGGACCCTGCAGATGGCGCCCGGCCACGATCTCAGCCCGCGAGGATGAAGCCTGCGACCACGCGGCGACCCTCGCTGGCCAGCACGTTGAAGGTGCGCGCCGCGGCGGCGTTGGTCATCGTTTCCAGCCCGATGCCGCGCGACAGGCATGCGCCCATCGTGGCCGCCGGCGGAAAGGTCTGGGTCGCGCCACAGCCGAGCAGGACAAGTTCCGGGTCGAGCGCGAACAGGGGGTCGAGGTCGCCCGGCGTCATCGCGCGGATATCGCGGACCGGCCACGCTTCGATCAGCTGGCGGGGCGAGAGGATGAAGCTGTCGCGCAGCTCGCGGTCGTTGACCTTCGCGAGGGCGCCGTCGGCGCCGCGCATGAAAAACTCGAAATCGGGCTGTTCGAGGTGGAGGAGCATGGGCGCAAAGACTGTCGGAGTCAGCGGAGCCGGGCAGATGGACCCACGGGGACCGTCACGCCCTCGGCAGGACGATCTGGCGGTGGTCCTTGCTCTGGCGGTAGAGCACGGCGACGTTGCCGATGCGCTGGACCAGCGCCGAGCCGGTGCGCTCGGCCAGGTCGCCGATCATCGCGTCGCGGGCCTCGCGATCCTCGGCGGCCACCCGGATCTTGAGCAGCTCGTGGTGCTCCAGGGCCAGATCGACTTCGGCCACCACGGCCTCCGTCACCCCCTTCGCGCCCACCTGGAGCATCGCCTTGAGGCCATGGGCCTGGCCACGGAGGAATCGGATCTGGGCGTTCGTCAGGGAGCTTGGCATGCAGTACGGGCGTGGATGGATCGTCGCGCAGGGTATCATGGCCGGCAGGCGGCCCGCTGGACGGGGCTCGTCCGCAAGCGCGGCGACACGCCCGCCTCCTTTCCCCTCCGAGCCTCGTATCCCCCGCATGACCCGCAGCAAGAGCAGCCACCGCTGGCTCAAGGAGCACTTCTCCGACCCCTACGTCAAGAAGGCGCAGGCCGAAGGCATGCGCTCGCGCGCGGCCTACAAGCTGGAGGAACTGGTCGAGCGCGACCGCCTGCTCAAGCCGGGCATGACCGTGGTCGATCTGGGCGCGGCCCCGGGCGGCTGGTCGCAGTGGGTACGGCAGAGCCTCGGCGACACCGGCCGGGTGGTCGCGCTGGACATCCTGGACATGCCGTCGCTGGCCGGCGTGGAGTTCATCTGCGGGGATTTCCGCGAAGACGCGGTGCTCGCCCAGCTCGAAGCCCTGCTGAATGGTCAGGCCGTGGACCTTGTGCTCTCGGACATGGCCCCCAATATGAGCGGCGTGGATGCGGTGGACCTGCCCCGGGCCATGCATCTGGCGGAACTGGCGATGGACTTCGCCGACCGCCATCTGCGTCCCGGGGGCACCTTCCTGATCAAGCTGTTCCAGGGGGTGGGGTTCGACGATTACGTCCGGGCCTTGCGCAAGCGCTACGCTCGTGTCGTGATCCGCAAGCCGGCGGCGTCGCGCAAGCGTTCGCCCGAGGTCTACGCCCTGGCCCAGGGCAAGCATGCGGCACCGGTCGGATGACCGGACCCATGCCCTTATCCCGAGCCCAATTCCGTTGTGTGAACTGACAAGGCCCTTCGCGGGGCCGCGAGTGGAAGGAACAAGACCTTGGCCAAGAATCTGATCCTGTGGGTGATCGTCGCCGTCGTGCTGATGGCGGTCTTCAACAGCTTTTCGCCCGCGGGCATGGGCATGGGCGGCGCCAGCTCGCTGGCCTACGACGAATTCGTGCAGATGGTGGACGACAACAAGGTCCGCGAGGTCAAGATCCAGGACGACCGGGTCACGATCGAGGGCGTGACCAAGGACAACACCCGCTTCGTCACCCACAACCCGGGCGACAGCGAACTGGTGAACGACCTGATCAACCACAAGGTGAAGGTCACCCAGGTGCCGCCCTCGTCCGGGCGCAACATCTTCCTCAGCCTGCTGCTCAACCTGCTGCCGATCGCGCTGCTGATCGGTGTCTGGCTGTACTTCATGCGCCAGATGCAGCAGGGCGGCGGCAAGGGCGCGATGTCCTTCGGCCGCTCGCGCGCCAAGCTCCTCAACGAAGACCAGACCAAGGCCACCTTCGCCGACGTCGCCGGCTGCGATGAAGCGAAGGAAGAAGTGGCCGAGCTGGTCGAATTCCTGCGCGATCCGGGCAAGTTCCAGAAGCTCGGCGGCAAGATCCCGCGCGGCGTGCTGATGGTGGGCCCGCCCGGCACCGGCAAGACGCTGCTCGCCAAGGCCATCGCCGGCGAGGCGCGCGTCCCGTTCTTCAGCATCTCCGGTTCCGACTTCGTCGAGATGTTCGTCGGCGTCGGCGCCAGCCGCGTGCGCGACATGTTCGAGCAGGCCAAGAAGCACGCACCCTGCATCATCTTCATCGACGAAATCGACGCCGTCGGCCGCCATCGCGGTGCCGGTCTCGGCGGCGGCCATGACGAGCGCGAGCAGACCCTCAACCAGCTGCTGGTCGAGATGGACGGCTTCGAGGGCGGCGAGGGCGTGATCGTGATCGCCGCGACCAACCGCCCCGACGTGCTCGATCCGGCGCTGCTGCGTCCGGGTCGCTTCGACCGCCAGGTCGTGGTGGGACTGCCCGACGTGAAGGGTCGCGAGCAGATCCTGAAGGTGCACATGCGCAAGGTGCCGCTGGCAGACGACGTCGAACCGATGGTCGTCGCACGCGGTACGCCGGGCTTCTCCGGTGCGGATCTGGCCAACCTCGTCAACGAGGCCGCGCTGTTCGCCGCCCGCGAGAACGCCAAGGAAGTGCGCATGGAGCACTTCGACCGTGCCCGCGACAAGATCCTGATGGGCGCCGAGCGCCGCTCGATGGCCATGAGCGAAGACGAGAAGCTCAACACCGCGTATCACGAAGCCGGCCACGCCATCGTCGGCCGCGTCGTTCCGGACCATGACCCGGTCTACAAGGTCACGATCATCCCCCGCGGCCGTGCGCTGGGCGTGACCATGTACCTGCCGGAAGGCGACCGCTACAGCTACAACCGCACCCACATCGAATCGATGCTGTGCTCGCTGTACGGCGGCCGCGTCGCCGAGGAGCTGATCTTCGGCGCCGACAAGGTCACCACCGGCGCGTCCAACGACATCGAGCGCGCCACCAAGATGGCCCGCAACATGGTTACCAAGTGGGGCCTGTCCGACGAACTCGGCCCGATCGCCTATGCCGAGGACGAGGGCGAGGTCTTCCTGGGCCGCAGCGTGTCGCAGACCAAGAACGTCTCCGACGACACCGCGCGCAAGATCGACGAAGTGGTGCGCAGCATCCTCGACAAGGCCTATGGCCGCACCACGCAGATCCTGACCGACAACATCGACAAGCTGCACACCATGGCCAAGCTGCTGATGCAGTACGAAACCATCGATGCCCCGCAGATCGACGCGATCATGGAAGGCCGCGAGCCGCCGCCGCCCGCAGGCTGGGGCAAGTCGGGTGGTCCGCGCGACAAGGACGGCACCTCGACGCCGGCCCCGTTGATCGGTGGGCCTGCGGCGCAGACCTGATTGCGCCGATAGTCGAAGGGATGATCCATGCAGAACGGCGCCGGCAACGGCGCCGTTTTTCCTTGTCCCGATGAGGACGCTGCAGGCGAGGGCAAAGACGCTAAGCTCTGCGCGGGCCCAGAATCGCGAGTCACGATCATGTTCGACATCTCCCCACAACTCGACTGCGCCGGCCGCGTGCTGGTGCTCGATCGCCCGCGCGTGATGGGCATCGTCAACGTCACGCCCGATTCGTTCTCGGACGGCGGCGAGCACGCCACCGTCGATGCCGCCATAGCGCATGCACTGCGCTTGGTGGAAGAGGGGGCAGACATCCTCGACATCGGCGGCGAATCGACGCGACCGGGTGCGACCGAGGTGTCGGTCGATGAAGAACTGGCGCGGGTGATCCCGGTCATCGAGCGGCTCGCGAAAGAGACCGGGCTGCCGATCAGCATCGATACCTCCAAGCCCGAGGTGATGCGTGCCGCGGTCGCGGCGGGCGCCGGCATGATCAACGATGTCTGCGCGCTTCGTCGTGAAGGTGCGCTCGACGCGGCGGCGGCGCTGGGCGTACCGGTGGTGCTGATGCACATGCAGGGCGAGCCGCGTTCGATGCAGCAGGCGCCCGATTACGAGGACGTGGTTGCCGAGGTGCACCGTTTCCTTGCAGAGCGGATCTTTTCTGCAGAGATGGCCGGCATCGCAAAGAAGAAGATCGTCGTGGACCCGGGCTTCGGCTTCGGCAAGACCACCGCGCACAACCTCGCGTTGCTGGCGCGACTGGACCGTTTCACGGATCTCGGCGTACCGCTTCTCGCCGGACTGTCGCGCAAGCGCAGCATCGGCGAGCTGACCGGACGCGAGGATCCGCAGGCGCGCGTGCATGGCTCGGTCGCTGCGCACCTGATCGCCGCGCAGCGCGGCGCCATGCTCCTGCGCGTGCACGATGTCGCCGCGACGGTCGATGCGATCAAGGTCTGGGATGCGGTCGCGAAGGTGCCTGCACCTCGGCCGAAGGCCGCATCGTCGGACATCCGCTGGCCTGACGACGTCTGAGCGAGAGGGCTGATTGGCCGCGAGGTTCCACGGCTCAGCGTGGCGCAGCAGTTGTGCACAAGCGCTGTGGACAAGGTGTGGCCGCTTCCTGTGGACAACCCTGCGCAGCCCAATGGCGGCGGGGCCTGCGGCTGGTCTGGCGAAATAATCACCAGTCGATTCCGTGGCGCGACATGGCGAAAATTTGATCGAACAGTCTGCGGACCCCGTGGCCGTTGGCCTGCAGCGGTTCATCCACAGACTTGCGCACGTGTTGTCCACAGCCGCTGTGGATCACGTCTCGGGCGCCGCGCCCGGATCAGTGTGCGCGCTGCGCGTGGAACCTTTGAACGCGCGGGTCGATGATCCGGAACCACAGCGGCGGGCACAGCGCAAGGACGAACATCGCCGCGTAGCCGCCGGGCAGCTGCGGGCTGTCGGGATGGTGGCGCAGCGCCTGGTAGCGACGACGCGGCGTCTCGTGGTGGTCGGAATGGCGCTGCAGGTGGAACAGCAGCAGGTTGCTCAGCAGGTAGTCCGAATTCCACGAGTGCAGGTGCGTGGTGCGCTCGTAGCGCCCGTCGGGCAGCTTCGCCCGCTCCAGGCCGTAGTGTTCGATGTAGTTGATGATTTCCAGCGAGCACGCGGCGAAGAAACCCTGCGCAACGAAGAAGGCCGTTGCGTACGGGCCGAGCCAGAGGCCCGTCGCCATCGCCATCGCCAGCCACAGCGTGGTCCAGCGCAGCAGTTCGTTGTCCGGGTGCCAGACGCTGCGTGCCTGCCGGGCGAGGCGCCGGGCTTCCAGCCGCCAGGCGTTGGCGGTATTGCGCAACAGGGCCCGCGGCAGGAAATGCCAGAGCGACTGGCCGAAGCGTGCGCTGGAGGCGTCCTCGGGTGTCGAGACGTGGACGTGGTGGCCGCGGATATGCTCGATCTTGAAGCCCGCGTAGCCCACGGTGGTCAGCAGCAGGCCGCCGAAGGCGCGCTCCAGCCCCGTGTCCTTGTGGATCAGTTCGTGGGCGACGTTGATTGCCAGCACGCCGCCGACGATGCCCTGCGACAGCACCCACCCGGCGATGCCTGCCGGCCCGAAACCGGCCTGCAGCACGTGCCATGTCGACCAGGCCAGGACAGCGAGCTGCGCAGGCAATGCGGCGAGGGTCATCCAGCGGAAGTCGGCGGCGGTCTCCAGCGCCGACGCTTCGGCGTCGGAAGGATTGCCCGGATCGTGGCCCAGCGCGTAGTCGGCCAGTGGCAGCAGCACGAACAGGAAGAACAGCGGGAACCACGCCATGATGTCAGGGTGGCCGCTGCGCGCGCCGAGCCATGCGGCCGCAGGCATCAGCGCCGGCACCACGAACACGAGCAGGAACCCGAGGCGTTTCCACCATGCCATGGCGCCAGCGTACGCCATGGCATGGTCGACACAAGTGACCGGCGTCGACAAGCGCCATGCCCGGCGTAATCCCGCCGGCCCTCTCTCGTCGGTCGCCGGCCTCGGGGTATGCTGCGCGCTTCGCCCTTCGACGGCACCGACCATGGACTCGACGATGACCGCTGGCCAGCCGCTGCTCATCACCTTCGGCATCTACCTGCTCGCGATGATCCTGATCGGCTTCTGGGCCTGGCGGTCGACCCGCAGCTTCGACGATTACATCCTCGGCGGCCGTTCGCTGGGCAGCGTCGTGACCGCGCTGTCGGCCGGCGCCTCCGACATGAGCGGCTGGCTGCTGATGGGCCTGCCCGGCGCGCTGTACCTCAGCGGCGTGTCCGAAGCCTGGATCGCGATCGGGCTGATCGCAGGCGCGTGGTGCAACTGGAAGTTCGTCGCCGGGCCGCTGCGCGTCTACACCGAGCGCACGAACAATGCGCTGACCCTGCCGGATTACTTCACCCATCGCTTCGAGGACCGCAGCAAGGTGCTGCGCGTGTTTTCCGCGGTGGTGATCCTGGTGTTCTTCGCCCTCTACTGCGCCAGCGGCATCGTCGCGGGCGCGCGCCTGTTCGAGAGCGTGTTCGGCGTGCCCTATGCCGAGGCGCTGTGGTGGGGCGCGGCTGCGACCATCCTCTACACTCTGGTCGGCGGTTTCCTCGCGGTCAGCTGGACCGACACCGTGCAGGCGTCGCTGATGATCTTCGCGCTGGTGCTCACCCCGGTGATGGTGGTGATGAGCAGTGGCGGTTTCGATGCCAGCCTGGCGCTCATCGAGCAGGTCGATCCGACCAAGCTCGACTGGTTCAAGGGCGGCACGCTGGGTCTGGTCGGCATCGTCTCGCTGCTGGCCTGGGGCCTGGGCTATTTCGGACAACCGCACGTGCTGGCGCGTTTCATGGCCGCCGATTCGCTCACCACCATTCCCAAGGCGCGTCGCATCGGCATGGGCTGGATGGTGCTCTGCCTGTTCGGCGCCATGGCGGTGGGTTTCTTCGGCAATGCGTATTTCGCGCAGCATCCCGACCAGGTCGGTCCGGTCGCGGCGAATGCCGAGCGCGTCTTCATCCAGCTGTCGACCGTGCTGTTCAATCCGTGGGTCGCAGGCGTGCTGCTGTCGGCCATCCTCGCGGCGGTGATGAGCACGCTGTCGTGCCAACTGCTGGTCTGTTCCAGCGCGCTCACCGAGGATCTGTACAAGGGTTTCCTGCGTCCCGGCGCCAGCCAGCGCGAACTGGTCTGGTTCGGCCGTGCGATGGTGCTGGCGGTGTCGCTGCTGGCGATCTGGATCGCGCGCGACCCCGACAGCAAGGTGCTCGGCCTGGTGTCCTATGCCTGGGCCGGCTTCGGCGCCGCATTCGGACCCGTGGTGCTGTTCTCGCTGTTCTGGGGGCGGATGACCCGCAACGGCGCGCTGGCCGGCATGCTGGTCGGCGCAGCGACGGTGATCGTGTGGAAGGAAGTGGTGGTCGCCGGCGGAATCAGCGAACTGTATGAAATGGTCCCGGGTTTCATCGCTGCCTGTGTCGCGATCGTGCTCGTCAGCAAGCTGGGCCGCGCGCCCTCGGATGCCGTGCAGTTCCGGCACAAGGGCGTGCAGGAGACGTTGAAGGTGCATGGGTATTGACCTGTTGCGCCCGTGCGCCGTGGTTGGTGATCGTGTGAAAAGCAAATCCCCCGTCGCCCGCTTCGCGGCCGCCCGCCCCCTTTGCAAAAGGGGGCCGACAGCGCGTAGCGATGGCGGGGGGATTTGCTCTTGACGTTCCACCATGTCCGTCCGCCTGCATGGATCCTCGGCTCTCGCGAGGATGGTCGCTGCTTCTTTCGTTGCCTTCTGTAATCCGCTTCCATGCCCGCAGACACCCGCCCGCTCGCCATCGCCCTCATGGGCCCGACCGCTTCGGGCAAGACCGCGCTTGCGCTTGACTGGGCGGCGCGCTTCGGCGGCGAGATCGTCAGCGTCGATTCCGCGCTGGTCTACCGGGGCCTGGACATCGGTGCGGCGAAACCGACCGCCGACGAGCAGGCGAGGGTGCGACACCACCTGATCGACGTCCGCGATACCTGGCAGACCTATTCGGCGGCGGACTTTGCCCGCGATGCCCGCGTGGCGGTCGACGGCATCCTAGCGCGAGGCGCGTTGCCGATCCTCGCGGGCGGTACCGGTCTGTATTTCCGTGCGCTGCTGCAGGGGCTGTCGCCGATGCCCGAGGCCGACCCGACCACGCGCGCGCAACTCGAAGCGGAAGCCGCCGGGCGCGGCTGGGCGGCGTTGCATGCCGAGCTTGGCCGCATCGATCCGGTCGCGGCCGCGCGCATCCATGCCACCGACCCGCAGCGCATCCAGCGTGCGCTGGAGGTCTACCGGCTCAGCGGTCGTACGCTCACCGACTGGCAGCGCGAACCCCGGCCGGCCGCCGAGCGCTTCCCCTGTCGCGTGCTGAAGATCGCGGTCGCACCACTCGATCGCGCCGTGCTGCACGCGCGCATCGAACGCCGCTTCGACGCGATGCTGGCGGCCGGCTTCCTCGACGAAATGCGCGGCCTGCGCGCCTTGCCGTCCCTGCGTGAGCATCCGGCCCCGCTCGACCTCCCTGCGATGCGCGCCGTCGGTTATCGCCAGGCCTGGGAGCATCTCGATGGCACGACCACCGCCGCGGAATTCCGCGACCGTGCCATCTTCGCCACCCGGCAACTCGCCAAGCGGCAGCTGACCTGGCTGCGGGGCGAGCTCGACCTGCGCATCTTCGATCCGGAACGGCAGGCCGATCGGCTTCGTGACGCCGTCCACGCCTTCGCCGCGACCGCCTGATCGGACTGTACGAAAGGGGTATGGGCGCCGGCTTCCGGTCACGGGCGGGTTGTGTAACCATCGGTTGCCCGGCCGGGGAACGCCGCGCAACACCTGGGCGCGGATGGCCGGGACGCACCATGCGCCCCCGTACCATGCACACCCATCCAGAACGATGACTCTTCCAATAACAAGACCCAAAGTGGGGAACACCATGTCCAAAGGGCAATCCTTGCAAGACCCTTTCCTCAACGCCCTCCGCCGCGAACGCGTTCCGGTTTCGATCTACCTGGTCAACGGCATCAAGCTGCAGGGCACGATCGAATCCTTCGACCAGTTCGTCGTCCTCCTTCGCAACACCGTGAGCCAGATGGTCTACAAGCACGCGATCTCCACCGTCGTGCCCGCACGCAACGTCCGCGTCGGTCCCGGCGGCGGCTACGTGCACTCCGCCGCGGAACATGACGACGAGTCGGCCCCGGCCGGCATGCTCGCCACCACCGGCGGCTGATTCCTCCCCTGACGCATCGACTCCGCCGGTCGCCGCAGCGGCCGGCGGGGACGGGGCATGGATCGGCGGCGCCGGGAAGGCGCTGCACGCGTCATACTGTTCCCCCGATCCCCCCGGATGCCTCCCTTTTGTTCGAACGTTCCCGCAAGGGCGAAATCGCCCTGCTGATCCAGACCCATGCCGGCGGCCCGCCGGAGCCGGACGTCCTGGAAGAATTCGCCGACCTCGCGCGCTCCGCCGGTGCCACGGTCGCGGCCCTCCTGCATGCGCGGATCGACCGCCCCAACGCGGCCATCCTGATTGGCAGCGGCAAGCTGGAAGAGTGCAAGGCTGCGGCCGATGCGGTCGGTGCCGATCTCATCCTGGTCAACCACACCCTCAGTCCCGTGCAGGAGCGCAACCTCGAAAAGGCGCTCGGTCGCCGCGTGGTCGACCGCACCGGCCTGATTCTCGACATCTTCGCCCAGCGCGCGCGCAGCCATGAAGGCAAGCTGCAGGTCGAATTGGCCCAGCTGCGGCACATGGCCACGCGCCTGGTGCGCGGCTGGACGCATCTCGAGCGCCAGCGCGGCGGCGCCATCGGCCTGCGCGGCCCAGGCGAAACCCAGCTCGAAACCGACCGCCGCCTGCTGCAGAAGCGCGTCGAACAGCTCCAGCGCCGCCTGGAGAAGGTCGAAGTCCAGCACACCCAGATGCGTCGCGCCCGCGTGCGCAGCGAGCTGCCGCGCGTCGCCCTGGTCGGCTACACGAATGCCGGCAAGTCCACCCTGTTCAACGCCCTGACCGGTGCGGAGGCCTACGCCGCGGACCAGCTGTTCGCCACGCTCGATCCGACCGTGCGCCGCGTCGCGCTGCCCGGCGGCGGGATGGTGCTGGCCGACACCGTCGGGTTCGTCCGCGACCTGCCGCACGACCTGGTCGCGGCGTTCCGCTCCACGCTGTCGGAAGCGCGCGAGGCCGACCTGCTGCTGCACGTGATCGACGCCGCCGACCCCCACCGTGCGGACCGCATCGCCCAGGTCGACGAGGTGCTGACCGAAGTCGGCGCCGGCGACCTGCCGCAGTTGCTGGTCTACAACAAGATCGACCGCATCGAAGGCGCCGAACCGCGCCACGACCGCGCCCTGGCCGAAGACGCCGAGTCACTGGGGCTGGAGGAGACCGCCCGCGAGCGCGTCTGGGTGTCGGCGCGCGACGGCGTCGGCCTGGACCTGCTGCGCGACGTGCTGGTGGCGCGTCTCGGGCTGCAGCGGGTGCTCGGCACCGTCAGGCTGCCGGCCCGCGCCGGCCGGTTGCGCTCGCGGCTGTATGCGCTCGAAGCCGTGCGCAATGAAGTCCACGAAGACGACGGCGGCTGGACGCTCGACCTCGACATGGCGCGCCCCGACGCGGAAAAGCTGGCCGCAGGCCCGGACGGGTACGCGCTCGATCCGCTGCTGCCGCCCGGCGACGACCACGACAGCTGAGCGGCACGGCACCTCGTCGACACCGCACCTTGTAAACTCACCCTCCCGCCCGCATTCCTGCGTGGCGTATTTCCAGATGGAGCAGGCATGGCCTGGAACACTCCCGGCAACAACAACGAATCCAATTCCGGTGGCGGCAACCGCAACCCGTGGAAGCCACGCCAGACGGGTCGTGGCGGGGGCGGCGGTGCCTTCGACGAACTGATCGAGCGCCTGCGCGGCTTCGGCGGCGGTGGCGGTGGCGGTGCCGGCAGTCCGCTGCGCTGGGTGCCGATCGTGATCGGCCTGGTGCTGCTGTTCAACAGCTTCGTGCTGGTGGCCGAGCAGCAGCGCGGCGTGGTCCTGCGCTTCGGCGCCTTCCATCGCGTGATGGCCCCGGGCCCGAACTTCAAGCTGCCCTGGCCGATCGAGTCGGTGGTCAAGGTCAATGCTACGCAGATCATGACGCACAGCGAGAACGTGCCGGTGTTGACCAGCGACGAGAACATCGTCCAGGTCGAGATCAACGTGCAGTACCGCATCAGCGATCCCAAGCTCTACCTGTTCGGCACCCGCGACAGCGAGGAAGTGCTCAAGCAGGCCGTGGTCAGCTCGGTGCGCGAACAGGTCGGTCGTTCCACGCTCGACACCGTGCTCGGTGCCCGCGATGCCCTGTCCGTCGCCGCCCGCCAGAGCGTCGACAAGTCGCTCAAGGCCTACCGCACCGGTCTGGTCCTGACCGAACTGAACCTGCCGAACGCGCGCCCGCCGGAAGCGGTGAAGCCCGCGTTCGACGACGTGAACTCGGCCCAGCAGGACAAGGACCGGCTGATCAGCGAAGCCCGCGCCTATGCCGCGAAGGTCGTGCCCGAAGCGCGCGGCCAGGCCGCACGCATCCGCACGGTGTCCGAAGGCTACAAGACCGCCGAGATCGCCCGCGCCACCGGTGACGCCACCCGCTTCACGCAGCTCGTGCAGCAGTATCGCGGCGCGCCCGAGGTCACCCGCAAGCGCCTGTGGCTGGAAACCGTGCAGTCGGTGCTCAGCCGGAACCGCAAGATCGTCGGCGGCGACAGTCGCCAGTTGCTCTACATGCCGGTCCCGCCGGCGCGCGGTACCAGCGCCTCGCCGCAGATGCAGGCGCCGCCGCCCGAGTTGATCGCGCCGACGGTGACCGCGACGCCCGACGAAAACTCGCAGACGTTACGCCGGCCCCGCAGCCAGGGTCGTGAAGGAGGCAGCCGATGAAACCGTCCCACTGGATTCCCGTGCTCTTCGTGGTGCTGTTCGGCCTGCTCGGTTCGGTCTATCAGGTGCGCGAAGGCCATACCGCCATCGTGCTGAACCTCGGCAAGGTCGTGCGCAGCGACATCGGTCCCGGCCTGCACTTCAAGTGGCCGCTGGTCGAAAGCGCCCGCGTGTTCGATGCCCGTCCCCAGGCGCTGCCGACGAAGTCCGAGCGCTACCTCACCTCGGAGCGCAAGGACGTCGAGGTCGATTTCTTCGTGATCTGGCAGATCCGCGACGCGCGCGCCTTCTATCGCGCCACGGCCGGTGACGAAGGCGCCGCGATCGACCGCCTCGATCCGATCATCAAGGATGCCGTGCGCAACGAGATCAATGCCCGCACCCTGTCGCAGGTGGTGTCCGGCGAGCGCGGCAAGATCGCCGGCAGCCAGCTCGACACGATCAACAAGGGCGCCGCCACCCTGGGCGTGCGCATCGTCGACCTGCGCATCAAGCAGATCGACCTGCCGACCGACAGCAAGGTCATCGAGGACGTCTACAACCGCATGCGCGCCCAGCGCCGGCAGGTGGCCAGCAAGCTGCGCGCCGAAGGCGAGGAGCAGGCCAACACCATCCGCGCCCAGGCCGATCGCGACCAGAACGTGATCCTGGCCGAAGCCGAGCGCGATGCGCAGAAGCTGCGCGGCGAAGGCGATGCCGAATCCGCACGTATCTACGGTCAGGCTGCCAATCAGGATCCGGGCTTCTTCGCCTTCCAGCGCAGCCTGGAGGCGTACCGCGAATCGTTCAAGGACGGCGACGCCGTGATCGTGCTCGACAAGGACGATCCGTTCCTGCAGTACATGCGCAGCGATCGCTGATCCGATCGCTGCACGCCCGATGACCGACCTCTGGGCCGCCCTGGCGCTGGTCGCCGTGCTCGAAGGACTGGTGCTGTTCGCCTTCCCGGGGCTGTGGCGCCGCACCGCCGAGCAATTGCTGTCCACGCCCATCGCCCAGGTGCGGTTGATTGGCGGCATCGTGATGGCCGCCGGCCTGGTGGCGCTGTACTTCATCCGCAATTGACCAGCGGGCCGGCTCGGTCAGGCGCGCAAGGCGAGCGATGCGATCGTCGGTCCGAGGTGACCCGACCCGACGATCGGTCATGTTGCATTGCAAAAAATCATGTCCGAAGGCTGGCCCCCGGGGCCCGAAACCCGGATAATGCACAAAAGCCGGATGGGGCCCACGCCCCTCCGGCTTTTTCCGTGTCGGGTTTCCATGCACGACTGGAGCGGCCCAGCCGCTGCACCGTCGGGACCCGTCCGGTTCGCGGCTCAGGCCGCACCTACATCCTGAAATTCCGGAGTCAGAAATGGGTCAGTCGGTTGTGGTGTTGGGCGCCCAGTGGGGCGATGAGGGCAAGGGCAAGATCGTCGATCTGCTCACCCAGGACATCGGCGCGGTCGTGCGCTTCCAGGGCGGCCACAACGCCGGCCACACGCTGGTCATCGGCGGCAAGAAGACCGTGCTCCACCTGATCCCGTCCGGCATCCTCCGAGACGATGCGCTGTGCCTGATCGGCAACGGCGTCGTGCTGCACCCCGGCGCCCTGCAGAAGGAAATCGCCGAGCTCGAATCGAACGGCGTCGAAGTGCGCAGCCGCCTGAAGATCAGCCCGGCCACGCCGATCATCATGCCGTACCACATCGCCCTCGATCAGGCCCGCGAGAAGGCCGCCGGCAAGGGCGCCATCGGCACCACCGGTCGCGGCATCGGCCCGGCCTACGAAGACAAGGTCGCGCGTCGCGGCATCCGCGTCGCCGACCTCAGCTATCCGGTCGAACTCGCCGAAAAGCTGCGCAGCACGCTCGATTACCACAACTTCGTGCTGACGAAGTACCTCGGCGTCGAGGCCGTCGACTTCCAGAAGACGCTCGACGAAGCCCTCGCGTTCGGCGAATACATCGAACCGATGAAGTCCGACGTCGCCGGCATCCTTCACGACCTGCGCAAGCAGGGCAAGCGCGTGCTGTTCGAAGGCGCGCAGGGCTCGCTGCTCGACATCGACCATGGCACGTATCCGTACGTCACCTCGTCGAACACCACGGTCGGCGGCGCGCTCGCCGGCACCGGCGTCGGCGCCGATGCCATCGACTACGTGCTCGGCATCGCGAAGGCCTACGCCACGCGCGTCGGCGGCGGCCCGTTCCCGACCGAACTCGACGACGAGATCGGCCAGGGCATCCGCGACCGCGGTCAGGAATACGGCGCGACGACCGGCCGTCCGCGTCGCTGCGGCTGGATGGACATCGTCGCCCTCAAGCGCGCCGTCGCCATCAACGGCATCACTGGCCTGTGTATCACCAAGCTCGACATCCTCGACGGCATGGAGAAGCTGAAGATCTGTATCGCCTACGAATACCGCGGCAAGCGCACCGAATACGCGCCGCTGGACGCCGACGGCTGGAACGAGTGCAAGCCGGTCTACCTCGAATTCCCGGGCTGGAGCGAATCCACTGCCGGCATCACCGAGTGGGACAAGCTGCCCGCCGCCGCCCGCGCCTACCTGCGCGCGCTGGAAGAACTCGCCGGCTGCCAGCTCGCGATCGTCAGCACCGGCCCGGACCGCGACGCCAACATCGTGCTGCGCGATCCGTACGCCTGATCGTCTGTCGTTCGCTGCGCTGCACCCCAGGAAGCCCCGCCTCGTGCGGGGCTTTCGCTTGCAGGAGGCGCGGCCGTCGCGCACAGATGCCGAACTGATCCGCGAATCGCCTCCGGATCGGGTACAACGTCCGCACAACCACCACGGAGCGGCGGACATGACGCAGGGCACGACGACAGGCACGGGGCAAGGAAGCGGGCAGGGCACTGACGGGACGCATTCCGCCCGGGACGTCGTCGAGGGCATCGAACAGGTCCGCGATGCGCGGCCGAACATCCTGATGATCCTGGTCGACCAGCTCTACTACCCCGAGCACGGCTACGGCGATGCCGGGTTCGCCCAGGGCATCAAGCAGGTCCTGGACTTCGTCGGCGACATCGATCCGGCGACCAACCCGTACGCGAAGCATTTCCCCGGCTTCTGCAAGCTGCGCGAATACGCGACCGTGTTCGCCGACCACACCATCGCCGAATCCGCCTGCATCCCCAGCCGCGCCAGCATCATGACCGGCCAGTACGGGCCGCGCACCGGCGTCACCCAGACCGACGGCCTGTTCAAGAGCGGCGATGCCTCGAACTTCCCCTGGCTGCGCCACGACGGCACGCCGACCGCCGGCGACTGGTTCCGCGCGCTGGGCTACACCACGCATTACTTCGGCAAGTGGCACGTGAGCGAGCCGCCGAACCACACGCTGCAGGAATACGGCTTCGGCGACTGGGAGCTGTCCTGGCCCGAGCCTCACGGTGCGTCGATCAACAACCTCGGCACCTACCGCGACTACCAGTTCGCCGATCTCGCCTGCAGTTTCCTGCGCGGCCGCGCGCTGGGCGTGCCCTACAACCGCGCGCTGTCGCAGCAGGGCGTGGACGCGCCCCTCGATCCGCGTCAGCCGCAGACGCGGCCGTTCTTCGCGGTGTGTTCGTTCACCAACCCGCACGATATCGCGACCTATCCGACTCTGCCGCGCGGCCTGCAGCCGCAGTGGCCGGCGCCGGACAGCGCTGCGATCGCGGTGCCCGAGCCGCCGCCGGTGGCGGGCCCGGGCGGCTCCGTGCCGATCCCGCCGCAGGGCACGGTCAGCACCCAGCCGACCGAAGGCACGTTCCAGGTGCCGATGAACCCCACCGGCCTGCCGCAGGACTGCGCCACCGCCTCGCCCACGCAGGACGAAGACCTGCTGACCAGCAACAAGCCGCGCGCGCAGTACGACACCTCGTACAAGGTCGCGCTGGGGCTGGCGGCGAAGACCGGCCTGAGCATCGGCCAGGGCATGGGCGGCGATGCGCAGACCGTGCTGCAGAACGCGGTCAAGGCCACGCTGGGCATCGCCATCCCGTTCCAGCTGCAGCGCGATCCCGACGGCGCGGCCGTGGGTTTCCTGCAGTACTACGCCTACATGATCTCGATGGTCGACCGCCACATCCTGCGCGTGCTGGAAACGCTGGAGCAGAGCGGCCTGCGCAAGGACACCATCGTCGTCTTCGCTTCCGACCACGGCGAATACGGCGCCGCGCACGGCATGCAGATCGAGAAATGGCACGGCGCCTACCAGGAAGTGGTGCACGTGCCCTTCCTGGTCAGCGCACCGCGCTTCAACAGCGTGCGCGACGTGCCGCGCGTGGTCACCGCGCAGACCAGCCACATCGACATCCTGCCGACGCTGCTCAAGCTCGCCCACGCCACCGACGCGCACATCGAGCGCGCGCGCCACGAACTGTCGAAGACGCATGCCGCCGGGCCGCTGCCGGGGGCCGACCTCAAACCGCTGCTGCGCAGCGAGGAACGCATCGTCAGCGGTCCTGTCATCGGTCCCGATGGACAGCCGCGCAGCGGCGTGCTGTTCGTCACCGACGACATGATCACCGAACCGCTGCCTCACGACGCCGACCCGCACAACGTACAGTCCTGGCAGCAATACGCGGTCTACGCCGCCACGGTCGACCTGCTGCGCACGCCGCCGGCCGAAGGCGAATCGCGACCATACGTGCCCGCGCTGTCGCCCGGCGCGGTGCCGCAGCCGGCGCACGTGCGCGCGCTGCGCTCAGGGCAATGGAAACTCGTGCGTTACTGCGACCCGTGGAGCGAACGGCCGGTGCCCGACCAGTGGGAGCTGTACGACCTCGCGAACGATCCGATCGAAGCCACCAACCTGCTGGTCCACGATGCCGTGTTCCCGACGGTGATTGCCTCGATCACCGACCCGGACGCGCGTGCGCAGCTCGAATCGACCGCCAACGGCCTGCGCGCCGAGCTGCAGCGACAGGAAGCCGCGCTGCTGTCGCCGTATCCGTCCGCGCATCCCACCGCGTCTGCCACGTCGCGCATCCAGGTGGATTGAACCGGGCGCCGTCCCGGGTTTGGGATCGGCAGGTGGCTTGGGTAGACTGCAGGGCGTCGCGACCGGCAGGGGGCGGGTCCGACGCCGACCCAACCACTTGCCGGGGCCCACCATGCGCCAGACTCTGCTCGCCGCCACCCTCGTCCTCGCCCTGGCCGCCTGCTCGGGCGACGACGCTGCCCAGGATGCATCGTCCGATGCCAGCACTGCGGACGCCGCGGCGGCCGAAGGCACGCCCGGCGCGTCCGGCGACACCGCGGCAGCTGCCGCGAACGCAAAGGCGGCTGCCAGCAATGCCAAGCGCACGCCTGTCTTCACCCAGACCTTCACCCACAAGCGGCAGTCCTACGCACTGGAAGTCGCGTCCGGCGTCACCCGCAGCACGGTGACCATCACGCCCAAGGGCCTGACGCTCTCCAACAAGCCGGTGAAGAAGGAGATGGACGGCCTGTTCACCCGCGCGGAAATGGCCGACCTCGACGCCGACGGCGAGCCCGAGATCTATGTCTTCATGAAATCGGCCGAGACCGGCGACAAGGCCTCGGCGTTCGCGGCCGCTTCCGACCAGGGCCGGCGCATCGTCGAAGTGCCGGTGCCGGATCTGTCCGCCGATGCCAAGAACAGCACCGGCTATCGCGGCAGCGACGAATTCGCGATCGTCGAGAAGGTGCTCGCGCGCCGCTTCCCGCTGCACGACGCCTCGGGCGAGCCCACCGGCACCATGCGCCAGATGCAGTACAAACTGGTCAAGGGCGCCAACGGTCCCGAGCTCAAGCTCGAGCACGTCGCCGAATTCTGATCCCGGCGCGCGGCTGCGCGACTGCGGCGGTGCGATCAGGGCGTCGCGTGCGGCCCTCGATCGCCGTCGGGCGCCTCGCGTGCTCCCGCGTCGTCCATGTTGCCCGGGCTGCCCGTATCGACTGATGCGGGCCAGCCGTCAGGCACGCTGCGTAGATGCAGGTCCTGCTGCGGGAACGGAATCTCGATCCCCGCGCCGACCAGCGCCGCATGGACGCGCGACACCAGGTCGCTGCGGATCAGCACCCAGTCGTCGTACTCGTGCGTCCACGCGCGCACCGAGAACTCCAGCGCGCTCGCGCCCAGCCCCATGAACAGCACCGCCGGCGCCGGCGATTTCGCCACGCCCGGCGTGGCTTCGATCGTGCTGTGCAGCAGCGCCATGACGGCAGGCACGTCGCTGCCGTAGGCCACGCCCACCGGCACCTCCAGCCGGCGCCGCCGGTCCAGCAGCGTCCAGTTCGTCAGCTTTTCCGACAGCAGCATGCCGTTGGGCACCACCACGTCCGCGCCCTCGAAGGTCGAGATCGTGGTCGAGCGCATGCCGATCGTGCGCACCCGGCCGTTGGTGCCGCTGACATCCACCACGTCGCCCGGCTGGATCGGTCGTTCGAACATCAGGATCAGGCCCGACACGAAGTTCTTCACCACGTCCTGCAGGCCCAGGCCGATGCCCACGCCCAGCGCACCGAACACGAACGCCAGCTGCCCCACCTTGAAGCCGGCGGCCGACAGCGCCAGCAGCAGGCCCAGCATCAGCACCGCGTAGTAGCTCAGCGAGGCCACGCTGTTGTCCACGCCGCGCGGCAGCGACATCTTCGGCAGCACCTCGTGGCGCAGCAGGTAGCGCACCGCGCGCGCCGACAGCAGCGCCACCATCACCGCGATCGCGAACACCAGCACGTTGCCCAGGCTGATGCTGATCTCGCCGAAGGTGAAGGCATGCTGCAGCACGTCGCGCGCCAGCGAATAGGCCGGTCGCCAGATCCGGAACTGCTGCATCGTGAAGACCAGCCAGCCCAGCAGCGCGGCGATGCCCAGCCCGCGCGCCACGATGCGCGCGATCGCCTCGGCCGAATCGCCGATCATGCGCACCCCCGCACCTGCCGCCAGATGCAGGGCCGCATGCGCCAGCGCCGAGGCCACGTTCACGCTCGCGTACAAGGCCAGCGCGATGTAGCCGCTGTCGATCAGCGCCGACACCAGCGTTTCCGCCAGCGACACGTTGCCGAACAGGTTCGACAGCGCCGAGATCGCAAGCAGGCCCACGCCGATCCATGCGCCGATGCGCAGCAGGCGCAGCGCGCGCGTCGGCGCCATCGCGCCGCGCGCACGATGCGCGCGCCACAGCAGCCACAGGGTCAGCAGCATCGCCAGCAGCGCCAGGCCGAACAGGTACCAGCGGTACATCACCGCATTGGCCAGCAGCAGGAATTCCAGGCGCTGCAGCAGGTAGAAGGCGGTGGCCGCCAGGGGCCAGGCGCCGTACATCCCGCGCGCTTCCGGCGGCAGCATCCGCAGCACCGGGATCAGCGCAACCAGCATGGCGAGTTGATGCAGCAGCAGCGGCGCGTTGGGTTCGAACAGCGGCACGCCCATCATCGCCAGCAGCAGCCACGACGAGAGCGGCCGGCGCAGCACGCGTCCGTAGCTCGGGTGCGTGGCCGTGACCAGATCGCCGCGCCGCGCACGTCGCGCCAGCCAGAGCAGCGCCACCAGCAGCAGCGCCTGCAGCACGTGCAGCGCACGCTGGTTGCCGGCATCCGCCGCGCCGTACTGGCGCAGGAAGTCCACCTCGATCTGCAGCCCCGTGCGCAGGCCTTCCAGCGCGCGCTCGTCGTCGCGGTCGTCCGCCATCGCCCACATCGGCTTGGCATCGATGCGCATCAATCGCCGGTCGATGTAGGCGATCGCCGCCACCACCGACGCCTGTCCCGCCACGATCCGCGCCTCCAGCCGGTTCGCGCGCCGCGCCAGTTCGATCTGCTTCACCAGCGGCCCCGACAGCGCCACCTCGGCCTGGTCCAGTTGCGCGATCATCGCGTCCACGCGCGCGCCCAGCGCCGCAGGCAGGCGGTTGTCGGCCGCCGCATCGCGGGTCGCGATCCAGTCCGCGCGCCGTCGTGCGATGTCCTGCGCATCCGAGGTCGGCGCCGCGGTCGCCAGCTTCATCTCCTCGCGCCACAGCGCGAACTGGCGCGCGTCGAACTTCCAGTGGCGCTCCAGGCTTTCCAGGCGCATCACCGGCAGCTGCATCATGTCTTGGCCGCGGAACAGCCGCATCTTGCCGTCGACCGATCGCTCGATCGCAGCCAGCCCGGGGCCCAGCCGCTTCACCGGGTCCGCGCCGGCGGTGCGCAGCCGCACTTCCTCCACGAAACGCTCGTCGTCGGACATCCGCGATGCGATCTCGCCCACCGGCACTGCCGCCGGTGCGGCCGGCTGCGTCGTCGCCTGCGGCTGCGAGGCCGCATCTCCGCCATCCTTCGCCGGCAGCAGCCCCGGCAATTGCGCGTGGGCCAGCACCGGGCAGGCCAGTGCGATCGTCAGCAGGAGGCGAACAGCGCGCGCGGCGACGGGGTGCATGCGATCTCCGGGGCGGGGACTCCGGGCAGTCTATCGCGGGTCCCGGCCGGGATCGCCCATGCACACCCCCGCAAACGAAACGGGGCCCGCAGGCCCCGTCGTTCATCGCTTCAAAGAGATCGGGAAGAGGTCGGAATGGCGCGCCTCACTCCGCCCGCACGTCCACCCGCACGCGGATGCGGTCGCCGGGGTGGTGGTCGGTGCGGGTGGTGTACTGGCGGCCGCCGTAGACATAGGTCACGTCATAGCCGGCCACCTCGTCCTCGGCCTCGCGATAGTCGCGCGCGTCGACCATGTCGCACACGGTCACGCTGGCCTGGCGCTGCCGCTGGTTGCTTTCGTAGATCTCGCGGCCGGCCATGCCGCCGACCATCGAACCCACGGCGGCGGTGGCGTAGCGTGCCGAACCGCCACCGACCTTGCTGCCCAGCGCCGCACCGACGATGCCGCCCAGCACCGTCGCCACGTTGCGGCCGGTCTGCGTGCCGTAGGTGCGCTCCTCGCGGCTGCGGTCGTAACCGTCGTACGTGCGCCACGGGTCGTTGCTGCGGTAGCGGCCGTCGTCTCGGCCTGCGTAACGATCGTCGTATCGATCATCGTAGCGATCGCCATATCGATCGTCGTAGCCCCGCGCATCGCCACCATCGCGACCGGTGTACAGACTGCCCTCGCGGTAGCAGTTGCGGTCGTCGGTGCGGTCGAAGCGTTCGCCGCGCGCGATGATCGGGTCGACCCGCACCACCTCGGCATATTCGTAGAGCGGGGCGATGCGGTCGCCGTCGTTCGGCGAGTAGGACCTGTCGGTGCCGTAGTCCCGGCCGGTGGAATAGTCCTGGGCGGAGGTCGTGCCGACGGTGGCGGCAAGGGCGACAGCGAGCAGCGAGGCGGCGAAGCGGGACATGGCGGACTCCGGGGCGCCGGGATGGCGCGAACGCACGCTAGGGCCGGCGCGGTAACGGCAGGCTGAACACGCCCGCGTTTCCGATGGGCGGGTCCGGGCAGTTTAGCCGGCTCTCAGCCGCAGGCGTCGATGGCCACGTTTGACCCCCATCAAACCTACGCCGCAGCGCCGCTTGACCCCCGCCGCACAACTTCCCATGCTTGACCCGCGTCCCCCGGACGCCCCGCCATGACCGCCCGCCGAGCACCGCTCGGAGGCAGTGCCCGCAGCGGACAGCCATGACGGCTCTCACCCTTTGGATAGAAGGAGAGTCGGTCATGTCCTACAGCACATCGCAGATCCGCAACGTGGCCCTTGCAGGCCACCCCGGCGCCGGCAAAACAACGCTCTTCGAAGCCCTGCTGCATGCCGGCGGCGCACTCCAGACGGCAGGCAGCATCGAGCGCGGCACCACGGTGTCCGACTTCGACCCCATCGAGAAGGAACGCGGCCACTCCATCGACGCCGCCATCGCCAGCACGGATCACGCCGGCATCCATATCAACATCATCGACACCGCCGGCTATCCCGACTTCCGCGGCCCCACGCTCGCCGCGCTGGCCGTGGTCGAAACCGTCGCCGTGGTCGTCGACGCCGATACCGGCATCGGCTACGGCACGCGCCGCATGATGGAATACGCCCAGGGCCGGCGGCTGTGCCGCGCCATCGTCGTCAACAAGATCGACCACGACGGCGCGGACCTCCGCGCATTGCTCGACGAGCTGCGCGAGACCTTCGGCAACGAAGTGCTGCCGCTCAACCTGCCCGCGAACGGCGGCAAGGCGGTCATCGATTGTTTCGGCAACAACACGGGCGACAGCGACCTCGGCCCCGTCGCCGACTGGCACCAGCGCATCATCGACCAGGTGGTCGAGATCAACGAACAGGTCATGGACCACTTCCTCGAAGTCGGCGAAGAAGGCCTGGGCGGCCAGGAACTGCACGACGCCTTCGAGCAATGCCTGCGCGAAGGCCACCTCGTCCCGGTCTGCTTCGTCTCAGCGCGCACCGGCACCGGCGTGAAGGAACTGCTCGATATCGCCGAGAAGCTCTTCCCGCACCCGGGCGAAGCCAACCCGCCGATGTTCGTGAAAGGGCAGGGCGACGACGCCACGTCCTTCGAGTCCACGCCCGATCCAGCCGCCCACGTCATCGCCGACGTCTTCCGCATCGTCAACGACCCCTTCGTCGGCAAGCTCGGCGTGTTCCGCGTCTACCAGGGCACGGTGAAGAAGGACATCCAGCTCTTCGTCGACGACGGCAAGAAGCCCTTCAAGGTCGCCCACCTGTTCAAGCTCAAGGGCAAGGACCACGTCGAGATCGACCGCGCCGTGCCCGGCGACATCGCCGCCGTCTCCAAGATCGACGACCTGCATTTCGACGCCGTGCTGCACGACAGCCACGACGAAGACCACATCCACCTCGCGCCGCTGGATTTCCCCAAGCCCATGTTCGGCCTCGCCGTCGAAGCCGCCAGCAAGGGCCAGGAACAGAAGCTGTCGATCGCCCTGCACAAGCTCGCCGAGGAAGACCCGTGCTTCCATGTCGAGCACGAGGTCGAGACCAACGAGACCGTCGTGCGCGGCCTGTCCGACCTGCACCTGCGCATCCACCTGCAGCGCCTGAAGGACCGCTACGGCGTGGACGTGAAGACCCGCCCGCCGCGCATCGCGTATCGCGAAACCGTGTCCGCGAACGCCGAAGGCCACCATCGCCACAAGAAGCAGACCGGCGGCGCCGGCCAGTTCGGCGAAGTCTTCCTGCGCATCGAGCCCTTGCCGCGCGGGACCGGCTTCGAATTCCGCGACGAAGTGAAGGGCGGCACCATCCCCGGCCAGTTCATGCCCGCCGTCGAAAAGGGCGTGCGCCAGGTGCTCGCCAGCGGCGCCGTCGCCGGCTACCCCATGCAGGACGTCCGCGTCATCGTCTACGACGGCAAGCACCACCCCGTCGACAGCAAGGAAGTCGCCTTCATCGCCGCCGGCAAGAAAGCCTTCCTCGACGCCATCGCCAAGGCCCGCCCGCAGGTGCTCGAACCCATCGTCGACCTCGAAGTCGCCGCCCCGGAACACCACATGGGCGACATCAGCGGCGGCCTCTCCTCCAAACGCGCCCGCATCAACGGCACCGACTCACTGCGCGGCGGCGAGATCGTCGTCAAGGCGCAGGTGCCGCTGTCCGAACTGGAAGGCTATGCCGCGGAGTTGAAGTCGGTGACGGCGGGGCGAGGGCGGTATTCGCTGGACTTCAGTCATTACGAGCCTGTGCCGGGGCAGGTGCAGGGTAAGCTTGTGGAGGCTTATAAGCCGAGGCATGAGGAGGAATGAGGGCAAGACAAGGGTTTCTGTGTGGATATTGGTTTTCCAAGAGGGAATGAATTTTCATTTTTTCTGAAATTATCTGACCTGATGCATAATCGATATGCATTTAAATTTTGCGCGGCGCATGAATGGAGCATAAGGAAATATGAAAAGCGTTATCTTTATGGACAACTTTCGCGGATTCAAAGACTGCATTGTTGATTTCGCGCAAGTTTCTTTCCTTGTCGGAGAAAATAGCTCCGGAAAATCGTCGCTTCTGGCTGCGGCGCATATGTTGCTCTCGGAAGGTTTTTGGGTTAACCCTGATTTCAACTCTTTGGGTCATGAGCTCGGAACCTTTGATGAGTTGATTTCTAGGGTTACGGATTCCCGAAAAGAATTCACATTGGGATGCGTTTCACTGAACCCAAAGAATAGTGCTAAGCCCTTTGCAGCTGTAATGAGCTTTCAGGAAAAGAACGGATTGCCTCGAATATCTCGCTGCACGTTCCTTCATGAGAAGAATGTTGTGACATTTTATTCTCATGGTAGTAACTATTGGTGGGTAAATCATGGCGGCACTCACACTGAATTTGATGAAAGTTACGCCCCATTGCTTGAAAATATAGTGTTTTTGCATCGTGGCGTGAAAAGTGGAGCTGGGAAAATATTGACCAAAAAAAGGCAGAGTGATCGCTATCTGCTTTTGACTATCGCCCATGAGATTTCTCGGGCAATCGAAAAGAATAACCCTAGTGAGGTCGATGCCTACTGGGACTTTTTGTCAGATGATTCATTCGTTAATGGAACATGGTTTGCACCTATTCGTGCAGAGCCTAGAAGAATCTATGAGAGGCCAATTGATGTTGGATTTTCTCCGGCCGGACGGCATACACCATATTTGCTAAAGAATATTATTCAGGATAGGTCGAAAAATAATTTCGCAAAAAATGCAATGACAATGCTTAAGAGTTTTGGCCAAAGGAGTGGTCTATTTGATGATCTGAGGGTGGAGACATTCGGAAGTTCTTCCGCTGCGCCTTTTAGTCTATCAGTCAAGGTTAATGGAAACTTCTTTCATCTTGACGAGGTTGGGTATGGAGTTTCTCAAGTATTGCCGATTGTCGCTGAGATGTTTGCTACAACCGGATCCCCGAGTTACTTCATGCAGCAGCCGGAAGTTCACTTGCATCCCAAGGCTCAGGCTGAGCTCGGAACTGCAATTTATATTTACGCTGCGCACATAGAAAATACTCTTATAGTGGTCGAGACTCATAGTGATTATTTGATCGATCGATTGCGCAGCTCAATTCGCGAAGACTATCTTGATATTTCTTCTGCAGTTGACGCGGCAATTTTTTGGTGCGAAAGAATCGATGGAATTAATCATGTCCATAAGATAGAAATTGATCAAAATGGTTCTCTTCCTATCGATGTTCCGGAGTCTTACAGGAAGTTCTTCTTGGATGAGGCGTTAAGGGGGCTCGGATTAGATGCTTCTAATTGATACCAATGTCATTGGGGCTGTGTTCGACAGAAATAATGCACAGCATGAAAATTTTCGGCCAATATTGGATTTTATTATACGCAGACGAGGAATAATGGTTTCTGGCGGCACTAGATACTTGGGAGAAATTAGTAGGATAAAGAATGTTGTAGCTTTGCTGGGGGAGCTGGAGCGCCGTGGTCAGGTCAGGGTGCAGTCTATGAGTGCTGTAGATGATGAGGAGCGTAGAATCACCTTGTTGGCTCCTCCGCCATCTTGTGATGATCAGCACCTGATAGCGATTATCTCTGTTTCTAGAGCTCGCGTTATCGCGAGCAATGATCAGCGTGCTGACAGGTATCTAAAGGACAGATCGCTTTATGTCGGAGGCGTCAAGCGTCCATCGATTTACAGGCGAACATCTCATAGAAGATTATTGAATCGTCTTCCCACATTATGAAGGCGGTAAGGTGCATTGGCTGGAAGGAATCCGAACCGACGATTGCGCCCTAATTCGACGGATGCCTCACGGCGAAATCGCTTTCGGCGGTTCCGCTCTCCGCAAATCAAAGGCAGCGTCGGAGAGGGTGTGGGATGTGTGCCCCGTTGTCGTCCCAGTGTCGCACCGTGCTCGGCGCGTCAAGGTCAAGGTGAATTGCTGCGCAAACCTTGACGCGCCTGCGCGCGATGCGCCTCTGAATCGCCAACGGCGCCCACTTCGGGTTTCGGGCGAAACGGAGTTCCGTCATGTCCCAAACGCAGCCAGTCTCCAACGTCCTCCTCGTCGAAGTCCCGCCCCAGTTCATCGCCCTCTGCCACACCAGCGGCGTCAGCCCCCAGGCCACCCTGCGCGGCCTCGCCGCCATGCTCTGCGGCCTGCGCTACGACGAAGACAATCGCCTCCTTCCGCTCGACGCCCCCGCGTCCCGCTGACCCGCGTGATGGGCCCGTTCGCGGGCCCGTCTTTTTCCATAGGAGCGCACCCTATGCATGATGCAGTTCGCCTAAACTTAAGCACAGAACCGTCTTGGCGATTTAGGGATTTTTCCAATATGTATTCGAAAAAAATGGAGGCGTCTGTATGAGCGATTGGCCGATCCACCTTGTCGTGCATACAAGCGCCGGACATCGCGGGGGCGCGTTGACGAGGGCGTCATTGTGCGCCAGTTGACGATTGACGAGAATTCCAGCCGTCGGATCGTTCCCGCGACGGACGCGCAGATCAATGAGTTCCAAGCACATGTTGGCTGGACATTGCCAACGTCATTCGTTGCGTTTCTGAAGACATGCAACGGCGGTTCCTTCCTGGAATGTGTCTACATGCCAACGCAGGTTGGTCCGCTGGTTGTGGCGCAATTCTTGTCACTCGCGAAAGACGATGAATACTCCCTCTTCAGGTCATTCGATGGCACGCGAGGCTTGGTGCCCAGGAAACAGCTTCCCTTTGCGGAAGACCCCGGAGGCAACCTCTTCCTTCTTTCGGCTGATGGAAAGGTACATTTCTACAATCACGAGGATGATGAAATTTTGCCGATTTGCGAAGGTCTGAATGAATTTTTGCAGCGATTGAAGTCCGACTAAAGGACCTTGTGAACCGCCCCAGTTCATCGCCCTGTGCCACGCCAGCGGCGTCAGCCCCCAGGCGACCCTGCGCGGCATGGTCGCCATGCTCTGCGGCCTGCGCTACGACGAAGGCAACCGCCTGCTGCCGCTGGAGCCCGCCGAACCGTCCCGTCGTTGATCCGCGTGATGGGCCCGTTCGCGGGCCCGTCATTGTCCGCTCATTGAAATGGCGGCGATGCCTCGTCGGTAGCATGCAAGGCCGTAAGGCGCATTCGTAGGGCGGAACCCGCGAAGCGGATTCCGCCATTGAATTTCCCGAATTGTTCATGGCGGAATCGCCTTCGGCGGTTCCGCCCTACGCAAATCAAAAGCGGCGTCGGAGAGAGTGTGAGGTGTGTGCCCCGTTGTCGTCCCAGTGTCGCACCGTGCTCGGCGCGTCAAGGTCAAGGCGAGTTGCTGCGCAAACCTTGACGCGCCTGCGCTCGATGCGCCTCTGAATCGCCAACGGGCCCATTCCGGGTTCGGGCGAAACGGAGTTCCGTCATGTCCCAAGCACAGCCAGTCTCCAACGTCCTCCTCGTCGAAGTCCCGCCTCAGTTCATCGCCCTGTGCCAGGCCAGCGGCGTCAGCCCCCAGGCCACCCTGCGCGGCCTCGCCGCCATGCTCTGCGGCCTGCGCTACGACGAAGACAACCGCCTGCTGCCGCTGGACGCCCCCGCGTCCCGCTGATCCGCGCGATGGGCCCGTTCGCGGGCCCATCAGCCGCAGATCCGTATTGCACTGACGCTCATTCAGTTTGCAACATCCATAGAGTTCCGCCAGTGCTTCAGTAGCGTATATGCAGCGGTTCTGACGCTGCCATGTTCGTCCTGTGTGGCCTGCTGAACGTCCGAAATGAAGCTTTTCGATTTTTCACCAAAAAGTCTCAGTGCGAGAGCAGCGATGTAACGGACCTCATGGCTCGACGTGTCTTTCATCATCCTTACGACATTGGTCAGAAGCAGATCGTCAAGGGCATCAACCGATGCTGGAAATTCTTCAATCAATGACATGATCTCGACCTTGATGGGATCAATGAGATGAGCTTCCCATTTGCGCTCATGAATGAAGGAATCCCATTCTTCAAAACGACTGTGGAGCCGGATAGGCCAATTCCTGAGGCGGATCTCAGCATAGTAAGGGCGGCCGACTTTTCCCTCGGGTCCGTAGGCGATTGGACCACATAGAAGCAACCATTTCTCATGTCGGAGTAGGCTGATCGCCCCGAATCTTTCAGAGCAGAAAGCGGCTGAAAACTCTTGCCGAAATGGCCAATCGATGAGGCATGCCTGGTGCAATCCAGTATCGCAGTATTCCCATAGAGGATGGGACTCTGGAAACATCGGGCCTGATGTGGATGTATAGGGCGTTTTGCCCGTGATCTCTCCGCCGCAAATGGCACAGTCACGTATGAAAATTGTCATGGTGCTTCCGGCAGGATAGCTCGGACAATAAGGATGCTTGATTCTGGCACGAATTCAGCATGCCTAGGGCGCATAGGTGGTGCGTCATACACCTTCTCCTTTAAGGCTGTAAGGTGTATTCGTAGGGCGGAAACCGCAAAGCGGATTCCGCCATTGAACCATCCGGATGCCTCATGGCGGAATCGCCTTCGACGGTTCCGCCCTACGCAAATCAAAAGCGGCGCCGGAGACGGTGTGGGATGTGTGCCCCGTTGTCGTTCCAGTGTCGCACCGTGCTCGGCGCGTCAAGGTCGAGGCGAGTTGCTACGCAAACCTTGACGCGCCTGCGCGCGATGCGGATAGGACTCGCCAACGGCGCCCACAGTGGGTTCCGGGCGAACGGAGTTCCGTCATGTCCAAAGCGCAGCCTGCCTCCAACGTCCTGCTCGTCGAAGTCCCGCCCCAGTTCATCGCCCTCTGCCAGACCAGCGGCGTCAGCCCCCAGGCCACCCTGCGCGGCATGGCCGCCATGCTCTGCGGCCTGCGCTACGACGAAGACAACCGCCTGCTGCCCTTGGACGCCCCCGTGTCCCGCTGATCCGCGCGATGGGCCCGTTCGCGGGCCCGTCCTCTCTCCGTCGGGCTTTGGTATGTTGCACCCATTGAGAGAGGCCAGAGCATGGGCATGCAGGAAGAGGCGTGGCGTGAAGTGAAGCAGCAACTCCCTGTCGGTTCGATGATCGAGGGCAGGGTGATCCGACATGAGGCCTATGGGATGTTCGTCGATATCGGCCTCCAATGCGAAGGATTGATCCAGATCGTCGATATCAACGACGACAGGCCAGTCACGCCCGATGACTATCCTCCGATCGGTACTCGTGTCGCCGCGCGTGTCCTTGGTTTCAAGGAGAAGGGGCATCAGATCAGGCTTGGCATGAAGCCCTCCCAAATTCGTTCCGAGCTCGGCTGATCCGTGCAATGGGTCCGTTCTTGGGTCCATCCACCCGTACCCCCTGCCGTCGTCCCGGCGAAAGCCGGGACCCAGCTTCCAAAGCCTTCAACGCTGGGTTCCGGCCTGCGCCGGAACGACGACATCTGGCATGTGCGTCGAACACTTTCCTCGATAAGCTCGAATTCCGGAACTAAGGCTGCGAAGAGATATGCCAAGAACGATGTTGACTGAACAGGAGGCCGCACTGCTGGCATCCGAGTATCGAATGCTCCCCGAGGATTACCTCAGTTACCTCGTCTCGGAAGGTTGGGGAAAAACCAGGAATGGGAAGATGATCTACAGCGGCCCGATCTGCCCGGAAGATGTCTATCCGACCCCGGTTGCTCCTGTTGGTCTCCTTGTCCTTGGCGATGACTTTTCAGGCCATTGCCTCGCCTATGATCCGGCTGCGGGTGTCTACGGGGAGTTGGATGCACAAGGGTGCTGGGAGCCTTGGCCAGTCGTGGTTGGTCTGGATGTTTATGTCGGGAAGTGACATCGCCTGATGCGCGATCATTCAAGCTCATTCGGCGGCGGAGAACCCCGGGTTTCGTTTCGCTTTACCATGGCGACCAAACCTTGACGCGCCTGCGCGCGATGCGTTCCGAATCGCCAAAGGCGCCCACTCCGGGCGCCGGGCGAAACGGAGTTCCGTCATGTCCCAAGCGCAGCCTGCCTCCAACGTCCTCCTCGTCGAAGTCCCGCCCCAGTTCATCGCCCTGTGCCAGGCCAGCGGCGTCAGCCCTCAATCCACCCTGCGCGGCATGGCCGCCATGCTCTGCAGCCTGCGCTACGACGAAGACAACCGTCTCCTGCCACTCGACGCCCCTGCGTCCCGCTGACCCGCGCAATGGTCCCGTTCGCGGGCCCATCCACCCGTAACTCCTGCCGTCGTCCCGGCGAAAGCCGGGATCCAGCTTCCAAAGCCTTGAACGCTGGGTTCCGGCCTGCGCCGGAACGACGGTTCGTGCCTTGTCAGAGAGTTCGTGCAGCCGGCAGGCTAGACTGTTTCAACGTTCCGAAAGCGATCCACACAGACGTGATCACGGCCGAAGACGCGAAATCCATCATTCTCCGTCTCTCCCGCAATGATGAAGATGGTCTGCAACTCGCCATCCAGTCCTGCGAACTCTCGCCTCGTGGCGACTTTTGGGTCATTCATGCAAACAGTGAGGACTATGTTGTTCGGGGCATGTGGGAGCGCTTGCTTGTAGGTGTCAGCGCCTATCTGGTGAATGTGAACGACGGAACCGTCAGCGTCGTAGGCAGCGCCCAGTCATGCCAGGAATTTCTGCAGGACAAGCATGACGAAGACGCTGCGGGCACGATGCGATACGTCCTCGAACCGACGTTCTGCCGCGACGACAAGACGGCGCTGATCAATCTCCGGCAGCGGCTGGAATGCTCGCTGCAATCCGCGCTGTTGATGCTGTCACCCGGGCACCGCCAATGGTTCACCGGGCGTCGAAGTCTATTGCTTGATGTGCAGGAAGTGCTGAGCGAAAGGGGTATTCAAACCGCAATCGTGTTGCTGCCCAGTGCGGAAAGCGCAATCGAGGTCGATCGCAGCATGTGGCATTGGAATGCGCTTGCCTCACGCATGCGCTCGCGTTTTCAGTCCGCTTAGACCTTGGCTGGCTATCCGCTCTCAGTCCCGCCGGAGTTCATCGCCCTCTGCCACGCCAGCAGCGTCAGCCCCCAGGCCACCCTGCGCGGCATGGCCGCCATGCGCTGCGGCCTGCGCTACGACGAAGACAATCGCCTCTTGCCACTCGACGCCCCCGCGTCCCTCTGACCCGCGCGATGGGCCCGTTCGTGGGCTCGTCCGGCAGCGGTTAACATACGTGCCCTCGTGAGCATTAGCAGAGAAGGGCAGGATATGCGCGATTATCTGGTCAGTACGTTCGAACTGATCGATCGTGCTTACCCTGATGGTGTTCCTGATGAAGAGTACCTGCCGCTGCTGTTCTTTCTTTCGGAACATCTGCCCATCCGGACTGTGGCCTATATCGCCGAGCAGGCGAAACTCGCAGACCTCCGGCTTTCGTATTACAACGACGTTTTGTCGGCGATGCAGCAGCGCCCTGATCATGCAATGGTCATTGCTCGGTTGTCGTATGTGGGGCTCGCGGAATGGGTTGATGAGCCAGAATGACCCTCTTTAGTCACGCGTTGCGCCAATGCCAAGACAACCATCTCCTGCCACTCGACGCCCCCGCGTCCCGCTGACCCGCGTGATAGGGCCGTTCGCGGGGCCCGTCCACCCGTAACCCGTGCCGTCGTCCCGGCGAAAGTCGGGATCCGGTCTTGATGCGCCGAGCATTCGGATCTCATGCGCTTGCAGATTCCGTCAGCGACGGCGCCCACTGGGCAACTGCGATAACTGCTGACTGCTCATGTTGTGGAGGGTCGTTGTCGCCAGGCGCAGGTCATGATCCTGTCCGTTGGGTCGAACCTCGACCTGATTGCCGTCCTGATGTGTATGGCGAATGCTTCCGAAGTTGTTCCCGTGCATATGGAACTCGGTAATGCTGCCGCTGCGATGCCGGACGTTGACGGATGTGCCGCCATTGAATGCGCTGCGATCCACTGCCGAAGCGTCGCCGAATCCGCGGGTCTGATTCGCATGGAACGCGTTTCGCAGTTCCGCCGGAGACACCGTGCGCAGCGATGGGCCTCCACTTTCGAACAGATCGTGTCTCCAGCTGCCGCCGCTGGATCCGCTGCCTTTGCCGGTCGAACTCATGTCTGCGCTCCTGGGACGAGAGGGTTTCGATCATTCAATCAAGCAATCGCCATGCCATTTGAGTGATTCCCCGCAATGCGTCAGGAATACAAAGGCTTGCAGGTGGGCCGCAAGTTCGGCACTTCGATGAGATTTGATGGATGCACCGTTCTGGGTGAATTCCCACCCATGAGGACGAGCGTAATTCCCGTTTCGCTGCGCGCGTCCGGGATTGCGGACCCCCGCGCGTGATCCGGTTCTCGTGTCCGGTGCCCCTTCCGGCCTGTGGCATCCTGTCCTTTCCTACCCCAGTGAATGGACCGCAGATGCAGCCTGTCGAGATGAACCCGTCTCTTTTGGTCAACGATAGCGCTGCGCTCAATGCCGCCATCGGCCAGGCGAATCTTCTTCCGGCGGGTGGCAGCCTGTTCATCCGTATACCCACGAATGTATCCCTGACGGACGACATCGTCCCGATCGATCTGCCGTCTGGCGCTTCCATCACGATCGGCGCTGCGTACGGCGGGCCGGTCAGCCTCGATGGCGGAGGTCGATATCGCGGATTCGTCGTGCTCAACGGCAATGTCGCGTTCGAAAACCTGCGTCTGACCGGCATGTCGTCGCAGGGCGAGCCGGGTTGTCTGGGCGCAGGCGGCGCCTTGTTCGTGGCCAATGTCGCCAACGCCATGCAGCCCGTCCCGGTTGTCCCCCCGACGATCGCGTTGACGAACGTCGACATCTCGAACTGCACTGCACAAGGCGGCAAGGGAGGGCCAGCGCCGGGCGGCAGCGGTGGTGCAGGGGGGAGCGTGTCGCATGTTGGCGGAGATGGCGGAAGCGGGGGGAATGGGTTTGTCCCGAGCGGGCGCAATCCATTCGGTGCCCGGGCGATGCCATGTGGCTTCGGCATGGTCGGCGCGGGCGGCACGGGCGGTGCGTTGGGTCGTGGCGGCGGCGTGCAGGAACAGGTGTCGACTGGCGGCAACGGAAACGATGGCCAGGCGGCTGGCGGCGCAAGCGGCTATGGCGCGGGCAGCGGTGGCGGTGGTGGCGGAGGTGGTGGCGGGGGCGGTGGTGGTGGTTATTCTCGCGGCAATGGTGGAGAAGGCGCGCTGGGCGGCAACGGTGGACATGGTGGCGCTGGCGGCCCCGGCGGCCCGTGCGGATTCGGCGGCGGACAGCGCTTCGACCCGGGGCCGAGAGAGGCTGGCCAACAGAATCAGACATATTCCGGCGGCCAGGGTGGGCATGGTGGAAACGGCGCAGCGCTCGGTGGCGGTGCAGGCTTCGGAGGCGCCCTGTTCCTGATGAACAACGTGAACATCAGCGTCGTCGGGGGCGGCACCTGGTCGGGGAACCGGTCGATCGGGGGCGTGTCCAGTGCTGGCAACAATGGCACCGGGGCTGGCCCGGACATCTTCATGCTCGGCTCCGGCGTATTGCGCTTGCAATCGTGGCCTGGCCAGGCCTTCACGATCGAAGGCGGCATCGCCGACGAGGCCGGTACGGTGAAGGCGGGTCATGCGGCGCCCGTGGATGGGGTCATCGGTACAGACGGCTTTGCTTCGGGTGGCGGGACTGGCGTGTGGAATATCCAGTTGCAGGGCTCGGGTACGCTCGTCATCGAGGGCCAGAACTGGGTGTCGGGCACGTTTCAGATCGCCGGCGGCGTACTCGATCTGAGCGGAGCAGACACCCGGGGCGGCTGTTCGGTGTCGCTGCAGGGCGGTGCGCTGTCGTATCGCCCCGGCGCTGGCGGAAGCGGCTTGATGCTGGGTACGTTGACGATCGAGGACGGCTCGTCGCTCTCGCTCAATGGGCTTGGGTGCATCCACGTCGATGCCGTGCAATGCGACGCAGGCCCGTTGCAGCTGTCGCTCGATCCGGAGGGGTTCACGGCCGGAACAGCGGTTCCCGTCCTGGTATCGGCGCAGCCCATCGATGCCGGCATTACGCTCTCCGCCAATGCGGGCTTCACTTGCTCGGTCGAATCGAATGCCATCCTTGTGACCCGTGCCGGCGCATGATCCGTCGGGCGGATTAATGTCCTTGCGGGGCGGGGCTTGGATCTGTCCATCCAATGAGGCGACGACGCGATCATCATTCGGCCGGTACAAGTCCCGCCTTGCGACACGGAGGCCTGCGCTGCGACGAAGACAACCGCCTCCTGCCGCTGGATGCCCGCGCGTCCTGCTGACCTGCGCAATGCGCCCGTTCGCGGGCTCATCTTCTCCCCGTCGGGCTTTGGTATGTTGCACACATTGCGAGAGGTCAGAGCATGGGCATGCAGGAAGAGGCGTGGCGTGAAGTGAAGCAGCAACTGCCTGTCGGTTCGATGATCGAGGGCAGGGTGACCCGGCATGAGGCCTACGGGATGTTCGTCGATATCGGCCTCGAATGCGAAGGGCTGATCCAGATCGTCGACATCAAGGACGAAGGACGTGCGTCGCCCGATGACTACCCGTCGATCGGTACTCTGGTCGTCGCGCGTGTGCTTGGTTTCAAGGAGAATAATCGGCAGGTCTGCCTTGGCATCAAGCCCAGTCACTTGCGTGCGGATTAGACAGACGATCCTGTATCGACGCGCGGCAAACGAAAGTCATCATTCATGTGGATAGGGTGCTATTGAGCCATGTCTTCGGCATTGCACGCGCAATCGTTTTACAAGCAGGTGAGGGATCTCGGCCTTGTATGGAGCATTCGCGACGAGGGCGGCTACCCCGCGCCGATCAATCGCGAGGGTTTCCGTGCACAGCCCTTCTGGTCCTCGCGCTCGCGAGCGGAGAAAATCATCGCATCGATGCCCGCCTACAATGATTTTCTGCCGGTAGAGATACCGCTTGATGTCTTCCTTGATCGATGGCTCCCGGGCCTTGAAAACGACGGTATTCTTGTTGGAGTGAACTGGAGCGGGAACCGGGCTACCGGCTATGACATTCCTCCGTCGCAAGTCGCCGAGAATCTCAGAAGTGCGGCGGGTCAGGGATGACATGGGGTATCGCCACTCCGGTGTATTGCCTTTTCATGGCGTTGACGATCGCGTCCTGCGCGCCACATGATGATCCTTCCGCTCATCCACAGCATCCGGTCACGCTTCCTTCGTTGCAGGGGAAAACCTATGCGCTTGCGAAGTCGGAACTGATTCGACAGGGCTGGCGGGCAGTTCCGGCGGATTGTACCGAGAGGAAGATCTGTTCCGCTGATGGCGCCCTGGCGACCAGCATCGAAACCATGAGGTCATGTGCGGAATTCGCCCGTGCCAATCGCCGCATCGAGTTATGCGTGCGGAGCATTCCTGACGCGTCAATCGTCGAGTCGATTCGGGACAAGTCGCAGGAGTATCACCTGACCCATGATTGATACCGGAATGATCCGGCGCCATGCCTCGTCCTTCGAGGATACTCGGCGATGAGGGGGCGGCCGGATCGTCCTGCAAGCGCAGCACGCTGTGGGCTTCCCATCGCGACCAACCTGTCCGATGCGACAGGGTCCGCGCAGTGTGCTTGTTCCTGCAGTGCGCGGTATGCTCGCCAACGAGCGCAGTCCGGCTTCGAAGTGCCCGGTTCGTCCGTCGGTCTCACATCAAGGAGTGATGTATGCGATCCATGAAGTCATCGATGGCGCGTCTGCTCGCGCTGCTGTTCTGCGCGCTCTGCAGCGTCGCCCATGCACAGCCGGTGCGCATCAGCGTGGCCGAGTTCTCCAAGGATCCGGCCAGCGTCGAAAGCCTCAAGTCCGCCATCGATGCGATGCGCAAGGGCAGCGAGGCCGATCCGATGTCCGAGGCGTTCCGGACCAGCCTGGCCTACTGGGCCAACACGCATGGCTATATCGGCACCGGTACGCATGCCACGAGCATGCAGAAGTACATCATCGACTACCGCATGCCGCAGTGCCTGCAGGCCTATCCGAAGAGCACCTGCGATGCGTATTACAAGCACGTGGTGAACATCGACGTGCCGGCCGACGGTTTCACCGATTCGATCTGGGGCACGTGCCAGCACGGAAATCTGTTCTTCCTGCCGTGGCATCGCTTCTACCTGCACTACTTCGAGCGCACCGTGCGCAAGCACACGAACAATCCGAAGTTCGCGCTGCCGTACTGGAATTATTTCGACAATTACGTGCCGGCGAAGAAGGGCATCGCCCTGCCGCCGCTGGTCGTGGGTACGCAGAACACCTTGCAGGACATCTGGCGCACACCCGGTCTGAACGAGGCCAAGGTGGTGATGGACGCCAGTTCCGCCGATGCTTCGCAGGCGTTCGCTTTCAGCGATTTCACCAATTTCTCGAACACGCTGCAGGGCCAGCCGCACGGTGCCATGCACTGTGCGGTCGGTTCGGGCTGCGTGATGCCCGACATCGGCCTGGTGCCCATTGCCGGTGCCGACCCGGTGTTCTACATGCATCACGCCAACATCGACCGCCTGTGGCAGTGCTGGATGGTGCAGAAGGCGAACGGCCAGAAGATCGATCTGGCGTGGGCGAAGGCCAATCTCGGCATGCCCGATGCCTGGTACGAGCAGGCCTACACCTTCATCGACGAGAACGGCAGGCCGGTCAAGGTCAAGGTGGCCGATGTCTTCTCCGAGCAGTACATGCCGAGCTACGACCAGCTGCGGGATTGCGGTGCCAACCCGGCTGCGAAGCGGCCCCTGCTGCTCGCCACGGCCATCGAAGGGCGCAGCCCGTTGAAGGCGCATCGCACGCAGGTGCTCGAGACGCCGACCATCCTCGGCAACACGACCGTCAACATCTCCCTGCGGCCCGATCCGTCGCTGAAGGCCGAGTCGAACGACAGCGTGGAATCGGCGGCGCCATCCGATGGGCATACCTACCTCGTTCTGGAAGACGTGACGCTGGTCGGCCTGCCTGCGTTGACCTACAAGGTCTACATCACGAACAAGGCGAATCCGAAGAAGTCCAGCTATGTCGCGACCTTCAGCTTCTTCGGCACGGGCCCGGCGCATGAAGGTCATGGGGAAGGCAACTCGCTGGGCGATCTGGTCTACCAGGTCAGCGGCAACCTGGCCGAACTCGGCATCCGGTCGGCCGATGACATCGGCATCCGCTTCGAGCCCACCAATCTGCTGGTCGGACAGAAACTGCGCGCCCAGGCGGCAGGCAACGGCGTGAAGGTCGGCCGCATCCGGCTGCAGACATCCGCAGACGCACCCTGACATCGACCTGCGCGGCGCCGTGCCACGCGCACGCGCCGGGCCGCACGCATCGAACATGCATGTACCGAGCCGCACGGATTGCGGAGTCGTCGCCCTCGCGCAGGGGGCCGTGACAGGACACACGCCATGGACAGCCAGAACACGCAATCCCTGTTTCTCGCGATTTCCGCACGCCTGACCGGATTCGAGGCCGTCGAGCTCGAAGGCACGGGCATGACGCAGACCTATTTCGACATCCTGTCGAACAACACCGCGGCAAATGTGCTCGCGCTGTTCTTCGAGGAAGCCGCAGCCATTCTCGCGCTGCCTGACGACACCGCGATCGATGCGGCGATCCGTTCGCGATTGATGCCGGATTCGTCGTACGACGCGACCGCCAAGGTCATCATCCTGATGTGGTACACCGGCGAGTGGTACAGCGGCATCGGCGAATCGGCGAACGTCGCGTCCACCCAGATCGATGGCCCCTCGTATGTGCAGGGGCTGATGTGGGAGGTGGCCGAAGCGCATCCGCCGGGTGCGAAGCAGCCCGGTTACGGCTCATGGGCCGAACCGCCGATCCGCATTCCCGCCTGACGCATCCACCGCGGCGCCCGCGCGGCGCGCCATGCGGCGCTCCATTCAGTGTTCCTGCCACGGCGTTGTCGCCAGCGCCCGAGCCAACGGAAGGTAACGATGAGCAACGAATACGATGTGGTGGTCGTCGGCTCCGGCATCGCCGGATGCGTGCTGACCAAGATCCTGACCCAGGCCGGCAAGCGCGTGCTGCTGATGGAAGCCGGCCTGGAAGCCGGCATCGCGCTCGACCCCGAGCGTGCCTACGACACCTACCAGAACTACCTGCAGACCTTCTACGCGTCGACGATCAAGGCGACGAACACGCCGTATCCCGACATCGAGGATGCGCAGTCGCCCGACGTGCTGCAGATCCAGGCGAAGACGCCGTACGACACCGGCTACTTCGTGCAGATGGGGCCGCTGCCGTTCGCCAGCGACTGCCTGCGTGCGCCCGGCGGCACGACGATGCACTGGCTGGGCAACGTGCCGCGCATGCTGCCGAACGATTTCCGGATGCAGACGCTGTACGGGCAGGGTGTCGACTGGCCGATCAGCTACGCCGACCTGGTGCCGTACTACGAGATGGCCGAGAACGAGATCGGCGTCTCCGGCGATGTCGCCGCACAGGTGGGGCCTGACATGGGTCCGCAGAACTACGGGCCCGACTATGTGTTCCCGATGTACAAGATCCCGCAGAGTTACCAGGATCACGTCTGGATGAAGCACAGCCAGGACCTGCAGGTCACGCTCGACGGCCAGCAGTACAACGTGACCTGCGTGAGCATGCCGCAGGGGCGCAATTCCATTCCGAACCCGACGTACCGCTACGGCACGACCGTCTGGAATGCCGAGGAGAAGCGACTCCACCTGACGATCACCGACAGCACCTACCAGGTCGTCGGCTCGCTGTGGAACCCGTACACCGGCGAGCGCTGCGAGGGCAATTCCAGCTGCGTGCCGATCTGTCCGGTGCAGGCCAAGTACAACGCGCTGAAGACGCTGAACAAGGCCGACAGCACGCACCTGGACATCATCACCCAGTCGGTGGCGTCGTCGCTGCTGATCTGCCCGGAAACGAAGCGCATCGACGGCGTGGTGTACAAGACCTATGCGCAGCCCGATTCGACCGAATACGGCACACAGGTTGCGCGCGGCACGATCTACATCCTCGCCTGCAGCGCGATCGAGAACGCCAAGATCCTCCTCGCGTCCGATGCGGCGAACCGCAGCGACCAGGTCGGCCGCAACCTGATGGACCACCAGGTGCTGCTGACCTGGGGCCTGTTCCGCGAGAAGATCTGGCCGTATCGCGGCCCGGGGTGCACCACCTACATCCCGACCTTCCGCGATGGCGAATTCCGCAGGGACTTCGCGGCCTGGATTTCGCCCATCGACAACTGGGGCTGGTCGTGGCCGACCTTCGCGCCGGGTTCGGATGTGGCCAACGCGGTGATCGGCGCCAGCATGTTCGGCAAGGCGCTGCGCACGCACCTGAACGAAGTCATCACGCGCCAGGCATTGCTGCATTTCGAATGCGAGCAGGCGCCGGACCCGAACAACCGGGTGGTGATCGATCCGAAGTACAAGGATCAGCTCGACAACTATCGCCCGGTGATCCATTACGACGCCTCGGACTACATGCGCAAGTCGTTCAAGGCGGCCAAGGAGGTGTCGGACCAGATCTTCGCCGCCAACGGCATCGACGACCGCACCGAATACAGCCCGACCGAGCCCGATTACGTCACCTGGCGGGGGCGCGGCTACACCTTCCGCGGCGCGGGCCACATCGTCGGCACGCACCGGATGGGCTATTCGCCGGAGGACTCGGTGGTGGATGCCAACGGCCGCGCCTGGGATCACGAGAATCTGTATCTCGCCGGCTGCGGCAACATGCCCACGCTCGGCACGTCGAATCCGACCCTCACCATGACTGCCCTGGCGTTCAAGACTGCCGAGGCCGTGCTGAAGCACCTGGAGCCATGACCGCCATGAACGCCATGAATGCCGAACGGGACACCCATCCGCACGCAGAGGATCTCGCGCAGTCCGGCCGGCCGCTGCTGAAGCGCGCGCGGGATGGAGGCAAGCGCCACATGCTCACCTACGATGTCGGGGTGGCCGGCGCGGACGTCGTCGCTTTCGCGGATGCCGGGCCAGACGCCGCACCCGACACGTTGCCCGAGCCAGACATCATGTCGCTGGAGGCATTGCGCGGGCACCTGCAGACGGCCATCGAGATCGAACATGCGACGATTCCCACCTATCTGTGCGCGCTGTATTCGATCAAGGACGGCACCAACACCTTCGCCGCGCAGGCCATCCAGGGCGTGGTGATGGAAGAGATGCTGCACATGCTGCTCGCGTGCAACATCCTCAACGCCATCGGTGGTCGCCCCGTGATCGATCATCCGGAATTCATCCCGGAATATCCGACCTACCTGCCGCATTCGGCGGACCTGTTCCTGGTGCCACTGCAGAAGTTCGACAAGGACACGATCCAGGTCTTCCTCGACATCGAGAAGCCCGCGAAGCGTCTTTCTCCCCCGCAGCCGGATCACTGGGACACCATCGGCCAGTTCTACAAGTCGCTCAAGATCGCGCTGGTCCAGCTCGATCGCACCACGCCGGGCGGGATCTTCAACGGCGACCTGGAACGACAGATGCAGCCGCATCACTACTATGGTGGCGGCGGCAAGCTGGTGGCGGTGCGCTGCCTGCAGGATGCGATCCTCGCCATCGACGAAATCGTCGGCCAGGGCGAGGGCGTGAACGACACGATCATCGACTCCGACAGCACGCTGTTCGGCGAGGACGTGGAGTATGCGCATTACTTCCGCTTCAACGAGATCATGTGCGAGCGCCGCTACCTGCCTACCGACAAGGCGAACGAACCGCCGAACGGCCCGCCCGCCGAGGTCGACTGGGATGCGGCCTGGAACATGCAGCCGAACCCGAAGATGGCGCACTACCCGCCGGGCTCCGAACTCCACCAGAAGACGCTGGCGTTCAATCGCACCTACATGACGCTGCTGAGGTCGATCCACGACGCGGTCAACGGCAATCCCCCGGAACTGATGAAGGCGGTGCCGCTGATGTACGACCTCAAGTACAAGGCGCTGGAGCTGATGGTCACCCCCTGGAAGGACGGCATGACCGCAGGACCGAGTTTCGAGTACGTGCCGCCCGACGTGCGCTGACCGCGCCCATCACGCCCTGCAGCAAGTGCCGATGCAGGGCGTTGTGCAGGGATTGGCATCGTCGGGCAGAATGCTCGGCGATGCGCGGCAACAGTTTCCGTCTGGTCGGTGCTTTGCGGCGCAGGATGCAGGCAGCGCACGCATCGTCGCTCAGCGCGTCATGCCAAGGCTGTATTTCAGCGCCAGCACGAAGCCCTCGCTGCTGATGAAGCCGTTGTCAGGCGAACGCCCTTTTTCGTAATCCAGCGCGATCGCGATGGATGACCTTCCGCTCGCAACCTCCGGCTCGAAGCGATAGCCGATGCTCGCGGATGTCCAGGTGTAGGTATCCGGCAGGAGATCGTCGCCCCACAACTTGCGCTGGCCGGTCCATCCGGCGGATGCATAGAACCCGTGCAGTCGTTCGCGCTTGCGAGGGAAAGGGACCCATTCCAGCTTGACACTGCCACCTGCATAGGCGGCGCCCAACCTGTCGTCGATGTCCTTGGGCTGGTAACCGACGAAATAGTCGACCTGCGGCAGGACCTCGTAGACGAACAGCGGGGTGGGGTCGTCGCCGTCGCTGCGGCCGAATTCACCGCCCAGAAGGCTGCGGCGGAACGCGCCCTGATGCGTGGTCGGGAAGGACGCGAATCCGGCACCCAGGTGCGCAACCGAACGACCGCCTTCGATATCCCGGCCGAACTCGCCGAACAGTTGCAGCGTACGATGGGGATCCTCCGAATCCCGCGTAGGCGGACTCCATGTCCGGGTGTAGGCGATCGATGCCGAAACCCGTTCGGCCGGCCCATCCGGATTGGTGTCGAGGTGGTATTCCAGACCGTAATCCAGATAGCGATGTCCCGGATTTTCGTCGATCGAGCATGCCTGCGATGACATCACCGCGATGTCGGCGACGCCGATGGTGCCTTCACCCGCGTCCCGCTGCAGCGCGAGTCTCGCCGGCCCCTGTACGCGGCCCGGTGTGGCGGAGCGATCCGCGACGCGCAACGCCCATTCACAGGCTCCATCGTCATCCTTCGCGAGTGCGGGCATCGCGCTGCCGGCGGCACCCATGACTGCGCAGATCGCCAGAACGAGGGTCCTGCCGTTTCGTGTCCTTGCATGCATGTTCATAGCATCGTCCTCGCCTCGGAAATCAGCTTGTCGAGTTCGTCGTCCTTGCGTTCGACACCAATCGAACGCTTCAGCGTTTCGTCCAGAACCTGCCTCACGCTTTTTCCCTCCAGATGCTTGGCGAGAATCCTGGTCCGTCCGTCGTCCGTCCTGAGTGCATTGCCGACCTGTCGCTGCCAGACGGCCAGGTTTTCGAGCTCACGGTCGTCGTAGCCGAGGTCGTCGGCAAGTGAATCGCCGCCCTGGAGTTGCTTCGCGGACTTTCCACTGACCTGGCTGGCGATGTTTCTCAATGTTTCGACAGCAGCACGTACGTGTTTCTTCGGAGAATCACCGGCCATCGTCACTACCTCCTGTCGCGCCAGCACGCGGATTCGTGTTGGTTCGGTGGCGAGAATCGCTGATGGCCCGGGAATGGGTGAGCCCATTCTGGCTGCGAGCCGGAATCACTATGGTCTAGGCAGTCGCGAGGGCGAGGCATGCACACTCCGGCCGTCCATGGCGAAACGGCAGGGGCTCGCTCCCTCAGGCGCTCGATGCGTATCCGGGCCGCAACGACGGGCATCCTCGCATCCGTGATGATCCGCACGTTCTTCCGCGATCGGACGCCTGAGCATCGACGGGCTTCCGATCCCGGGGGCTTCATGGAGGAATCAATGAAATTGCATGGCATTGCATTCGCGGTTCTGATCTGCATGGGTTTGACGGCATGCGATAAACAGTTCGAGAGCGAAGTGACGAGAACGGAGACGTCGCAGGGCGTCGATAGCACGACGTATCGCGGCAAGCTGACCATCAAGTGGAAGCGCGCCGCCGAGGCGATGAGCGCCACGACGCTGGACGTGTCCCAGCTGGCGATCGACATCACCGGCTACGGCACGCTCGTCCCGGACTCCGCCGGCACGGGAACCCTGATCCTCAAGCAGGGCACGACCGCGGTGGCTTCGACATCGTTCGCCTATGTCATCCTCGACTCGATGGCCGTCGCGGCGGATCCGGCCGCACTCAATGCCTGGGTGGCGCAGTACCCGTCGGCCGACGGCTTCGATGTGGAGCTTGCGCAGATCCCGACCATCGACATCGAAGAGGGTGTCGCCGTTCTGGCGATGGATACCGTCTACGGCGCCGAGGTCATTTCCTCGACGAATACGTCCTGGGCGTCGAGCGTGCCCACCTGCGAGCCGAACAACGGCAACGGCGGCTGGGTCCCGGAAATGCCCATCGAGTTGCCGGGCGAGGGGACGCCCTGCCCGTAACGGCCGTCGATTGTCGCGACGGCAAGCACGCAAGGCGGGCCGATACCCGCCTTGCGTGAGCGCGCAGGTTCCGCCCGCATCGCGTATCGACACGCATGTCGTGTCTCAGTACAAGGGCACGCCGGCGTCGTACGCGTCCACGAACGCGGCCCAGTCCAGTGCGACCTGGTCGGCATAGGCGAAGGCGAAATTCGCGATCTCGATTTTCAGTCCGCTCTTGCTGGTGATGGCGTCGCTGACCTGCTTGTCGATGCTGTAGCCGACGACCGAGGCGTCGTAGTCCTGGTCGGCGAGGGCATGGGCGGAGGCGAGCGCCTGGCCGAAATAGATCGCAGCGGTGTCGAGCTTGGCGGCGCTGTCGAACGCGGTGGCGTCGACGTCTTCCTGGAACGGCGATTTCTCGTGCACCCAGTAGGGCCGGCCTGCGACGCTGGTCCAGCCCGTCAGCACGTCGGCATTGAGCACCTGCGCCTTGGCGGTACGCGCGACGCGCTGGCCTTCGTGCGCGCCATAGCAGAGGGCCGGCAGGTTGCCGGGCACGATCTGCGCGACGGCGCTGGACGACTCCTGCTTGAATTCCAGGATCACGTCGTCCGAGGTCGAAGACGAGGCGCCTTCGACAAGCACGTAATAGCGCAACCGGCCGAGGCTCCCGACGCCCGATCCCAGCTTCTGCCGCACGTCCTTCACGGTGTAGAAGGCGGCGGGATGCCGCTTGGAGGCGGCGATCGAGGTGACGTAGCCCGACATCGAACCGATGAGGTTGCTGCGCGTGGCGGCCGGAACGGCCACGAGTTCCGATGTCGTCTTGAAGGTGCGGGCGCTGCCCGAGACCTGGGTGTGCTTCGACAGCAGCGACGCGCGCGTCTTCGCGTCGGCCGCGTCGATCAGGTCGTCGATTTCGCCGGTGGTGTTGCTCTTGACCAGCCGGAACGACGCCTCCACGCTGCTGCCCTTGAAGTCGGCCATCTTGTCGGCGTACGCGCCCACCAGCGTGCCGATCGCCGTGCGGATGTCGGCGTCGGCAAGGCCGTTGGCCCGTCCGGCCAGCACCATGCTGGCGGCGAGGCGACGCAGGTCCCAGGCGTACTGGCCCAGGTATCCCTCGTCGAAATCCGATACGCGGAACACGGCGGTGCCGCTGCTGTCGCGTGCGGCGTCGAAGTTGGCCAGATGCGCGTCGCCGCCGATCCAGGTCTGGCCGGTCTGCGTCGTGGTGTATGCCGAGGCGGGCCAGGTCGCCATGTCGCGATGGAACAGATGCGCGGTGCCGCGATAGAAGGTGAACGGGTCGGCGGCCATCTTGGCAAGCTTGGTGTCCAGCTCGCCGGATGCGGTGGCGGCGTAGGGCTGGTTCCATGCGCGGATTTCGGACACCACCCATGCCGGGCGCGGTGACGCGGCCGTGGCCTGCGACGCGAGCGAGGCCACGGCGATGAGCGCCGCTGCCAGCGATGGAAGGAAACACGGAACGGTCTTGCGCATGTCACACCTGTCCACGGAATGACCCGCGATTGCAGCAGGTCAGCATGTCAGTGGCGTGTCATGCCGGCTGCCATTCGCATGGCAGCCGGCACGGGACAGGCGGGACGATGCGGCGCACCTGTGGCATGTGACGCCAGGGCCCTGTCAGGCGAGCGCCTTCCGCTTGCGCATCGAGAAGTGCCAGGTGATGCGGCCGACTTCCTCGCCTTCGTACAGTTGGCGGATGGTGATGCTGGCGCCCTCCATGCGTTCGGGCTTTGCGCCACGGACGAGGAAGCGTGCGGGCAGGCGCGCACCACGCGGAAGTTTGAGGCCGCATACCGGCAGGCGCGACAGCGAGGGCAGGGCGAGGATGGCGTGGCCCTTTTCCCTCGAGGCTTCTTCCTTCCACGCCGCAGCGCCCGCGATCTGCCGGGCGAGGCCGCGCGGTACATCCAGTGCGAGCTGCGCTTCCTTCGGGAGCCGGCGGATGATCTCGAAGTCGAAGGCGCGGGATCGATCGGGCGTGCCGGTGATCAGGAACGGCAGCATCGCCATGGCCTGCGGATCCGGCGGCGGATTCACGACGTTGAAGTTGCGCCAGGTGACGTTGTTGTGGGCGCGGATGTAGGCACGGAACGCATCCCAGTCGAAATTCGGCGGGCCGGGCGGCAGCGGCGGCGCACCGTCGCGCGGATGGTCGAGCGTGGCGACGAAGCAGTAATGCCCCGGCGCGGGAATGTCGGCTGCAGGCCAGGTGATGGCGTCGGTGACGACCAGCGTATCGCCCACGGGGACGTCGACCGGCGCGGAGGTGCCGATGGGGTTCCACAGGTCGGGCGTCAGCAGGGTGGCGACCGGGCTCCAGTACACCGTCGCGCGCACGTCGTCCGCCTGCGCGGCGCCGCGATTGCGCATGCGCACGTACACGACGTTGTCGTGACCGGTTTCCGCTTCGTGGCCGAGCGTGTTGCTGTTCTCGGTGCCGCTGCCCTCGCCGAACGCCGCGTTCGGGTCGGCGACCGCGGTCGGGCGCAGGATCACGTCGGGGCTGGCGCTGATCGCTCCGGTGGACGGCACCGCGCCGGTGTCGCCGACGTGATCGCGCAGGTAGACATCGGGCGCCAGGCCGAGCGTGGTCTCGATGATGCCGCGCAGGTCGGGCATCACGCCGATGGCGCCGGCCACGCCGCCACCCTGCGGCGTGTTCACCGCCGGGTCGGAAAGCAGGCTGCGCATCTGCAGCGGCGACAGG